>NZ_BPQD01000004.1 GCF_022179065.1 Methylobacterium adhaesivum
CGATTACGCCATCTCCCACGGCGACCCTGGTGCAATGTACTGGATCTGTGGGCCGGTTTTGGCGACCCATTTCCGCAAAGCCTTCGAGATCATCTCTGGACCATTGTCGCAGCGGATATTGTCTGGGATGCCATGCAGACACATCGCATCGGCCAGCGCCTCGATCACACCCAGACTATTGATGCGCCGCGCGACCTTGAGCGCCAGGCAGGCGCGACTGTGCTCGTCGATCAGCGTCAGGATGCGCAGGCTTCGCCCGTCATGGGTCTGACCCTGGACAAAATCGAAGCTCCAGACGTGATTGCGATGGAGAGCCCGCAGCCGCACGCAGGAGCCGTCGTTCAACCACAACCGGCTTCGTGGCCGATGCTTTTGTGGTACCTTGAGCCCCTCACGACGCCAGATCCGCTGAACCCGGTCCTTGCCCACCTGCCAGCCCGCCGCCTGTAGCAGCGCGGTGACACGGCGGTAGCCGTAGCGTCCGTACTCGGACGCCAGGGCGATGATGGCGCGGGTCAGCGCATCCTCGTCAGCCGGCACCGTCGGCACGTAGCGTTGCGTGCCCCGGTGCTGGCCGACGATCCGGCAGGCGTGGCGCTCCGAGAGGCCGTACTTCTCCTGGATCGCGTCGACTGCCTGCCGGCGTCGCTCCGGGGCTACAAGTTTCCCGAGGCGACATCCGCCAGCACTTGCTTCTCCAGGGACAAGTCAGCCACGAGCCGGCGCAATCGCGCGTTCTCCCGCTCCAGATCCTTCATCCGACGGGCCTGATCAATCTGCAGGCCGCCGTACTCCTTGCGCCAGCGATAGTAACTCTGCTCGGAGATCTCGGCCTCCTTGCAGGCCAGGGCCAAAGTCTTGCCCTGGGCCGTTTGAACCTCGATCTGGCGCAGCTTCAGAACCACCTGCTCCGCACCCGCCTTCTGACCTCGCTTCATATCCAGCTCCTTCAGTCCTGGCTGATCCTCTCAATCAGCCCGGTCCAAAGCCAGCCGGTCAGGTCACGTCACCCAGCTCACGCCGAGCGCGCGGATTGCATCGGCCACGCTCTGGCCCTGTCAAATCAACACATCCGCCTGCGGTAGCTTGGCGACAATCTCCTCGGGTTTCGGCTGCTTTGCCATCTTGTCCGTCCTCCAGGCTCAAAAGCCATACCAAAGGGCGGACCACTTCAATGGGGGACGATCACACTCACTCTCCCACCCCTCTGTCCGAGAGCGCCGCACAGACAATTTTCGTTTCCCGCTCCGCTATCAACTCGCGCTTCGCCATGAGCCAAAACTGCATCTCAAAGCCTTCTGGGCGATGATGCCGCTCCCAAATGTCATAGGCGCGCTCACGAATGTGCTCATCCGAGATCGCCTCGGCTTCTGAGCGAAGGGTCGGGGCTTCTTCACCGCACTTCACGGACGTTCCACACATCCATACCTCCAGCGCACTGGTCCCACCGTTCCAATAGAGCTTGCCCGTGCGGAACGTTCCAACGCCCTATCGTAGTCGTTCCACAAAAGTCATATTTCATTTCGGAACGGGGCATAGTTCAACGTCAAAAAACTTAATGGAACGACCCGAACCGGAACGCCCCCATGCTCATCGGATACGCCCGCACCTCCACCTTAGAACAGGAAGCCGGCCTGGAGGCTCAAACTCGCGACCTGACGGCCTTGGGATGCGAGAAGCTGTTCAGGGAGCAGGCGTCATCGGTCGGCCCCCGCAGGGCCCTGGAGATGGCCGTGGAGTTCGCCCGTGAGGGGGACACCATTGTTGTCACGAAACTGGACCGCCTGGCACGTTCGGTGACCCACCTGGGCAGCATCATTGCCGCCCTGGAGGCCAAGGGGGTGGCTCTGCGCATCGAGAACCTGGGCGTAGACACCTCGACGCCCACGGGCAAGCTCATGCTCAATGTGCTTGGAGGCGTGGCGCAGTTCGAACGAGAGATGATGCTGGAGCGCCAGCGAGACGGCATCGCCAAGGCGAAGGCGGAAGGCGCCTACAAGGGCCGGAAGCCCACCGCGCGGGCTAAGGCGGAAGAGATCAAGGCGCTGGCCGCGGAGGGCCTGAGCATGGGGGCTATCGCGACCAAGCTTGGGATTGGGAAAGGATCCGTGCATCGGGCGTTGAGCGAAGGTCCGAAGGCAGCGTGAGGGCCACCACGCAGCCAAGCCTGACTCGGCGGTCCTTCGGGCGGCCTAAGGGCTGCGTGCCAGCGGGGTGACAAACCTGGATGTCAGAAGTTGTAGCCCACCCTAAGACGCATCTGATGTCGGTCGAAACTCGTGAGGTCGAGCGACCCTGGCTCGCCCACGGCCTTCCCAGCTAACTGAACGCTCCATGTGAACGACGCCCAGGCATGAGGAGAAAGGCTCATGTAGATGGTCGGCCCCAGGTAGACCGCCTGTCCAACGAACTGATCGAGCGTCAGACCTTCGTAGGTGCGCGCGTAACGAACTTCGCCACCAACAAACAAGCCAGCTCGAAGTTGATAGGCGATGGCTGCGGCCAGCTCCGTGCCCGACCCAAGCACCCGCTCATCGCCGCTGTTGAGCCGCGTTGACGCGAAGGCAAAGCTGGCGTTGAGGGCTGCAACGAGCTTCCCTGGGATCAGCTCGTAATCTGCGAGCAACCCCACCTCTGTACCGAAGCTGCGTGCCCCCACCCCTGAGCCACTATCCACATCGCTGTAGCCCGGCACGATGTTGAGGGTGAGTCCAAACGGACCGGTTCGACGGTCGATGAAGCGGAGGCGAGTTTCCAAGAAGGCTCCCGCGATGCCACCGCTCAACCGCGTAGGAGTGCCAGGAGTACTAACATCGTAAGCGTTCAAGGTGATGCCGGGAGCCAGCCGGAAGTCACTCGTCAGTGGCACCTTCAGCGCCAGCCCGCTGTCAATGGCTACGAACCGCCGCAGACGTTTGCCCAGTCGCCCGGAGGTCTCCCATTCCAGCTCCGCTTCACCGGGCACACCAAGGTCACTACCTTCCGTGAAGCCAAACAGGTGCTCACTGTCGATATCGCCAGGAGTGAGGTTTTCAGCGGCGGTCGGTAGTGTCTGAGCCTTAGCGCGCGACGACAGAGGGACCTGCCCCGCTGCCAACGAAGCGAGCGCAAACAACCCAACGGAAGCTATACCCACGTTCCGGTGCGGGGGAGCTCGCATCCTGACAACCTCATTTATAGCCATTGCTATACGAATTAGTCATAGCTGCGCGGCTTCGTCAACGCCCTTCGCTAAGCTGAGGGGCCAACCAATGGGTTAGGGTGGAGGGCCAGCAGAATGGCCAAGGCGAACGAGCAGGCCGGTGACCTCGGGCCCATCCTCGCAGAGCTTCGTGGGGCCGGTATCGAGACCTCGGGGGGCATCGCACTTGCACTGAATGAACGCGGCATCCCGACCGCGCGGGGCGGCGAGTGGTCCCCCATGCAGGGCTCGCGGGTCGTCTCGAAGCTGGAGGCACAGGCCGGTTGAGGACGGGAGCCGCTTACGGGTCCCATGTGTGGTAGGTGAGGGGGCCTGGGGGCACCCGAGACCACTCATCGCCATCCCGGCCCCTACCGCTTCTTCCCCAGCTCGGCCGCAATGTCCTTGGTCATCCGGCCCACCTTCCGGTGCGCGGCAGTGAGCTGGTCCTGGGTCACGCCCCACCGCTTCGTCCAGTACTCCACGGCCTTGCGCTCCGAGAGGTCCAGGCGGTCCTTGTCGATGAAGCCTCGTTTGTCCTTCAGCCCGGCCATGTCCGTTCCCTCTTCCAGAGATCGCATGTCAGCATGGGGGCATCCGGGGTCAAGCTGGCCCCCTTACGGTCTGCCCAGGGGCACCCCCGCCCGTACCGTCATGCGAGTCAGGGTCACCGCCAGAGCCACGCCGAAGCCCCCGCCAGCGGCCTTCACGAAGAAGTCTCCAGTTCGGCCGTGCCGTGTCGCCTCAAGCAACTGAAGCGCCTCCAGACCGGCCCCCGCGAGGGTCACCAGGGCGAGCACTTCCCAGCGCCGCCGCGGGTAGCCGTAGGCGAACAGGAACCCGAGGGCGGCGAACGCGCCGAACCGTTCCAGGCCGACCGGAAGCCCGCTCACCGGACGCAACCCGATGGGGGCCATGGTCGCGAAGATCAGGGCGGCCAGGAGTAGCCATGCGAGGGACCGGGCAAGGTTCGACATGCGCCGGGTGTGGACGGCCAGCTAGGCGGCACTGAGGCGCATGTGACGGTTCGGTGAATAGGCCCGCGCGAGTGGTCTCGTACCTGAACGCAACGGCGGGCCGAGGAGGGGAACCGCTTACGGGTCCCCTGTGGGGAGGAGTGGGGGGGGGGTTAAGGCGTTCTGAGCTACCAGCCGCCGTACCCACGCGGACGGTCGCAGTCCCGCCGGAAGCCGTACCCTACGCGGCGATACCCGGAATCATCGTCCTCGTAGACACGCACGGGGCGGGGACGCCGATAGACCGGCACCTCTTCCACGTACTCACGAACCACCGGAGCGGGGCGATAGCGGACCACCGGGGGCGCCTCGTCCTCGTACCCGTAGACGGGGGCAGGGCGGCTGTAGCCGTAGCCATAGGCGGGAGCCGCATGGGCGTCCGAGATGGCGGCCCCGAGAAGGGCACCGGCCGCAAGACCGCCGATGACACCAGCGGCGACCGCGCCGCCACCCCGAGCTTCAGCCTTCGGCGTCCCGAGAGCACCGACCGCCACAATCGCCGCGGTCGTAAGAGCTGCAAACTTCTTCATCGCCCATCCCCTGACATTTCGAGGAGGCCGGCATCGTGTGTGGTGCCCGGTCTCGGTGACCCAGCCTATGGTCTCTCGGCTGTGAGAAGGAGATTGCCAGGGGGCGGCTGCATCAATGCTGAAGCTTATTGGCAGCGTCCGTTCAGGTTCGCGAAGGTGCCAGCAGAGGACGCCGGAGAGGACCACCCATGCCCATTCGGGGACGAGGATGGCCGAGAGACACTATGCACACCTCGCGCCCTCGTATGTCGCCGACACGATCCGCCGTACCGCCCCAGACCTGTCGATCCCACAGGGCAGCCTGATCAGCATGCCGAGGCCGACTGTGGTGCAGGCGTGAGCAGGGTTGGTCGCTCCGATCGGAGCGAGAGCCGCAACGCCGACGCACCGCATGCAGCGCGAGGGAGCGGGGCAGGATGGCATATTTCGTCGACATCATGCCAGCGCGGACGGGAGGGGCAGGGGGCGATCACGATAGACCGACCTTTCGCTTACCTGAGCGGTTTGACGACCTTGAGGACGCCGCCGAGTTCGCCCTTGCGCATTTGGAAGAACGGGGGTGGCTGCTCACCGAGTGGTCGTTCAACGTCGTCGAAGAGGCGGGCCGCATCATTCTGACGGCGGATGAGCCAGCGCCATGAAGCGGGGAGAGCTCGCTGGCGAAACATGCATTGCTCGCTCGCCCATATTCCGTCAGCCGCTTCTCCCAGGCTCGCTTTAAGCGATCCCTCTGCCCAGGATCGGCTTCCCCTTCTTCGTCGGGGCATTGGTCCGGCCTTAGAGTTCCAATCCCGACAAGGTTGCGGCCGCCTGAATCAATGCGAGATGGGTTAAGCCCTGCGGAAGGTTGCCGAGGTAGGCACCGGTGCTGGGGTCGGCCATTTCGGAATGGATGCCGGAGTTGCGATCGAGGACCTCGACCAAAGCCTCGAACTTCTGCGCAGCCTCGTCCCCCTGGCCCAGCAAGGCCATCGCCTCGACCAGCCAGAAGGTGCACGCAAGGAAGCACCCCTCTTCGGCATCCACCCCCGAATAGCGATAATGGTACGGTCCGCGCCCGAGATCGCGGTCGATGGCCTTGCAGGTCGCGGTGAGGCGATCAAGACTGCCGAAGCGGAAGCGAACTGCCAGCGCCAGCGACGCATCGAGCCTGTCGCTTCCGGGGTGCATCACGTAGGCCTGCTTTGCCTCTGACCAACAGTGCTCGTTGATCCAGTCGGCGACACGGTCCCGGGACCGCGCCCAGCGGTCCTTGCAAGAGCTCGGCAGATGGCCATCCTCGGCCAACTCGACCGCACGGGCCAACGCCTGCCAACAGCTAATTTTAGAACCTGTGTAGTGCTGCGGCTCCGGCAGCTCCCAGATCCCCGCATCCTTCAGCTTCCACGTCTCGGCACACTCGTCGGCGAGGCGCGCCAGCAGCGCGCCGCTTCGCAGATCGAGCATGCCGCCGCCGGACACGAAGCGTGCCGCCGTCTCGAAGATGTCGCCGTAGATCCCGTGCTGATGCTGCCCGGAGGCGGCGTTGCCGGTTCGGACCGGACGGGAATCGCGGTAGCCGGGGAGGTCGATTTCCTCCTCATCGGACACGACCTCTCCGTCCAGGGTGTAGAGAACCTGGGCGCCGTGCTCTTCAAGGCGACGGAACAGCCACGTCAACGCGGCACTGGCCTCGGCGTGGGCTCCGAGCCGGAGGAACGCCTTGATGACGTAGCCAGCGTCACGGACCCAAGCGTAGCGATAGTCGTAGTTCTTCTTGCCACCGATGCCTTCCGGCAGCGAGGTCGTGGCCGCAGCAGCGATCGCGCCAGTGGGAGAGTACAGCAGCAGCTTCAACGCCAGCGCGCTGCGCTCGACCTTGTCGCGGTAGCGCCCCCGGTAGCCCAGACGTTCGGTCCAGTTGCGCCAGGCGTCGCAGGACACCTCAATGCGGCGATCGATGTCCGCGACCGGCGCAACGACCAACGGCTCGTGCTCGCCAGCGACGATGGCGACGAGTTCGCTCTGGCCGGCAACGACCTCGACATGCGCTGTGATCGCGTGATCGTCCTCGGCGTCGACCTGAACGCCGTCCCCATGGCGAAACAATCCCATCAGACCCATGACGTGAAATGCTCGTCCGCTGGCGTTCGTCGACAGGAACGGACCGGCGGTATCCCCGCGGGTCCCGAAGACCAGTTCGATCCGGAAACGGACGTGCCCTTCCAGACCCTCAATGCGACGGGCGAGTTCCGCCCAAGGCAAACGGCCGGCGGGACCACTATTCAGGCTTTCGGTCAGCCGCGCCTTTCCCGTCGGCGTCGTGAAGACGGTCTCGTGCACGTTGCTACCGTCTCTGTACGCGATCTCGGCCGTGAAGGGCGCGTCGGGCGTCACAGCGAAGTAGCCGCCCCCTTCCGGAGCAAGCAGGCGGTCGAACAGCGGTGGGGAGTCGAGGTTTGGGCAGCACCACCAATCGATAGACCCGTCCGCGCCGGAAAGTGCCACGGAGCGGCCTTCGCCCAAGGCCGCGTAGGCCTCCAGGGGGAGATATCCGTTTTTGCGTTCGACAGGGCCGCCTATGCGGGGAAACGGCTTCAGCACAGACGACGACTCCTGGGTAACGAAAGGGGGTGGCCGTGCTTACGCCGACGCGCATCCGCCACTTGGCGCGCGTAGAAGGCCGCGTCGAGCTGTTCAGTCCGCTGTGCACTGACGGGCACAGTGGGCGTTGACCGACTTGCGTCGCTTCGTGGCGGGCGTGGTGAGGGAGAACGTGGTGGCGACGAGAAGAACGGGGCGAGATGTGGCCGAGGCTTCCGCTGGATGCGGCTCCAACGCGACCACCGATGGTTCGTTGCCGCCAAGCGCCACCTGCGGCAACGCGACCGCGATACAGCGAAGGTGCTCGGGAAGCTCCAAGAAGCCGCCACGCCCGATTTGCGGCTCAACCCTGATTTAGAGCTCGATGGCGGTGATCAGTGACCTGGCTTGCTATCTCCAGGTCTGGATACGGTTAGTTCTGCGCTTGATGGGAGCGGATGGCGCGGGATCGCGTTGAACTCTGCACACTGATATCTGAGGCAGCCGATGCATCCGAACCGACTGGCTGACACGGAGGCGGTTCTTGCCCAGGCCGATCGAAAGTGGCGCTCGGAGGTGACGCGCCTCTACGGTCCCGACGGCGTTCTTCGCTTCGGCTACAGCAGTGAAGGCCGCGGCGAGGATGGAACGCCGGTCCGACACGCCTACGATGCGCGCTGCCATGCGGTCGCCGCGTGGCGTCACGAGCGCCGACCCGCAGTCTGAAGCATCGAGCGCACCATGCCGACGTGGATCGTCTCCGTCCTGAGCCTGTGGGCTGCGTACTGGGCCGCGATGTTCGCGCAAGTCGCTCACCTTCGGGCCGTCGATGACGGCGTCGGCGCTGTCGCCTTCTCGCGGATTTCCGGTGCCTTCTTGATCGTCGGCCTGGGGTTGTTCGTCATCGCGAAGGGCGGGTAGGCCGTGTGCAACCTCTACAGCCTGGTGACGCCACAGGCCGAGATCCGGGAATCGTTCGGCGCCGCGGCCAATCGCACGGGCAACCTGCCGGCGATGCCGGGGATTTTCCCCGACCAGTGGGCGCCGATCGTCCGCATCAGCGAGGACGGCGAACGCGTGATGGAGATGTGCCGCTGAGGCATTCCGGGGCCGAAGCCGTTCGGCGAGCATCCCGTCACCAACGTGCGCAATGTGAAGAGCCCGCACTGGCGACCCTGGCTCAAGCCCAAGTTCCGCTGCCTCGTGCCGGTCTCGTCCTTCAGCGAGTACGCCGACACCAAGCTGAAGGAGACGCCGACGTGGTTCGCCCTCGACGAGGAGCGTCCGCTGTTCTCCGGCATCTTGCGCTCCCGGACCGGCATACGTGGCACGAAGGCTGAGAACCCCGACCGGGCCGAGGAGGAGCACCACCTGTTCTCGTTCCTTACATGTGAGCCGAACGGCGTGGTCGGACCCGTCCACCCGAAGGCCATGCCGGTTCTGCTGACGACGCCCGAGGACTGGAGCACGTGGCTCGTAGCCCCGACGGAGATCGCCCTGGAGCTGCAGCGACCGCTGCCGGACGCCCTGATGCGGATCGTGGCGCAGGGCGCGCGGCGGGATCCAGCGGAGTGATCCCGCAGGGGGCGCCTCCGACGCTCCGATCGGCCTGCTTTCGATCCGGGCTGAGCCCCATACCAACCGTTTTGACAGGCGCTCGCTCGCAGGAGTGTTTTGCTGTTCATCCCGGAGCGCGTTCGCAGCACCGTCGGCTGCAAAACCGGGATGGGCCGCAGCACGCGAGAGCTGCGCGATCCAAGCGCCGAATTGCGACCTACGAATTTTGAGAGCCTGGGTGGGCAAAGCCTCGGAAACGCGGAACAGGTGCGTTCAGCGAACCCCGAATCGCTGCGTCGACCCGCCAATGATCAGGACCTTCATGCGCGCTCCTGTTTGCTCACTCGCCATGGCGCTGTTCGTGACCCTGGCGCCCTTCCCGGCGCTGTCCGCGCCCGACGAGGCCGTTCTTGCCGTGGCCAAAGCCCAGGACGGTCCGTATCGCGAGACCTTGAAGGGGTTGGTCGACGTTGATACCGGAACCGGCGACGTGCCCGGCCTCTCCAAGGTTGAGGGGGTCCTGAAGGCGCATCTCGAAGCGTTGGGCCTCTCGGTTAACCTCCGAGCCGCCCCCGTGTTCGGCGGCAACACCCTGATCGGCACGAAATCTGGTAGCGGCACGCGCAAGATCATGCTGCTGGTGCACTACGACACCGTGTTCAGTACCGGCGACGCCGCCAAGCGCCCCTATACGGAGCGCGAAGGCCGCGCGTATGGCCCCGGCGTCGCTGATGCCAAGGGCGGTATCGCAATGATCCTGCATGTCCTTGCGGGCCTGGAAGCAATGCGTTTCGATGGGTACGGCACTCTCACGGTAGTGCTCAACCCCGACGAGGAACGCGGCTCACGCGGATCGCGCGACGAAATCGCAAAAATTGCCCGCGACCAGGACGTGGTTCTGTCCTTCGAACCGTCATTTGCCGAGGCCGGCATCGACGCCGTCACCGTGGCGACCAAGGGCATCAATTACGCGAGCCTCATCGTGAAAGGCCGGGCCGCCCATGCCGGCGGGGCGCCAGAAGCTGGCCGCAACGCGGTCGTCGAACTCGCCCACCAGATCCTCCAGCTTCAAGATCTCGGCGACCCGGCGAAGGGGACCAGCCTGCACTGGACTGTGTTTCATGGCGGTACCAAGCCGAACATCATCCCGGAGGAGGCGAAAGCGGAAGGCGACATGCGCTACTTCGCGCCAAGCGAGTACGACAGAGTGCTCACGGCGGCGCGCAGGATCATCGGTGCCCACCGCGTTCCCGACACTCAGGTGACCTTCGATCTCGCCAAGGGTCGCCCGCCGCTGCCGCGGAATCCTGCGACGCAGGCGCTCGGCGAACGCGCGCGGAGCATCTACGCGGAGTTGGGCGCCGATCTATCCCTCGCCGAGATCGGTGGTGGCACCGATGCGGGCTACGCCTTGCAGCCCGACAGCCCGGCGAAACCCGCCATCATCGAGTCGCTCGGTATCGTCGGCGGCCACTATCACAGCGCCGACGAGTTCGCCGTCCTCGCCAGCATCACGCCGCGGCTCTACCTCGCGACCCGCCTCGTGATGGAGGTGTCGAAGGACGCGAGCCGTTGAGCCGGGATGGTGCGATCGAAGGCCCGCGCCGTCTCCTCGGCCGAGCGTCATCGCCCCCTTGCGAGGTTCGGTGACAGGCGGAGCATGATCGGAACGACAGCCAAAGCCGTTACAGCCGCGGCCACGGCCGCCCAGGTCGGTCCGACCGCATCGCCCAGCGGGCCGTAAAGCAGAGGCGTCGCGAGGGCGCTGCCGCCGAGCGTCCAGGTGTAGAAGACCGCGAAAGCGCGCGCGACGCCCCCCGGCGGCGCGAGGTCCGGCACGGTTCCGTAGAGCACTGACGAGGTTCCGTTCAGCATCAGACCGAGGACGGGCAGCACCGTGAGGGCGGGGGTGAGGGGGAGTGCGAGGACGAGCAGGATCGCGACGGCTGTACCCGCCTCGGTGAGGATCACGCACCGCGTCACCCCGTAACGTTCCCCGAGCCGGCCGAAGATCGCCTTGCCCAGTGCACCGCCCACGGCGACGAGGCCGAACGCGACACCCACCGTGGTGAGGACCGCTCCCTTCTCCTGCAGCAGGAACGGGAGGTAGACGAGAAAGCCCGGTCGCGCGGCGTTGTCGAGCATGCCGACCGCGACGAGGAGTCCGAACCCGGTCCGGCTCGCAGAGCTGCCGCCGGGCACGGCCGCTTGCGAGCACGCCAGCGCATCCTCGCGCGGGACGGGCTCGCGGGGCAGCAGGGTGGCGACCCCGAAGGCGACGACGACCCCGAGGCCGGCGGCGAGCCAGAGCACGAAGCGCCAGTCGGCGTGGGTGAGGAGGAGCCCGGCGAAGGCGGGCAGCGCCGCCTTCCCGAGATCGCCGGCGAAATTGTAGGTGCCGAGTGGTCCCCTTGCCCCGGCCCCATAGGTCCGGGCGATCACCGCCGAGGCGAGAGGATGTTGGGTGCTGCTGCCCGCGCCGGAGAGCACAAGGGCACCACAGAGGCCGGCGAGACCGCCCGAGACGCCGGCCAGCGCATAGCCGCCGGCCCCCAGCAACGTGCCGAGAACCAGAACCCTGCGTGCACTGAATCTCCGGGCGAGGGCCGTGGCGGGCATCTGAAGACCGGCCAGCGCGCCGACGTAGAGGGAGCGCACCAGCGCGAGCGCGACGTAGCCGAGGCCGAACTCCGCCTGCCAGACCGGGAGCAGCACGTAGATCAGGTCGGTGTAGCCGTCGTGCAGGGCGTGGTTGACGCCGATCGTCGCGAGGGTGCGCGTCCGGATGGGTGGGCGGATGTTGTCCGCTCCATCGGTCGGGGTCGCGGCCCGCCCGTCCGTTTCCGCAATGGTCGTCGGCATCGATCACCCTTCCAAGGCCGACAGCAGCCAACCTCCTGACGGCTACACCCGTGAGCCTTCGTCGATGAGGGCCGTTCGACTCACGCTACCCGTGCGCTAAGCTCACGGATCGACCTCGGAGGTTTAATGCGCCGCCTTCCACCTCTCCACGCGCTGCGCGTCTTCGAGGTCGCTGCCCGAGCCGGCAGCCATGCCGCTGCGGCGGCCGAACTCGGGCTGACCCACGGGGCCGTCAGCCGTCAGATCACTGTGCTGGAGGCGTGGTTCGGCCAGCGCCTATTCGTGCGGGTTGGGCGCAACGTCGTCCCGACACCCGCGGCTCGAGCCTTCGCGGAAGCGGCCAGCCTCACCTTCGACAGGCTCGACGCGGCGGCGGAGATCTGCGGCCGGCCCCTCGCGTCACGGATCCTGCGGGTAAGCACGCCCACGACCTTCGCGATGCGCTGGTTGATCCCACGTTTGGACAGTTTCCACGCGGCGCGGCCGGAGGCTGAAATCGTCGTCACGACGACCACGACCTTGCACAATGCCCTGCGCGGCGGCTTCGACCTCGCAGTCCGGCGCGAACCGCGTATCGGGTCGGGGGCGCACCATCCCTGGGGCGCCTACCGCGCTGTCCCTTTCCTGCGGGAGGCCAACACGCTGGTTGCAAGCCCGTCCCTCCTCGCGGCCCGTCCCCTACACACCCCGAATGACTTCGAAGGGGGTACGCTGCTGACGAGCGAGACGCGCCCGGGCGATTGGAGCGACTGGCTGGGCCTCGCTGGTCTCCCCCTTGATACGGGCCGACGCCGGACGTTCGATCACTACTTCGTTGCCCTGCAGGCGACAGCGGACGGGCTCGGCTACGGCGTCGGGCCGCTGCCGGTGCTGTCCGGCGATCTGGCCTCCGGACGGCTCGTCGCCCCGTTCCCGGAGATCGTTGTCCCGCGCCCCGGCTACGTGGCCCTCGTCCCGAACGACGCGGACAAGACGTCGACCCTTACGGCATTCGTCGACTGGCTCGTCGCCACGGGCGCGCAATGAGACCGGACGACCATTGGGCCGAGCCGGAGACGGCTTCTTTCCTTGCGAGAGGCATCTTTGTCCGGCACGTTGACTGATCTGTGCGTGAAGTGGACCCCTCGCATTTTCCAAGCAAACATCCGTCCCTTTAACCCAACATCTAAGAAGCGGACCGACAAGATTTAACCCAGAATGGTCGCACCACTTGTTCCATCGAGTATTCGAAATCGGACGAAAGTCTTAATTTACACGAACGGCAGGTCGAGTTGCTGGATTGCCCGTTAGTGTCGGGTCAGGAAGCGTTTGGCGCGTTCCGATTGCGGATCGGTGAAGAAAGCCTGTGGCGGCGCGACCTCGCGGATACAGCCGCCTTCCATGAAGACGATTGTGTCGGCCACATCGCGCGCGAAGCGCATCTCGTGGGTCACGATCACCATGGTCAGCCCCTCCTTCGCGAGCTCGTGGATGACGCTGAGCACCTCCCCAACCATCTCGGGGTCGAGGGCACTGGTCGGCTCGTCGAACAGGATGACCTTCGGCCTCATGGCAAGGGCTCGGCTGATCGCGACGCGCTGCTTCTGACCGCCGGACAGCGTATGCGGGTAAGCGTCGGCCTTCTCCGCGAGGCCGACGCGCGACAGGATCGCGCGGCCCTCCGCCTCGGCCTCCCGCCTCGGGCGGCGCAGGACATGGACCGGGGCCTCAACGACGTTGCCGAGCACTGTCAGATGGGGCCAGAGCGCGAAGTGCTGGAAGACCATGGCGATGCTGGTTCGCGCGGTGGCGAGTTCGCGCCGGGCCATGGGTCGCGCGGTTGCCGCCGTTCCGATCCGGCCGATCGGCTTGCCGTGGATGAACACCGAGCCTTTGCTCGGCTCCTCCAGCCAGTTTAGGCAGCGCAGGAGGGTCGATTTACCCGAGCCGCTAGGCCCGAGGATGCAGGTCGTCGTGCCGGGGGCGATGTCGAGGTCGATGTCGCGAAGGACCTCGAACCCGTCGAAATCCTTGCACACGCCCTTCACGGAGATGGCAGCGTCGATCTCAGCCAAAGCGCACCTTCCTTACCCTTTCCATCCGTCGCACGCCTGCCTCGATTACAAACGACATGAGGAGGTAGAGGCCGACAGCTGCGGCGAACGGCGCGAACGGCGTGAAGGTGTTCGCACTGACGAAATTCGCCGCGAAAGTCAGTTCCTGCACAGTGATGATCATGAGGAGGGCACTGTCCCGGATGGTCGTGATGACCTGGTTTCCGATCAACGGCGCGGCTGTGATGGCGACCTGGGGCAGGATGATGCGCCGGTAGAGCAGGCCGCGGGACAGACCGAAGGCATGGGCAGCCTCGATGGAATCCCTGGCGACGGCGAGGAACGCGGCCCGGAAGATCTCGGCGAGATAGGCCGTGGTGTAGAGCGTCAGCGAGGCCAATCCCGCCCACCACGGATCGAGCCTGAGGCCGAGTTCGGGCAGGCCGTAATAGACCAGGTAGGCCAGCAGCAGGAACGGCACGCAGCGCAGGAGATCGACAAGTTCCGCGAGCGACCGGCGCAGCGGCCCGGGGGACTCGGTGAGGAGGATGGCGAGGAGGATGCCGAGTGGGATGCTGAGCAGCAGGCACCCCAGCACCAGCAACAGGGTGTTGGCGGCCCCCCACAGGAAGACGTCCCGGCTCTGCCAGACGGCCAGCAGCCCGCTCATCAGCGCGTCACCCCGTAACGCCGGGCGATTCTGCGCTCGACGACGCGCTGGCCCCGTACGAGCGTCGCGATCAGCGCGGTGTAGATTAGGGTCGCCACGAGGAACGGAGGCAGCGGCTCGTAGGTCTCGGCGCCGACACGGCCGGCGGCGCGGGTGATCTCCACGACGCCGATGACCGCCACCGCCGGGGTGCATTTGAGCAGGATGGTGACCTCGCTGATAAGAGGCCCGAGATTGGCCCGCCAGATCTGCGGGAAGACGATCCGGGTGAAGATCTGCCGCTCCGACAGGCCGAACGCGGCGGCGGCCTCGCGCTGGTCGCGCGAAAAGGTCTGGAGGGCCGCCCGCCAGATCTCGCTGCTGAAGGCCGCCGTGTTTATTGTCAGGGCCAGGATGGCGGCTGGCACCGGATCCAGCTGGATGCCGGCCGACGGCAGGATGAAGAAGACGAAGAGGACGAGCGTTATGAACGGCGTCGCCCGGACGAGGCTGACGAAAGCTGCGAGTGCTCCCGCGAGCACCGGGACCCGACGCCAGCGCAGAAGGGCGAGGAGCAGGCCCAGCGGCAGGCTGAGCAGGATGCTGACGGCCGCCAGCATGGCGGTGACCACCGCGCCGTCGAGGATCGTCCGGATCGCTGGCCACGTCATGGCCGCCTCTCCCCGCGTTTGAGGTGTTCGCCGCCCGGGTCCCCGCTACTTGGACGCCGTCGCGGGCATGTCCTTGAAAGCGCGGCCCAGCCATTTCTCCTGAAGGGCGTAGAGCTCACCGCTCGCCCGCACCTTCGCCATGAACGCGTCGAGATAGGCGAGAAGGCTGTCGTTGCCCTTGGCCACGGCCCAGGCCGCATACGTCGGCGCACCGACCGCCTCACCCATCCTGAAGCGCTTGGGCTGATCCTTCGTCAGGCTGACGAGGTTCACGACGCCGTTGATTACATAATCGAGCCGGCCGTTGGCCAGATCCTGGTAGGCCTCCGGCAGGGAGGTGTACTGCACCACCTTACCGAGCTTTCCGTTCGTCTTGGCGAGCGTGGGCTCGAGATCTGCTAGGGCGGCATAGGAGGCGCCGCCGGATTGGACGCCCACGGTCCTGCCCGCCAGATCCGCCACGCTCTTGATCCGGCTCTCGTCGGCGCGGACGACATAGTACTGCGTCGCATCTGCTATCGGCATCGTGAAGGCGAGGCTCTGCACCCGCTCGGGCGTGATCACGGCCGCGGTCAGGGCCACGTCGTACTTTCCGGTGGCGACGCCGGCCAGGAGCCCCGTCCAGGGGATGATCTGCTGGTCGATCTTGAACGGCGTCTCCTTTCGCAGCAGCGCCAGGAGTTCGTGGTCGAGGCCCATCGGCTTGCCGTTCTCAACGTACTCGAACGGCTTATAGCTGTCCTCCGTGGCGACGATCATCGTCCCCTTGGCCTTGATCTCGTCGAGGCTGGCCGCGAAGGCCTGCGAAGCGCTGACGGTCAGCATCACGGCGGCGGCGATGCCAAAGGTCTTGGTCCGAACGAACGACATGGCTTAGTCCTTCTGCTCTCGATGAGGATCGTGCCGCCCAATCCTGCGCCGGAGCGATTCCCGGTCGCGGCGGAGGCGGTTCAGGCCTTCCGGGACGGCGCCGCCCCGCGATGAGCCACCAAGTCGATCTCGACCAGCGCGTCGTAGGCCAGGCCCGTCGTGCCGATGCAGGTGCGCGCCGGTCGCCGGTCCTGCCGGAAGTACGACTGGTAGGTCGCGTTGAAGGTCGCATAGTCGCGCTGGAACTCCCTGAGGAAGGCGCGGGCGACCACGACGTGCTCGAAGCCCAGTCCGATCCCCGCCAGCACGGCGTCGAGATTGGCCATCACGTTGCGGGTCTGCGCCTCGATGCCCTCCGGCAGCAGGCCAGGCGCCTGCGAGGTATCGGGCATCTGCCCCGTCACGAATACCAGGCCGTCGATCTCCACGGCATGGCTGAAGGGCGCCACCGGCTTCGGCCCACCGGCAATCATATGAAAGAGCGCGGTGGACGGGGTCTCGGGATTCGTCACCATGAACTCCTGGTCGCAGGCCGTGCCCGCAAGACGCTTCCGCGGTCCTCACCGTGAGCCGCATTGTCACGAGCAGATTAGGCGGGATTGTCCTACTTTGCGCGGGGAGACATCCGGCACGATGCTTGGATTTCCGGCGCTCCCTGGAGCACGCTAGGACAATCACCCGGACAATTGGAACGGCCATGACGCGACTGGAACATCCATGACGCGACCGGTATGGACGGAGGCGATCGAGCGGGCGGCGGGCCCGCGCTACCTCGCCATCGTGAGCGCGGTGGAAATTGCACTGCGATCCGGCATTCTGCGCCCGGGCGACCGGCTGCCGCCGCAACGGGACCTCGCCGCCTGGCTGTCGCTGAACATCGGCACAATCAGCCGCGCCTATGCGGAGATGCAACGGACAGGCCTGGCGCGGGGCGAGGTAGGCCGGGGCACGTTCCTCAACCTAGTGCAGGAGACGGACGCACCGTCATCTCTGCGGGCCCCCGCCCCACGCCCGGCCTTCCTCGACCTGTCCCACAACTTCCCGTCGCATGCGATGCGTCACCCCGCGCTGGCGTCGATACGCCCGGCATTCGACGCCCACATGGATGTCGGCGCCATGCTCTCTGCCCAGGTCGATATCGGTCTGAATCGGCATCGGGAGATCGCGGCGCGTTGGCTCGGCCGCTTCGGAATCGAGGCCCAGGCCGACGACCTGCTGGTCACCTGTGGCGGTCAGCACGGCCTAATGCTCGCGCTCATGGCGTTGACCCGACCCGGCGAGGCCGTGCTGGCAGAGGAACTAAGCTTCTACGGGCTGAAATCGGCCGCCGGCATGCTAGGACGCTCGCTGGTCGGTGTGCGCATGGACCGCGAAGGCCTCATGCCCGACTACCTCGACGTCGTCTGCCAGCGGACCAAGGCGAAGGTCCTGTTCTGTACGCCGACGTTGCACAACCCGACCACGGCGACGATGTCGTTGGAGCGGCGGCTGCATGTGGCCGAGGTCTGTGAACGCCACAACGTCATGATCGTCGAGGACGACGTCTACGGCTTCTTGCCTGATCCGCCGTTGCGGCCGCTGGCCGCCTCCGCCCCGGACCGGGTGGTGCATATCTCCAGCTTGTCGAAGCTCGCCGGCCCAGGGCTGCGTATAGGGTTCATAAGAGTGCCTCGGCATCTGGTCTACGCGTTCGGCATCGCCCTTCGGGCCAGCACCCTGATGGCCTCCCCCTTCAACGCCGAATGGGCGACGCGCCTGCTAGCCTCGCAGCAGATCGATCAGGTCGTGGCCGACTTGCGAACGGAAACCGAAGCCCGGCAGGCCCTCGTGGCCTCCCGCATGCCGGAGCAAGCCATCATGAGCCACCGAAACGCGTTCTACTTCTGCCTCAACCTGCGGAACGGCTGGTCTGCCGAGGCTTACAGGCAAGCCGCCGAAGACATCGGGGTGGGCGTCACGCCACTGAGCCTCTTCGAGGTGTCCTCCTTGCACCAGAGCGACAGTGTGCGCGTCTGCATCAACGCAGCGCCGGACCAAGCCTCGCTTCGCGAAGGCTTGGATAAGCTCGCAGAGCTGCTCGTATCAGGCGCACCGCCGACCGTCCGGTTCAGAGCGGCGATCTGAACCGGACGGTCGGCCTCCGGGCAAACGTCCGATTTCGTCACTTCCATTCCATAAGCGGTCCAGCTGAAAACCACCCCACCCGGACATTTGACCAAAGCGCCGAGCGGCCGGCTCCCGCCCCCATCGATCTCACCCTCGAGGTGGTCGCCACCCGGCTGCCTTCGCCTCGTCCTCCGAGCAGCACACCCGCTCGCCAGATTTTTTGCCGATCCGAGTCCGGTCGTAATCGCGCTAGCCAGGGACGTGGTGAACCTTTTCGCCCGCGCGGGAAATGTTGCCCTTGATGGCGCAATCGCCGGGAGCGGGCGTTTCCGCCCGACCGGCTAGGGCTGGAATAGGGCCTTCTGGGCCACAGGGGGCTGCGACCCCCATCCCCCTCGCGCTCCCCCCCCGGCGCTAGTCGGAGGGCGTTGTGAACGCGCCTGCCCAAATCCCGCGCTTCGTGGCCTTGGCCGTCGCCTCGGCTGCGACGTAGTCCGTTGAGTACCACTGGTAGGCGATCGCATGGCCCTGCGAGAGCATCCAGGCGTTTAGGTCCTCGCTAGCCTTCCGGTAAACCGCGACCATCCGGCCATAGCGGTCGGTGTCGCGCGGCTCGCACGTGATCGGGGACTGCCCAATGCGGTCGGACAGGGCCAAAGCCGCGACCTGGCCAAGGCCGGGTGGATCAGATCGGGGTGAAGGGCGCGGACCGGTGGTTCACAGGCTAAGATGCGCTTCACGCTAGACCGGGAGGAAGCATGTTCACGCACATCATGATCGGCAGCAATGATCTGGAGCGATCCAGGGGCTTCTACGACGCCACGTTCGCCGCCTTGGGCGGCGGTCCCGGCAGAATGGATGAGAGAGGCAGGCTGATTTACGCCTACGAGGGCGGTCGGCTGATGATCACGAAGCCGATCGACGGCAATCCCGCGACTGCGGCCAATGGTGGGACGATCGGCATCGTCGCCGCGACCCCTGACCACGTCCTCGCTTGGCACCGGGCCGGCGCCGCGCAGGGGGGGACCGCGATCGAGAGCGCTCCTTCCGAACGTCCAAATGGGGCTTTCGTCGCCTACCTCCGCGATCCTGACGGCAATAAGCTCACGGCACGGACCCATCCGGCGAAATGATCCGAACTCTCGTGAAAGTTGGTCTCATCGCAGCAGGCCGCTCTTCACGCGTGCGCCGTTGGTAGCTCGGCCACCTGGGTCGTGTACCGAGGCGAGCGCATTTCGAACTTCGTCGACCACGTCCGCTTCTCGGTCAGCCCGGCACGCGCTGGCACCACGGTCCCGCGTCCGAACCGGCTGTTGCACGCGTCCATAGCCGCCATGAGCGGACCGCTGCGCTCGCGATCCATCTGCCCGATGAGCGCGCGGGGCGAGGCGGCCAGGGGCATCAGGTCCGTGGTGATCACGCCGGCCTTGCTGTAGCGCCACGGCCGGTCGCCCGGTGCTTCGCGCCAGGTGCGGGCGACGCCGAGCTGTGCCGCCTGGATTAGCACGAGGCTGTCGTTCGTCGCCTCGGGCAGCGTCACCGTGGTGGAGACCGAACGCATCGGGTCGCCGCGATCGTGGGTCGAGGTGTGGTAGAAGACCGTCATATGGTCGGTACCCAGGCCCTCGCGCCGGAGCTTCTCGCCCAGACGCGTGGCGTGGGCGGCCACCGCCTGTTCCACCGTGGCCCGGTCCTCGACGCGGCGGGAGAACGAACGGGTGACGGCGCAGCCCTTGCGCTGGGCCGGCACCAGCTCGAGGGGCAGGCACGACACGCCACGCAGCTCGTGGATGATGCGCTCGCCCACCACCGTCATCGCCTTGCGCACGGGGCGCGGATCGAGGTCGCGCAGGTCCGCCACCGTGTCGACACCCATGGCCTCGATCTTCGTCGCCGAGGCGCGACCGATCCCCCAGACCTCGGACGCTGAGATCCGGCAGAGCCAGTGATCGTAGGCCACCGGGTCGGTCAGGTCGCAGACGCCGTCCAGGGCGGGTTGCGTCTTGGCGATGTGGTTAGCGAGCTTGGCGAGCGTCTTCGTCGGGCCGATGCCGACGCAGGTCGGAATGCCGGTCCAGGCCAGCACCGTGGCGCGCAGGTCCCGCGCCAGCTCGATGCGCAGATCCGGGTGGACGTCCGACAGGTCGAGGAACGATTCGTCGATGGAGTAGATCTCGACGCGGGGGGAGAAGTCCCGATAGACTGCGTTCGTGCGCGAACTCATGTCTCCGTAGAGCGTGTAGTTCGAGGAGAACACCCGCACGCCGTCGCGCCGACACTGCTCGCGTATCTTGAAGAATGGATCGCCCATCTTGATCCCGAGGGCCTTGGCCTCGGCGGTACGGGCGATGGCGCAGCCATCATTATTGCTCAGCACGATCACCGGCACCCGGGCGAGCTTGGGATCGAACACGCGCTCGCACGAGCAATAGAAGCTGTTGCCATCGATGAGGGCAATGGCGCGCCCGCCCCCGATCGGATCCAGTTGGCTTGGCGCTGAATCGCTCACGACAGCCGCCCGCGCACAAGATGCCAGCGGATCGAGAAGCGCAGTACGCCCCAGATGTCGACCTCTCCGTACTCATCGACGGCGAAGGCGGGCATGTCCGGGTTGTCGAACTCGAGCCGGGCGCGGTTGCCCGCCATCCGGTAGCGTTTGCACGAGAGCTGCCCGTCGACCACCGCCACGACGACGTTGCCATCCTCAACGCGGAGGCTGCGATCGATGCAGGCGAGGTCTCGGTCATGGATGCCGGCGCCGAGCATGGACCAGCCACGAACCTGCATTAGGAATGTCGCGGGCGGGTTCGGGACCAGCCATCGGGGCAGCTCAAGTGCCCCTTCCATGAAGTCGTCGGCCGGGCTCGGGAAGCCGGCGCAAAGGGCTTGTCCGATCACGGGCACGCGAACGGCATCCGCACTGCCGAGAATCAGTTCATCAACGGTGTAGGGGCTCACGAAGCGGTGCTCGCTCGTGCCAGCGGCAGGCCCCCACGGACGTAGCCGTGAGAGATTAGCCGGTCCCGCTGCATAGTCCGGCGCTCGGCCTCCGTGAGGTCGGCCAGCGCGTCCTCGATCGCCCGCACTAGGGCGGCCCAAGCGTCGCCACGGGCTGCGCGGTGATAGGCGAGCGCGATCCTTTCCGCCTCGGTGAGACGGATTTCAACAGGCGGCTCGTTGGGAGAGGCGTGCATCTCGCGTCCGGCTCCTGCTAGAACATAACAGGAACAAACTGCATCTCGACGAGTGGTTCAATCGATACGGCCAAGTTTGCAAACGAGCCGGTGGACGCCTGTGGAGTGAGGGGTAAAACCGTAGTGCCGACGCGGCTTTACCGCTTCCACTGTACAGACGGGTACGATCTGGTCGCAGACCTGCGCGGACGGCGTATTCCGACGGTCGCGCTGGTGCGGCTGCACGCGGAACGGGTCGCCCTCGATCTTATGTCCCGCGCCGCGGGCACTGATTGGTCGGCATGGTATGTCGAGGTCTACGACGAGAGAGGCCATGCGGTGCTGGCGAAGGCCTTCGCTGAGGTTCGGTGCGAGCGCCGAGCAGGTGCAATCAGAGGAGGGCGACCATGGCGATGAAAACGACGTTCCTGGTGCAGACTTTCGTAATCAAGCGGAAGCGGTTGGTGCCGGGCGATCGCGAGGTATCGCCGACCGAAAGCCGCGCGCTGAAGTAGGCCGAAGCCATGGGTGGACGGATGCCGGGGACGGCCGCGCTGAAGGTCGTGGCAGACGACGAGACGGGCGAGCTCGAGGCAGCGACAATCCTGGGGCAGGTCGGCGAGGTGCCGGAGGATTTCGCGTAAAGCCTGCAGGGCGGCTGAGGCGAGCGGCTAGCGTCGACGAGACGCTCTGAGCCCGGAGAGCACGGGCGACGGCCGCAGGTGACACCCGAGCCCTAGCCCGCTGCCCCGGGCACGCCTATCCCGTCCGGCCACCACACGCCGGATCCCATGCCAGCCGCACCAGCCGTTATCCCCGCCGACCCAAAACTCTGGCGCAAGGGCTTCCTCGACCTTCGACCAAGCGTCGTTCCGTGCCCAGACCTGACTGCACAAAGCTGGGCGAGCGTCCACGAGAAGTGCGTCGATTTCCTCGATCGATGGGCGGAAGAGGCCGCCGGGCTCGGCTGGACCACGCTCGACCTGTTCGGCGTGCATCGGCACGTTGGTCTGATCCGTTTCGACTACTGCGGCGGCGTCGTCATGTCGGGCGACAAGGTGTCGGCGATCACCGCCAGCCGGATCGCCTTCGTCAACACGGCCCACTATCGCGATACGCCGGGCCGGCCGTCCGGCGCCGTGCCGATCTGGCTGTTCGGCCGGTGATGGGCGAGATCGAGATCGCAGTGGGGCGAATTCTGCCGTTCGCGGCGGGCCTCGGCGTGGACGAACTCGCCCTGCGCCTCATCGTCTTGGTGGTCTGGACGGACAGCGTTGAGCGGACGGTCGAAGAGAAGGCTGTCGAAATCCGGCGGCGGTTGATGCGAGCAGCGGGGGCCTAAGACGCAAAAAGCCCGGCTCGCCATGATGGCGGCCGGGCTGATAAACTCAATGAAAAGATAAGTTCATGTGTGGACGAATCTTCATCGTGAGAGCCTTCCGAGCTGAGAGTAGATCTTCACGGAGTTTTGATACATTTTCATGCTGTTGCTCGTAATTATCATCATGAACAGATCTTAGAGAAAGCCGTCCCTCTCTAGAGATCAAATCGTATTACTGATCGACGATTGATTTTACGTATGGAAATATTTCTGGCGGAAACAGAAACTCAGCTTAAAGTGCGGCATATGCTGACTTATGAAAATCGGGATTTGATAATCTTTGATCGCTATCCTCGAATAGTGCCACCTCAGACGTTTTCATGGCTGCTTCATAGGCAGAAAATCTTCGATCAAATATGTCTGCCATAAGCTTGTTGCGTGCAGTTTCCGACTGCCGCTCTGCGGCAGCGGCTTGGCGCCGTCCGAGCTTCAGGGTCACGAACACCGCGACGCCAGCTGCCGTGACTGTTGCGATAGGCCCCGCAAAATCCTTGAAGAACTCGTAGGCGGTCACTTGCTGTCGACCTTTCGCGATGTCGGCCGGGCTACCGGCATGCTTGGCACGAGGCTCTACGAGGCTCAAACGAAAAACCCGCCGCGGCGCGAGCCGGGCGGGTGAAGGTGGATTCCTCGGGGGGAAGATGGTGAGTGAACGGCCCGCAGGCCGGACGGTTCCGGTCTACCGCTTCGCCGCCCCGCCGACGATGAGCCCCACAAGGCCAGCGATCAGCGCGTAGACGGCGCCCAGATCCTGCGGTTCGACGAGCGGGCAGGTCACGGCGCCGCCTTCGGCAGGATCTCGAACTCCAGGGGCTGGAGCACGGAGATGATCGACCAGCCAAGCGCCCGCTGCAGCGGGTTGCAGTCATAGGCAATTACGCCGCGCAGCACGCCCTTCCCCGGCATGGCGTCGATGGGAATCACTGGGCCGATGGTTTCTTCCTCGCGTCCGAGATCACCGTAGGCATCGAAGTGTTCGGGCTCGTAGTCGAGGCGCCGGCCGGCCCCAACCACCACCGCCAGGTGATCTTGCACTGGCGCTTACGCTCGCGAATGCCGTGGATCAGCAGCCGTTCGCCGAACCGTACCCTTAGAGGTCAATCGACGGAGTGCGGAGCTGCATCCGAAAGACGTCGATCGCTTCCTGCGACAGCACTGCGCCTGAACGTTCCGACTGCCCGCCGGTTCTCCCAGCATGACAAAGCAGGACACCGAATGACCTCGAACGACATCCCTTCGCCTTCGCGCCGCCAGATCGTCGGCGCCGTCGGCACGGGTCTCGCCGTCGCCGCGGCGGGCGCCGCGCAGGCGCAGGAGCCGTCCGCCGCGACGGGGCAGCCACTCACGGACCCCATCGGCAAGTTCCCGGCGCCGCCGTTCAAGCGCCAGTCGCAACCCTGGCCGGGCCTCGCCGGCCGCATGGACCCGAAGCCCGACCATGGCGAGACGAGCTATCGCGGATCGGGGCGGCTCGCCGGGCGCAAGGCCCTCATCACCGGAGGCGATTCCGGTATGGGCCGGGCGGCGGCTATCGCTTTCGCCCGCGAAGGCGCGGACGTGGCCATCAACTACCTTCCGGACGAAGAGCCGGATGCCCGCGAGGTCATCGATCTGATCAAGGCGGCCGGCCGCAAGGGCATTGCCATTCCGGGCGACCTGCGCGACGAAGCCTTCTGCCGCGACCTCGTCGCGCGCGCCGTCGAGGGCCTCGGCGGCCTCGACATCCTCGTGAGCAATGCCGGCCGCCAGCAGGCCCACGATTCGATCCTCGACATCTCCAACGAGCAGTTCGACTGGACGATCAAGACGAACATTTACGCGCCGTTCTGGATCATCAAGGCAGCCCTGCCGCATCTGAAACCCGGCGCAACGATCATCGCGTCGACCTCCGAACAGGCGACCGATCCGACGCCGGACCTCTACGACTACGCCCAGACCAAGGCCGCCACGACGAACTTCGTGCGCTCGCTCGGCAAGCAGCTCGCCAAGAGGGGTATCCGCGTCAACGGCGTGGCGCCAGGCCCGATCTGGACGCCGCTTCAGGTTTCCGGCGGCGCCTCCATGGAGAAGCTCGAGAAATTCGGTGCGCAGACGCCGTTCGGCCGCCCCGGTCAGCCCGTGGAACTCGCGGGGATCTACGTGCAGCTCGCCTCGTCCGATGGCAGCTACGCGACGGGACAGGTTTACGGCGCGGCCGGCGGCAACGGTCTGCCGTGAGCGGCGACCGCGCCGTCGAACCTCGAGGCCGGAGGTATCTGGGGCATCCGCACACCCGGATCGATGGGGATGCGAAGGTGACGGGGGCGGCGATTTACGCTTCCGACGTCCCTCTGCCGGGCCTCGCACATGCGGCCCTGGTCACCAGCACCATCGTCCGCGGCCGCATCATCGGATTCGAGCTCGAAGCGGCGAAATCCATGCCCGACGTCCTCGGCATCTTCACCCATCGCGACTTCGCTGGGGCGATCCGCCCCGTCGATCACCTGATGGCCGGCGGTTACGCGAACTCCTCGCACCTACCGTTAGGCTCCGACGCCATCGCGTATGCCGGCCAGATCGTCGCCGTCGTGGTCGCCGAGACCCGACAAGCGGCTCAGGCCGCCGCTGCACGGGTCCGGGTGGCCTATGACGAGAGCCCGTTTGCCGCCGGGTTCGACGAACCAGGCGCCGAGACCGTGCGTCTTGCCGACCTGAAGCCCGATCATCACGATCCCCGCACGGGCAATGCCGCCGTGGCCATGACGAGTGCGCCCGTGCGCGTCGAGGCGCGCTACGAGACGCCGGTGCAGCACCACAACCCCATAGAGCTGTTTACCACCACCTGCGCCTGGGACGGGCCGCACCTCACCGTCTACGAGCCGACCCGCTACCTCGGGGCCGTCCAGCACGGGCTCGCCGCGCAGCTTGGCCTCGATCCGGCAAACGTCCACGTTGTAGCAAGCCTCATCGGCGGCCACTTCGGCTCGAAGTTCGCCCTGGCGCAGTACACCGCGCTCGTCGCCCTGGCGGCCCGGCGCCTCGATCGACCGGTCTCCCTCGTTCCAACGCGGCGCCAGTGCTTCACCATCGCCAACTACCGGCCAGAGACCCGCCATGACATCCGCCTGGGTGCGGAGCGAGACGGCCGCTTCACCGCTCTCGTGCATGAGGCGAAGGTGACCACCTCGCGCTTCGACCCTTTCGCCATGGAGGGCACGGACGTCACGGCGAGCCTCTATGCCTGCCCCAACGTGCATACTGACGAGCGCGCGGTACGGATCGATTGCAACACGCCGGGGCCCATGCGGGCACCGCCCGAGGTGCCCTACCTGTTCGCCCTTGAGAGCGCCGTTGATGAGATGGCCCATGCCCTCGGCCTCGACCCCATCGCCCTGCGCCGTCGCAACGACACCGGCACGGACCCGATCAGCGGCAAACCGTTCTCGTCCCGCCCTCTCATGGCGTGCTTCGACGCGGGCGCGTCGGCTTTTGGCTGGGAGCGCCGCCGCGAGCCCGGAACCCTGCGCGCGGGCCCCTGGCAAGTTGGCCTTGGCTGCGCGAGTTCCGTACGCCCGGTCAAGATTTCGCCGGCCACCATGCGAGTGACTCTTCTGGCCGATGGCACCGCCTTCGTGGAGACGGCGCATCACGAGATCGGCAACGGGATCGGGACCCTGCTCGCCATGGGGGCCGCCGACGGGCTCGGACTCTCCGTTGAGGCCGTCACCGTGCGCCTTGGCGATACGACACTGCCGCCCGCCGGCCTGTCGGGCGGGTCATCGACGACAACGAGCCTGATGCATACCTTGGCCCTCGGCTGCGAGGCGCTTCGAGCCCGCTCAGCGGCCGTGGCCGTCACGCCCGGCAGTCTCCTCGCCGGCTGCGACCCGGCGCATCTGCGATTCCACGCAAAAACCCTGGCGGCGCCGGACGGGCGGTATGCGCCGTTGAGCGACCTTGTGGCAGGCAGCGGCGGCGACCGCATCACGACACTGGCCGAGTTCGTCCCGCCAGGCAGCGGGAAAAAGGCCCTCGACGCCATGCGGGCCGGGCGGATCGCCCTGAAGAGCGGAGGCGCCGATACGCTGTCTTGGGCCTTCGGGGCGCAGTTCGCCGAGGTGCATGTGCATGGCGAGACCGGTGAAATCCGGGTGGCTCGCCTCACGGGCGCCTTCGCGGCCGGCCGCATCCTCAACCCGCTGACGGCCCGCAGCCAGCTCGTGGGCGGGATGCTGTGGGGACTCGGCTCGGCGCTGCTCGAGGAAACCGTGGTTGATGCCGGGCACTACCGCAACGACGACCTGGCCGAGTACCTCGTGCCGACCTTCGCCGACACGCCGGCGATGGAGGCCATCCTAGTGCCGGACGCGGATACGGAGGTGAACCCGCTCGGCCTGAAAGGCTTGGGCGAGCTCGGCATCATTGGCGTCAACGCCGCGATCGCCAACGCTGTGTTCAACGCTACCGGCAAACGATTGCGGCGGCTGCCAATCCGAATTGAATCACTCGAATAGCGTGCTTGTTCGCCCGAAGGCACGACGCAGCCCCGCGCCTGAAGGTCTGCGGGGCTTTGGTTGTCCGGATAACTGCAGAGGGCCCAGGCCCGTCTCGCCTCAATAGGTCGCGAAGATCTCGGCGATGGCGGCGGGGTCGCGCGTCGTCGTGAGGGCGAGCGCGAGCAGTATACGGGCCTTCTGCGGGGTGAGGTTGTCGGCGCTCAGGATGCCGCGTTCGGCGAGCCGGGTGGTAAGGGGGACGACTCCACTTCCTGCGCGCGTCGACTGCACGACGATGACGCCCGCGGAGACCGCATCTTCGAGGGCATCGGCTTCCGCTGGCGGGGTCATGCCAGGCGCAAGACCAGCGGAGACGATGCCTCGTGCTCCAGCGGCGACGAAGGCCCGCACCGCCGTGCCGTCGGCGTCGGCATGGGCATAGGACACGTCCACACGCGGGAGCGTGGAGCGGTCGCGGATATCGAAGGGTGTCCCGGGGGCATGACGACGCTCGGAGCGGCGATAGTAGTGCACCGCCGCGCCGTCGATCTGCCCGAGGGCGCCGAAATCGAGTGTCCGGAACGTCTGCAGCCGCGCCACCGAGGTTTTGGTGACGTCTCGGGCAGCTTGGATCTCATCGTTGAGCACCACCAGCACGCCCCGGCTGTGTGAGGCAGGTGCTGCGGCGGTGCGCAGGGCGGCCACGAGGTTCAGTCCCGCATCGCTCGAGAGGGCGCTGATTGGACGCTGGGCCCCCACAAGCACGACGGGACAGGCCACCGTCAGGGTAAGGCTCAGGGCGTAGGCCGTCTCCTCTAGGGTGGCGGTACCATGGCCGATGACGATGCCGGCAAGATCGGGGTGCTCGCAGGTCAGCCGCTCGCACAGCCACACCAGATCGCGCCACTCTGAAAAGCCGATCGCGGGGCTCGCCACCGCACGGAACGGCACCGCGACGACGTCAGCGACCGTGCGCGCCTCGGGAACCCGGTCGAGGATCGCATCGGCCGTCAGGCGAAGGCCCGTGGCGGTGTAGTTGAGGATGTCGAGGCTGTCGGTACCGAGGGACGAGATCGTGCCCCCCGTACCGATAAACGCCACCTTCGATCGGTTCGACATTCTGTGCTTCTCCGCCCACAGCGCAGGATAGGAAGGTCGAGGCCCGGCCGGCTCCAGATCGCAGGCATGAACCGGGCACTTGATGCTTGCATGCACGATCCCTGCCGAGGCGCTGGATATGCTGCAAGCCAAGGAACCGAGGCCACTGCCCACCCCTCTGCTGCTCGAGACCAGCCTCGGATCGAACCAGGAGGCAAAGTGGCGCGCCGCACTGGTGGCCACCATGCCCGACGAGGCGATCGTCTCCGGTGGCGATCACGCCCACGTCCTCCGCGACGTCGAGATTGCCATCATGGCGAACCCGCTTCCTGGATCGCTCCGGTATCTTGCAAGCCTCCAGTGGGTGCAGAGCCTATGGGCCGTAATCGATGCCCTCCTTTGGGATGCGATCGTGCTGGTCGGGCGCCTCGTCGATCCGTCCCTCGCCAAGCCGCTCTCCGTTTGCAGCGGAATCCGCTTCAGATACGGCGAGTCCCCAGCGCCGATGGCCGAGCTCATCATCCGTAACTACTGCGCGAGAGCTCTCCCGAAAGATCCACTCGTCGTCCTGTCTGTGCGACAGAGGGACAAGCGCCGGGCCAGCCTCGAGCAAGAGCAAACTTTTAGCATCCAAATGCGCCGATCGTCGGGCCATCGCGGGCAGGACTCGGCTGCGCCCCCGTCTCCGCTACAGCAATCGCCGAACCGGCCCAATCTAGCTGCTTGAACATGATAAATAGACTGCTAGAGTAAATCGATTTTACAATACGCCAAACTCGTCATACGAAAAATGTGTGATCGATTTACATCATGCGGGTTCAAACGCCATGATGCACTTGGCGGGAGCGAACTGATTTTTTTACTCCACCCCGGGGCTCCTTGACCTGACCGGCTGGCTTTGGACCGGGCTGATTGAGAGGATCAGCCAGGACCGAAGGAGTTCAACATGAAGCGAGGTCAGAAGGCGGGTGCGGAACAGGTGGTTCTGAAGCTGCGCCAGATCGAGGTTCAAACGGCCCAGGGCAAGAGTTTGGCCCTGGCCTGCAAGGAGGCCGAGCTCTCCGAGCAGAGTTACTATCGCTGGCGCAAGGAGTACGGCGGCCTGCAGATTGATAGGCCCGTCGGATGAAGGATCTGGAGCGCGAGAACGCGCGATTGCGCCGGCTCGTGGCTGACTTGTCCCTGGAGAAGCAAGTGCTGGCGGATGTCGCCTCGGGAAACTTGTAGCCCCGGAGCGACGCCGGCAGGCAGTCGACGCGATCCAGGAGAAGTACGGCCTCTCGGAGCGCCACGCCTGCCGGATCGTCGGCCAGCACCGGGGCACGCAACGCTACGTGCCGACGGTGCCGGCTGACGAGGATGCGCTGACCCGCGCCATCGTTGCCTTGGCGTCCGAGTACGGGCGCTCCGGCTACCGCCGCGTCACCGCGCTGCTGCAGGCGGCGGGTTGGCAGGTGGGGAAAGACCGGGTTCAGCGGATCTGGCGTCGTGAGGGGCTCAAGGTTCCGCGAAAGCATCGGCCGCGAAGCCGGCTGTGGTTGAACGATGGCTCCTGCGTGCGGCTGCGGCCTCTCCATCGCAATCACGTCTGGGGCTTCGACTTTGTCCAGGGTCAGACCCATGACGGGCGAAGCCTGCGTATCCTGACGCTGATCGACGAGCACAGTCGCGCCTGCCTGGCGCTCAAGGTCGCGAGGCGCATCAACAGTCTGGGTGTGATCGAGACGCTGGCCGATGCGATGTGTATGCGTGGCATCCCAGAGAACATCCGCTGCGACAATGGTCCAGAGATGATCTCGAAGGCTTTGCGGAAGTGGGTCGCCAAAACCGGCCCGCAGATCCAGTACAATGCACCAGGATCGCCGTGGGAGAATGGCTCTTGTGAGAGCTTCAATGGCAAGCTGAAGGACGAGTGCCTACGCCAAGAGATCTTATACTCGCTCAAGGAGGCACGGACCGTGATTGGGATCTGGCAGAATACCTACAACCGCGTTCGACCGCATTCGTCCTTGGGCTACCGGCCGCCCGCGCCTGTCACCTTCCCGGATCTGGCCTTCCGGCTACCCATGGCCGCTACCATGCAGTAGCCTCTCAATCGGCTCGGTCCAAAATACCAGTCAGGTCAGCACATTGAGGAACGCGATCAGGCTGCCAGTCTCGACCAGCGTGTGCCCGACGGTCTGTGCAGAATCAGGCAGCCTGAGCAGCTTGTCGACGACCCGCATCACGCGCCCTGCACATGACGAGCAAGCACGGCGTCGAGGTCGTCACGGTGAAGCAGCGTGCGCCCTTTCAAACGGACACAGGGCAGCGTTCCATCCTTGATGCGACGCCAAACGGAGCTGCGGGATACGCCGAGATACTCGGCGCCCGCCTCAATGCACAGTGCGGCAGGAGCGGGGAAAAACTCTGAATTTCGGGCGGTTTTGATCGATGGCATGGACGGGCCTCACTGATGGGAGAGGCCTCATTACTGTCCCATGCAGCGCCATAGCGTCTCGGGACGAATTCCTGCGCAGAGAATATGTCAGGTCGGGTTGCGCCGTCTGGCGCGCCGATAGCGCTGCTCTATCGCGCTGGGCGCCACACTTAGAAGCTCACCCATTAGCCCTTCCTGGTTGTCGAGATGCGAGTGAACCTCAGTCCAGTTGGCTGACCCTTTGGTTCCTTTGCGATCGAGATCGTGGGCGATGGCAATCACAAGCGCATCAAGGCCGGGCTTCGGTTTCGGGCCCGGTTTCTTCCGGGGACGATCAACGCCGAACACGCGATAGATGAGGCGGGCAAGCGCTGTCGGGCGTCGGAGCTCTCTGAGCGCGCCTGCCGGGTCCTCGCCATGAGCAAGAGCCCAAGCAGCCACCTGGCCCTCAAGCTCTGATACAGATTTTGGAGGTCGGTGCGATTGGATCGCTATAGGAGACAGGGGACGGGATTTTTTCGTCGCTCATGACCGCCACCACCCGGCAACGAATTCGACAACGAATGCTCCGGGGCCAACACAAATCGAAGTTAAGTGCTTAAGATAGTTGGCGCGCCCTACGGGAATCGAACCCGTGTTTTCGCCGTGAAAGGGCGACGTCCTGGACCGCTAGACGAAGGGCGCTGGTCGGAGCGAGGCCTCTATAGGCGGGATCGGCGGCGGGAGCAACGGGTGTTTGCGGACAAGTTTGCCGCTTGACGAAAAGGCCGGTGGCCGGTTTGTCGCGGAACATCGGGGCGGGCGTTTCCCGCACCTCTCCAGAGACGGCGGACAGCACCCCATGACCACGCGACGCGACGGCCCGCCGGGCCGGCAGACGAGACGGCCCGGTCCCAGCGGCGACCGCTTCCGGCCCCGGCCGTCCGGACCGGAGGGTGACCGCGTGGTGCTCTACGGCTGGCACCCCGTCGCCCAGGCGCTGGCCAACGAGGGGCGCCGCCTGCATCGGCTCCTCGCCACCGAGAACGCCATGGCACGCCTGACGGAGGAGATCGGACAGCTTCGCATCGATCCCGAACTGGTTCGGCCGAGCGCCATCAACGCCCTCCTCGGGCCGGACGCCGTGCACCAGGGCCTCTACCTCGAAGCCGACCCGCTGCCGGGCCCCGACCTCGACGACCTACCAGACGACGCCCTACTCCTCGCCCTCGACCAGATCACCGATCCGCACAATGTCGGGGCCATCGTCCGCACGGCCGCCGCCTTCGGGGTCGCCGGGATCATCACCACGGCGCGCCATTCGCCCACCGCCACGGGCGTGCTCGCCAAATCCGCCTCGGGCGGCCTCGAGCACGTCCCCCTCGTCATCGTGCGCAATCTCTCCGAGGCGCTGATCGAGCTGGGCGAGCGCGGCTTCACCCGCATCGGCCTCGATTCCGACGCCGACACCGACCTCGACACCATCGGTCCGAAGCGCCCGGCGGTGATCGTGCTGGGTGCCGAGGGCAAGGGTCTGCGCCAGCGCACCCGAGACAATTGCGACGTTTTGGCCCGGATCCCGTTCCGGGGCGAGATCCGGAGCATCAACGTGTCGAACGCTGCGGCCATCACCCTCTACGCCCTCAGCGTCGGCCGCTGAGGGCTGCCATTGGCGGCCCGAAGGCTCCACCTCACCGCCAGAACGGCTTCACGTCCATGAGATCACCATGGGCCTCCGCCGCCTTGGCGAGGAGGGCCTTGGTCGAGGCTTCGTTGTCGGCCGCCGTCAGGCCGGCGGCAAACAGGGTCTCGGCCGGGACACCGGACCCGTCATGGGTGAGTCCCGCCAGGACCTCGTGGGCCGTCGCCATGTCGTTCAGGGCGCCGAGATGGTCCTGCAGGTCCGACAGGGCCGAGACGAAGGCCTTGTGGCGCTTCTGCCGCTTGCCGTCGGCATAGAGGCTGGCGAAGAACTCGGCGCCGTAGCGCAGTTTCTTGCCCTCGATCCGGACACGGTGACGTGCCTCGGAGTCGATCCGGTCGAGGTGGCGTCCACGCTTGCGGATGCGGCGGCGGGCGCGGTCGAGGATGTCAGCCGCGAAATCCTCCGCCGGAGCGTCGCGCACCGGCGCGTCCGTCTGACTGCGCCACGCCCCCGTCTCGATCCAGGCGGCGACATCGAGGATCAGGCTGCGCCAGGCCGGCGATTCGAGGGTGGCGATGACGGCATCATGCGCCCGGTCGCGCTCGGCCTCGAGCCGGGTGCGCAGGTCGTTCAGGCCGGCTTCGTCGGGCCGCTTCTCCAGTTCCGCCGGCAGGGTCGTCTCAAGGAACACGTCGAGGTTACGTGCCCGCCCGAACGGTTCGGTAACGCGTTTGATCTCGTCGCGCAGGTGCGCCGTCGCCGGGTCGCCCGCGAGGATCGGCTTGAACAGGGTGAGGGCCGAGCGCAGGCGCCGCAGGGCCACGCGGATCTGGTGAAGCCCTTCGGGATGGCGCCGCTGGAGGAACACGTCTTCGTTGAGACGCAGGTGATGCAGGCAGGCCTGGGCGATGGTCCGGAACGCCTCGCCGGCCGTCGCCTCCGGCGCGAGGCGGACGGCGCCGGACTTGCTCGACTTGCGCAGGGTGCCGTCGAGGAGGCTCCAGCCGCGGGCGCTCTTGCTCAGGGCCCCGAGGCGCAGGGGCACGGTCTCGGCGAGCGCCTGGGCGAGGCCGAACAGGTCGCCGGGCTTACCCTCCTCGAGTTCGAGCTCGACCTCGCAGAGGGGCACGTCGCCGCCCTTCGTCTCGATGCGCCCCTGGTCGAGGGTCACGAAAATCAATGAATCGCCGTGGACCACGAGGCGGGTGGTGCGCTCCACCACGGTCGTGAGGACGGGTTGGAGATCGGTGTCGGACAGGTCCGCCAACAGCGCCGGCACCGGCGTCTCGGCCAGGCGATCGAGGTCGGGCCTCTCCCCGGCGATCTCGCCCTCCCATTCGGCGCGGTCGAACAGGCCCGCGCCAGACGCAGCCGCCTTCACCGTCTGGACGCGGCGCTCGCCCTCCCGGCGGACCCGCAGGGTCAGGCCCGCCCGACGCAGGTCGCCCTTGGCCGTGTCGAAGTAGATCGAGGTGAGAACCACCGGCTCTGGCGTCCCGTCCGCCTGCAGCAGGGGATGGCTCGCGAGGGCGGGGAGGTCGGCGACCCCGCATTCCAGCTTCAACTCGATCTCGCGCGGCGTGGTCATGGTCTGTCCTGCTCTGGCGGCCGGCTCGGGAGGCCGGACGATGCGACCTCAAAGCCGTCGTCCGATGTCCGTTCCCGGGCAGGATCGGCCCCCGTTCCCCATTCATGCAACGGGCGGGCACGCCGGCGCGAGGCGAACGCGCATGATTTTCGTTCGCGGACGCCGTTTTGTGGTGTAGCGGACGCTGTCCGCGCCGGTGAGACGCACTGCGGGGCATTGAGTTTTGAGTTTGGGCATGACGCGGGACCGGATCAGGGCCGATCGCCTCCTGGTCGAGCGCGGCCATTTCGAGAGTCGGGCGCGGGCGCAGGGCGCCATCGCGGCGGGCCTCGTGCGCGCCGATGGGCAGGTCGTCGCGCGCGCCTCAGACCTTCTCGATCCGAATGTGCGCATCGAGGCCACAGCCCCGCATCCCTTCGTCTCGCGCGGCGGTCTCAAGCTCGTCGCCGCCCTCGACGCCTTCGGCTTCGATCCGACGGATCTCGCCTGCCTCGATGTCGGCGCCTCCACAGGCGGCTTCACCGACGCACTCCTCGGGCGTGGCGCCGCCCATGTCTATGCCGTCGATGTCGGGCGCGATCAGCTGCACCCGTCCCTGCGCACTCATCCGCGGGTGACGAGCCTGGAGGGATGTGATGCCCGCAGTCTCGATGCAACGACGATCCCGGTGGCCCCGATGCTGGTCGCCATCGACGTGAGCTTCATCTCGCTGCGCCTCGTGGTGCCGACCGTGGCGAGGCTGATGGGGGAGGACGCGGCGCTGGCAGCCCTCGTCAAACCGCAATTCGAGGCTGGCCGCGAGCGGATCGGGCGGGGCGGCATCGTCCGCGACACCGCCATCCACGAGGCGGTCTGCGCCGAGATCCGGGACTTCGTCGCGGCGGCGGGCTTCACGATCCTCGGCCTCATCCCGTCCCCCGTCACCGGCGGCGACGGCAATCGCGAGTTCCTCTTGGGAGCGCGCCGGAAAGCAGTTCCATGACCGACTCCCCTGCGACCGCCGATAGGGTCACCATCGCGAAGCTCGGCGCGCGCGGCGACGGCATGGCCCCGGATGGCACGGCCGTCGCCTACGCCCTGCCGGGCGAGCGCGTCGCCATCCGTCGCGAGGGGGCGCGTGGGCAGCTCCTCGCCGTCGAGGTGGCCTCGCCGGACCGGATCGCGCCGTTCTGCCCGTATTTCGGAACCTGCGGCGGCTGCGCCGTCCAGCACTGGGCGCCCGAGCCTTACGCCGCCTGGAAGCGGGCGCTGGTCGGGCAGGCCCTGTCGCAAGCCGGCCTCGACGCCGAACCCGAGCCGCTGCAGGACGCCCATGGCGAGGGACGCCGACGCCTGACGCTGCATGTGCGCGCCGGGGAGGGGGGTGCCCGCGCCGGCCTCATGGCGGCCCGAAGCCACGACCTCGTCGCCATCGATCATTGCCCCATCACCGTCCCGGCGCTTCACCGGGCGCCCGCCGTGGCGACGGTGCTCAGTGCGCCCCTCGGCCACGGCCGCAAGCCCCTCGACGTCGCCTTCACGGCCACCGATGCCGGGCTCGACGTCGACATCCGGGGCCACGGTCCCGTGGCCGAGGGCGTGAGGGCCGTTCTCGTGCGCCTCGCGGACGAACTCGACCTCGCCCGCCTGTCGCTGCACGGCGAAATTCTCGTCGAGCGCCGCGCGCCGGTGATCGAGACCGACGGCATCCGCCTCGCCCCCCCGCCGGGCGGGTTCCTCCAGGCGACGCAGGCCGGTGAAGCCGCCTTGACGGCCCTGGTCCTGGCAGCCCTCGACAAGAAAACGAAGCGCGTCGTCGACCTATTCGCCGGCAGCGGCCCGTTCAGTCTGGCCCTGGCCAGGCGCTGCGACGTCCATGCGGTGGAGGGCGAGGGGGCGGCCCTCGCGAGCCTGGACCGGGCCGTGCGCGCCACCCCGTCCCTGCGCCGGGTCACGACGGAGCGGCGCGATCTGTTCCGGCGCCCGCTCCTGCCCATCGAACTCGATGCCTACGATGCGGCGGTGTTCGATCCGCCCCGTGCCGGGGCACAGGCCCAGGCCGCCCGCCTCGCCGAAAGCAAGGTGCCTCTGGTGGTGGGCGTCGCCTGCGATGCCGGCACCTTCGCCCGCGACGCTGCGACCCTGGTGGCGGGCGGCTACCGCCTGGACAGCGTCACGCCCGTAGACCAGTTCAAATATTCGAGCCACGTCGAGGTGGTGGGGGTCTTTCGCCGAACCGTCGTGCGCCGGCGGCGCGCCTCCCTGGCATAAGAGCACCTTGGCACGAGGCCGCTCGACAACCGCGGGGCCGCCCCTAGGTGGGAGGCCATGCGCATCACCTCAACGATCTTCGGCCTCACCCTCGCGCTCGCATCGCCCGTACTGGCGACCCCCGCCCTGGCGGATCCGTGCGGCGATCTCATCGACCGCGTCGGGGCGGCGACGGAGGCGACCGTCGTGCGACGCACCGCCGACTTCGCGGAGTTCACCACGCGCGACGGAATCGGCCTGACCCTGGCCTGCGACGAGCTTTCGGCCGCCGGCGCCCAGTTCAAGGGACAGACCCTGCCGGACGCCTATTTCACCCTGCTCGGGAAGGCCGGGCACGCCGTCAACGGCCTGCCCGCAGAGGCCATCGCGGAGGCCGGGCGCACGGCGCGGGCGAGCGCCGAAACCAAGCGCCACAGCCAAATCGATCTCGGCAAGGCCCTGGTGACCTGCTCGCTGTCGCGTATGAGCGACGTCCCGGTCACGACCTGCGCGGCCATCGACAAGGACGACAGGACCTGAGGGTCCGAACGCAAACCATCCCGTCGAGCCCCGATCATCGACCGGTCTCGCCGTGCCCCGTCGCGGGCGTTGCGATGGGCCGTTCGCTCAGCTCGATCCAGCCCGACGCGGCCGATCCATTTCCAAATCGACACCCCACCCTGGATATTCGAATGACGGCCAAGCCTCGCCTCTTCACCTCGCCCTCGGCTTTCCCGAATCCGCAGCGGCTGCGCCTCTTCCTGCACGAGAAGGGTATCGCCGATCAGTTCGAGGAACACGTCTACGACATGGCTCCCGGTGGCGAGCAGAGGCAGTGGCGTCACCTGAAGATGAACCCATGGGGCGAGACGCCAACCCTTCGCCTCGCCGACGGCACCATCCTGTCCGAGACGGCCGCCATCGTCCGGTATCTCGATCAGGGGTTCCCCGGCCGGCGCATCATGGGCGAGACTCCGATGGAGCAGGGCCTCGACACGATGTGGGACAACCGCATCTGGGTCCACGTCCTGTACCGGATCACCACGATGTTCCACGTCCTGCATCAGGGTCTCGGGCCGAAGCTCGAACTGACGCACAATCCGGCCTGGGGTGAGCATTGCCGCAAGGAGGCCCTCGCCCATGCGGGACTGGTGAACCAGCATCTCGCCGACGGCCGTGACTGGATGCTCGGCGGGGAAGCACCGACGTTCTCGGACATCACGCTGGCGACGGCCGTTGCCTTCTCCAAGTTCCCCGTCAACGCGACGCCCCTGGACGAGCGGTTCGAGCACCTCGACGCGTTCTGGCGGCGTTGGCAGGAGCGGCCGGCATTCCGAGCCGCCTACGCCGACGGCAACAGCGGCGTCGCGGAACTCGACGGTTCGCGGTAGGCCCGCCGGAGGCTGATCCGGCATTCGGATCGGCCCCGACACATCGCCCGTGGGGCACCACCCTCACGACCGCATCGTGAAGACCATGAAGCCGGAATAGGTGACGGCCGCGGCCATCCAGAGCCAGATTGTGGTGTCCATGATCCGGGGTTAGGGTCGTGCTGCAGCGCGGTCGATTGGGCGGAGTGCCGCTGCGTCGTTTCTCGGGTCGCGGTGGCACCTCCCGCGTGCGCGCTTCGCCCCATCATCTGGAGCCGGGCGTTTCGTGGGGTTCCCTAAGACCTTGTTAACCATGCGGCGGTGATCGTCGCGCCACAACGCAGCCGACCGGGGAGCCGATGCGCCGTTCGATCCTCGCCTGCTTCGTCGCATCGGCCTCCGGCGCGATGGGCGTCACGTTCGCCCTCTCGGCCCACGCGCAGGAACCCTTGCTCCTGCGCATCAAACCCCTCGGCGAGGCACCGCAGGACCTCGGCGCCGGTTCGGGACCGACGTGGGAGGACGAAGCTCGCCAGGCGAGGGCCCGGAACGAGGCGGTCTGGGCGCGGGCGGAGCGCCGGGCCAACATCGCCATCGCGTCGGTCTGCACCGGCTGCCTCGTCCCAACCAAGCCCCACGCCGAGCATCCGGCCGCCATCGCCACCGGGTCGGCCGCCCCGGCCCTCCCTGCCACACCCGTTCCCATTGCACAGACAGGTACCCCATGACCCAGTCCCATCCGACCAGCGGTCCCGTCGCCGATCCAGCCTGCCCGGTCTCCCTCGATCTCCTCGGAGAGGTCTATCGGGCCGATGCGGACGACCTGCCCGAGCTCCTGGCGACCATCTCCGAGCCGACCCGCTCGAAACTGGCGGTCTACCTCTACGGCAAGAGCCACATGCACCAGCTCGGCCTCACGGTGGCCCGGGCCTGCGAACGCGAGGACCTCGTGCGCGTGGCCGGCGAAATCGGCTCGGTGGTCTTCGGCCAGTCGCGCCTGAAGCCCGCCCGGCCCGCCGTGCCCACGGAAGCGGCCGCCGCCCCCGCCCGCAAGATCAGCCTCGCGGGCGCCCCGGCCAAGAAGATCAGCCTGGGCGGCTCCGCCGCCAAGGGCCGCTCGTTCGACTGAGATCATTAGCCCGCGCGGCGCTCGCCCGAGGCCGAACCCCGCCGTTCCCAAAGGATCGACCGGAGTTCGGCGGGCGGCCCGGCGGTTCGCGGAAGGGCCAGAATGTTCGGTGCGTGGTGGAAACTCGGTCTCGACGCGACCCTGCTGGCGATGGAATCCCAGCAGGTGATCGGCCTGCGGCTGGCCAAGCTCGCCGCAGGCGGACAGGCCGCTGAGGCGGAGGCGCACCGGATGGTGAGCGAGAAGATCGCGGCGGCCGGCGAGGCGGCCCTGCTCATGGCGACGGGCGCTTCCACGGCCAAGGTCGTGGCGGGATATCGCCGGAAGGTACGCGCCAACGCACGGCGCTTGTCGAAAAGTTAGGCCGCATCGTTTCGCCGGCGCGGCGGCGGGGGACAGTGGATTCGGGCGTCAACATGGTTAACTCCCCGTTAACCATCCGCTTCCATCGTCGGCCCAGACGTCACGAGGAGACTGCGATGCCACCCTTCGAACAGCAGGTGCGAGAACGCGCCTATTTCATCTGGGAAGACGAGGGCCGCGTGTTCGGCCGGGCCACCGACCATTGGCTGCGCGCCGAAGGCGAGCTGCAGGCCAGTCGGCCGCTGCATGTCCAGGCGGTGGAGACCGAGACGGATCTGGCGCCGCGCCCCACCCGTACCCTGAAGCCAAAGGCCGGCACCCGGAGCGCCGCCAAGGCTGTCGCCGCCACGGTGGAAGCCGCCAACGACGTAGCGAAGTCGACCAAAGCTCCAGCGACCAAGGCCCCCGCGGTGAAGGTCCCGGCCAAGACGGCCCGGTCCACCGCCGCCAAGACGGCTTCGATCGGGACGGCTTCCACCGAAGCGGCCGCAACCGAAAAGACTGTCACGAAGAAAACTGCAACCAAGGCCGCTTCGACCAAGGCGACGAACACCAATGCCGCCCCGGCCTCCACGAAGGTCACGGCCGCCAAAAGCCCGTCTTCAAAGAGCACCGCCACGAAGGCTAAGACCGCCGCATCCCGCGCCAAAACCTCCGGCATCGAATCCGGCATCGTCATGCACTGACGGCACCACCCTTCCGCGTGTCCCTCGAAGCCCGCCGTCCGACGAGGACGGCGGGCTTCGCCGTTTCGCGGACCCGGGCGGGAACACGCGATCCGAGCGTGGCGTTGACGCGCCGAATCACGGCGGGGGACGCGACGCCCCGGCGCGCACCGCGAGATCGATCATGAGAACCGCCCGGCCAATCCTCGTCGTCCTCGCCCTCGTCGTGCCCGTTGCAGCGGAGGCAAGGCCTTATGGCTACGGTGCCGCCGCGGCTCCCGGAGCGTTCGAGACGACCGCCGGCATTGGCGGCCGTGCCCCGTGGAGCCAGCCCTACGAGTACGATTCCGGTAGCGACAACGATCGCCGCCCCGAGCTGCCTTACTACCAGCAAGGGCGTGGTCAGCAGACCGGCGGACCCGCCCGCAATCTGCTGCCCGACGACGGCTTCCACATCTTTCCGCGTTGAAGTGGCGGGAGGTCCGGCCTCGACGAGGTTGGGGCCGGACACGCGACGAGAATCAATCCCGTGACGGCCGAGTCGGAGGGCCTCAGGGCGTCCTCGTCTCGGCGCCGGCGATTAACCGACTTGGTGCGGACACACGACCTGAGACCCAAAAATTCGTGTCGGCTATGGATAGACGGCAAAAAGGGGGTGGCGCCTCACCGGAACATGGCGTAGCGAGCCGCGCGGGATTAGCCTGATCACAGCGACGGATTCGCGGACCCATGCTCCAGTCGGCCCTTTCGAGCGAGACCACCGAGTTTCCCTGCGAGCAGACGACGCTGCAGGACCAGATCGACGCGGCGGTCCGTGACCGCTCGACCCCCATCAGCCGACTCCTGCGCCTGATGTCGGCACTGGACGCCGATACCAGTGCCAATCAGAACCTGCGCCACCAGCTGCGCGCACGGATCGGCGCGCCCCTGAACGCCTGATGCCCGGCCGCGACCGGCCATTCGGCCGGTCGCGCGCAGCCTCTTGGCGTCAGGGCAGGACCCAGGCGCAGCGGGTCTCGTCGCGGATGACGAGGCATTCGAACGGCGCGCCGCCCACCATCGCCCTGTGCTCTGCTACGCCGACGCGGTCACGCGAAACGAGCCGGCAGGCCGGATGGCTGGGCAGGCGCGAGATGGCCGAGGCGTGATCGGGGGCGCCGTCGCCCATGAGCACGCGAAGGCCGACCAGGGTTTCGCAGGCGACGACCGATTGGCTGTCCGGCGCCGAATCAGCCGTGCCTCCCCCGGCCAGCACCAGGAGCAGCGTTGCGAGATATTGGGCGGAACGGCTCATCGTGAGGGCTTATCCTTCGCGGCCTTGCCGGCATCGGCCGTCCCCCGGCGCGCGGCGCGCCCCGGCTCGGGCAGGGTAACAGAACCAGCGACCGTCCATTGGCAAACGCTGGTGGTGCGAACCGCAACGCAATCGTAGGCGCTGCCGTCGAGGGCGGTGTGATCCGCCAAGGCTGTGACGGCGTCGCGCCCGAGGATCGCACATCCGAGGTGGTCCGCCTTGCTGTCGGACAGGAGTGCTGCCGTCTTCACCGGATCGGCGCCCGTCTGCCGCAGGAGGATGCGGAGATTGGCCAGAGAGGCGCAGCCGATGACGGGCGGCGCCGCGGGAGCCGACAGTGCCGGAAGGGCGGAGCTTCCCAGAATCACGGACAGGAGCGTCGGAAGAGCGAAGCGCATCCTACCTGCGTATCACGCACGGAATCGCGGCGGAACAGGAGGTTCAGCCCGGTCGCGCCAGCTTGGCAAATCGCTTCACCGCCCTGTCTCGGCGTAGGCGCGACAGACGGTCGATCCAGAAGATGCCGTCGAGCTGGTCGACCTCGTGCTGCAGGCACGCGGCGCGGAATCCCTCCGCATTCTCCTCGTGCACGGAACCGTCGAGATCGTGGAAACGCAGGCGCACATGGGTGGCGCGGTCGACCCGGTCAGTGACGCGCGGCATCGAGACGCTGCCTTCCATCTGCGGCGCCCGCTCGGGCGAAGCCCACACGATCTCGGGGTTCACGTAGGTCACGGCCGGTTCGTCGGGCTCCAGGCGCACCACCATCACCCGCTGAAGGAGGCCGAGATGGGGCAGGGTGAGCCCCAGGGCCGAGACCACCTTGAGGGTTTCGAACAGATCCTCCGCCGCCGACCGGAGGGCCGCGTCGAAGGCGAGGACGGGCGCGGCCGGCAGGCGAAGGCGTGGATCGGGGAAGAACAGGAGGGGTCGGGCGGGCACGATGCGGCTCCGGTGATGGGCGGTTCAGCGGCGGGGTCTGGCGTGGGCCTTGCGAGTTCCTAGGGCCGCCCCCGTGGCGGTTTGTGAAACGAAAGGAGACCGGATGGCGCGCAACGGACACGAGACGAGCCCCCTGACCGCACGAAACGCGCGAAATCGCCTGCATGAGCGCGCCGAGATCATTCTGCTCGGACTGACGAGCGTCCTTGGGCTGCTGTGGGCCATTGTGCTGGTGACCCGTTTCCACGTCCCGCTCAGTGGGTTCGGGCAGTCCCTCTGGCTGATGCGCTGAGGGCCTCCACCCGACCCGCGGATCAATATTCCCACTCGGCGCCGACGCCGACGGCCGTGCGCCCGTCGCTGCCGGCCTCGCCCTGGATCTTGATCCGGCGCGTCACGTCGTAATCGACGGTGGCCGCCGTGTCGGCGGGCTTGGCCCCGGCCTTCACCCCGACGCTGAGCTTGTCGCTGAGATAGCGCGAGGCCCCCACCGCCGGGCCGCCGCTCGCCCCCGTGGAGATGTCGAGGCTGTCGAGGCCGAGGCCCTTACGCGCCTGCTCGAACACGTCGACGCCCCCGGCGCCCCCGGAGAACTGGGCCACGGCCTGGGCGAGCTGAAGTGCCTGGAACGGCGACAGGCCGCCGGACGCCTTCTTGAACAGGAGGCGTGAGAGCACCTCGTCCTGCGGCAGGGACGGGTCGGAGGTGATCGTGAACGCGGGCTGGCTCGCCGGGCCGGTAACGGCGATGCGGGCCGTGATCTCGGCGGCCTTGGTCTCGGCCAGGAAATCGAGGTCGGGCTGCGCGATCTCACCGCCGAAGGTCAAGCGGCCACGGGTGAAGTCAAGGCGCTGCCCGACTACGCTGAGGCGGCCGCGCCGCATCTCGAACTCGCCCGTCGCCACGGGGTCGCGCGAGGAGCCGGTGAGGCGTAAGGCGCCCCCGAGTTCGGCGTCGATGCCCCGCCCGCGCACGAAGATGCGGTTCGGCGCGTTCACCGCCACGTCGAGGGTGGCGTCAAAGGGCACGGCGGCCTTGCCCCGCCGACGTCCGGCCGCCGCGACGGCGGCCTTGCGGTCAGCGCGGGCGGCGAGGCGTACGCGGACCTCAGGCGGGGTGTTGACGTGGCGCACGCCGTCGAGGGGCTTCACGCTCGCCGGCAGACGATCCGGCACCGTGACGTCGACGGAAACGAGATCAACGCGCCCCGAGATCTTCGGCGTGCGGGCCAGGGGACCGCTCAGGGCGAGGTTCAGGCTCGCCACCGCCGTCATGAGCGGGCTCGACACGAGTTCGGCCCGCTCGGCGGTGAGCCGGAGGCTCCCAGGAAAGCCCGACGCAGGTTGCAGGGCGACGCGACCGTCGGCCCGCAGGGTGCCGCCGTTTCGGGTCAGCGCCGTCAGCCGCTCGACCACCAGGGTATCGCCGCGCCCCGTGACCCGGCCCTCGACGTTCGTGAGCCGGATCCCCTGGAGGGGATCGGTGAAGGACCCGCCGGTGAGGGTCGCGGCGCCCTCGGCGCGGGGCGCCGCGAGGGTGCCGGTGACGCCGGCGTCCAGGGCGATGCGGCCGGCGACGCGCTGCCCGCCGACGCTGAGGAGGGAGTTGGCGAGCGCCGCTTCCAGGGTGCCTCTCAGCTTGAGGGCGATGGTGCCGCCGGCCGCCACCGGCACGGAGCCCGAGACCGTCATCTCGGCGCCACGCCCCGCCGAGACCCGGCCCTCGATGCCGGCCCGGCCTTCGGACAGGGTGCCGCTCGCCTTCGCGTCGATGGGCGGCAGTCCAGCCTTGCGGGTCTCCGGCGTCACGAGGCGGGCGACGGTGAGAGCGTAATGCCCGTCCGGCCGCTCCGTCGTTCCGCGCAGATCGGCCTCGCCGTCGAGGGTTCCGGTGAGGGCGAGGCCGGGGGAGGCGATCCGCACGAGGGCAAGGGGCACGGCGCGCAGGGCGAGCTTGAGATCGAGGCGGGGGCCGGCGCGCCCCGACAGGGCGACCCGGCCGGCACCGGCAGCGATGACGAGGTTGTCGATGAGGGCGCCGCCGTCCGCGAGCGTGATGGTGGCGGGACCGGCCAGCGCGAGGCGATCGCCGCCGCGCGCGGCGGAGAAGCGGGCGAGTTCGATCCGGGTCCGATCCGCCGGCACGAGGCGGGCGGCGCCGTCGAGGTCGAAGCCCCGCGCCTTGGCGGTGAGGGTGATGTCGCTGGCGCTCGGCGTGCCCACGGCGACGAGCCGCACGGTGTCGGGGGAAACCCTCGACACCGTGCGGC
>NZ_BPQD01000005.1 GCF_022179065.1 Methylobacterium adhaesivum
GGAAGGTCGGCGGCCGAAGCGACGGCGGTCAGGCCGGCGAGGACGGTCGAGGCGAGAAGCAGTCTTTTCATCGGGGTACTCGGTTCTGGATTGGCGAAAGCCGGCGCGCTTGTAGTCCCTGGACGCCGCGAGGTCTGTCGCTTTCCTGCAACATGAGCATCGGATAGCCCACGACATCTCAATGAACGGTAAAGGTTAGCCCGAGGTCACCCCGAACGTCTGCTGTCGGTGTTTTGTCGCACATCGGCACGGCACCAAGGATTCGCTTGGCACGTCCTGGGACGATCGGCGGAGAGATCTGGAAGAATAGTGTTTACCATACGGTTTTCTTGGTGTGACCTCGGCATGATCCTGCCGCAACGCGGTGCCCGCGTGGCCTACGGAAGGCCTGCCAGCGCGATCGGGCGTTTCGTGAGGCACTCTTAACCGTGATGATCAAGACTGGTTTGGAGCGGCGCGACGTGCCGCACCGATGATTGCGCCCGTCATGCTTCCTCCCAGCCGCTCCTTCGAAACGCCCCAACGGGAATTTTCCCGGAAGAATTCCCCTCGGGAGCGGGATGAGCCCCGACGGGCCGCAACCCTGCTGCCGTGGACGATCAAGCTGTGTCTCGCCCTCGGCTTCGCCGCCCTCGGGGCGACGCAGTACCTGTCCCGCGCCGCCGAGAGCGGAGCCCTGCGCCAGTTCGCCCGCGCCGGCACCCCAGACCCCGAGACCACGGGCGCCATCGGCGCGGCCGCCGCCCGCACCACCCTCGACCCCTGCACGACGCTCGACCTCCGGCGTTGAGGCGCGCCTCGCGCAGGCTACGCCGCCGACGCGAGGCCACCGAAACGGCGCTCCCGGTCGGCGAAGGCCCGAAGCGCCGTGGCGAGATCGTCCGCCCCGAAATCGGGCCAGTGCACCGGCGTGAAGTGGAGCTCGGCATAGGCGCTTTCCCAGAGCAGGAAGTCCGAGAGGCGCTGCTCGCCGCTGGTGCGGATCACGAGGTCGACGTCCGGCACGGGGCCGCCGCTGACGCGGCGCCCGAACTCGGCGGCGGCGGGCACGCCGGTCCGGAGGTCGGCGGCCAGGGACGCCGCTGCCGCCAGGATCGCAGCGCGAGCGGAGTAATCGAGGGCGATGCGCAGGTGCAGGCCGGATCCCGCCGCCGTCCGGGCTTCGGCGCGCCCGATGGCCTCGGCGATGCCCTCCGGCAAACGGTCGCGCCGGCCGATCACGCTGAGGCGCACGCCCGCCCGGGCGAGCCGCTCCGCCTCCTCCCGCAGATAGAGGCGCAGCAGCCCCATGAGGGCCGTGACTTCGTCCTCCGGCCGGCGCCAGTTGTCGCTGGAGAACGCGTAGAGCGTCAGGGTGCCGATGCCCTGGCCGGGCGCCGCCTCCACGACCCGTCGGATCGCCGCGACCCCGGCCTTGTGGCCGAGCGCCCGGGGCAAGCCGCGCCCCGTGGCCCAGCGACCGTTGCCGTCCATGATGATGCCGACGTGAAGGCCGGGCTGCAAAGCACTTTGCATTGTAGAGTCTCCTTGCGAACGAAAGGACGGACACGCACGATCGCCGGCTCATTCGCCGGACGACGGACTTGGATGTCGCTCCGGCGCCCCGTCGGGCTCAGGCCGGGCTGGGCTCGGGCCGGCCGGCATGGTCCTGCTCGGCCGCCTCGGCCGCGTCGCGGACCACGCGCTCCAGCACGGCGAGATACTCGAGGAAGCGGCGGCGTCCGGCGGCGGTGAGGCCGCAGGTGGTCTGGGGCCGGTTGCCGTCGTAGCCCTTGCGGATCTCGACGAGGCCCGCCTCCTGCAGCACCTGGAGATGGCGGCTGAGATTGCCGTCCGTGAGGCCGCAGAGCTGCTTCAGGTCGGCGAAGGCGAGCCCCTTCGGGTGGGCGATGAGGGAGGTGAGGAGGCCGAGGCGGGCCTTCTCGTGGATCACCCGGTCAAGCCCGTCATAGGCGAACGGCGCGTCGGCTTTAGGCATCGCCGGCCTCCGAAGCGGCCCGGATCACGAGGGTCATGAGGCCCTGGCCGACGGCGAAGGGCACCCCCATCGCCCAGGGCGAGAGGGTTCGGCCCTCCCCCGTGACGACGAGCACGGTCAGGCCGGCCACGAGGTACCAGGCGCCGACGAGGGCGACCCCGCGCGGCATCACCCGGACGCCCGCGAAGATCCCGAGGCTGACGATGACCTGCCACAGGCCCGGCAGCAGCCACAGGCTCTCGGGCGACACCCGCGCCAGCACGAGGCCGAGGAGCGCCCCGGCGGCCCCCGCCGGCAGGAACTGCTCCACGGCATCGTGGATCATCGCATCGCCGAGGCCGCCCGCGTGCCGGCGCGCCCGGGCCCGCATCTCCGCCCCAACGAGACCGAGGGCGGCGAAAGCCGTGGCGATCCAGGCCGCGAAGAAGGCGAACGGCCGGGCCTCCGGATCGTCGAGGAGGAGGGTCTGCAGGGTGGCCGTGGCCAGCGCCAGCCCGGCGGTGGCCGCGAAGGCCGCCGGGCCGTAGCCGCTGAAGGCGGTGCCGCGCACGAGCTGCGAGCGGATGGCACCGATGTCCGCCAGAGCCCTGTCGAGATCGGTCATGCGAACCCCGGTCCTATCCCTCGGAACGTCGGAGGCCGGATTACGCCGCCCTCTCAAGCTCTATGATGCAAAGTATACGGCCTGGCAAAGCCGATGCAACCGTTTTCTTTGCAATGCAAAGTGAGGGGATCAGGGCTTGGCGAGGAGCGCCGCCAGGGCCGGAGACAGGCCGAGGCTCGCGAGGGCGGGGGCTTCCCCCCTCGCCGCCCCGTCTCGGGCCGCCGCCAGAACCGTGCGAGTGCCGGCCTCCACCGAACAGAGCACCGGCACCGGAACGGTGGGCTGGATGCGCGCGGCGAGCCCGGCCAGGGCCGCGCCCCCGAGGATCACGGCCTCGGCCCCGTCCGCCTCGGCGCAGGCCCGGCAGGCGGCGGCGAGGCCGCCGAGGGCCGCGTCGGGGTCGGCGGCGATCTCGGCTCCCGTCGGCGCGACGGTGCGCACGCCGGTCAGATACCGTCCCAGGCCGAGGGCGGCCACGAACTCCGTCAGCATCGGCCCCCACAGGGCGCCGCCGGTGACGATGGCGAAGCGCCGGCCATCGGCGAAGGCGGCCCGGCACGCGGCCTCGGCCATACCCACCACCGGCACCGGCGAGACCTCGCGCAGGGCCGCCAGGCCCGGATCGCCGAAGCACGCGAGGTAGACGGCATCGGCCCCGGCGACATGCTCGGCCAGGGCATCGAGGGCGGCATGGCCGGCGATGGCCGCGGCCGCCCGGCTCGCGATGTAGCGGGCGCCGAAGCGACCGGTCACGGCCATGATCTCGGCCGACCCGCCGACGAGGCCCCGGACATGGTCCGCCACGAGGTCGGTGACGGAGGCCATGGTGTTGGGGTTGATGAGGAGGATGCGCACGGGGCGGTGACTCATGACGCCTGGGGGGTCCGCCGCATCAGCGCGACATAGGTCGCAAAGCCGAGGCCGACGCCGATGAACCACGAGAAGTTGGCCAGCCCCGACAGGGCCGGGACCACGGCGCACAGGACCGGCACGAGAGCCGAGGGGATCACGCTGAGGATGGCGGCCCGGTTGTAGCCGTCCGTGTACCAGTACCGGCCCGTGGGGCTCATGCTGTAGAGGTCGTCCACCACCACGTGCTGCCGGCGCACCACGTAGTAATCCGCGATCAAGATACCGAACAGCGGTCCGATGAAGCCCCCGAGCACGTCGAGCGTGTAGTGGATCACCGCCGGGTTGTTGTAGAGGTTCCACGGGGTGATGAAGATCGACGCCACGGCGGCGATCATGCCGCCCATGCGCCAGCTGATGTGCTGGGGCGCCACGTTCGAGAAGTCGAAGGCCGGCGAGACGAAGTTGGCCACGATGTTGATGCCAATGGTCGCCGTCATGAAGGTGAAGGCGCCGAGCACCACCGCGTAGGTGTTATCGATGCGGCTCACCGTCTCGACGGGATCGATGATGAGGCGGCCGAACACCGGCAGGGTCGCCGAGGTGGTGATGACCGTCAGCAGGGAGAAGCCGATGAAATTTACCGGCAGGCCCCAGACGTTGCCGGCCTTTACCGCCGCGAAGGATTTCCCGTAGCGGGAGAAGTCGCCGAAGTTGAGCATCGGCCCGGAGAAGTAGGAGACCACGAGGGCGATGGCGTTGAGCATCACCGGCACGGCATCCCAGCCCTGGTAGCGTACTTCGCCGAGCGACAGGCCGACCTTGTCGATGCCGGCCTTAGCGACGAGGTAGGCCGCGAGGGCGATCATCACGACGTAGACGGCCGGCCCCGCCCAGTCGATGAACTTGCGGATCGCCTCCATGCCGCGCCAGAACACCAGCGCCTGGATCACCCAGAGCGCCATGAAGCTCGCCCAGCCGAGGCTCGACAATCCGACGAAGCCGGAGGTGGCGACGTCGGCATAGGGGCCGAGTTCGGGATAGAACCGCAGGGCCACGATCATAAAGGCGGACGAGGCCAGATAGGTCTGGATGCCGTACCAGGCCACCGCGATGAGGCCGCGGATGATGGCCGGGATATTGGCGCCCTTCACCCCGAAGGAGGCGCGGCAGATCACCGGATAGGGCGTGCCGGTGACCTGACTCGGCTTGGCGACGAGGTTGCAGAACAGTTGCACGATGAGGATGCCGACGAGGAGCGAGGCTAGCACCTGCCAGCTCACGAGCCCGAGGGAGAACAGCGAACCGGCAGTGATGTAGCCGCCGACACTGTGGACGTCCGACATCCAGAACGCGAAGATGTTGTAGGTGCCCCAGGTCTGGCTGCGCAGGGGCGCCAGGTCTTCGTTGGTGAGGCGCTCGTCGTAGCCGGGCTTGATCGTCACCCCGGGATGCGCATCCGGGGCGGCGCCTCCCGATGTCGCCTCCGCGATCGTCGCTACCCCGTGTGACATCGGCCAGCCCCCCCTTGACGCCGCGGCGCCGCTCGCCGTGCGGTTGAATGTGTTGCACGGGGCGTACCGTTGGCAAGGGGTTGACCTAGGGCCGCGAGGCCAGGGCTCGACCGCCGCGCGAGGTGGATAAATTCCCGGCGCACCGCCGGCTCGATTGACAAGTGGCCCAGGGGCTCTAAGTGTCTGACGCAACGCGTGTGCGCGGCGGGACGTGTGTCGAAACCGCCCCTCGAAGCCGTCGCCGTGTCGATGCACTCCGCGCCGGTCGGTCCATTCCCGCGCGCAACGGTTCTCATAGAATATGTCTTTTGCCGACCTCGGATTGAGCGACAAGGTCCTTCAGGCCGTCACGGCGGCCGGTTATACCGAGCCGACGCCGATCCAAGCCCAGGCCATTCCCCACGTGCTGGCCCGGCGCGACGTGCTGGGCATCGCCCAGACCGGAACCGGCAAGACGGCGGCGTTCACGCTGCCGATGCTGACCCTGCTGGAGAATGGCCGGGCCCGCGCCCGCATGCCGCGCACCCTCATCCTCGAGCCGACGCGCGAGCTCGCCGCCCAGGTGGTGGAGAACTTCGACCGCTACGGCATCAACCACAAGCTCAACGTGGCCCTGATCATCGGCGGCGTCTCGTTCGCCGAGCAGGACGCCAAGCTCATGCGCGGCACCGACGTGCTGATCGCGACCCCGGGCCGGCTCCTCGACCATTTCGAGCGCGGCAAGCTCCTCCTCACGGGCGTCGAGCTCCTCGTGATCGACGAGGCCGACCGGATGCTCGACATGGGCTTCATCCCCGACATCGAACGCATCGTGAAGATGGTGCCGTTCACCCGCCAGACCCTGTTCTTCTCGGCCACCATGCCGCCGGAGATCGAGCGGCTGGCCGACATGTTCCTGCACACGCCGCAGCGGATCGAGGTGGCGCGCCCCGCCTCTACAGCCGCCACCATCGTGCAGAAGCTCGTGGCCACGGGCTCTGAGGGCCACGAGAAGCGCGACCTCCTGCGTCGGCTCATCCGGGGCGAGGCGGAGCTCAACAACGGCATCATCTTCTGCAACCGCAAACGCGACGTGGCGCTGCTGCAGAAGTCGCTGGCGAGCCACGGCTTCAACGTCGCGGCTTTGCACGGCGACATGGACCAGCGCGCCCGCACCATCGCGCTGGACGGCTTCCGCTCCGGAGAGGTGCCGCTGCTGGTCGCCTCCGACGTCGCGGCGCGCGGCCTCGACATCCCGGCCGTGAGCCACGTCTTCAATTTCGACGTACCCCACCATCCTGAGGATTACGTCCACCGCATCGGCCGCACGGGCCGGGCCGGGCGGGCGGGCCACGCCTTCACCCTGGTGACCCGCTCCGACGAGCGCTCGGTCACCGCCATCGAGAGCCTGATCGGCCAGCCGATCCCCTGGGCCGAGGGCGACCTCGGCGTCCTGCCCGAGCCCGGCGCCGCTCCGGCGGAGCGCGAGGACGCGCCGACCCGGACGCGCCATCGCGGCAAATCCGGTCAAACCCTGCGCCGGCGCGGCGCGAGCGAGACCGGGCGCGAGGCCGCCCGGTCGGAGCCCCGTGCCCGCAAGGGTGGCCGCCGGGACAGCCCCGAACGGGGACCGTCCCCGGCGGTCGAGGCCGAGGCCGCCCCCTCCCCGGCTCGTCCGAAGGAGCCCGCCCCCCAGCGCACGGCCGAACCCCGGCGCGAGGAGCGCCGGCCGGCGCCCCGGCGGCGCGGCGACGAGGACGACGGCGAGACGCCCATCGGCCTCGGCTCGCACGTACCGGCCTTCCTCCTGCGCCCGGCAGTGATCAAGTCCACCAAATGAGTCGGCCCGGAGTCGGGACGCCATCGAATCCCGGCCTCGAAAGAGCGAGGGACGTTGGGGGCGCCGACGCCTGATGGCGTTTCCGCCACCGGGCGGTTAGGGTCTCGCGGCTGGCTCTCCGCTCCCATCGGAGCGAAGGGCCAGGGCGATTCTACGGTTGGGTGGATATGAACGGCAGTCAGGGTGATCGGGAGCGGACCTTCGCTCTGGCCGAGCGCGCCAATGCCCTGATGCGCCAGTACGGCCCCTCGGCGACGCCACGGGCCTACACGGTCTGGTACACCTATGTCGCGGGCCTACATCCGAAGATCAACGAGGCGATCACCGACCTCATGGCGAAGGGGTCCCTCGCCGAGGACGAGATCGACGCCCTCTACGAAACCCATCTCGACGGCCACCGCCTCGCGCGCGCGGCCGATCACACGAGCCGCACGGTGCTCGCCGAGATCGCGAGCCTCATGGAAGCGCTCGACCTCTCCCTCGGGTCCACGGCGCAGCACGGCGAATCCCTGCGAACGCTGCTGAACGACCTCGACGGGTCGGGACTCGACCGGGACCGCGTTCTCGAGATCGTCGGGGCGCTGGTGGCCACGACCCGGGAGGTGGCCGACAGCAATCGCGTGCTCGAGACCCGCATGCGCGAGAGCCGCAACGAGATCGAAGCCTTGCGCGAGACCCTGGAGGCGACGCGCCGCGAGAGCCTCACGGATCCGCTCACCGGCCTCGCGAACCGCAAGCAGTTCGAGGAAAGCCTGCACAATCTGGTCGAGGAATCGGTGGCCGAGCGGACACCCGCCAGCCTCATCGTCATCGACGTGGATTCGTTCAAGCGCTTCAACGATTTGTATGGTCACCTCACGGGCGACCAAGTCCTGCGCCTCGTCGGCGCGGTGATGCGCGAGAACGTCGCGGCCGGGGTCACCCTGGCGCGCTTCGGCGGCGAGGAATTCGCCATCCTCCTGCCGGGCCTTGGCCGGCTGCAGGCGCGTGCCATAGCCGAGAAAGTCCGCACCAGCGTGATGACGCGTGAACTCGTCAAGCGCACCACGGGGGAGGCGCTGGGCAAGGTCACCATCTCCCTTGGGGTGGCCGCCGTACGCCCGAGCGATACGGCGGTTTCACTCCTCGAACGCGCGGACCAGTGCATGTTCAAGGCCAAGCGCGAGGGTCGCAACCGCACGGTGGACGATGGCAGCGTCGTGCCCCCGCCCGGCTGACGTCCTGATCTCCCTCACGAAACGCCCGTCACACTGAGTTGCCCGGAGCGCGAATAGACGGTGGCCGGGCGTCTCGCGAGGCCGTCGAAACCGGCGGCCGGTCAGGCCGAGGCGCGTACGGCTTCGGGGTTCACCGGCGTGATCGCCACGGACTCGCCGCAGCCGCAGGCCGAGGTCTGATTCGGGTTGTTGAACACGAACTGCGAAGCGAGCTTGGTGGAGGTGAAATCCATCTGCGTCCCGAGGAGGAACAGCAGCGCCTTGGGGTCGACGAAGACCTTGACCCCGCGATCCTCGACCATGTCCTCGCCGGGCTTCTGACCGTCGGCGTATTCCATGGTGTAGGACATGCCGGCGCAGCCGCCGTTCTTCACACCCACCCGCAGGCCGGCGATGGGCCGGTCGGCATCGGCGATGATCGCCTTGATGCGCTCGGCGGCCGCGTCGGTGAGCGAGAGAACTTTGAAATTCGAAGCCATGAGGTCTCTCCGGCAGCCGGGTTCAAGGCCCGGGCGGTTGAGGATGATCGCGCGCAGTTAAGATAAGGAGTCGCCGGCCCACGGTCTACTCCGGTGACGGGGTGGGGCGCCCTGCGCTAGACTTCCGCGAGCGGCAGGACGGAGAGACTCATGGCCGACGCAGCCCTTGCCCCGATGACGATCGAGGATTTCCTGGTCTGGCAGCGCGATCAGGACGAACTCTACGAACTCGTGGACGGGTACCCGGTCCCCCGCCACCGGATGATGACGGGCGCGAGCGTGCAGCACGATCTGGCGACGGTGAACGTCATCATCAGCCTCGGAACCCAGTTACGAGGCAAACCCTGCCGTCCGACCACGTCCGACATCGGGATCCGCACCAGCATCACGACGCTGCGGCGGCCCGACGTGATGGTGGAGTGCGCCGCCCTGGTGCCCGATACGTATGAAGCACGAGAACCCAGGCTCGTCGTCGAGGTCGCCTCGCCATCCACCACTGCTATCGACCAGACGCGCAAGGTAGAGGAATACAAGCGTCACCCGACGCTGGCCTACATTCTCCTCATCGAAACGCTCAAGCCCCAGGCTTTGCTCTACACGCGCGGGAACGATGCTTGGGAGATCGAAGCCTTCGAGGGCCTGGAGACGGTGATCGGCCTGCCGGCCATCGGCGCCAGCCTCGCCCTCGCCGACATCTACGAAGGACTGAGCTTTCCAGGCCGCCGCGATTTGGTGACGGAGGGCTGAGGTCGGCCCCTTACCACATGTCCAGGGCGACGCGGGCCTCGTCGGACATGCGGCTCTGATCCCACGGCGGATCGAACACCATGGTGACGGCACAGGCCTGGACGCCCGGCACGGCGGCCACCGCCGTCTCGACCCAACCCGGCATCTCCCCCGCCACGGGACAGCCCGGCGCCGTGAGGGTCATGTCGATCGCGACCGTGCGGTCGTCGGCGATGTCGACCTTGTAGATCAGGCCGAGCTCGTAGATGTCGGCCGGGATCTCGGGATCATAGACGCTCTTGAGCGCCGCCACGATGTCGTCGGTCAGACGGTCGAGTTCCTCGGGCGGGATCGCCGAGGCGCTGGCGATGGCAGGGGAATTGGCCCCGCCGGTGATGGCTGTATCGCTCATGGTGTGGTCCTCGTCTTCAGTGTCGCGGATCGGCGGCGATCCGCGCTCGCCCGCCCCACGGGCGCCGCGCAATCGCGCCGGCGGCAGCGTCGCTGCCGGAATTTCGAGCGTCAGGCGAACATCGTCTCGGCCTTGGCCAGAGCCTCGGCGAGGACGTCGATCTCGCTTCGGGTGTTATACAGTCCGAACGAGGCGCGACAGGTGGAGGTCGCCCCGAAGCGCGAGAGCAGCGGCATCGCGCAATGGGTGCCCGCCCGGATGGCGACGCCGTAGCGATCGATCACCGTGGCAATGTCGTGGGCGTGGGCGCCCTTCATCTCGAAGGCGATGACGCCGCCCTTGCCCTTGGCGGTGCCGATCATCCGCAACGAATTCATGGCCCCCAGCCGCTCCTGCGCGTAGGCGAGGAGCGAGGCCTCATGCGCCGCGATTCTGTCGCGCCCCAGCGTCATCATGAATTCCAGGGCCGCGCCGAGGCCCACCGCCTCAACGATCGCCGGGGTACCCGCCTCGAAGCGGTGGGGCGGATCGTTGTAGGTGATCGCGTCCTGGCTCACCGTGCGGATCATCTCGCCGCCGCCCTGGTAGGGCGGCAGCCGCTCCAGCCACTCCCGCTTGCCGTAGAGCACGCCGATGCCGGTGGGTCCGTAGACCTTGTGGCCGGTGAAGACGAAGAAGTCGCAATCGAGGGCCTTCACGTCGATGGGCCCGTGCACCGCGCTCTGCGCCCCGTCGAGGAGCACCGGTACGCCGTGGGCGTGGGCGATGCGCACGATCTCGGCGGCCGGCGTCACCGTACCGAGCACGTTCGACATGTGGGTGATCGCCACCATCCTGGTGCGGGCTGAGAACAGCTTCTCGTATTCATCGAGGAGGAAGTTCCCCTCGTCGTCCACGGGCGCCCACTTGATCACCGCACCGCGCCGCTCGCGCAGGAAGTGCCAGGGCACGATGTTGGAATGGTGCTCCATAATCGACAGGATGATCTCATCCCCCTCGCCGATCTGGCCCATCAGCCCCATGGACGAGGCCACGAGGTTGTAGGCCTCCGTGGCGTTACGGGTGAAGACGATCTCGTCGGTGGAGTCGGCGTTGAGGAACTGCCGCGTGGTCTCGCGGGCGCCCTCGAACCCCTCCGTGGCAGCGTTCGCCATGAAGTGCAGGCCGCGATGGACGTTGGCGTAGCCCGTCTCCATGCAGGCCACCATGGCGTCGATGACCGCGCGCGGTTTCTGCGACGAGGCCGCGTTGTCGAGATAGACCAGGGGCTTGCCGTAGACCTTCTGGGCGAGGATCGGGAACTCGGCCCGGATCGCCTCGACGTCGTAGGGTGCGTTCATGTCTCGACTTTCCAAGGGGAGCCGCTGAAGGTCGGCCTCGTCCTCGAGGCCGACCTTCGATCTTTCTTCAGCCCCGGGCCTTCAGCCACGCCTCGACGGTGCCGATCAGCGCCTCGCGGGCGCCCTCGTGGCTCACCGATTCGATGGCCGCACCCAGGAAGGCCTGCACCAGCAGGCTCTCGGCCTCAGCCTTCGGCAGGCCGCGCTGCATGAGGTAGAACAGGAGGTCATCGTCGAGCGCCCCGCAGGTGGCGCCGTGGCCGCAGGCGACGTCGTCGGCGAAGATCTCGAGTTCGGGCTTGTTCATCATCTGCCCCTCGTCGGACAGGATGAGGCAGGCCGACATCATCTTGCCATCGGTCTGCTGGGCCGCCTGCTGCACGATGATCTTGCCCTGGAACACGCCCGTGGCGGCCCCGTCCACCACGGTCTTGAACAGCTCGCGGCTCACCCCGCCGGTGGCGGCGTGGTCGGCGAGGAACGTGGTGTCGGCGAGCTGCTTGCCGTTGAGCATGGCCGCGCCGTTGACCACGGCCCGGGCGTCGGCGCCCGCGAAGTTGAGGTAGACCTGATGGCGCGAGAGCACGGCGCCCACCACCACGTTGACGGTCTCCACGGCGGCTTGCGCGCCGAGCTTCACCGACAGCGTCGAGAGGGCTACGGCCTCGCGGCCCTCCGCATTCAGGCGCGCATGCCGGAAGGTGGCATGGTCGCCGACCACCACGTCCACGGCATCGTTGGGCTGATAGGCGATGCCGTCCGGTCCCTCGTGGCTCTCCAGGACGAGGGCTTCGGCGCCCTCCTCCAGCACGACGAGGACACGGGTCGCCGTGGAATACGCGTCCGACCCGGTGCCGATGAAGCGCAGGTGCAGAGGCGCCTCGACCTTGGCGCCGGCCGCGACGGAGATGAGCACGCCGTCAGCCAGGAAGGCGGTGTTGAGCTGGTAGATCGCGTTCTCGGCGGCCTGCTTCACGGGGGTGAGCCGGTCGAGGAGGGCGTGGCCGTCGGTGAGCGCCTCGGTGAGCGGCGTCACGGTGATGCCGGCCGGGATGCGGGTGAGGTCGGATTCCGCCTCGATGAGGTGGCCGTTGACGAAGGTGAGGCGCGCGGCCTCGATCCCGGCAAAGCCCTTGGCCCCCGCCACGGCCGCCCTGGCGGTCTCAGGCTGCGGCATCTCGGCCGGATGCGCCGCATCGCGGAACGCCGAGCGCAGATCGGTGTACTTGAACGCCTCGACGCGGCGGGTGGGCAGGCCCACCGCCTCGAAGTAGCGGAACGCCTCCTCGCGGGCGATGGACACGCCCGTGGGGTACTTCATCTTCGTGGCTTCGAAGAGTTTCGACAGGCCGGTCTCGGCCGCCGTGCGGAGCGGGGTGATGTCGGCCATGGTCAGGCGGCCTCGCCCGTGCGGTACTCGGCGTAGCCCGAGGCTTCCAGGGCCTTGGCGAGGTCCTTGTCGCCCGACTTCACGATCTGGCCCTGCGACATGACGTGGACCACGTCCGGCACGATGTAGTCGAGCAGGCGCTGGTAGTGGGTGATGACGAGGAACGAGCGGCCCTGGGCGCGCAGAGCATTCACGCCGCCGGAGACGATGCGCAGGGCATCGATGTCGAGGCCCGAATCGGTCTCGTCGAGGACGCAGAATTTGGGCTCCAGGAGCGCCATCTGCAGGATCTCCATGCGCTTCTTCTCGCCGCCGGAGAACCCGACGTTGAGGGCGCGCTTGAGCATCTCCTTGTTGATCTCGAGCTTTTCGGCAGCCGCATTCACCTTGCGGATGAAGTCGGGGGTCGAGAGCTCGCCCTCGCCGCGCGCCCGGCGCTGGGCGTTCAGCGTCGCCTTGAGGAAGGTCATGGTGCCGACGCCGGGGATTTCGAGCGGATACTGGAAGGCCAGGAACACGCCGGATGCGGCGCGCTCGTCGGGGCTCATCTCGAGGATGTTGACGCCGTCCAGCAGGATCTCGCCGTCGAGGACCTCGTAGTCCTCCTTGCCGGCGATGACGTAGGACAGGGTCGACTTGCCCGAGCCGTTCGGCCCCATGATGGCCGCGACTTCGCCGTCGTTCACCGTGAGGTTGAGGCCGTTGAGGATCTGCTTGTCCTCGATGGCGACGGTGAGGTTCTTGATTTCGATCATTGCAGCATAGTCCTGAATCTTAAAGCGTCGGGTCGCGACCCTCCCCCCTTTGCGGGGGAGGGTGCCTGCGGAGCAGGCGGGAGAGGGGCGACCTCTCCGGATAGCGCGCTCCCCTCACCCGACCCGCTCCGCGGGCCACCCTCTCCCGCAAAGGGGAGAGGGGGAGTGCGCGCTGGATTTGATGGAGCCGCCTTTAGCCCACGGAACCTTCGAGGCTGATCGAGATCAACTTCTGGGCTTCGACGGCGAACTCCATGGGCAGCTGCTGCAGCACGTCGCGGACGAAGCCGTTGACGATGAGAGCGGTCGCCTCCTCGTTGGAGAGGCCACGCTGCTGGCAGTAGAACATCTGGTCCTCGGAGATCTTCGAGGTGGTGGCCTCATGCTCGAACTGCGCGGACGCGTTCTTCGACTCGATGTACGGCACCGTGTGCGCGCCGCACTGGTCGCCGATGAGGAGCGAATCGCAGTTGGTGAAGTTGCGCGCGCCCGTGGCCTTCTTATGGGCCGAGACGAGGCCCCGGTAGGTGTTCTGCGAACGACCCGCCGAGATGCCCTTCGAGATGATCCGGCTCGTCGTATTCTTGCCCAGATGGATCATCTTGGTGCCGGAATCGACTTGCTGCATGCCGTTTGACACGGCGATGGAGTAGAACTCACCCCGGGAATTGTCGCCGCGCAGGATGCAGGACGGGTACTTCCAGGTGATGGCCGAACCGGTCTCGACCTGCGTCCACGAGATCTTCGAGTTCGCGCCCCGGCAATCGCCGCGCTTCGTCACGAAGTTGTAGATGCCGCCCTTGCCCTCGTTGTCGCCGGGGTACCAATTCTGGACCGTCGAGTACTTGATCTCGGCGTCGTCCAGGGCGACGAGTTCGACCACCGCCGCGTGGAGCTGGTTGTCGTCGCGCTTCGGAGCAGTGCAGCCCTCGAGATACGAGACATAGGACCCCTTGTCGGCGATGATGAGCGTGCGCTCGAACTGGCCGGTGTCACGCTCGTTGATGCGGAAATAGGTCGAGAGCTCCATCGGGCAGCGCACGCCCGGCGGGATGTAGACGAACGAGCCGTCGGAAAAGACTGCCGAGTTGAGCGTCGCGAAGAAGTTGTCGGTCACGGGCACGACGGAGCCGAGGTACTTCTTCACGAGGTCCGGGTACTCGCGGATGGCTTCCGAGATCGGCATGAAGATCACGCCGGCCTTGGACAGTTCGGCCTTGAAGGTGGTGGCGACGGACACGGAATCGAACACCGCGTCGACGGCGACCCGGCGCTCAGGGGCGATGCCCTCCAGCACCTCGACCTCGCGCAGGGGAATGCCGAGTTTTTCGTACGTCTTCAGGATCTCCGGGTCGATCTCGTCCAGCGACATCGCGGCCGGGCGCTTGGGGGCCGCGTAGTAGTAGATGTCCTTGTAATCGACCTTGTCGTAGGACACGCGGGCCCAGTCGGGCTCCTGCATGGTCTGCCAGCGCTTGTAGGCATCGAGCCGCCAGGCGAGCATCCACTCGGGCTCGTCCTTCTTGGCCGAGATGAAGCGGATCACGTCCTCGGAGATGCCCTTTTCGGACTTCTCCATCTCGATGGTGGTCTCGAACCCGTACTTGTACTGGTCGAGGTCGATGGAGCGGACCCGGTCGATGGTTTCCTGCACGGCAGGCATTGGCGTCTCCTGATCGACCCGGCGTCAAGGGCCGGGCGTGTTCGCGAGAAATGGGTTGGGCGGGCCGCCGTCAGGCGGCCTGCCCTCTCCGTCGATATAGGGTCTCGACGAGGCGTTCGCAGGCGGCGAGACAGCGCGTCCCGTCGCTTTCCGTGGTGTTCCACCCGAGGCTGACGCGCAGGGCCCCTGCGGCCAGGGCAGGGCTGACGCCCATGGCGGCGAGGACGGGGGAGCGCGCGACCTTGCCCGAGGCGCAGGCCGACCCGGACGAGACCGCGACCCCGGCGAGGTCGAGGTGCATCACGGCCGTCGGGGCGTCGAGGCCGGGAATGGAAAAACTCAAGGTGTTGGGCAGGCGCGGCGCACCCTCCCCGAACACCACGAGATCGGGGGCGAGCCGCCGCAGGCCCGCCGCGATGGCATCGCGCAGGGCCGCGGGCGTATCGCCGAGGCCGGCCGCCGCGATCCCGGCCGCCACCCCCATGCCGACGAGGCCGGGCACGTTCTCGGTGCCGCCGCGCAGGCGCCCCTCCTGGCCACCGCCGCGCAGGTGCGCCGCCTCCAGGGTGATGCCCTCGGCGAGGACGAGGGCGCCGACGCCCTTCGGCGCAGCGAACTTGTGCCCCGACAGCGTGAGGGCATCGAGGCCGAGGCCGGCGAAATCGAGGGGGATCTTACCCACCGCCTGCACGGCATCGGAATGAACGAGGGCGCGGCCGTGCCCCCGCGCCAGGGCGACGATCCCGGCGAGAGGCTGGATCACCCCGGTCTCGTTGTTGGCGGCATGGACCGAAACGAGAACGCCCTCCCCCCGGTGCCGATCGAGAATTCCGGCCAGCGCCGCGAGATCGACAACGCCGCGGGCATCGACGGGAAGCACGTCCACCCGCTCGGCCGGGAAGCGGTGCCCGGCGGCGACGCAGGAATGCTCCGTGGCGCCGATGACGAGCCGGGTCGGCGCCGCCTCGCCGGCCCGGCGCAGGGCGCCAGACAGGACGGCGTTGGCGGCTTCCGTGCCACCGCTCGTGAACACCACACGGCCCGCGCCGACTCCCACGAGGGCGCCCACCGCCGCGCGGGCGGCCTCCAGGGCCGCGCGGGCGGCCCGGCCCTCGGCATGGACCGAGGACGGATTGCCGGACAGCCCGAGCGCCCGCGCCACGGCATCCGCCACCTCCGGCCGAACCGGCGAGGTCGCGTTGTGGTCGAGATAGGCGCGCGACACTGTCATCTGGGCGAAGTCATGGAGGCGAAAACCATTGGCGGCACCGGAGCCGAAGACGACAAATCCTTGCTTTTGCCCCCCACGATCATGCTAAGGCGCCGAAGAACCTGATTCCGACACCCCGACACGCGGGGACTGCAACGGCCCGGAAGCGCCCGAACCCTTACTTTAGAATGATTCCAGTCCACTAGAACCGTTCTAAGAGCGCTTTTAAGTTCGCGCCCCGTCGAGTCAAGGCGTTCCGCGCCGGGCCTGCCGTGCGTCCGCCGTCGCGCGCATCGTCCAGAAGCTTGTGAGAGAACCATGCCCGAAGTCATCTTCACCGGTCCGGCCGGCCGTCTCGAGGGGCGCTACCAGGCCCCCAAGAAGAAGGGCGCACCGATCGCCATCGTGCTCCACCCGCACCCCCAGTTCGGGGGCACGATGAACAATCAAATCGTGTACAATCTTTTCTACACGTTCGCCAACCGGGGCTTCGCCGCCCTGCGGTTCAATTTCCGCGGAGTCGGGCGCAGCCAGGGCGCCTTCGATCACGGCACCGGCGAACTCTCGGATGCGGCCTCCGCTCTCGACTGGGTGCAGTCGGTCAACCCGGAAGCCCGGGCGTGCTGGATCGCGGGCGTGTCGTTCGGCTCGTGGATCGGCATGCAGCTTCTGATGCGCCGCCCGGAGATCGAGGGCTTCATTTCCATCGCCGCCATGGCCAACCGCTACGACTTCACCTTCCTGGCGCCCTGCCCGTCCTCGGGCCTGTTCGTCCACGGATCGGAGGACCGGGTGGCGCCGGCCCGCGAGGTGATGCCGGTGATCGAGAAGGTGAAGGTGCAGAAGGGCGTCATCATCGAGCATCAGGTGGTGGAGGGCGCCAACCACTTCTTCGACGGCAAGGTCGACGAGCTGACCCAGACCGTCGACACCTATCTCGACAAGCGCCTGGGCGCGAAGGACGCCACCGCTTAAGGCCGGACCGATCCCGTACCGGCGCGTCGAACCGAAGGATCGGGGGGCGCGCCGGCCGCCCCGCGGCGGAACTCCGGTCGCCCCCGCCAAGCCCCCACCCCGCCAGGACGCGGGGGCCGAAACCTCAGTGCTGCGGAGCCGTGGTGAACGCGCCGCCCCGGATCCGGTCCGGAAAGCCCTCGGCGTAGCTCGCCGTCGCTTCCTCGCCGTAGGTCATCACGAGCTCCTGGAAGGCGGCGAACAAGGCTGCCTGAGCCATGCAGTCACCGTCGAGGCCGTCGAGACAGCCTTCGGCGAACGCCTCCGACACGTAGCCAAGGGCTGCGCGCTTGTCGTTGAGATCCGCCTCGAAGGGCGCGGGAGCAGAATCAGCGTGCATGGGCCAGGACATCGTTGGCGCCGAAGAAACGCTCGGCACGTACCCATGATGATAGGGCCTGGAACCGCGCCGGCAAAGCCAGGAATTGCGAAGCAGTTAACGTCGACACTCAAAATGCGCGAAAGCGCCGATGCCGCGGTGAGTGTTGCGTCCGGGCATCACCCGCCGAACCGGCTCGCCAAACTGTGCGACAGACGCTCCCCTTCGGCCACGAACCGGGTGGCGGCTTCCCGCGCCGACGGCGTGCAGACCCGGTAGGTCAGAGCGTAGCCGCGGTAACCCCGGTTGTAGGCCCCGGCCAGGCGGTCGCGGCGGCCGGGCGTGACGCCCTCGGCCTCCAGGAGGGCCTTCATCCGTACGGGCCACTGGCCCGCGTCCGGCGCGGCGCAGAGGTCGCGCAGGAAGGCCAAGGCCCCGATGATCTCGGAGAGCCGCAGGAGATCGCGGTCATAAGGGGCCGGCGGCGGCTCGGGGGCGGGGGGCGGCTCCTTCTCGGCCGGCTTCTCGCTCCGGGGGGCGGACCGCCCAGTCCCGCCCCGCCCCTGCTGAGCCTCGGCGACCGGCACGGCCATCAGGAACGCCAGCAGGCATAGGCCCGAACGAAGAAACAGGCGGGGCTTCGTCACGCGTCCGACGTCCCGCCGGTGGGCCGCCCGCCGGCGCAGACCCGCGCGAAGGCGGCCGCCACGGTCGCGTCGAGGCCCGGCGTGGTGTCGAGGCCGGACAGCTCCGCCAGGGTCGCCCAGCGCACGGCGAGGGCCTCGGGGCCCGGCACCGCCTCGCCGCCGGTCCAAACGGCCGCGTGGGGATGCACCACGTAGTGGTGGCGCGTGCGGCCGTCCTCGGCCCGCAGGATGATCTCGGTGGGGCTGAGCACGCCCACCACCTCGGCGGTCAGGCCGACCTCCTCCTGCAATTCGCGCAGGGCCGCCTCGGCCAGGGCCTCACCGGCCTCCACGAGGCCGCCCGGCAGGGTCCAGACCCCGCGCATGGGCGCGTTGGCCCGGGCGGCGAGGAGCACCCGGTCGCCCCGGATCACCGCGATGGAGGCGCCCACGAAGGGCCGCGCCGGAAACAGGCGCGTGGGGGCGTCGGCGGAGGCCGGGGGCTCGGTCATGAGTGGGGATTCATCGGGCAGGGATTCATTGGACGGGACTTCATGGCGTGGGGTTCACCACGGCGATGCGCCCGTCGGCGAGGCCGACGAGGAGGCGGGCCTCCGGTCCCGTCCCGAGGGTGGCGACGCCGAAGGCGGCCGGGGCCGGCAGGGGAACGCGAGCGCGCTCCACGAGTCCGCCCTTGAAGGACAGGATCGCCAGGGCCGAGCGGTCCGCCACCGGCAGGGCGAGGTCCACGCCGCCGTCACGGGGCAGGAGGGCCGACAGACCGGGACCGCCCTCGCCGGGGGCGGCGGCGTCGTAACCCGGGGCCGCGATGTCCTGGCCGGACGCGGCCTGCGCGGGCTGCAGGGCGCCGCCTTCGTAGGTCCAGAGCCGGAGGCGGGCGGCACCGTCCGCCGGACCCGTGACGGCGATCTGCGGCCGGCCGCTGCCGGAGAAATCCGCGATGCCGGCGACCTGGAGCGGGCGGCCGGGCGCGGCGGGACCGCGCGCCCGCACGCTCCAGCCGGCCTCGGCGGCCTGGGCGACGGCCAGGGACGAACCGGCCTCGTTCTCGGTCACCACCACGACGGTCGGGCGCCCGTCGAAGACGGTGAGAACGGGGGAGCGCGCGGCGAAGGCGGCATCGGGGGCGGGGGACACCGTCGCGGTGGCGACGGGCACGGCCTTCGGCTCCGCGCTCATGGGGACGGGCTGGCGCTCGCGGATCACCAGCCGGCCCGCGCCCTGCCCCGCCCGGCCCGGCACGGCCACGGGCTCGGCGAGGACGGCCGAGAGCCCGCCCGACACCGCGCGGGGCAGGCCGGGCAGCGCCCCGCGCGGGGTCTCGGCGGCGGCCAGGCCCTCGACGGCCTCGCGGCCCAGCAGGGTCACGCGCACCTGTCCGTCCACGAGGGTGAGGGCGGCGCCCCCCGCCTCCCCCCACGCCACGGCGACGGGCGCGCCCTCCCCGGCCGGCTCGCGCGAGCCGGCCTTGGGCCGCGCCAGGGGAAGGAGCCCGGAGGTCGCCACCGCCACGGCGACCTCGCTGCCCGGCGCGCGGAGCGCACTCGCGGCGAATGGCAGGTCGAGGAGGGTGGCACCGGGCTCGGCGGCGGCCAGAGCAGGAAACAGGAACGCCAGGGCGGCGAGGAGACCGGGCCGCAGCACCCGGTCAGACATGCTGGCCGCCGTTGATGTGCAGTTCGGCGCCGTTCACGTAGGACGAGGCCTCGGTGCACAGGAAGTAGATGGCTTTCGCCACCTCGTCGGGGGTGCCGAGGCGCCGCTGGGGAATGCCGGCGACGATCTTGTCGGTCCCGGGCGAGAGGATGGCGGTGTCGATCTCGCCGGGCGAGATCGCGTTGACGCGCACCCCGAGGGGCCCGAAATCGCTCGCCATCTCGCGGGTGAGGCCGGCGAGCGCCGCCTTCGAGGTGCCGTAGGCCGCGCCCGCGAAGGGATGGACCCGCGACCCCGCGATGGAGGTGACGTTGACGATGGAGCCCTTGGCCCGGGTCAGTTCCTCGCACAGGCCGCGCGCCAGGAGGAGCGGCGCGAACACGTTGACCTGAAACACCTTGCGCCAGTCGCCGAACTCCGTGGCGATGGCGCCGAGGCGCTCGCCGTTGGCGCCCTTGGGCGAGATGCCGGCGTTGTTGACGAGGGCGTGCAGGAGGCCGCCCTCGTCGGCGAGGCGCCCGGCCACCTCGGCGATGCCCCGCATGGTGTCCTCGGGATCGGCGAGATCCACCTGGAGGTGGTCCTCCGGGCCCATCTCCCACGGACAGTTCTCGGGAAACGCGTGGCGCGAGCAGGTGATGACCCGCCAGCCGGCCGCCGAGAAGCGCTTGACCGTGGCGTGGCCGATGCCGCGGCTGGCGCCCGTGAGCAGCATGACGCGGCGGCGTTCGTTGGAGGATGTGGCCAAGACCGTTCCTTCAGGATCGGGAGGCGGTTGACGAAAGGGCACCCGCCGCGCCGGCTCCAAGGTCTAAGCGCCGCCGATCCTAAAATCCAGGGTCGATCCCGCGCCGCACCACGGACCGGTCAGGGATAGAGCCGTGCCCCCGACCAGCCGTCGCCGGCGCGGGTGAACCGCACCCGGTCGTGCAGCCGGAACGGGCCGTCCTGCCAGAACTCGATGGAAACCGGCGCGATGCGGTAGCCGATCCAGTTCTCGGGGCGCGGCACCGGGCCGTCCTCGAACCGGGCGGCCAGCGCTGCCACCTCCGCCTCCAGGGTGGCGCGGTCGGTGAGCGGCCGCGACTGGCGGCTGGCATGGGCGCCGATGCGGCTGTTGCGCGCCCGGCTGGCGAAATACGCGTCCGCTTCCGCGTCGGTGACGGGGGTGACGGGACCCCGCGCCCGGACCTGCCGGCGCAGGCTCTTCCAGTGCAGCACCAGGGCGGCCTGGGGGTTCTGGGTCAGCTCCTCGCCCTTGGCCGATTCGGTGTTGGTGTAGAACACGAAACCGTGCGCATCGACGCCCTTCAGCAGCACCATGCGCACGTCGGGCAGGCCGTCGGACCCGGCGGTGGCGAGGGCCATGGCGTTGGCGTCGTTGGGTTCCGAGGCCTCCGCCTGCGCCATCCAGGCCGAAAACAGAACCCACGGATCGGCGGCGCGGGTGAAATCGTCCTGCGGGGCGGGGTCATCGATCCTTAACCGATCCAAGGCGAACGTCCTTCTTGCGTGAGATCCGGGTCGGGGGGCACCGACGTGGGGCGCGGTTGACCGTCGGTCCTCTCCCGTCGTTGAGATCAGGTGTAATGCGTCGGTGCGACTTTAGAACGAAAGGAATCGCCGCCAAGCTCTCGCACGGTGGTTTTTCCGGGCGGATCGGGGGCATCGGCCGCGCGTGGGGACGGCTGGCCGCCCTGGCCCTCCTGCCCCTGTCGGGCTGCGGACTGCCGATCATCACCTTCCAGGCCGACACGGTGGCGGAGGCCACTTCGGCGTCCGAGCCCGCGACAACCGGCAGCATCGAGCGGCATCCCGAGAGCTTCGGCCGCGACCTCGGGGCCGAGGATTGGCGCCGGGCCCATGCCGCCCTGGCGGTGGCCCTCGATCCGCAGGGCAACGGCCGCCCGGTGAAGTGGGACAACCCGGAGACGAACCTGCGCGGCTCCGTCAATCCGACGGGCCTGCCTTACGTCTCCAACGACCAGATCTGTCGCGATTTCCTCGCCTCGGTGATCGCGCCGGGCCGGAGCCGGTTCCTGCGCGGCACCGGCTGCAAGCCCTCGGGCGGCGAGTGGACCCTGAAGCGCGTGCGCGGCACGAAGACGGTGATCTGACGAGGCCTTGCGCCGGCGAAATCTTGCGGGGCCGCGTTGCGAAGCCGTGGCGAACCGTCCACATCAGGCGCGATGACCCCGAGACAGTGTTGACCGATGCGCAATCCCTACGACGTGCTGGGCGTGCCCAAGGGTGCCAGCGAAGCTGACATCAAGAAGGCCTACCGCAAGCTCGCCAAGGCCTACCACCCCGACCGCAACGCGGGTGACGCCAAGGCCAAGGACCGTTTCGCCGAGGCGAATTCGGCTTACGAGATCCTGGGCGACGCGGGCAAGCGCGGTCAGTTCGACCGGGGCGAGATCGACGCCGAGGGCAAGCCCCGCGCCACGGGCTTCGAGGGGTTCGGCGGCTTCGGCGGCGGGCGCCCCGGCGGGTTCGGTGGCTTCGAGAACGCAGCCCGGGGGCGCGGCGCGGGCGGTCCGGGTGGGATGGGCGACGACATCTTCTCGCACCTGTTCGGCGAAGCCTTCCGGGCCGGCGGCGCGGGCCCCGGACCGCGCGAGGCCCCCAAGGGCGAGGATGTCGCGGCCGAACTCAACGTGACCCTCGAACAGGTGGCAAGCGAGGAGAAGTTGCGCCTCTCGCTGCCCAACGGGCGCGACGTCGACGTGGTGGTGCCGCGCGGCGTGGTCGATGGCCAGGTGATCCGCCTGCGCGGCCTCGGGTCGCCCGCCGGGCGCGGGGCGCCGGGCGACGCGCTCCTGACCATCCGCATCCTGCCGCATCCCCGCTTTACGCCGGACGGGGCTGACCTGCGTGTCTCCGTCGAGGTGCCCCTGGAGGACGCGGTCCTGGGCGGTCCGATCCGGGTGCCGACCCTGACGGGCGCCGTCGAGATGCGGATCCCCGCCATGACGAGTTCAGGCCGCACCTTCCGCCTCAAGGGCAAGGGCCTGCCGAAGAAGGACGGCACGCGGGGCGACCTGTTCGCCACCACCGCCATCGCCCTGCCGGCCACCGAGGACACGGCGCTCACCGACTACGCCAAGGCCCGGCGCGCCGCCCGGGTCGGCTGAGAGCGCCTCGCAAAACTTCCCATCCCCGCCGGCTCTCGCTCCGGGCACGGCGACGCGACGGGAGTTTTGCGAGAGACACCCGCCCTCCCCGGCTCCGGCCGAAACCCGGACTTCCGTCACCGGCATGCCTCCGCTAAGGATGCCGCGGCGCATGCCGTTCGCCCGACCCCTCTGGCCGGGCCTCCCCGCGTCAGGCAGACGGCTTCAGGGCTCAGGTGACTTCATGGCGGACACGAACCCGGTTCACGATCACGTCGGCGGCCTCCTCGCCGGCAAGCGCGGGCTGGTGCTCGGTGTCGCCAACAACCGCTCCATCGCCTGGGGCATCGCGAAATCCGCCGCCGCCCACGGGGCCAAGCTCGCCTTCACCTATCAGGGCGACGCCCTGAAGAAGCGCGTCGAGCCCCTCGCCCGCGAACTCGACGCCCACGTGGTCGGGCATTGCGACGTCACCGATCCGACCTCCATCGACGCGGTGTTCGCCGCGACCGCCGAGGTATTCCCTGAAGGCCTCGACTTCGTCGTCCACTGCGTCGCCTTCTCGGACAAGGACGAACTCACCGGCCGCTATCTCGAGACCTCGGAGGCGAACTTCACCAAGTCGCTCCTCATCTCGTGCTACTCGTTCACGGCAGTGGCCCAGCGGGCCGAGAAGCTGATGACGAACGGCGGCTCGCTCCTGACCCTGACCTATTACGGTGCCGAGAAGTGGATGCCGCACTACAACGTCATGGGCGTCGCGAAAGCCGCCCTGGAGGCGTCGGTCCGGTATCTCGCCGCCGATCTCGGCCCTTCGCGGATCCGCGTCAACGCCATCTCGGCCGGCCCGATCAAGACGCTGGCGGCGTCCGGCATCGGCGATTTCCGCTACATCCTGAAGTGGAACGAGTACAACGCGCCGCTCCGGCGCACCGTGACCATCGAGGAGGTGGGCGAGACCGCCGCCTACCTCGTCTCCGACATGAGCCGCGGCATGACCGGCGAGATCCTCCACGTCGATGCCGGCTACCACGTGGTCGGCATGAAGAACCCGGAAGCCCCGGACCTCAGCCTCGACAAGGAGTGATCCGGCACCCGTCCTTGGAACCGAGGAGCGTCGGCGTCACCCCGGCACGATCGTCCCCGCCACGCCCGGCTGCGCCTCCGGGAAGCGCGGGTCCATGGCCTCCAGGGTGTCGGCGATGGCGCGGGCGACGAGGAGGTTGCGGTACCACTTCCGGTCGGCCGGGACGACGTGCCACGGGGCTTGCGGCGTCGAGCACCGGGTCAAGGCCTCGGCGAAGGCGGCCTGATAGGCGTCCCAGGATTCGCGTTCCACGAGGTCGGCGGCATCGAACTTCCAGTGCTTCTCCGGGGTGGCGATGCGGGCTTCGAGGCGCTCCTTCTGCTCGGCCTTCGAGATGTGGAGGAAGAACTTCAGGATCGTGGTGCCCGACGCCGTGAGCATCGCCTCGAACGCGTTGATCTGGTCGTAGCGCGCCCGCCACACCGGTTCGGGCACGAGGTCCTTCACCCGTACCACCAGCACGTCCTCGTAGTGGCTGCGGTTGAACACGCCGATCATGCCGCGTCCCGGCGTCTTGGCGTGGTAGCGCCAGAGGAAATCGTGGTCGGCCTCCTCCGCGCTCGGGACCTTGAACGGCCAGACCCGGCACCCCTGCGGGTTCACGCCCTCGAACACCGCCCGGATGGTGCCGTCCTTGCCGCCGGTGTCGATGGCCTGGAACACCACCAGGAGGCTGCGGCGATGCTCGGCGTAGAGCCGCTCCTGCAGGGCGGCGATGCGCGCGCGGGCTTCGGCGAGGGCGGGGCCGGCGGCCGCCTTGTCGAGGCCGCCATCGGCCCGCGTCTCGACCTCCGCGAGATCGAACGCCCGGCCCGGCACCACGGTGACGAGGCCCGGGATGGCGTCAGGGTTCCGCCCCCCGCGCGGCTTGCGGGACGCGCCCGCCTCGGCCACCGTGGCGTCGGACTTGTCGGATGCGCGCTTGATGTGCTTGTGCGACATATGGAAATTCGTTCGCTGCGATCGGGGCGCGCCAGGTCTTGAAACCCACAACGATCCGCAAGCGGGGCCGTTCCGGCATGGCCCTTGCGGAGAACACGCGGAGATGCCCCGCGTGATCCCGACCCTGTACGTCGTCCGCCATGGCCAGACCGACTGGAACGCGGAAGGCCGCCTTCAGGGCCAGCGCGACATCGCCCTCAACGCCGAGGGCCTGCGCCAAGCCGACGAGGCCGCCGGGCGCCTGGCGCGAGCGGCGGGCGCGGATCTGTCCAGCCTCGACTTCGTCGCGAGCCCGCTGGCCCGCACCCGCCGGACCATGGAGGCCCTGCGCGCCCGCCTCGACCTCGCGCCGGAGGCCTACCGCACCGACCCGCGCCTGAAGGAGATCAGCTTCGGCGCCTGGGAGGGCTCGACCTGGGCCGAGATCCGGCGCCGGGACGCGGCCCGGGCGGCGGCGCGCGACCGCGACCGCTGGGGCTACCGGCCGCCGGGCGAGGGAGCCGAGAGCTACGCCATGCTCGTGAAGCGGGTGGCCCCCTCGCTCGCTGCCCTCGACGGCCCGGCCTGCATCGTCGCGCACGGGGGTGTCGCCCGGGCGATCCTGGTGATCCGGGGCTGCCTCGGCATCCGCGAGGCGCCACGCATGGGCATCCGCCAGGGCGGCGTCCTCGTCCTCGAGGGCCAAAGCTGGCGCTGGGCCTGACGCGGCCGCGGCACGATGCGGCCTCGCATCACGCCCGGTTCCTGAGCGCGCAAACATGCTAGAGGGCTGTCGAAATTCGAGGATCGCCGCGATTCCGGCGTGATCCGGGCGCCTTACCCGGCCAGAACGAAGCGCATCCGAGGCTCGCTGCGGCAGCGGGCCGGGGATCGGCAGCGGAGCAGTGGATGACCAGTCTCGCCGAGACGACCCGGCCCCCGGTGGATGGGCTCGCGCGCCCGTCCGCCCTGTCCGGAAAAGCCGTCCTGCGCGGGGAGGTCCGCCCCGATCTCGTGCGCGACGAAGTCCTGGGCGAGATCTTTTCCGCCAGCGCCGCCACCCGGCCCGACCATCCGGCCCTCGTCGACGGGTCACGCACAAACCCCGACGGCACCCATCCGGCCCTGACCTACGCCGAGGTCGAGGCCCGGGCCGGCACCATCGCGCGGGGCCTGGCGCATCGCGGCATCGGCCCCGGCGACGTGGTCGGCCTCTGGATGGCGCGGGGGCCCGACCTCCTCGTGGCCCAGATCGGCATCACCCTGTCGGGCGCCGCCTGGCTGCCCTTCGACGCAGAGGCGCCGACCGACCGCGTCGCCGTGTGCCTCACCGACGCCGCCGCCAAGGCCCTCCTCGTCTCGCCGGCCCTCGCGCCCGGGGCGCCGGACGCGGCCCCCGCCCTCACGGTGGACGCCCTCCTGGCGGCGACCCCGGCGGACGCGCCCCGGCCCGATCCGCGTGCCCTGGGGCTGACGCCCGGGCACCCGGCCTACCTCATCTACACCTCGGGCTCGACGGGGGTGCCCAAGGGCATCGTCATCAGCCACGCCAACATCTGCCACTTCCTGCGCTCCGGGAACGCCCTCTACGGCATGCGCGCCGACGACGTGGTGTTCCAGGGGGCGAGCGTCGCCTTCGATCTCTCCATGGAGGAGATCTGGGTCCCCTACCTCGTCGGCGCGACCCTGTTCGTGGCCTCCCCCGCGATGATGGGCGACGTCGAGGCCCTGCCGGGCATCCTGGCGCGGGCCCGCGTCACGGTGCTCGACACGGTGCCGACCCTCCTCGCCATGATCTCCGGGGACCTGCCCACCGTGCGCCTCGTGCTGCTCGGCGGCGAGACCCTGCCCGAACCCCTCGTTGCCCGCTGGGCCACGGAGGGGCGCGCCCTGTTCAACACCTACGGGCCGACGGAGGCGACGGTGGTGGCCACCGCAGCTGCCATGCGGCCCGGCGTGCCCGTCACCATCGGCGGCCCGATCCCGAACTATTCCGTCTACGTCGCGGGCGAGTCCCTCGAACTCCTCGGGGTCGGCCAACAGGGCGAGCTGCTGATCGGCGGACCCGGCGTCGCGAAGGGCTACCTCCAGCGTCCCGAGCTGACGGCGGAGAAATTCATCGCCAACCCGTTTGCCTCGGACGGGACCGATCCGGTGCTCTACCGCTCCGGCGATGCGGTCTCCCTCGATGCCGCCGGCAACATCCTGTTCCACGGCCGCATCGACGATCAGGTGAAGATCCGCGGCTTCCGGGTCGAGCTCGGGGAGATCGAATCGCGCATCGGGGTGCTGCCGGGCATCAACCAAGCGGCGGTGGTCCTGCGCCAGGACGACGGGGTCGACCGCCTCGTCGCCTTCCTCGTGCCCGAGCGCGGCACGGAGATCGACAAGGCGCGCCTGCGCCACACCCTGTCGGAGCAGATGCCGCCCTACATGGTGCCGGGGCATTTCGAGGTGACGCAAGTGCTGCCGCGCCTCACCTCCGGCAAGGTCGACCGCAAGGCCCTGCGCGCTGCCACCCTCACGGTGGCCGACACCACGGGCGAGCAGGAGCCGCCGCGGAACGAGACCGAGGCGGCGCTGCTGGCCGCCGCCGCCCAGGTGTTCGGCAACCAGGCCTTCCCCCTGGAGGGCGACTTCTTCGCCGATCTCGGCGGCCACTCCCTCCTCGCCGCCCGCTTCGTCGGGGCCGTGCGCGAGGTGCCGGCGCTTGCCGCCATCACCCTGCAGGACGTCTACGGACGGCGCACCCTGCGGGCCATGGCCGAGGCCCTCATCGAACGCACGGGGGGCGCCGGCACCGAGATGGCCGTGCGCGACCTCAGCTTCGCCCCGCCCTCCTTGAAGCGGCGCTTCCTCTGCGGCTTGGCCCAGGCCGCCGCCCTGCCCTTCGTCATCGCGCTGGCCACGGCGCAATGGCTCGGCATCTTCGTGACCTACCTGCTGCTCACGGGCGGCGGGCTCGGCTTCTTCGGCGAACTCGCCGTGCTGCTCCTCGTCTATATCGGCATCAACGCCGTCACGGCCGCCATCGCGGTGGCGGCGAAGTGGCTGATCCTCGGGCGGACGAAACCGGGGCGCTACCCGCTCTGGGGCGTCTATTATTACCGCTGGTGGCTCGCTCAGCGCCTGACGCCGCTGGTGCACATCAAGTGGCTCCAGGGCTCGCCGGCCATCGTGTTCTACCTGCGCCTGCTCGGTGCCAGGATCGGCGACGACACCCTCGTCTCCGACATCGAAGTCGGTGCGCCCGACCTCCTCACCGTCGGGGCCGGCGCGTCGCTCGGCGGGCGCCTCGTCATCGCCAACGCCGAGGTGGTGGGCGACGAACTCGTCATCGGCCCCGTCACCATCGGGGCGGATGTTGCCATCGGTGCCTCCTGCGTCATCGGCCCCGACACGACCATCGGCGACCATGCCGAGATCGGCGACCTCACCACCATTCCCACCGGCACGGCGGTGGGCCGGGCCGAGATCTGGGACGGCTCGCCGGGCCGGCGGGTCGGCACCGCCGATCCGGCCCTTCTGCCTACGCCCGCCACCGCCTCGCCCCGGCGGCGCCTCGCCTTCGGCGCCCTCTACACTTTCCTGCTGGCGGCGATCCCGGCCATCGGCCTGCTGCCGATCTTCCCGGCCTTCTACATCTTCGACCAGCTCAGCGACTCGCTCTCCGACTTCACCGACATCGACTACCACTGGTACCTGCCGCTGCTGACCTGGCCCACCGCCATGCTGATGACCGCCGGGACGGTGTTCCTCATCGCCGGCATCCGCTGGGTGATCCTGCCGCGCGCGACCACCGGCACCCATTCGATCCACAGCGGGTTCTACCTGCGCAAGTGGACGGTGGCGCTGGCCGCCGAGGTGACGCTGGAGACCCTGTCGTCGCTGTTCGCCACGATCTACATGCGGGCGTGGTACCGCCTCATGGGCGCCCGCATGGGCCAGGGTGCCGAGATCTCGACCAACCTCGGCAGCCGTCACGACCTCGCCGACATCGGCGCCCGCAACTTCGTCGCCGACGAGGTGGTGCTGGGCGAAGAGGAGATCCGGCGCGGCTGGATGCACCTGCACGAGGTCCACACGGGTGCGCGCGTCTTCGTCGGCAACGACGCCGTGGTGCCCCCAGGCGCCGTGATCCCCGACGACGTGCTCATCGGCATCAAGTCGAAGCCCCCGGCCAACGACCTCATGGCGCCGGGCGACACCTGGTTCGGCTCGCCGCCGATCAAGCTGCCGGCCCGCCAGCGGGTCGATCTCGGCTCCGACCTCCAGACCTACGAGCCGGGGCTCGGCCCGAAGATCCGGCGCGGCGTGTTCGAGGCGTTCTCGACCTCGTTCTCGCCGATGCTGTTCATCACCCTCGCGATCACCGCCATCGACTGGTACTTCTACCCCGCCATCCTGGCCCAGGATTGGGGCGGGCTGGCCCTCTCCTTCGTCGCCGTCAGCGTCGCCATCGCGTTCATCCAGTCCTTCACCGTCATCGCGGTGAAATGGCTGCTCATGGGCGTCTACAAGCCCGGCATGCGGCCGATGTGGTCGTGGTGGGCCATGCGCACGGAGGCCGTGGCGGTGCTGTACTGGGGCCTCGCGGGCAAGGTGCTCCTCGAGCACCTCGTCGGCACCCCGTTCTTGCCCTGGATGCTGCGGCTGCTGGGCGTGAAGGTCGGCAAGGGGGTGTGCATGCTCACCACCGACATCACGGAGTTCGACTGCGTCACCATCGGCGACTACGCCACCATCAACCGCACCTCGGCCCTCCAGACCCACCTCTACGAGGACCGGATCATGAAGGTCGGCCGGGTGGTGGTCGGCGAGGGCGTGTCGGTCGGCGCCTTCTCGACGGTTCTGTACGACACCAAGGTCGGTGCCTATGCCCGCCTGCGCCCGCTCACCATCGTGATGAAGGGCGAGTCGATCCCGCCCCATTCCGAGTGGGAGGGCGCCCCGGCGGTGCCGGTGGTGCACGCGCCGAAGGCGGCGTGAGGGCGGACCGTTCCCAAGAAGGCTTGCGTAGATCGCGCGGGACACGCGGGTCCCCTCTCCTGAAAGGAGAGGGAGCACTGTCCTAGCCACACGCTGCGGAGCGCTCGACCGGCATAGGTCTTACCCCTGCGGCGCCAGGGTCTCCTCGAACACCACGGCCTCGCCCCGCGACGGGGCGGTGAGTTCGCCCTGCCACATCACGGGCGCGCCGCGCACGAGGGTGCCGACGGGCCAGCCCGTGACGGTGACGCCGTCATAGGGCGTCCAGCCGCATTTCGAGGCGATCCACTCGTTGCGGATGGTCTCGCGGCGCTTGAGATCGACCACAGTCACGTCGGCGTCGTAGCCGACCGCGAGGCGCCCCTTGCGGCTGATCCCGAACAGGCGCTTGGGGCCGGCACTGGTGAGATCGACGAAGCGGGCCAGCGACAGGCGCCCGGCCGCCACGTGGTCGAGCATGATCGGCACCAAGGTCTGCACCCCGGTCATCCCCGAGGGCGAGGCCGGATAGGGCTTCGCCTTCTCCGACAGGAGGTGCGGTGCGTGGTCGGAGCCGAGCACGTCGGCGACCCCCTGGGAGAGCCCGTGCCAGATACCGTCGCGGTGGCTCGCGTCGCGCACGGGCGGATTCATCTGCACGAGGGTGCCCAGCCGCGCATAGGCTTCCCCCCCGTCGAGGGTGAGATGGTGCGGCGTCACCTCGCAGGTGGCCACGTCCTTGGCGCCGCCCAAGAACACCATCTCCTCCTTCGTGGAGATGTGCAGGATGTGGATGCGAGCCCCCGTGGCGCGGGCGATCCGCACGAGGCGCTCCGTCGCCTTGAGCGCGGCTTCCGGCGAGCGCCAGACCGGGTGCGAGGCGGGATCGCCCGGCACCTGCCGGTTCACCTGGGCCCGCAGCATCGGCTCGTCTTCGGCGTGGAAGGCGGCCCGGCGCTGGGTGCGCTTCAGGATTTCGGTGACGCCGGCATCGTCCTCCACCAGCAGCGAACCCGTGGAGGAGCCCACGAACACCTTGATGCCCGCCGCCCCCGGCAGGCGCTCCAGCTCGGCCACTTGGTGGGCGTTCTCGTGGGTGCCGCCGACCCAGAACGCGAAATCGCAATGCATGCGGTGATGCGCGCGGGCGACCTTGTCGGCGAGCGCCTCGGCGCTGGTGGTGAGCGGGTTGGTGTTCGGCATCTCGAACACCGTCGTGACGCCGCCCATGACGGCCGCGCGCGACCCCGATTCCAGATCCTCCTTGTGGTCGAGGCCGGGCTCGCGGAAATGTACCTGGCTGTCGATGACGCCGGGCAGGAGGTGGAGGCCGGCGCAGTCGCGCCTTTCCATGGCGTCGGCCCGCGACAGGTCGCCGATGGCGGCAATACGCCCGCCCCGGATGCCGAGATCGGCCCGGTGTTCGCCGTCCTGATTCACGATCGTGCCGCCGGAGAGCACGAGGTCGAAGGGCTGGTCCATCAGGGGGCTCCACATTGAGACGCGGGTGGCGGCGGCTTATGTCAGGCGCCAGTGGTGTGCAACGCCACGGACATTCCCGGAGCCGCCATGCCCATCGCCCTCCTGCCCGACCGCGCCGTCGTCACCGTCACGGGCGAGGACGCCACGGGCCTGCTCCAGGGCGTCGTGACCTGCAACGTCGAGACCCTGGAGCCGGGGGAAGCGCGGCTGGGCGCCCTGCTCACCCCCCAGGGCAAGGTGCTGTTCGAATTTCTCCTCTCCCGCATCGAGGGTGGCTACCGCCTCGACACCGAAGCGACGCGTGCCCCCGACCTCGTGAAGCGTCTCACCCTCTACCGCCTGCGCGCCAAGGTGGCGCTGGCCCTCGATCCGACGATCGCCGTCGCCGCCGCCTGGGACGGGGCCGGGACGGCGATGGACCTGGAATCGGTGACGGATGGCCGCCTCGCCGCCCTCGGCAGCCGCCTTTACGCCGGGCAGGGTGCGTTCTCCGCCGATGCCACGGAGGCCGATTACCACGCCCACCGCATCACGCTCGGCATCCCCGAGGGGGGGCGCGACTATGCCATCGGGGACGCCTTCCCGCACGAAGCCCTGTTCGACCAGCTCGGCGGCGTCGATTTTCACAAGGGCTGCTACGTCGGCCAGGAGGTGGTGTCGCGCATGCAGCACCGGGGCACGGCCCGCACCCGGATCGTGCCGGTGGTCGCCGTCGAGGGCACGTTGGAGACGGGCGCCGAGATCACCGCCGGCCAGCGCGGCCTTGGCACCGTCGGCAGCGTCGTGGGTACGCGCGGCCTCGCTCTCCTGCGCCTCGACCGTCTCGCCGACGCGCTCGCCACGGGCGAGCCCCTACGGACGGGTGCCGCGCGGATCGGCGTGGAGAAGCCGGGCTTTGCCACCTTCGCCTTTCCCGAGGTGATGCAGGCCGGGTGACACGGGCGTGTTTGTTCCTGGCCCGTTCTCCGGTTAAGACAGGGCCATGCCCTCCGAATCCTCCGGCCTGATCCACCATCCCGACGGCTGTGCCCGCTGCTGGTGGGCCGGCCTCGACCCCGTCTACGTCGCCTATCACGACACCGAATGGGGCGTGCCGGAGCGCGACGGCCGGGCGCTCTACGAAAAACTCATCCTCGACGGGTTCCAGGCCGGCTTGTCCTGGATCACGATCCTGCGCCGGCGCGAGGGATTTCGACGCGCGTTCAACGGCTTCGATCCGGAAGCCATCGCGCGCTTCACCGACGCCGACGTCGCGCGACTGATGGGCGACACCGGCATCATCCGCAACCGCGCCAAGATCGTCGGCACCATCGCGGGCGCACGGGCCTTCCTCGCCATTGAGGAGCGCGGCCCCGGCTTTTCGCGGTTCCTGTGGGATTTCGTCGAGGGCAGGCCGATCCAGGGCCGGGCGGCGGAGCGGGCCGGCATCGCCACCGAGACCGAGGTGTCGCGGCGGATGTCCAAGGCGCTCAGGGCCGAGGGCTTCGCCTTTTGCGGCCCGACGATCGTCCACGCCTTCATGCAGGCGGTGGGCCTCGTCAACGACCACCTCGTCGGCTGCCACCGCCACGCGCCCTGTGCCGCCCTGGGAGGAAGCCTGTGAGCGGCCCGCGCGCCTGGCAGCGCATGCTCTCAGGGAGGCGCCTCGACCTCCTCGACCCGTCGCCCCGGGACATCGAGATCGCCGACATCGCCCATGGGCTCGCCCGCGTCGCCCGCTGGAACGGGCAGACGGCGGGGCCGCACGTGTTCTGCGTCGCCCAGCACTCTCTCCTGGTGGAGGCCATCGGCGCCGGCCTGGAACCCGGCCTGCGCCCGGCCGCACGCCTCGAACTCCTCCTGCACGACGCGCCCGAATACGTGATCGGCGACCTCATCTCGCCGTTCAAGGCGGCCATCGGCGATTCGTACAAGACGGTGGAGCGCCGCCTGCTCGCCGCCATCCGCGCCCGTTTCGACCTGCCGGCGCCGGCGCCGGAGGAGGTCGACCTGATCAAGCGCGCAGACGGGATCGCAGCCTATTGGGAAGCGATCCACCTCGCGGGCTTCACGCCCGACGAGGCCACGGAGATCTTCGGCGACCCCGTCCCGCTCCCGGACGGAGCCGCCGCTCTCCTCGTGCCATGGGCGGCGGACACGGCGCAGGCCCGCTTTCACGCCCGCTTCCACGCCCTCACGCCGGAGACCTGATGCCGACCCTCCACGTCTGCCCCCTGTCGCGCCTGCCCGAGACCCTGGCGGAGACGGACGCGCGCCACGTCATGACCCTGATGAAGGCCGGCACCGCGATTGCCCGGCCCGAGTCCATCCGGCAAGGCCGCCACTGCGTCGTCGAGGTCAGCGACATCGCCGCTCCCCTGGACGGACACGTCCTGCCCGACGAGAGCCATATCGGCCGCATCCTCGATTTCGTCGCCGCCTGGGATCGGGAGCACCCCCTGGTGATCCACTGCTATGCCGGCATCAGCCGCTCCACGGCCGCCGCCTACATCGCCGCCTGCGCCCTGGCGCCCGAGCGCGACGAGGGCGCCGTCGCCGACGCCCTGCGGGCGGCCGCGCCGAGCGCCACGCCCAACCCCCTGTTCGTCGCCATCGCCGACCGGATGCTCGGCCGGGACGGACGCATGAGCACCGCCATCGCCCGGATCGGACGCGGCGCAGATGCCTTCGAGGGCACGCCGTTCAGTCTCGCCCTGGCGTGACGCGGATCGGACCCGACAAATCCATTTCGTTGAATTGTGAAAGTATCTTGCGATGGATTTCTGATCCGATCGCTCATGCCGATAGGTGTGGCCGAAACGACGCCCCCGTGGGCGAATCAACCCGTTGGCACGTTGTCCTCAGGCCGGTGGGGTTGTCGCGGGGACAGGGCCGGGCTTAGACCGGCACGATGAAGGGTAGACTGGAATGACTTCAGCACGCTCCGCCGTTCCGGCGTCGACCGATGCTGGCGCCGCCGAACAGGATCTGGCTTCGATCCGGGACCTGCCGTTCGAGCAGGCCCTCGACCAGCTCGAAGGCATCGTGCGCAGCCTCGAGAAGGGCGACGTGCCCCTCGACGAATCCGTGGCGATCTACGAGCGCGGCGAGGCCCTCAAGCGCCATTGCGACGCGCTGCTCCAGCGGGCCGAGGCCCGCATTCAGAAGATCACCCTCGGTGCCGACGGCAAGGCCGCCGGCACGGCGCCCCTCGACGTGGACTAGGCATGCGCTCGGGGTGCGCACCGGCGGCGACGGACGTCCTCGGCGTCCGCGTGCTGGGTAAGAACAATCAAGCGCCGCAAGCTCTTGCGCGCATATCCTTCCTCCGGGCGTGAGGTCTGTTCGGTGTCACAGCAAGAAACCTCGATTCTGGACGGTCTGTCCGAGACGTCCGCCCTTCGGGCC
>NZ_BPQD01000006.1 GCF_022179065.1 Methylobacterium adhaesivum
AGGGCTGGGGTGAGGTGTGCGCACGCTCCGAAAAGGTCACACACCTCACCCTGTCCCTCTCCTTCCAGGAGAGGGGACCCGCGTTTCGCGCGCGAAGCGTAAAAGCTGACGCCTCCCTCACGACAGCGCCTCGACACCGTCCGCGCGGCGGCCGGTGATCCGGCGCTCTAGACGGTCGAATGCCAGATAGATCACCGGCGTCGTGAACAGCGTCAGCACCTGGGAGACGATGAGCCCGCCCGCGATGACGATGCCGAGGGGCTGGCGCAGTTCGGCGCCGACCCCCGTGCCGACGATGAGCGGCACCGCCGCGAACAGGGCCGCGAGCGTCGTCATCAGGATCGGGCGGAAGCGCAGGAGGCAGGCCTCGTAGATGGCGTCGCGGGGGGGCATCCCCTGTTCGCGCTCGGCCTGGAGCGCGAAGTCGATCATCATGATGGCGTTCTTCTTCACGATGCCGATGAGGAGCACGATGCCGATGACCGCGATGATGTCGAGCGACAGGCCGAACAGCATCAACCCGAGCAGCGCCCCGATGCCGGCGGAGGGCAGCGTGGAGAGGATGGTGATCGGGTGGATGAAGCTCTCGTAGAGCACGCCGAGCACGATGTAGACGGTGACGATGGCGGCGATGACGAGGAACAGCTGGTTCGAGAGCGCCGACTGGAACGCGAAGACCGAGCCCTGCGGCACCACGCGAAAGCTCGGCGGCAGGTCGATGGCTTTCCCCGCCGCCTCCACCGCCGCAACGGCGTCGCCGAGCGCCGCCCCCGGCGCGAGGTTGAACGACACGGTGGTGGCCGGGAACTGGCCGAGATGGGAGATGAGGAGGGGCGCACGCCGCTCGCTCACCCGGGCCACCGCCGAGAGCGGCACCTGACCGGAAGTCGCCGTCGAGGACGGCAGGTAGATGTGGTCGAGGCTCTCGATGGTCTTGTGCAGATCCGGATCGGCCTCGAGGATCACCCGGTACTGGTTCGACTGCGTGAAGATCGTCGAGACGATGCGCTGGCCGAAGGCGTCATAGAGGGCGTTGTCGACGGTGGCGGGGGTGATGCCGTAGCGACCCGCCGTCGCCCGGTCGATGGTGACGTAGGCCGCCAAGCCGCTGGCCTGGAGGTCGCTCGCCACATCGGACAGGAGCGGCGAGGTCTGGAGCTGGCGCACGAAGCGCGGCACCCAGGTCTCGAACTCCGTGAGGTTCGGGTTCTCGAGGATGACCTGATACTGCGTCGCGCTCACCGCCGTGTCGATGGTGAGGTCCTGCACCGATTGCAGGTAGAGGCGGATGCCCGCCACGCCCTCGGTCGCGGCCTTGATCCGTTCGATGATCTGACCAGCCGTCGCGGTCCGACCCGCGTGGGGCTTCAGGTTGATGAGGAAACGGCCGGAATTCAGGGTCACGTTCTGGCCGTCGACGCCGATGAACGATGACAGGCTCTCGACGTCCGGGTCCTTGAGGATGAGGGTGGCGAGCGCCCGCTGGCGCTCGGCCATGGCCGCGTAGGACACGGTCTGGTCGGCCTGGGTGATGCCCTGGACCACGCCGGTGTCCTGCACGGGGAAGAACCCCTTGGGGATCACCACGAACAGGTAGGCGGTGAGCGCGACCGTGGCGAGGGTCGCGATCAGGGTCAGGCCCTGGTGGCGCAGGACCACCCGTAGCATCCGGCCGTAGCCGGCGATGACCCCGTCCATGCTGCGACGCGCCGCGCGGGCGATGACGCCCTCGCGGCGCTGCCCGGCCGGCTCGTGCTTCAGCAGGCGCGCGCACAGCATCGGCACGAGGGTGAGGGACACCACCGCCGAGATCACGATGGTGGCAGCGAGCGTAATGGCGAATTCGTGGAACAGGCGCCCGACGACGTCGCCCATGAACAGGAGCGGGATGAGCACGGCGATGAGCGACACCGTGAGCGAGATGATGGTGAAGCCGATCTCGCGGCTGCCCTTGAGCGACGCTTCGAGAGGCGAATCCCCCTCCTCCACGTGGCGGGCGATGTTCTCGATGACCACGATGGCATCGTCCACCACGAAACCCGTCGCGATGGTCAGCGCCATGAGGGAGAGGTTGTCGAGGGAGAAGCCGTAGAGGTCCATCACCGCCAGGGTGCCGACGAGGGAGAGGGGCACCGACAGGCTCGGGATCAGGGTCGCGGAGACGCTGCGCAGGAACAGGAAGATGACGAGCACCACGAGGCCGATGGCGAGCGCCAGCTCCACCTGCACGTCGTGGACGGAGGCCCGGATGGTGACCGTGCGGTCGGTGAGCAGGCCGACCTGGATGGCGGCCGGCAGGGTCGCCTGGAGCTGGGGCAGCAGGGCCTTGATCTTGTCGACGGTGCTGATGACGTTGGCGCCGGGCTGGCGCTGGATGTTGAGGATGACGGCCGGGACCTCGCCGGCCCAGGCGCCGAGCTTCGTGTTCTCCGGGCCGGCGACCACGTCGGCGACGTCCGAGAGCTTTACCGGGGCGCCGTTCTTGTAGGCGATGATGGCGTCGTCGTAGGCCTTCGGGTCGCGGATCTGGTCGTTGGCGTTGATGGCGTAGGACTGGGTCGGCCCGTCGATGGTGCCTTTGGGCGTGTTGACGTTGAGATTGGTGATGGTGGTGCGCAGGTCGTCGATGTTCAGGCCGTAGGCCGCCATGGCGCGGGCGTTGAACCGCACCCGGATAGCCGGGCGCTGGCCGCCGCCCGTGCTGACGAGGCCGACGCCGGCCACCTGCGAGATTTTTTGAGCGAGCCGCGTCTCGGCGAGGTCACGCACCTCGGTGAGCGGCATGGTCTTCGAGGTCAGCGCGAAGGTGAGGATCGGCGCGTCGGCCGGATTCACCTTGGCGTAGATCGGCGGGGCCGGCAGGTCGGCCGGCAGCAGGTTGCCGGCGGCGTTGATGGCCGCCTGAACCTGTTGCTCGGCGATGTCCAGCGGCAGGTCGAGGCTGAACTGCAGGGTGACGACGGAGGCGCCCGCCGAACTCTGCGACGTCATCTGGTTGAGGTTCGCGAGCTGCCCGAACTGCCGTTCCAAGGGCGCGGTCACCGCCGAGGTCATCACCTCGGGGCTGGCGCCCGGATAAAACGTCTGGATCTGGATCGTCGGGTAATCCACCGACGGCAGCGCCGAGACCGGCAGGTTCAGGTACGACACCATCCCGACCATGAGGATCGCCAGCATGAACAGCGTGGTGGCGACGGGGCGCAGGATGAACAGGCGGGAGGGGTTCATGGGGTGAGGCCCATGCCGTGGATGGCGACCGCGACAGGCCCCCTCTCCTGAAAGGAGAGGGTTGGGGTGAGGTGTGCGAACTCTCCGAAAAGGTCACACACCTCACCCTGTCCCTCTCCTGGAAGGTGTGGGGACCCGCGCTTACTCACACGTTGCGTGAATGCCGGAGCCGGCAGCGGGAATCCGCGCCTGCCGCGAGACGGCGAGCCAGCGGGAATAATCATTGCGCGGCCGGGCGCTGGCGGCGGCGCTCGCGCTTCTGGCCCTCGGGGGCGAGGGCATCGGCCTTCGCGGCCTCCGCCTTCGCGTCTTCAGGCTTGGCGTCCCCGGGCTTGGCGTCCTCGGGTTTCGGCCCCGCCGCGCCGGGCGGGCGGGTGCCGTCCTCGGTGACCCGCACGCTCGCGCCATCGCGCAGACGGTCGGTGCCGTCGACCACCACGCGATCACCGACGGCGAGCCCCGCCGTCACCGCCGTGCGGGCGCCGTCGGCCTCGCCGAGGGCGATGGGGCGGACCACCACCTTGTCGTCGCCCTGCATGAGGTAGACGTAGGTGCCGGGCGTGCCGCGCAGGATCGCGGCGGTGGGCACGATGGGGGCGTTGCGCACCGTGTCGACAACGAGCTTGGCGTTGACGAACTGGTTCGGGAACAGGGCGTCGTCGGCGTTGTCGAACAGGGCGCGCAGCTTCACCGTGCCGGTGGTGGTGTCGATCTGGTTGTCCACGGTCTCGAGGGTACCGGTGGCGAGCACCGTGGTGTCGCCGCGGTCATAGGCCGAGACGGTGAGCTTGGCGCCGGCCCGCAGGCGGCGCATCACCTTCGCCACGTCGTCCTCGGGCAGGGTGAACACCACGGAGATCGGGTGAAGCTGCGTCACCACCACGAGGGCCGTCGAGGCGGCCGTGATGTAGTTGCCCTGGTCGACCTGGCGCAGGCCGACGCGACCCTCCACCGGCGAGACGATGCGGGTGTAGGTGATGTTGAGCTTCTGCTGATCGACGAGCGCCTGGTCGGCCGCCACCGTGCCCTCGTTCTGCTTGACCAGGGCGGCCTGCGTGTCGACGTTCTGCTTCGAGATCGAATCCTGCTGGGACAGGCGCTGGAACCGGGCGAGATCGAGCCGGGAATTCTGCAGCAGGGCCTGATCGCGCATGAGCTGGCCCTGGTACTGGGCGAGCTGGGCCTCGTAGATCCGCGAATCGATCTGGGCGAGGAAATCGCCCTTCTTCACCGTCTGGCCCTCGCGAAAGCCGACCTCCATGAGGTAGCCGCTGATCTGCGAGCGGACCGTGACGGTGGCGAGCGGCGTCACCGTGCCGAGGCCCGAGAGAACGACGGGCACGTCGCCCGCCGCGATGGTGGCGATGCCCACCGCCTGGGGCGGCTCCCCGTGGCGCCCCCCGCCCCGGCCGCCCTTGCTGCGGGGTCCGCCGGCCGTCTGCGTCGCGCCGTCCGCTTTCGGCGCGAGGTAATGGCGGTAGCCGTAATATCCGCCGCCCGCCAGAAGCAGCACGAGGAGGAACCACAGCCAGCCGCGTCCGCCCCGCGTCCGGGCGGGCCCGGTTTCGCCGGGGGACACGTAGTCCCGCGCGGTCTCGGTGCGGATCGGAGAGTTCTCGTTCATGGCGTCACAGCATCAGCGGGCGCGGCGCCCGGGCGGAGCGGTTCATCAGGATGTGGATCGCATCGCCGGTTCGAACAGTTCGAGGCATCGTCGCACCCCGACCGTAACGGTCGGCCCGCGACCGACACGGTCGTGTCGGCCGAATTCCTCGAATTCCGGGGCGGCGTGGCATGAAACCTCTTCTGGCGGGCCAATACGTCGCCAGTACGGCATCCGCGTTTCCCCCGTGTTGCTGCTCGCCCGGGCGGGGCGCGTCAGGGTCGCTTGGCCGGATCGTAAGCCTGCACCACCGCGCGATACGTGTCGTCCACGGGCGCCACGGGAACGACGCGGCGCAGGCCGAGGCCGAGGAGGGCCGTGGCGACGGCGAGGAGGAGGCAGGTGCGGGTTCGCATGGGGCTTCGTCCTGCCACAGGCGCGCATCCCCGGCACGAGGAGAAAACGCTCCGGGCACGAAAAAAGGCCGCCGCGACTGCGACGACCTCTTTTGCAATTCCAAGGATTCGAACTCTTGGACCGGAGCGGCGACCGCCCTCGTGAGACGAGGGGGCGTAGTCCCGCAAGAGCCGCTGCCGCTCCGGCTCATCGGAAATTAGATCACGGCTGATGAATGTCAACAATCGTCAGTCGAAAGGGAAGGACTCCCGTACGCGGGGGTGCGCAGCCGCACATTTCGTACGACGCGAGGGCCGTGCTACGCATCCGTCCCCTCACGCCTCGCCCCCGACACCCGAGCCGATGAACCCCGTCTTCGCCAACCTGCCGACGACCATCTTCACCGTGATGTCGGGCCTCGCCCGCGACCTCGGGGCGATCAATCTCGGCCAGGGCTTCCCCGACGATCCGGGTCCCGAGGACGTCCGCCGCCGCGCCGCCGAGGCGGTGCTCGACGGCGACAACCAATATCCGCCGATGATGGGGCTGCCGGCCCTGCGCGAGGCGATCGCGGCGCATTACGCCCGTCACCAGGACTTGAGCCTCGATCCGCACACGGAGGTGATGGTGACCTCGGGCGCCACCGAGGCGCTGGCCGCCACCCTCCTGTCCCTCATCGCGCCCGGCGATGAGGTGGTGCTGTTCGCGCCCCTGTACGACGCCTACCTGCCCCTCGTGCGCCAGGCCGGCGGCGTTCCCCGCATCGTCAACCTGCAGCCTCCGCACTTCCGCCTGGAGGAGGAGGCCCTGGCGGCGGTGTTCTGCGACCGCACGAAGCTCGTGGTGCTGAACAATCCCCTCAACCCCAGCGCCACGGTGTTCGGCCGCGAGAACCTCGCGCTGCTTGCCCGGTTCTGCACCCGCCACGACGTCGTGGCCGTGTGCGACGAGGTGTGGGAGCACATCGTGTTCGACGGCGTGAAGCATTGCCCGCTCATGGCCCTACCCGGCATGCGCGACCGGACGGTGAAGATCGGCTCGGCGGGCAAGATCTTCGGCCTGACCGGGTGGAAGGTCGGATTCGTCATGGCGGCAAGCCCCCTCCTGCGGGCCGTGGCGGGCGCCCACCAGTTCCTCACCTTCACCACCCCGCCCTGCCTGCAGACGGCCGTGGCCTACGGGCTCGGCAAGCCCGACGCCTCTTTCGACGACATGCGGACCCGCTTCGCCCGCTCGCGCGACCGCCTGAGCGGGGGCCTCGCCGCGCGCGGCTTCACGGTGCTGCCCTCGGCCGGAACCTACTTTCTCAACGTCGACATCGCCCCCCTCGGGTTCGACGACGACGCGGCGTTCTGCGACACCCTGGTCCGGCGCCACGGCGTCGCGGCGATTCCCGTGAGCGCCTTCTACGATGCCGATCCCGTGCGCCACATCGTGCGCCTGTGCTTCGCCAAATCCGACGCGACCCTCGACGCCGCCCTCGACCGTCTCGGCGACGTCGCCCGGAAAGCCGCGTGATGGCGGCCCGGCCGCTTGCGGGCGGGGCGAAGCGGGGCCACATGCCCCCGCATGAGCACGCCGCGCATTCCCAGGGACCCGACCGTGGACTTCGCCCGAGACCCCGGTGCCGGGCGCGGCACCACCCGTATGGGGCCCGGCGACACGACGCCGTTCCGGCCCAAGCCCGACGACCGCGAGGCCACGCTCCTACGCCTCGAGGCGCTGGCACACCTCATGGACTCGGCCTTCCTGATTCCGGGGATCAACCGCCGCGTCGGCATGGACGCCATCGTGGGCCTCGTGCCGATCATCGGGGACGTGGCCGGCATGCTCATCGCCTCCTACGTGGTCAACGAGGCGCGCCGTCTCGGCGCCCCGCGCTGGCTCGTGGCGCGGATGATGGCCAACGTGGTGTTCGACGGGGCAATCGGCATGGTGCCGCTGGCCGGCGACCTGTTCGACGCGGCCTTCAAGGCCAACCGCCGCAACGTCGCCCTGCTGCGCCGCCACCTCGAGAAGACCGGGGGCCTGCGGCCCAACGAGATCGAGGGCACGGCCGTGCGCCTCGACGGCTGAGCGCCCCCGGCACCGGACGGGGCAACCCATGAATCAGGTCGCCGTTCCCCCCGTCGCGGTTCCCGTTCGCGCGGGCCGGCTCTCGCCCCTGTGGCAGCGCCGACTCGCCAATTTTCGCCGCAACCGCCTCGGCTTCTGGTCGTTCGTGATCTTCACCGCCCTGTTCGGCACGAGCCTGTTCGCGGAGTTCATCGCCAACGACAAGCCCCTCGTCGTCTCCTACAAGGGCGAGATTCTGTTTCCCGTCCTCATCGACTACCCGGACGAGAAGTTCGGCGGCTTCTACGCCCGGCCGAACTACCGCTCGGCCGAGACGCGCAAGGAGATCGCCGAGAACGGCTGGGCGATCTGGCCGCCGATCCCGTATTCCTACGACACCATCATCGACGGCCTGCCGACCCCCTCGCCCTCGCCGCCGACCTGGATGCTGACGCAAGAGCAGTGCGCGAGCGTGGGCAAGCCGTGCGCCGACCTCGAGAAGCACTGGCTCGGCACCGACAACACCACCCGGGACGTGCTGGCGCGGATCATCTACGGGTTCCGCATCTCGGTGCTGTTCGGCCTCATCCTCGCCCTGATCTCCTCGGTGATCGGCGTCGTCGCGGGCGCCGTGCAGGGCTATTTCGGCGGCTGGGTCGATCTCGCCCTGCAGCGCTTCATCGAGGTCTGGAGCGGCATCCCGACCCTCTATCTCATCATCATCATCTCGGCCTTCATCGAGCCGGGCTTCTTCGTGCTCCTCGGCATCCTGCTCCTGTTCTCGTGGGTGGCCCTCGTCGGCGTGGTGCGGGCCGAGTTCCTCCGGGCGCGCAACTTCGAGTACGTGCGCGCCGCACGCGCGCTCGGCCTCTCTAACGTCCGCATCATGAGCCGCCACCTCCTGCCCAACGCCATGGTGGCGACCCTGACGTTCCTGCCGTTCATCCTCAACGGCTCCATCGGCACCCTGACCTCCCTCGATTTCCTCGGCTTCGGCCTGCCGCCGGGCTCGGCGTCGCTGGGCGAGCTGCTGGCGCAAGGCAAGGACAACATCCAGGCGCCCTGGCTCGGGCTCACCGGCTTCCTCGTCGTCGCCGTGATGCTGAGCCTCCTCGTCTTCGCCGGCGAGGCCGTGCGCGACGCCTTCGATCCGAGGAAATCTTTCGCCTGAAAGGAGACTATTCGTTGAAGTCTTCGCCCAGGAAGCCTGACAGGGAAACCAATCCCTAACAATTGTCTGTAATTCTCGCCCGAATGTCAGCGCTCGGGATCCTTCCAGAATGCCCGTGAACGCCTCTTCGGGCCTGGGGTGCCCGCCGGACGCCGTCCCCGCCATCGCGTGCGACGGGGAGAGTGCGCCGGGTCTGGCGCGGATCACGGCCCTGGCCGCCGCGTGTCTCGGGATGCCGATGGCCTGGCTCGCTCTCGGCACCGGGCGGACCCGCGTGGTGCGGGCCGTCCATGGGTTCGCGGGCGGGGAGCCGGGCGACGCGGCCGGCGGCTTTCGCGCCTGCGTCCCCCTCATCGGCGCCGGGGAGCGCCGGCTCGGCGAACTGTGGATCGGCGACCGGCGGGCGCGCGGGGACCTCGACCCGTCGCTGGGCGCCCGCCTCGAAGACTTCGCGCGCCTCGCCGCCGAACGTCTCGATCACGCCGAGCGGTCGCGGGTGGACACACTGCTGCGCGGCTTCGCGGAAGCCGCGGTCTATGCCCTCATGACGGTGGAGACCGGCGGCACCATCACCTTCGCCAACACCGCCGCCGAAGCCCTGTTCGGCTACGCGCCGGGGACGATGATCGGGCAGGATGTCGGGATCGTGGTTCCGGCCAGCGCCCGGGCGGCCTACGCCAAGCGCCTCGCCCGGTTCGCCGCCGGCCAGCCCTCGATTCTCGCGGGGCGCGTCTTCCAACTCACCGCCCGTCACCGCGACGGGTCGGCCGTGCCCCTCGAAATGTCCCTGTCCCTCTGGAGCACGAACGGAACGGTCGAGCTCGGCCTGACGATGCGCGACATCAGCGAATGGCACGCCCGCGACGCACAACTCGTCCGGATGGCCCATCACGACAACCTCACCGGCCTCCTCAACCGGGCGCGCTTCAACGATCGCCTCCGGGCGGCCCTCACGGAGGCGCCCGCGACGGTGATGCTGCTCGACCTCGACGGCTTCAAGGAAGTCAACGACAGCCTCGGCCATGCCACCGGCGACGCCCTGCTCCAGTCCGTGGCCGTACGCCTGCCCACCTGCGTCGCGCCGGACATGACCGTGGCGCGGCTGGGCGGCGACGAGTTCGCGATTCTGCTTCCCGCCTGCGGCGATCCGATCCGGGCCGCCGCCACGGCAACGGGGATCCTCGACGCCTTCCAGGCGACGTTCCATGTCTGCGGGCACACCTTCCATGTCGGCCTCAGCGTCGGCATCGCCGTCGGTCGCTTTCCCGAAAGCGACGCGGAGACGCTGATCGCGGACGCGGATCTCGCCCTGTATCAGGCCAAGCGCGACGGGCGGCGCTGCTGCCGCCTGTTCGAACCCGCCATGCGCAGCGCGGTGCTCGCCCGCCGGACCCTGCACGACGAACTCAGCCACGCCCTGGAGGCGGGGGAATTCGTGCTGCACTACCAGCCCCAGGTCGCCTTCGCCACGGGGCAGGTGGTGGGGGCCGAGGCTCTCCTGCGCTGGCGCCACCCCGCGCGCGGGCTGCTGCTGCCGGGCGCGTTCCTCTGCTCCCTCGAGGCCCATCCCATGGCCGCCGCCATCGGCCGCTGGATCATCGAGGAAGCGTGCCGGCAGGCGGCGCAGTGGCGGGCCGCGGGGCTCCCGCCGATCCGGGTCGCCGTCAATCTCTTCGCCGCCCAGCTGCAGTCCGGAACCCTGGCGCAGGACGTGACGCGCTCCCTCGCCCGTTACCGGCTGCCGACATCCGCCCTCGAACTCGAGGTCACCGAGCGCATCGCCCTCCAGGCCGAGGACGCGATCCTCGAACCGATCCGCGCCCTGCATGCCGAGGGCGTCGCGGTGGCGTTCGACGATTTCGGCACGGGCTACGCCTCGCTCTCCTCCCTCAAACGGTTCCCCCTCACCCGCCTCAAGATCGACCGCAGCTTCGTGCGCGACGTCCTCACCGACCGGCACGACGCCGAGATCATCCGCGCCATCCTGCTCATGGCCCAGAGTTTCGGCCTGGAGGTCATCGCCGAGGGGATCGAGGGCGCCGACCAGGAAACCGTGCTGCGGACCATGGGTTGTCACGAGGGCCAGGGCTACCTTTACGGCAGGGCCGTGCCGCCCGCCGCCCTGGCGGCCCTGATCCGGGCCCGCACGGCTCCGGAGGCGCGCGCCATCGTGGCGTGAGGCCCGCCGGGTCGTCCGGCGCGAGGAGCCAACATGCCGGGGGATGACGCCTTTCGCCAAGCGCAACGCCGTGTCGCCCTCGCCATGGCCCTCGGACTGACCGTCACCATGGGTTGGCTCGCCCTCGCGGTGGCCCTGGATGCCGGGCACCCGGCCCAGCCCCTCGCCGAGCGCCTGCAGGCCGCCCTGCGCGCCGATCTCTTCGTCGTGGGTTGGCTCGCGGCCGCGATCGCCGACGTGGCCCGCCGGCGGTTCTTCTCGCGCGACGACATCGCCGGCAGCGCCGCGGGAGCGGCCTCTCGAGCCGTGCGGGAGGCCGCGGCCATCCTGCAGAACACGGCGGAGCAGGTGGTTCTTGCCGTGCCCGTCCACCTCGCGCTGGCCACGGTCATGGCCCGGCCTACGGTGGCCCTCGCCGCGCTGGCCGCCCTGTTCGGCGCAGGGCGCGCCCTGTTCTGGCTCGGATACCGACGCGGCCCCGGCGGGCGGGCCCTCGGCTTCGCCCTGACCTTCTACCCGACGGTCGCGGCCCTCGGCCTCGCGGCGGCGATGCTGGTGCTGGGACGGGACGCCTGAGGCTCGGCTCTCACAGCGGCCGGGGGCCGCCGGCGAGGAGCCAACCCTTCGCCCGCTGGATGAGGGCGGGGCGGGCGCGGGCCACGTCCTCGTCGTCGACGAGGGGCGAGGTGGCGAGGGAGGCGAGATAGGCCGCCTCGCTGGTCTTGCACGCGCGCAGGGACGCCTCCACGGCGTCGGTGCGGGACGTGACGGCCGCCTTGACGGTGAAGCTGCGCTGCAGGCACCCCCGCCAGGCGGCATGGAGGTCGGCGGTCTCACCGGCCCGGGCGAGGCCGGACAGGCCGAACGGGAGCGCGAGGAGGAGCGCGCACACGGCGCCGGCACGGGTCGTCATCTGAGAGGTTCCCCTATGGGGAGACCTTCGCCCGAAGGTGTTTAACCAGCCCTTAAGCGAACCGGTCGTTCCGCCGTCCCATTTCAGGATATCGCACCCGGGGCGTCGCGGTTGCCATTCGGATCGGCCCGCGCCAAGGATGCGCTGCCGAGGCCACGTCCTCCCCCCGCGCGCGGGGTTTCAAGTCCGGGACGGCCCGGCCGTACCGGGTTCTCGCCCGGGGCTCGACGCCGCATCGGCGCGACCGTCCGCGAGGCCCCGCAAGCGGAGTGGCCCCATGGCCTGGATCTATCTCGTCACCGCCGGACTCCTCGAAGTCGTCTGGTCCTACGCGATGAAGCAGTCCCACGGCTTCTCGCGGCCGTGGCCGACGGCGATCATGGCCGTGACCATGGCGGGCAGCGTCGGGCTCCTCGCCCTGTCCATGCGGACGTTGCCGCTGGGCACCGCCTATACGATCTGGACCGGCATCGGCGCCGTCGGCGCCTTCGTCCTCGGCGTCGTGGCTCTCGGCGAGGAGGCGAGCCCCGCCCGCATCGTGGCGGCCCTGCTCATCGTCTCCGGCCTCGTGACCATGAAGCTCGCGAGTTCGCACTGAGACCAAACCGCGGTGCGGCGATCGTCCGCCGCGGCTCAGCGGTTGGCGGTGGTGACCGGCGAGGTGACGCGGCCGAGCGACACCCAGGCCTGAACGTCCTGGCTCTCGCGCTTGATGAAGGTATAGCCGGTCTGGCGCCAGCCGTGGACGGTGTTGGTCTTGTTGTCGAGGATGAAGTCGCCCCGGTCGGTGATGAGGGTGAGCACCGCGTGGCCCTCGCCCTTCTCGTCGATGACCACGGTCATCCGCATGGCCCGGCGCGGCAGGCCGGCCTCGGCCAGGAGCTTGCGCTTGAGGAGCTGGAAATCCTCGCAATCGCCCGAGCCGTCCTCGGCCAGATCCCAGCGGTCGGCGAGATGGAGGTGGTCCATGTCGGTGACGGCCCGCACCGACCGGTTCACCCGGTGGTTCACCGCCAGGATGGTGTTCCAGGTGGCGGGATTGAGCGTGATCGTGGCGGGCTCCGTGCGGTCGACGGCGCACTCGGCCGTGTAACGCTCGCAGAACGTCACCCAGGCGGCGATGGGCCGAGCGGCGGAGCCGCTGGGCAACGTACTTGGGCTCGCAGGCAGGGAGGCGAAGGTCTGGGCCTGGGCCGCGACCGGCAGGGCCAGGGCGCCGAGCAGGCCGGCCATGCGCCCGAAGCGCCGGGCCGTCGTCGAAAACGTCGAGCGTGTGATCCGCATGGCCCGGTCCGTCCCGTTAATCTTTCGTTAACGAAACGTCTCACGGCCGCCGGAGTGCGGCAATCGCCGGGTTAATAAAAGGTTAACGGTGTGGATAGCGCCTGGGACATCGGTCGCCGGGCCGGCTTCGCATCCAGGCGCGACGGACAAGCCGCACAGGGGGCGGAGCCGTCGCATGAGTTCGATCAATCACGTCGCATCGTATCAGCGCGCCGGTCTCCCTCTCCTGTCAGGAGAGGGGACGCGCGTCTCACCGCATCACCGCCTCACAGAACGGATCAGGCGGAAAAGGATCAGGCCTGGGGCAGGTCCGGGGTGATGCCGAGATTGGCCATGCCCTCCGCGAGGAGGTCGGCGGCGTTGGGCGTGCCGAGGAGTTCGCGGGCCGCGCCCTCGCCGACGGATTCGCGCTCGCGGGCGAAGCGCACGGCGTCCTTCCACTCCTCGGCCTCCATGTCGCCGCGCCCGACATAGACGAGGGCCAGGAGGTCGGCGCGCTCGTCGTCGTTGAGCGCCCCGATCATCGCCCGGACCTCCTCCTCCGTGGCGTCGTCGGTGCCGGAGGTGAGGATGTCCGTGGCGCCGTCGTCGATGGCGTTCGAGCCGGAATCCGGGTCCGTCGGCCCTTCCTTCACCTCGACGGCGCGCAGGCGCAGGATGATCTCGGTGACGGTGTCGACGGCAATGTCCATTGGAATGTCCCACGCGCGGCCGCCCGGAACGGCGGCCCTGAGCAGGCACAACCCGTCAGGGGCGCAAGGGTTCGGTCGCGGTTCGGTCGTTCAGGTCCGCCCGTCGACGAAGGCGCGCATGAGCGCATGGGCGATGGCCATGGACGGCGGCACCGTGAGGCCCTCGGGGTGGCCCCCGGCGATCATCGCCGCCACGTCGTCCCGGGTGAGCCAGCGGGCGTCGGTGAGTTCTTGCGCGTCGAGGGTGATCGCCTCGTCGAGGGCCTCGGCGATGCACCCGATCATCAGCGAGGCGGGAAACGGCCAGGGCTGCGAGGTGTGGTAGGCGACGGCGCCGATGCGCAATCCGACCTCCTCGAAGGTCTCGCGCCGCACGGCAGCCTCGATGGTCTCGCCGGGCTCGAGGAAGCCCGCGAGGCAGGAATACATCGCCTCCTTAAACCGGGGCGAGCGGCCGAGCAGGCAGCGTTCCCCCCGTTGGATCAGCATGATGACCACGGGGTCCGTGCGTGGGAAATGGTGGGTGTCGCAGGCCGCGCAATCGCGGCGGTAGCCCCCGGCGGCGGGCACGGTCGGGGTGCCGCACTGAGCGCAGAATCCGTTGCGCGCGTGCCAGGACAGGAGCGATTTCGCCGTGGCGAGGAGCCCGAGTTCGTGGGGCGCCACCCCGCCCTCGGCGGCAAGGCTGCGCAGATCGTTGGTGGCGAACCCCGGCACGGCCTCGAACGCCTCCGCCCGTTCGGGCGGCAGGGCGGTGGCGAAGACCGGGACACCGTCGAGGCGGCCGAGGAACAGGAGGATGCCCTCGGGGGCGATCCGCGCGGGGTCGAGGAGGGCCGAGCCGTCGCCGAGCACCACCCGGTCGCCGGCCATGGCCACGAGGCGGGCGCCGGGCTCCGTCAGGGACGGTACAGGCGCGAGACTCTCGGCGGAATGGCGCACGAGGCGATTGTGGACGTAGCCAAGACCATCGCGAACATCGGTCATGGTCAGGCCGCCGCGAAAAGGGCGCCGATGCGCTCGACCATCTGGGCGCGGGCGTGATGCGGATAGGGCTTGGCCTCGCCCACCCCCCAGACCGGGCGCGGCCAAGCGGGATCCGACAGGAACCGCCCGATGACGTGGACGTGGAGCTGGGGCACGACGTTGCCGAGCGCCGCGACATTGACCTTGTCGGGTTTGGCGAGCGCCAGCATCACGCCCGTGGCGATCCGCATCTCCTCCATGAGGGCCCGCGCGTCCTCGGGGACCAAGTCGGTGATCTCGCTGGCCCCGTTCCGGCGCGGCACCAGGATCAGCCAGGGAAACCGGGCGTCGTCCATGAGCAGCACGCGGCACAGGGCGAGGTCGCCCACATGCACGGTGTCGGCGGCGAGGCGCGCGTCGAGGGCGAAGTCTGCATCGGTGCTCATGGGGGAGCGATGTAGGGCGGATTTCGCGCCGATGCGAGGTGGTGGGCACGGCCGTCGAGACGGGCCCGGCAACCCTCCTCTGCCCCGGTGGGGAATCGGAAGGCCCCCACGCGCCGAGCATCATGACAATTGCGTCAATCACGCGCGTGCCATCACCGCTTTCGCGAGACAGAACCGGCACGGCGGCCGCTCAATCTCATCGCGACGGCGAACCTTGAAGGCGATCGACGAACGATTCGTTAGCCATGAAGCGATTTTGGAGCCGGGAAAAATCGACGCGGAAGGTATTCGTGAGCAGGACCAGCGGTAGACGTCGACCCGCAACAGCGACACCTGAGAGTGTTCCCGCATGGTCACACCGAACTGTCTAGCGCGCCGGCTCCGCTCCGCCCGCAGCTGGATCGCCCTCGGTGTGCTGGCGCCGCTCGGCATGCTTGTCGTCTCCGGGATCATGCTCCTCGATCTCCGCCGGGATGCCTGGGACAAGGCCCGGCAGACCTCGAAGAACCTGCTGCAGGTCATCGAGCGCGACATCGAACGCAATATCGAGATCGTCGACCTCTCGCTCCGCGCCGTCCAGGACAATCTGCGTGCCCCGGGCCTTGAGCGACTCGAACCGGAGATGCGTCAGCTCGTCCTGTTCGACCGCGCCGCCTCGGCTCGAGACCTGGGCGTCATGTTCGTCCTCGACGAGAAAGGTGAGCTCATCTTGGACGCCGCCGCCTCGCCGCCGCGCGCGGGCAATTATGCGGACCGCGACTACTTTCAGTTCCATAAAGCCAACCGCCACCTTGGCCTGCATATCGGACGGCCCATCGTCTCGCGGCTGACGGGGGAGCGTATGCTTACCTTCACGCGACGGATCGACAAGTTCGACGGCTCCTTCGGCGGACTGGTGTTGGGTAGTCTGAAGCTCTCCTACTTCGGTCACCTGTTCGACCAGATCGGCCTCGGTAAAGAGGGCGCCATCAACCTGTATCTGCGTGATGGCACACGCCTCACGCGCTACCCCTACCTGGAAGCCGATGTTGGCGTGAATATCGCCGGGTCCCAAACCTTCGATCGGTTCACGCACGAGGGGAGCGGCTCTTTCGTCGAAACCTCCGTCCGAGACGGCGTCAGGCGGCTCTACACCTTTGCCCGCGTCGGGGACCTGCCACTGATCCTGAACGTGGCGCTCTCGGTCGATGAGATCGAAGCCGAATGGCGGGGGAGAACCCTCATCATCGGAAGTGTCGTCCTGGTCCTGTGCGGCCTCACGGTTGTCCTTTCGTTGCTGTTCGGGCGCGAACTCCGACGCCGCGCTGCGATGCAGGCCGAACTTTCGCGGCTGTCGCTCACCGATACGCTGACGGGGCTGGCGAACCGGCGCCGATTCGAGGAGACCTTCGCGCGCGCACGGGAGGTCGCCCAGCGTACGGGGATGCCGCTGTCCCTGCTCGTCGTCGATGCCGACCACTTCAAGCGCGTCAACGACCGTTACGGCCACACGGTCGGCGATGCGGTGCTGCAGGGGCTCGCCGGCTGCTTGACGGCAAGCGTGCACCGCCCCGAGGATCTCGTGGCCCGCGTCGGCGGCGAGGAATTCGTGCTGCTGCTGCCCGATACGGGGCGCGAAGGGGCGATGCGCGTCGCCGACAAGGTCCATCGGGAAGTCGCGACGCTCGCCCCGACCGGCCTCGGCGCCGGCTCGGTCACGGTCAGCATCGGCCTTGCCACCGGCGCGTCTGCCTCGTGCGAGGATCTTTACCGCGAGGCGGACGAGGCCCTCTACGTGGCCAAGGCCCATGGGCGGAACCAGACCTGTTGCGCATCCCCGAGGGAGCCCAAGGCAACCACGTCGTTGTTGCGCCTGGTTGCGTCCTGAGAGTGCCTCACCGAACGTCCGGCCAGGGCCGGTGCTCACCCTGAGCACGACGGCGCGGCGGGCGTTCTGTGAAAGACACCGAGCCGGCTGACATCGGGTCGGCGGAACCGTTGGTCGCCAATCGCGTCGCCGGATGGAGCCGAAGCCGTCGAAGCGTCTGCCGCCGGGGTACGTCGAGGGCGACTTCGGGGTTCCGGGTCCGGTTGCACCTCGACCCGGATGTCCTCAGCAGGCTCCAAGCCTCAGATTTTCAGGGCTAGATCCCGCTGAACCAGTTGTAGCCCTGATCCTCCCAATACCCACCCGGATAATCGTTGGTCACGAACACGCTGCCGATGTATTTCGGGCTCTTGAATCCGAGCTTCGTCGGCACCCGCACCCGCAACGGATAGCCGTATTCGGGTGACAATTCCTTGCCGGCGAAATCGAGCGCCAGGACGGTCTGGGGGTGGAGGGCGCTCGGCATGTCGAGGCTGCCGTAATAGCGGTCGGCGCATTTGAAGCCGACATATTTGGCGGTGAGGTCGGCGCCGACCCGTTCGAGGAAGGTCTTGAGGGGCACGCCGCTCCACTGGCCGATCTGGCTCCAGCCCTCGATGCAGACGTGGCGGGTGATCTGACTCTCCTGCGGCAGGGCGCGCAGCTTCTCCAGGGTCCAGGGCGTCTTGTCGGCGACGAGGCCGGTGACTTCGAGCTTCCAGTCGGCGCCCTCGACCTCGGGGATGTTGTCCGGCGGATAGTAGGCGTTGAAGCGGAACGGGGTGTCGATCATCGAGGCCGGGTAGGTCGGCGCCAGGGTGTTCGGATCGAACAGCCAGCCCTGGACCCGGTCGTTGAACCGCGACATCGCCCACAGCATCCGGTCGGCGACGGTGCCGTTGGAGCCCGTGGAGAGGTCGCAGCCCGTGAGCAGCGTCAGGGCGCCGAGCGACAGGCCGGAGCGAAGGAGCGCCCGGCGCTCGAGCTTCACCAGGTCCGGCTGCAGATCGGCCCGCAGGGCCTTGAGGCGGGCGGCTGTGTCGGGATCGCGGGTCATGTCACGTCTCCGAAGGGGTCACGCGGGCCCGGCCCGTGATCATCGCCTTGAGGGTGCTCGGCACCACGAGGACGAGGGCGAGGTGCAGGAGAATGAAGCCGACGAGGCCCGCCATGGCGAGGAAGTGGACCCGGCGCGCGCCTTCGTAGCCGCCGAACAGGGCGGCCAGATTCTGGAGCTGGACCGGCTTCCACAGGGCGAGGCCCGAGGCCAGGAGCAGGGCGCCGAGGAGGAAGGCGACGACGTAGGCGAGGCGCTGCACGGCGTTGTATTCGCCCAGGCGATGAGCGAGACGCAGGGTGAGGGCGGCTCGCGCATCCCGCCACACGGCCCCGGGGCTCAAGGGCAGGAACGTGCGGGCGACGTGCCGGCTCAGCAGACCGTAGACGACGTAGACGAGGCCGTTGACGGCGAACAGCCACATGGCGGCGAAGTGCCAGGCGATGGCCCCGCCGAGCCAGCCGCCGAGCGTCGCCCATTTCGGGAACGTCAGGGGGAAGAACGGCGAGGCGTTGTAGATCGCCCAGCCGGAAAACAGCATGCAGAACACCGCGACCGCGTTGATCCAGTGGGTGATGCGCACCACGAGGGGATGGATCACCACGACACGGGCGGGCGGTTCGGGGACCAGGGTCATCGGGTGTTCGGCCTTTTGGGGTGGTGGCGCGTACCTCCCCAAAGCGGAAAAACTTCGGGCCGGGCTGCGGGCAGATCATAACCCACCACGTCTTCGCCCTTACCGGGACGAGCGTGCGACGAACGGCCCGCAACTGTCCTCGCGAGGCGCGACAGGCTCCCTCTCCTGGAAGGAGAGGGTTGGGGTGAGGTGTGGTCCATCTCCGAAGAGTCCACACACCTCACCCTGTCCCTCTCCTTCCAGGAGAGGGGACCCGCGCCTGTTCCGGATCATCGAAGGCTCCGGACAGGCGGGGCAGCGGCCTCACATGGACGGCACGGTGCCGTTGCGGCCGACGATGAGGATCGGGGCCGAGAGGGTACCGTCGGCGCCCTTCTTGGTGAAGGCCACGACCTTGGCGCCCGGCACCACGATGCTCTTCTCGCCCGGATCGACCAGGGTCACGGGCACGTCGTCGGGCACCACGACCTTCTTCTCGCCGCCCTGGTACTTGACCAGCATGGTCCGGCCGTCCGTACCCGACAGGGTACCGACGGCGCCGTTGGTCATGGTCGAGTTGGAGCCGAGATCCCACGGGTAGTGCCCGTCGGCGGTGCCGCGCAGGGACGAGGAGAAGACCGTGACCTGCAGGGCCTTCTGGGTGCCGTCGGGCTGCGGGATCGCGGCGGTGCCGATGTAGCTCTCCGACTTGATGTCGGCGAGCTTGCCCGATGTGGCGGCGAGGATCTTGGTGTCGCCCGAGAACGTCACGGTGACGGGGTCACCCGTGCGCGGCTTCACCGTGAGGGTCGAGCCGTCGACCTTCTCGATGGTGCCGCGATAGCGCACGATGTCGTCGGCGCGGGCGGTGGTGGCGGCCACCGTGAGGGTGAGGGCGAGGCCGGTGAGCAGACTCTTCATCATGGCGTTCTCTCCTGTGTCGTTCGGGTGATTCGATCGGTTTGCCCGGCCGCTACATCGGCGGCACGGTGCCGTTTTGACCGACGACCATGCGGTCGACGACGGGGGTGCCGGAGGCGTCGGCGCGGGTGAAGGCGACGACGCGGGCACCGGGCTTGATCAGACCGGCATCGGCCGGGGCCAGCGCCACCACGGGCACGTCGTCCGGAACCGTGATGGTCTTCTGCCCGCCCGCGTAGGTCACCGTGATGGTGCGGTTGGCCGTGCCCGTCACGGCGCCGACGGCGCCATTGGTCATGGTGTTCTCTTTCTCGAGATCCCACGGATAGTGGCCGTCGCCGGTGCCGCGCATGCTGGGAGCGAACACCGCGACCTCAAGGGCCTTCAGGGTGCCGTCGGCCTGGGGCGTGGCGGCGGTGCCGATGTAGCTGTCGGGCTGGATGTCCGAGATCTTGGCGGCGCTGGCACCGGCAACACGCACGGCATCGCCGAGCCGGACCGTGACGGCATCGCCGACGCGCGGCTTGATGGTGACGGTGTTGCCCTCCACGGACGCGATGGTGCCCCGGATGCGCACGACGGGCGCGTCCGCCCGGGCTGGCAGACTCGCGGCGAGGCCGAGGCAGGCGGCGAGGAGCGCGGCGGCGCGGGTGGTTCTGGTCATGGGTGTCCTTCCATCGGGCCAAGGCCGATCCGACGGGAAACTGCCCCGAATAAAGATAGCGCGCAAGTCAATTGCGCGCGATCTGGTCATTTTACGGGGTGGTCGCGGGTTGGCACGCCCCCACAGCTAGCGCTGGCCCTTCCTCGGGGAAGGCCGGCGCGTTCTTACATTCCTCATCGATTCGATCCCGGCGGCGCCGGATCAGTGCGCCATGAGCATGGGGATGCCCGCATGGGCCAGGAGGTGACTCGTCGGCCCGCCGAAAATCATCTGGCGCAGGCGGCTCTGGGTGTAGGCGCCCTTGATCAGGAGATCGCAGCCGAAGGCTTCGGCCTCGGCCAGGAACACCTCGCCGGGGGTGCGCCGCCCCGCCGAGAAGGCGCGGTGCTCAGCGAGGATGCCCTCGCAGGCCAGGGCGTCGGCCAGTTCCTCCGCGCTCGGCCCCGGCACGGTGCCGCCCTCGACGCTGACGACCCGGATGCGCTGGGCCTGACGCAGGAACGGCATGGCGAAGGCGACGGCCCGCGCCGTCTCGGTGGAGCCGTTCCAGGCAATGAGAATCGCCTCGCCGAGGGTCGCGGGGGCGATGGGGGGCGCGAGGAGGATCGGCCGTCCGCTCTCGAACAGGGCGGTCTCGAAGGTGGTCATGCGCGGCGCCCGCTCCTCGGTGCCGGGGCGGCCGACCACGGTGGCGGTGAACAGGCGGGCATGCTGGCCGAGGAACGCGTCGCCCGCCGGCACGTCGGGGCGCCAGCGATAGCGTGGTCCGGCGGCGGCGACGTTGGCGGGGGTACACGGGCCGTTGGGCGCGAGGGGAACGCCGGCCTCGCGCATGAAGGCGACGAAGCGCTCGCCCGCCGCCTCGGCCTCGGCCTTGTCGGCTTCCTCGTCGCGCAGCCAAGTCATGCCGCCGACCATGTCGACGGGGACGTATTCGGCAAGGGCCGGGCGCAGGGACACGCCCTCGACGAGGCTGCCGAACCGGCGGGCGGCGAGGATCGCCGTCTCGAACACCGAGGACAGGCTGTCGTGCAGGGCGACGGGAACGAGAAGCGTCTTCATGGCGGCGACCCTTCGCAGCGCGGTGTTCGTTGGCGCGGATCGCCGCAGGCTAGTGCGATTTGCCCCGGCGGCAAACTCCGACCGGGCCGGCGCCCATGGGAACCGCGCGGGTTTCCCCGGTGGAACGGCGTCGCTCAGGCGTGACGCGGGCCGAGATGCCCCGATTCGGGGTCGAGGCGGCGCCGGGCGGCCCGCGTGAGCGGCGCCTCGACGCAGCGCGCCACCACGAGGGCGGCGGCGACCGAGAAGGCGAGCATGAGGGCGAGCGCCCCCCACGGGCCGATAATCGGCGCGAGACCGAGGCGCGCCACCGCCTCACGGGTGGCGCGCAACACGAAGGGATGGACGAGATAGAGGGCGTAGGAGGCGTCCCCGAGGGCGACGACGGCCGCCGCCGCCCGATCCGACCACCGTCCCCCCGCCGGCTCCGTTTCACGCCCCAGGGCGGCGGCGGCCACGAGGAGGAGGGCCGGCCCACCGAGCGCCAGGGGCCGCCACAGGGCGTCGGGCTCGCCGGCCGCGGCGAGGCCCGCGAGCCCGGCCGCCGCGAGGGCGAGACGGGCGGGCGGCGACAGCCGCAGGCCGTGCGCGCGGGCGAGGCCCAGGGCCGCCCCGAAGGCGAATTCGAGGACGATGGGACTGCCCCAGAACGCCAGCGGCGTCGGCAGGCCGGGCACCGTCCCGGCGAGGGCGACGAGGCCGAGGAGCACCGCGCAGGCCCAGGCCACCGCCCTCCCCCGCCCCCAGCCGAGGCCGACGGCGAAGACGGCGTAGAAGAACATCTCGCAGTTCAGGGTCCAGCCAAGCCCGTACAGTGGCAGGACGAGGCCGTCCGGGCGTTCGACGGGCCAGAACAGGAACGCGGCGGCGACGGTTCCGGGCGTCGCGGGGCCGCCGTTGAGGAGAGCCGGCACGGCCAGCGCCACCGCGAGGTAGAGGGCGCTCACCAGCCAGTAGAGCGGCACGAGACGGGCGATCCTGTGGGCGAGGAAGCGCGCCCGTCCCCCAGCCCGCCCGTAGAACGGCGCGCTCGCGTACACGATGATGAACCCGGAGATGACGAAGAACACGTCGACGCCGGACGACCACGGCAGCCACGCGACGGGCGCGAAGGCGAGCCCGGCGCGCTCGGCCAGGGCCGCCACCTCGGCCTGCCCGTGATGGACAACGACGAGGAGGGCCGCGAACGCCCGCAGACCCTGGATCGCCCCGAGCTTCACGCCGGCACGATCCGGCGAGACCGGACGATTCGGCAAGATCGGGTGGACCGGATCAACGATGCGCGTGCGTTGTTCAGCGGCGATAGACTGGAACAGAACAGATTTTCCCTCGTTAGTTCGCCGAAACCAAAGACGACCGGCCCGCGCGAGCGGCAACGCTTCCGGGTTCGATCTTGCATGTTTCGACAGCCATATTGAGGATACCCATGATCAACAAATACGTTGCCATGACCGCCATCGTGACGGCCCTTGCCACTCCGGCTTTCGCCCAGGACATGGGTGATTTCCGCCTGGCGGCGATGCAGGCCAACGCCTTCGAGGTGCAGTCGAGCCAGATCGCCCTGCAGAAGAGCCGTAACCCGCAGGTCGTGCGCTACGCCAAGGAGGCCCTGCGCGATCACCGCGCCGCCAACGTCGCCCTCGCAGGCGGTGAGAGCAACGTCATGGCCCGTAACGACGGCCTCGGCGGCCTCGTCACCGCCCCCCTCGCCGTCGCGGGCAGCGCCGTCGGTGCAGCCACGGGCGCGGCGGCGGGTGTCGTCGGCGGAACCCTGAGCGGCGGTCCCGTGGGCGGCCTCGAAGGTCTCGGTTCGGGCGCCCAGCGCGGTGCGGCCACCGGCGCGATGATCGGCGACGTGAACACCACTGCCGGCACCACCCTGGTGCAGCCGAACCCGCAGCAGCAGGCGATGCTCGCCGAGCTGTCGCAGACCCCGGCCGGTCCGCGCTTCGATCGGCTCTATGGCTCGATGCAGGTTCAGTCGCACCAGATGGCGATCCCCATGTACCAGTCCTACGCCGCGAACGGACCGAACCCGGCCCTGCGCGCCCATGCCCAGCAGGCCCTGCCGGTGCTGGAGCAGCATTACCAGATGGCCCAGCGCCTGCCCGGCGCGCGCTGAACGAAAAATCCGAGGGGTCCTTCGGGCGATGGGCCCGTGGGACCAGTCGAGGGGACGTCGGGCCGAAGGCTCGGCGTCCTTTTCTCGTTTTCGCGCTTGAGGTCGAGGCACCGTCACGGCTGTCTGGTCCGGCGCCCCCCATGCGAAAGGGGCCCGCTCCCTTACGGAAAGCGGGCCCCTTCGCGGGACATCGGCCGTTCGGTCGGGTCCCGGGCGGGACCGGATCCTACGCCTCGTTGCAGTTGATCAGCGCGCTCGGGCGCACCGGCTTGCCGTCCGTGTCCGTCGCGGGCTTGAACGCCCCGGTCTCGGGGTCGCGCAGGTAGAGCTCGCCACGCTCAATGCCGAAATGGGCGCCGTGCAGCTGCAGCTCGCCGCTCTCGACCCGCTTGCGGATGAACGGGAAGGTCATGAGGTTGTCGAGGCTCTGGGCCACCATCGCGTATTCGAGGTGGGTGAGGTAGTCGGGGGCCTCGCGGTCCTGGGTCACGCGCTCGGCGGCCGGGGCCACGAGGGACACCCACTTGCCGATGAAGTCGCCCTTCGACAGGGGGGCCGGCGGGCTGGCGAAGGCCTTGATGCCGCCGCAGGTGGCGTGGCCGAGGACGACGATGTGCTTCACCTCCAGGGCCTGGACGGCGAACTCGATGGCCGCCGAGGTGCCGTGATACTCGCCACCCTGCTCGCACGGGGGCACGATGTTGGCGACGTTGCGGACCACGAACAGCTCACCGGGGCTCGCGTCGAAGATCACCTCGGGCGAGACGCGGCTGTCGCAGCAGCCGATGAGCAGCACCTCGGGGGACTGCCCCTTGGCGAGCTTGGCGTAGCGCTTGGCCTCGTCGGGCAGGCGGCCGTCGCGGAACGCGCGGTATCCCTCCTTGAGCGCCTCGGGGAACGTGCGGGCCTGCTGGGTGGTCATCGGGTGTCAGCCTTTCTGTGAGGGGTTGTGCCACGTCAGGACGACGGGCGTTTCGGGAAGGGTGCCGCCGGCGACGGCACGGACGAGGGACGCCAGCCCCGCCGGCTCGATGCGCTCCTGGGTCGCCTCGAGTTCGGCAAGGGTCCACCAGCGCGTGCCGAGGACGGGGTTGTCCTCCGTCTCGGCGAGGCGCCGCGTGTCGATCCGGTCGTCGGGGAGACGCACCACGAAGTAGCGTTCGCGGGCATGGCGCGACGTCCGGAACAGGTGGAAGGGGCCGTCGCACGTGGCGACCAGCGGCCCGATGGGCGCATCGGCAACGCCGATCTCCTCCTCGAGTTCACGCCGGCATGCCGCGACATGGCTCTCGCCGGGCTCCAGACCGCCGCCGGGCATGAACCAGAAGGTGCGATCGTCCGGCGCCGCCGGATCGATGGACCGGACCGCCTCGTAGGCGATGAGAAGCAGACGCCCGGCCGGATCGAACACGAGGGCACGGGCGATGTCGCGCACCGGCGGGCTCGCGACAACGGAGGGGGCCGGCTCTGAAGCGAAGCGCGTCATGGATTCCTTCCGAAGTATTGTCCGTCATCCCGATCGAAGAAAAATATTTTAATCCATCGCATCAAAGGATTTTCTTCGCTCGCATCGCACTTCACCTCGTCGAGTGCTGATCTAGCAGCAAAACGTCGGACGGCTAGTGTTTTACGGCACGGAACCCGGCATCCAGATCACGATCGGAAGACCGAACGCGTCGCGCCCCGGCGGATCGGGCAGCGGCACGGCCCGGCCCCCGGCGATGTCGCGCGCCACCACGAGGGCCGCGAGGGCATCGAGGTGATCGTCGGCGCCGATCCCGGTGGGGCGTCCGGCGATCAGGGCCTCGGCCAGTCCGGCGGCGTGGAGGAGCGCCCGGCGCGCGGCCTGCCCCTCCGGCTTCTTCTTCGGCGCGGCCAGCGCACGGTCGCCGTTGAGGCGCCGGAAGACGATCTCGGGATGAACCTCGTGGAGGCGGTCCTTTAGAGCGGGTCGCGTCCGCAGCAGGCCGTCGACCTCGCGCACGCCACGAAAAATGTTCCAGCCCTGGATCGAGGGCGCGAAGGGCGGGTCGCTCGCCGCCCGCGACAGGGCCTTGGCGGTCTCGTAATCCGGCGCGTAGACGGCCGCGCGCGGCGGCATCGGGAATACGCTGGCCCGGCCAGAACCGAGCCAAGCCCGCGCCGCCCGGTCGGCGACGCGCCCGCCCCCCTCCACCCGGTCGGGCAAGCCGATGGGGATGTCGATGCCGACGAAGGCCGGCGCCTCCGGGGCGTCGAGGCAATCGGCGACGGTGGCGAACCGGGCCGCGCGGTGGCGGCCGTCGTCGCGGTTCAGAAGCACCCCGGCCCAGGCCCCGCGACAGCCGTCGAGGCCGGCGATCCAGGGGGACGGGTTTCGCGCGGGGATCGGGGGCCTCGGGGCGTCGGGCATGCTGGCGATCCTCAGGTCTGGCGAGACGCCGCCATCGTTCGGCTGCCCTTTCGAGAGCAAGAAACGGGACGCACGGCGCTCGGGCGAAATCATAGGACGGGTCGAACCCACGAGAGGTCCGTCATGCCGCCAGCCGTGAACCGTCCAATGTCCGGGCCCGAATGGGCGATGCTGCTCGGCCTCTCCGTGCTCTGGGGCGGCTCGTTCTTCTTCACGCGCGTGGCCCTCGACGCCGTGGCGCCCTTCACCCTCGTCGCCCTGCGCGTCGGGCTCGCCGCGCTGATCCTCAACGCCGTCGTGCCCCTCGCGGGCCTCGCCATGCCGCGCGCGGCTCGGGTCTGGGGGGCCTTCCTCGGCATGGGCCTCCTCAACAACGCCGTTCCCTTCTGCCTGATCGTGTGGGGCCAGACCCAGATCGCCTCCGGGCTTGCCGCGATCCTGAACGCGACCACGCCGCTGTTCACCGTGGTGGCGGCCCACCTCCTCACCGCCGACGAGCGGATGACCGGCCACCGGATCGCGGGCGTGCTCGCCGGCCTCGCGGGTGTCGCCGTGATGGTCGGACCGGCCGTCCTCGCGGGCCTTGGGACCGACCTCCTGGCGCAAGTCGCGGTCCTCGGCGCGGCCCTGTCCTATGCTTGCGCCGGCCTCTTCGGACGGCGCTTCCGGCGGATGGGCGTCCCACCCCTCGCGACGGCCGCCGGGCAGGTGACGGCCTCCACCCTCCTGCTCATGCCCCTCGCCCTCGTGGTGGATCGGCCCTGGACCCTGCCCATGCCGGGGGCGTCCGCGTGGGGCGCGATCCTCGGCATCGCGGTCCTGTCGACGGCCCTCGCCTACGTGCTGTACTTCCGCCTCCTAGCGACGGCGGGGGCGACGAACCTTCTCCTCGTGACCTTCCTCATTCCCGTGTCCGCCATCCTGTTCGGGGCCGTCGGGCTGGGCGAGCGCCTCGCTCCGCGCCACTTCGTCGGCATGGCGCTGATCGGCTGCGGACTCGCGGCCATCGACGGCCGCCTCAGGGCCTTCGGCTGGCGGCGGCACCTTCCGCCCGAGGTGTATCAAGGGCGGGACATCTGAGCGGCTTGGCGGGTATCGTCCGCCTGGGATCGTGCATCAGCGGAGCGGGGATGTCCGCGCCTCGGCATCTGCCGTTCGGAATCCGAGCGTCGCGGATCGCCGCTCTTGTCGCCCCTCGGTAGGTCTGCTCATGAGGCGGAAACCGACGACCGTGCCGGGTGGTTTTCACACCTGTCCGCGTCCGGGGAAGCCATGCAGGAAGCGGACGTCGTCGTCCCATCGTCCCTGCCCTTTCATAGATGTCCGCGTCGAGCAGGCCTGTCGTTAGTTTCAAAGGGTCCGCCTTCCAGGCCTACGAGCTCAGGCAAACCATACACCAAGGTTGCAGCTCCACCGGACCGTTGACCATCGTCTGACTGAGATCGAATCTGCCGAAACAGGGCAGCGACGATGGTCGCCGCTTCCGTCACTTCGGGCAAGCAAGCGGTCGCACCCAGTCGCGTCGCGCGCGACGATGCCGCATCACCGGACGATCGCGACAGGACGATGACAGGCACCCGCGGTTCCTGGCGCACATCGACCAGTGTCGTCAGGATTTGCTTGGCGCCTGGTCGATCGAGGTCGATGTCGGCGATCACCCCGACGACCGGATCGAAGGAGAACAGGGGTTCGCCGACACCAACGACATGGCAGGCGGACACGGACCGGACGGCGGCGGCGAGAGCGCGGCTGCGATCCCGTCGATCCGTGAGCAGAATGACGCTGGCTCTTTGCATGAATCGTCAGACCTATGACTGAGTAGGATCGGCGTCGGGAAGAGTGGCCGACGCACAGCGTCGTGTGGCCAGCGGGCGACCAGGTGGAAGCGGACGGCCTGAATGGCCGGGAGCACCTGTCGGGTTATGAGGCCCGGGGCGCCCCTCCCTGAGGCCGGCCTTCTTTGACGGCGCGTGGATGAAACGAACCGAAGAGCCGCCGATCAGAGCCCTGATCGAGAGACTGCCGACCGGGATATCGGGGCCCCGCTCCCGGGAGCCGGCGACGACGATTCGGCCTGACGCGGCCCGCGCGACTCACGCCGACCTCGCCATGGCTCCCAGGGGCGTGAGTCATGAGAGGCCCGACGACCCTTTGGTTCGAAAGAGTACTCAACCGTCGAAAGTTTTTCAGGAACTCACGAATGGAGATTTGGGCAGGAGTCGGAGATCAACATAAAATGATCTCACAACCGTTAGGGAAGCAATCAGACTACGACATCTCGGCTGCGGCGATGCCATTGACGCACAACTTTCGAACTTGCTACTGGCTCACAGAGCGAGTTCGATGAGTATACTATTCCACCCATGCGTTTTGCCCGAGAGCGAAAATTCATTTGCGATACTGATCATATCCAGCATGGCTCGGAATCGTACCGATGAGGACTTTGTTCTCAACCGACGAGGTCATTCCGGCGAACAGCTTCAATCATTGGCGCCGGACGATCTTCGAGAGGATCGTGCCGGTTGAACTGACGAACCTTGGCGACAAACCCTTCCGTGGAACCATCGAGGGTGCCAACATCGGTTCGCTTTCGGTCTCACGGATATCGCAGGGCGCGTTACGAACCGAGGCGACACCGGACACGATCCGGCGTCACGACAAGCATGATTCCCTGACCGTGGCCATCGTGCTCGATGGCGTTGTGACAAGCATTCAGAATGACCGGGAAGCGGTGCAGGGCGCCGGCGAAATCGTTGTCCTCGACCGTCGTCCCACCATCATGGCCACGAACGCGTATAGCCGCTCGCTGGTCATGGAAATTTCAAGGGCCAAGCTGGAGGGATTGCTCGGACCGGCACGAATCTACTCGGCCCTTACGATCGGCTCGAATCAGGCCTCGACGTCCCTCGTCACCACCTTTTTCAACGAGCTGATCCGCATTCACGACACCTTGTCACCGGAAACGGCGGATCGCATGTCGTCCATCGGCAGCGACCTGCTCGTGGCTGCCATCGCCGAACGCCTCGCCCAGGAAGTCCCGAAACCGATGTACGGGACCGTTCTGCTGCAGCGTGCGAAAACCTACGTCGAGAACAACCTGGGCGATCCATCCCTCGATCCGGTTCAGCTTGCCGCGGCGGTTGGCATATCCGTCCGAAGGCTACAGCAGCTGTTCAAAGAAAAGGGCCTTCACATCTCCGACTGGATCTGGCGCCGCCGCTTGGAGGTCTCCGCCCTGCGTCTTGCGGATCCCGGCTTCGCTCACATGCAACTCGGCGCTCTGGCATACGGCTGCGGCTTCGGCAGCCAATCGCACTTCTCCCGCCGCTTCAAGGCTCACTTCGGAATGACGCCGGGCGAATACCGGCATGCGGCCAGAATGCGGGCGCTGTAGAGGCGCCTGCGCCCCCAGCTTTCACTCTGCGAGATGATCCGACGTCGGCTCCCGCGAACGGCAGGAGCGTCGCGATCCGGTAAGGGTGGGCCGGGTGCGGAACGTCCGCTTCCGGGGAGAGGGGCAGGCGTCGCTCACCCGCCCCATCGCGGATCATCGGGTTCGGGCGCCGACTCGTTGGTTTCGGCCCCGGATGCCCCCGTGACGGCCCGACGACATCCAAGCGTCGTGCAAGGGGTCGATGCATCGGACTGAGCGGGCGGTGCCCTCCCTCCGCCGGCGGAGAGAGGGCGCACGGATCGTCATCGTTCCCGTCCGGCCGGAGCCGGATCCGAAGGGGCTCGTCCGCCCCTACTCCGCCGCGTCGACGTAGAGCTTGCCGCCCTCGGCCTGGAACTCGGCGGATTTCGCCGCCATGCCGGCTTCGCGCTCGGCCTGACTCATGGGGGTCGCCTCGCCCAGCACCTGTCCGGCCGCCTCCATGGCCAGGACCTCGGCGCGCAGATCCTGCGTGATCTTCATCGAGCAGAATTTCGGACCGCACATGGAGCAGAAGTGGGCGACCTTATGGGCGTCCTTCGGCAGGGTCTCGTCGTGGTAGGCGCGGGCCGTGTCGGGATCGAGCGACAGGTTGAACTGGTCCTCCCAGCGGAAGTCGAACCGGGCGCGGGAGAGGGCGTCGTCGCGCAACTGCGCCGCCGGATGGCCCTTGGCGAGATCGGCGGCGTGGGCCGCGATCTTGTAGGTGATCACGCCTTCCTTCACGTCGTCCCGGTTGGGCAGGCCGAGATGCTCCTTCGGGGTGACGTAGCAGAGCATGGCGCAACCGAACCAGCCGATCATCGCCGCACCGATGCCGGAGGTGATGTGGTCGTAGCCCGGCGCGATGTCGGTGGTTAGCGGACCGAGGGTGTAGAACGGCGCCTCGCCGCACTCCGCGAGCTGCTTTTCCATGTTGACCTTGATCTTGTGCATCGGCACGTGGCCGGGGCCCTCGATCATGGTCTGGCAGCCCTTGTCCCAGGCGATCTTGGTGAGTTCGCCGAGCGTCTCAAGTTCGGCGAACTGCGCCGCGTCGTTGGCATCCGCGATGGAGCCCGGACGCAGGCCGTCGCCCAGCGAGAACGACACGTCGTAGGCCCGCATGATGTCGCAGATCTCGTCGAAGCGCTCGTAGAGGAACGATTCGCGGTGCCCGGCGAGGCACCAGCGCGCCATGATCGAGCCGCCGCGCGAGACGATGCCGGTGACGCGCCGGGCGGTCAGCGGCACATGGGCGAGGCGAACGCCCGCATGGATGGTGAAGTAGTCGATGCCCTGCTCGGCCTGCTCGATGAGGGTATCCTTGAACACCTCCCAGTCGAGTTTCAGCGGATCGCCGCCGACCTTCTCCAGAGCCTGATAGATCGGCACCGTGCCGATGGGCACGGGCGAGTTGCGCACGATCCACGAACGGATGTTGTGGATGTTGCGGCCCGTGGACAGGTCCATCACCGTGTCGGCGCCCCAGCGGGTCGCCCAGACGAGCTTCTCCACTTCTTCGGCGGCCGACGAGGTCACGGCCGAGTTGCCGATGTTGGCGTTGATCTTCACGAGGAAGTTGCGCCCGATGGCCATGGGCTCGACTTCGGGGTGGTTGATGTTGGCCGGGATGATGGCGCGCCCCCGCGCCACTTCCTCGCGGACGAATTCAGGGGTGATGAAGGCCGGCAGCGCCGCGCCGAAGCTGTTGCCGTCGGCGAGCGCCGCCTGCGCGCCCTCCAGCATGGTCTCGCGCGCGAGGTTCTCGCGGTTGGCGACGTAGATCATCTCCTCGGTGATGATCCCGGCGCGGGCGAACTCGTACTGCGTCACCATCTGGCCGGGGCCGGCCTTGCGGATCACCCGCTCGGCCGGACACGGGGCCACGAGCTTGTCCTCCGGCACGAAGCCGTTGTCCTCGGGCTTGACCGCGCGCGGCGTCACCGTGGCGTAGCCGCGTTTCGCGATCCACGGATCGCGCACCAGGGGCAGGCCGGCGTTGAGGTCGATGGGCGCATCCGTCTGGGTGTAGGGCCCCGACGGATCGTAGACCCGCACGGGCGCTTCCTTCGGGTCGCTCAGGACGACCTCGCGGAACGGCACCCGGATGTCGGGATGCCCGGCCACCGCCGCGTAGACCTTGCGCGAGCCCATGATCGGGCCGGTGGTCACCGCGTGCGGTGACCCTTTCGGGGATCCCTCGGGCAGGTCTTTGGGGAGGACGGGCTTATTCATCGGGTTTGCTCCTGGCGTTGGAGGCGACCCGGATTCGTCGAGAACAGCGGCAGGCTGGGGCGAAACGCAGGGCGTGACGCTTGAGAATTCCCGTCCCTCCGCCGGTACGAACCGGATCAGGTTCAAGGGTCAGGGCGACGCGCCCAATCTCAGCCCCCGCACTCGGAGCCCCCCTCGGAATCATTCCAGCCTCGGCGCATGAGCCGGATTTGTCAATCGGCGCCCGGCCCGGAGGGAGCAGGATGGTTCGCCGGAGGCCGCGAAAGCGAAGAAGACCTGACGCCGCACCGTCCGGCCCGGGATGAACTTTCTCGCCCCGGGAGACGTTCGGTCTCCATGAGTGGCCTTAAGCCATAGGAAATCCAACATGAATCGTATTCTTCTCGCATCGGCCGCCATGGTCGGTGCTCTCATCCTTATTCCAGCTTCGGCCGATGCCCGGGGCGGCGGTGGCGGTCACGGCTTCGGCGGTGGCGGCGGCGGGTTCCGTGGCGGCATGGGCGGCGGTGGGTTCCGCGGCGGCATGGGCGGCGGTGGGTTCCGCGGCGGCATGGGCGGCGGCGGCTTTCGCGGTGGCCTAGCCGGCGGTGGCGTCCGGGGCGGTTTCGGCGGCCAGGGTCTGGCCGGACGCGGGTTTGGCGGTGGTCAGGGTCTGGCGGGCCGGGGCTTCGGCGGTGGACGCGGCCTCGGCGGCGCGACGGCGGCCGGGTTCGGCGGAGGCGCGGCTCTGGGCGGGTATCGGGGCGGCTATCGCGGCGGATTCGCCAACAACCGGGGTGGCTACGGCTACCGTCGCGGCTACGGCGGCCTCGGTCTCGGCGTCGGCCTGGGACTCGCCGGAGCCGGCATCGGCTACGGCCTCGGCAGCGGTTTCTATGGCGACGACTACTACGGCGGCGGTTACGCACCGGCCTATTACGGCGGTGGCTACGGCGCCTACGGCCCCGGTTATGGTGGCGGGTATGCCCCGGCCGGCTACGGCGTGGAGGCGGTCGAGACGCAGGTCGCTCCCCGGGGCGAGGACGTCGCCTACTGCATCCAGCGGTTCCGGTCGTACGACCAGCGCTCCGGCACCTATCTGGGCAATGACGGCCGGCGCCATGCCTGCCCGCAATAAGGCCTGATCGAAGACTCTAAAGGATCCGAGAGGCCCCGGTGCGTTCCGCCGGGGCCTTTCGCGTTCCGGTGCCCCGGCGCTTCACGAGCCCTGCAGGCTCTCGGCGAAATCGTCCGGCACCTCGCCGAACTGTGCCAGGATGGCGGCGCTCTCGAGTTCGCCGGTCTCGTCGTCGGCCACCACCTTGATGGCGGCGGTGCCGGGGAAGCGCGCGGCCATGGCCTCCGCCTTCTTCAGGGCGCCGCTCTCCGTCGGCGCCACCTCGCGGTCGCCGGGCACGAGGCGCTTGCGCTTGATCACGAAGGTCTGGACGAGGAACGTCGTCTTGAGGGCCATGAAGGTCTCCACCGGGCGGGATCGCTTCCGGACGGGGGTGCCTTACCACGAAACCCGTGAGCCGCGCCTCACCACAGGCGGATCAGGCGGTAGCCGGTGACCACGTCGAGGGGATCGATGCCCATGGCGGCGGTGAGGTGCAGGCTTGCGCGAAACAGCGGCCGGCTGAAGGCACCCGAGCACAGGAACAGCGCGAGCAGCACCAGGGCGGCGTGCCGCACCCCGGCATCGCCCACGGCTTGCCACTGCGGCGGCAGCCACGGCCGCACGGCGTGATAGCCGTCGAGGCCCGGGATCGGCATGAGGTTGAGGACGAGGGCCATGCCCTGGAGCAGGACCGAGACGGCGAGCACCGCCCGCAGGGCCTCCGAGTTCGGGCTCGCCAGATGATACAGAAGCGCCAGGGCGACGAGGCACAGGACGGTCATGGCCGGCCCGGCCAGGGCCACGGCCACCGGTCCGAGGCGGCCGCGCGCGCCCTGCGGATCGCACGGTGCCGCCCCGCCCGGAAAACCGATGCCGCCGAGGACCGTGAAGACGAGGGGCAGCACGACGGACACCACCGGAGCGGGAAAGCGCATGGGATCGAGGCCGAGGGCATCGGACGCCCCGGTCTCCCCGACCCACCCCGCCACGAGGGCGTGGCCGAACTCGTGCAGGCACAGGCCGAGCACCCAGCCCGACATCACGAAGGCGAAGGCGCCACCCGATCCCTCCACGAAGCCGGCGCCGAGGCCGAAGCCGAGGCCGCAGACGAGGAGGGCGAGGAGGAGGAAATTGGCGCTGACGCCCGGCTCGGCCTCGCCCGTGCTGCCTCGCGACATGGTCTGCTGCATCTCGGGTTCACGTGCTCCGGAGTGATACCAAGCCCGCGCGGGGCGCCCGAGGCCGACCGCGCCCAAGGGCAGCGCCCATGCTCCGACCGACGCCACCCCTCCGGACGGCGCGACGCAACATCGCTGGTGACACGCGCACCTCCACCCCTACCTCAGACCGGGCGTCGAGCACAGCCGCTCCTCCGGCACGCCAGGGCCCGCATGCGCTTCCTCCTCAGCGTTCTCCTCGGGGGCCTCGGCCTCTACGCCATCGGCCTCGCCGTGCTGGCGGCGTTCCAGCGCCACCTCATCTATCCCGGCGCGTTCTTTCCGAGGGCGATGGAGCCGGTGCGCGTCGCCCCGGCCGGCACCGCGACGATCCCCATCACGACCCCGGACGGGGAACGCCTCCTCGCCTTCTGGCGGCCGCCCGAACCGGGCGGCGGCGTGGTGCTGAGCTTCCACGGCAACGCCTCGATCCCGGAATCCGCCGCCGCGCGTTTCGCCGAAGGCCCCTGGGCGGCCGGGGGCTGGGGTGTGCTCGCCCTCGCCTATCGGGGGTATCCCGGCTCGACGGGACACCCCAGCGAGGATGGTCTCATCCGGGACGGCCTCGCGGCGCACGATGCCGCCGCCGAGCGGGCGCCGGGCGCGCCGGTCCTGCTGCACGGCCATTCTCTCGGAGCGGCCGTGGCGGTGGCGGTAGGCGCGCGCCGGCCCCATCTCGGTCTCTACCTCGAAGCGCCGTTCGACTCCCTCCGCCGCCTCGTCGGCCGGCGCTTTCCCCTGGTGCCGCCCCCGCTCCTGCGGGACACCTACCGCTCGGACCGGCGCATCGGAGCGACCACCGGCCCGGTCCTCGTGGTGCACGGCGTGCAGGACCCGGTGATCCCCGTCGATCTCGCCCGCCGCCTCGCGGAGCTCGCAGGCCCCCGCGCCCGTCTGGCGGAGATCCCCGGCGACCACATGTCCATCCTCGGCGCCCGCGACGCCGAGGCCGCCGACCTGTTCCAGACCGCTCGACGGCCGACGGCCCTCGCGGTCCCCCGCCGCGCAACCCCCTGAAAGGATCCGCATGGGACGACGCGACCGGCGCTGGCGCGAAGACGACCCCGCCACCCACGGGCCGCCCCAACCGGCGCCGGTGATCTGCCCCCTGTGCGAGCGGCCGATCCCACGCAGTGCCAAATCGAGCCTGCACCACCTCACGCCGAAGCTGAAGGGCGGCGCCCGGGCCGGCACCGTGCGCCTGCACCAGATCTGCCATTCGGCCATCCACGCCCGTTACAGCGAGGCCGAGATCGCCCGGCGCCTCGCCGACACCCGATCCCTGCGCGACGACCCCGAAATGGCCCGCTTCCTCGACTGGGTGCGCACGAAGCCCGACGATTTTCATGCCGCCACCCGCATGACCCGCACGCGCAGGGCCGGACGCCGCCTGCCGGATTGATCGTCGCGCCCAGCGTCGCGCCTTCAAGAAAAGCTGACGGTCCGAACCCCTCGGTCTTGCGGATCAACCTCGGGAGGAGACCGGCCGGGAAACAATTCCATCAACTCGAAACGTCGAAGCGTCTCGCCAGACGTGGGGACAAGCGAAGGATGCTTGCGCGATCCTCGACACCGGCCCCGAGCTGGAAGGATACTGACGGCTCGACACAGCCAAGATACGGGAAACAGCATTCGCTTTTCTTATCATCGAACAGAATAACCTGGTAGCCGTCAACAAATGAAATATCCTGCAGATATCCGATGCAGAACCTATTTCCCGACCGAACGGCCATTCGATCATTCATGAAGTTTTTTTAATATTTCCTCTTAGGAACAGCGATGCTGGGCCAGCGTTCCTCGAATGTCAGGTGGATGTGCCGGGCACTTCAAATCACCTCCCGCATTGAGAGTATGTTGGAGTATAGATCATGACCACATCTTTCCAGAAATCACTCGCCGCAGTTCTTCTCGCCTCCACGGTCGTCGGCGGGTTCGCATATGCTGCGGAGCAGACCGCCGTACCGGGCTCGGTGGTGGAAACGCCGGCCCAGCGGACCGTCGATCGGGATGTCGGCAAGCTCTCCAAGGACGGCGCCAAGGCCCTGCGTGACATGAACGGCGCGCGCCTTGCGATCTTCGACGCCCAGCCGAAGCAGGCCAAGGAGAAGATCGACCTCGCGGAGGCGGCTCTCGCCCGGGCCAAGACCGACACCTCGGTCTTCCTGAAAGCGGAGTCCGAGCTGAAGAGCCCGGCGAACAAGGCCAAGGCCGGCCCGGCCTCGAGCGATGTCAACGAGAAGCTCGCGTGGCTGCCCGTCGACAACCAGCTGACCCTCGGCGAGGACTTCGTGGCGACGCCCGAGAAGGCCGCAGCCGTGGCCGATGCCAACAAGCACCTTCAGAAGGGCGACAAGCAAGGCGCCCTCGAGAAGCTCAAGCTCGCCCATATCGACGTAAACCTGACCCTGGCGGTCCTGCCCCTGGAGAAGACCACGGCCGACGTGAAGCAGGCGGCGACGCTGATCGACCAGGGTAAGTACTACGAGGCCAACGCCGTGCTGAAGACCGCCGAGGATCGGGTGCGGTTCGACGTGGTCGACACCATCCTGATGCCGCAGGCCGCCGCGAAGGCGCCGAACACGAAGGCGGCCGACACCACCGGCAGCACGCAACCGGCGAAGTCGGCCGACACGAAGCCTGCGGCGAAGTGAGGTCCGCCGAGCCCTGACGAACCGGGCCGGGCCCGTCGCGGCGCCCGGTCCACCACGACGCATCACGTGTCTCGCAGACGTGAATCTCAGACCCGAGGAGGCTGGTCATGAGTGTCGGAACATCACCGTTGAACGATTTCACCCGCGGCTTCGGTACTTGGGGCCGCAGCGAAGACCGCCCGACTGTTCTCGCGGCCATGAGTGCGGCCCTGGCCCGCAACTGGTGGCTGGTGGCCCTGCGGGGCGGGTTGGCGATCCTGTTCGGAGCCGTGGCGCTCCTCGCGCCCTTCGCCACCCTTTACACCCTCACGGTCTTCTTCGCCGCCTACATGCTGGTGGACGGCGTGGTGAGTATCACGGCGGCCGTGCGGGCGGCGGAGAAGCACGAACGCTGGGTGGCCCTGTTGTTTGCCGGCCTCCTCGACATCGTGGTCGGCGTGCTGGCGATGCTGCTGCCCGGCAGCGCCCTCGTGGCCTTCGCCTACCTTCTCGCGGCCTGGGCCGTGGTGATGGGCGCCCTGACCTTCGGTGCCGCCTTCCAGCTCCACGCCGACCACGGCCGCTGGTGGCTCGGCCTCGGCGGCGCCCTCTCTCTCGTGTTCGGCGCCGTGCTCCTCGTCCACCCCGTGGCCTCGCTCCTCGTGCTCACCTTCTGGTTGGGCGGTTACGCGATTGCCTTCGGCGCCTTTCTGCTGGTCCTGGCCTTCCGGCTGCGCCATCGCCACACCGCGGCGCGCGCCTCCACTTGAGCCCGCCCCTCGAAACCGGCCCCCGTGCGACGGGGGGCGGTTTCGGCGCGACCCGACCCATTGCCTTAACCAGGCGTTGCCCACGATCCGACGCCGCTGCCACTCGGGTAGCGACGCCTTTACGACTCCGTTCCGAGACTGACGCCCGGACATCGGGGGCGTGCGGGAACATGGGGCAAGCGGACAACGGGGCACGGCTCGCCTGGGTCGACGTCGCCAAGGGCCTGTGCATCGTCCTCGTGGTGATGATGCATTCCACCCTCGGCACCGGCGAGGCCATGGCGGAAGCAGGTCTCGGCGGCGAGGGCTTCCTCCATCACGTGGTGGCCTTCGCCAAGCCGTTCCGCATCCCGGATTTCTTCCTGCTGTCGGGGCTGTTCCTCGGCCGGGTGATCGAACGGGACTGGCGCCTGTTCGCCGACCGCCGGGTGGTCCACTTCGCCTACTTCTATCTCCTCTGGGTGGTGATCCAGTCACTCACCAAATACGGCGCCATCACGGATGGCGCGGGTCCGGGCGCCTTCGCGCATCACCTCGCCCTCACCCTGGTCGAGCCGTATTCGAGCCTGTGGTTCATCTACCTGCTCGCCGTGTTCTCGGTGGTGACGAAACTCCTGCGCCGGGTGCCGTGGCCGCTCCTCCTCGGGGGCGCCGCCCTGCTGCAGATCGTGCCGGTGCAGACCGAGCTCTACCTCCTCGAGGAGTTCTGCGCCCGCTACGTCTGGTTCGTCGTCGGCTACCTGTTCGCCGAGCGGATCTTCGCCTTCGCCACCGCCGTGCGGGCCCATCCGCGCGCGGCGCTGGCCGGCCTCGCCGCCTGGGCCGTGGCGGAGGGTGTCCTCGCCTTCACGCCCTCGGGCCACGCCGCCTTCCCGACCCTCGCGAGCCTGCCGGGCCTCAGCCTCGTGCTCGGCGGCGCCGGGGCCATGGCCATCGTGGCCGGCGCCTCGCTCATGACCCGCCTCGGCGGTCCGGTGACGGCGGCCCTGCGCACCTGCGGCAGCCGCTCCATCGCGATCTACCTCGCGTTCTTCCTGCCCATGGCACTCACCCGCACCCTCATCGTCAAGACCGGGGCCATCACCGATGTCGGCTGGGCGAGCCTCGTGGTGACGGCGACCGCAATCCTCGTGCCCCTGGCCCTCGAGCGGGCGGTGCGTCACACGCCCCTCGCGTTCCTGTTCCGCCGCCCGACCGCATTCCACATCGTCGGCGAAGGAGCGCCGGCCCGGCCGGTTCTGCGGAATGCGTGAGGCGGAGGGCCTGACGTGCGATGATCGGGCTTCGACGCGCGGTCGACCCCGGACAGCCCCCCGTCGAACGTTACCGCACTCTTAAGCCGCCACCGCGCGCGGCACCGCCAAGCTCTGCAAAAAATTTCCGATCTCACGGCGGCGGTGGGCGTCCTCGGTGATCTGCCCGTCGAGGCGATGGCGGGCGAGGAGTTCGGGGTGGCCGGTGCGGTCGGCGTGGAGACGGGCGAGGTCGGCGGCGAAGGACTCCACCGCCGCCGCGTCGGGGCATTGGCCCGCCTCCACCACATCGGACGCGCTCGTGCGCAGCATGGCGGCGAGCACGTCGAGGTCGAGTTCGGGATGGTACTGGGTGCCCCAGAACAGGCCCGGCCCGTGCGCGATGGTGATGGCCTGGATGGAGCAGGCGTTGGCGGCGAGCAGGGTGGCGTGGCCCGGAAGCGTCAGCACCGCGTCGCCGTGCACGGCCGGCGCGTCGAAGCGGGCGGGCCGCCCGGCCAGCAGCGGATGGCGGGCGCCGGCTTCCGTCGACGCGAGAGCGCGGGCGAAGCCATACTCGCCGCCCTTCGGGTTGGGGCCGGCGGTGCCGCCGCAGGCGACGGCGGCGACCTGCAGGCCCCAGCACGATCCGAACACCGACAGGCCGGCGGCGAGGGCCGCGCGCAGGAGGGCGATCTGGCGGGTGACCTCCGGCGCGTCGTCGCCGATCTTCAGGGCCGAGCCTGTGACGACGAGACCGTCATAGGCCGCGAGGTCGAGGCCCGGCGGCAGGACGGCATCGGCATCGGCCGGGTCGACGAGCGTGCAGGCACAGGCCGGCCCGCCTCGCTCGTCGGCGACCGCGCGCAGGATCGTCGCGTAGGCCTCGGCCGAGGTTCGGCCCGTGGCCGCGACATGGTCGGCGCGGCCCGCGCGGTCGTTGCCGTCGGCGACGAGAATGTTCAGCATCGGTGGGTCCTGATCGGCGCGGGGGCGCCAAAGCTCTGGCGAAGGCTCTGGCGAAGGCGCCACGGTGAACGGCACGGCGGACGGCCCCGTTCCGGCCGCCGTGCCGGGCGTGTCGCCGCACGGACGGGACAGGCGGTCCGCGATCCGCCAGCGCTAAGGAACCCTTAAACCCGCCGTATTTACCGTGCGGAACCAGACCCGTCCCATTGGGGGGATGTTCTGAACTTACACGGGACGCATGGCGAAGGGACGCGGACGCGACGGCCGGGGTGAGCCGAACTTCGACGTGCCCGAAGGGCGCGCGTCGAACCCGGCCGACCTCGACCTGCGCCTGTCGCGCGCCGATCGCGCGGGGGGCGGCGTGGCACGACGGGCAACCGAGACCAAGGGCCGGCGGGCGGAGAGCCCTGAGCGGCCCCTGGCCACCGCCAAGGCGCGGCCGCGCAAGGCCCGGCGGCGCTCGCTGCTGGGGCGCTTCGTCTATGCGGGCGTGGTGCTCGGCCTGTGGGCCTGCATCGGCATCGCGGGGCTCGTGGCCTACCACGCCTCGCAGCTCCCCCCCATCGACCAGCTGGCGGTCCCGAAGCGCCCGCCCAACATCGCGATCCTGGCGAGCGACGGCTCGCTGCTGGCCAATCGCGGCGAGACCGGCGGGCGGGTGGTCGGCATCAAGGAGCTGCCGCCCTATCTGCCGCGCGCCTTCGTGGCCATCGAGGACCGGCGGTTCTACGGCCATTTCGGCGTCGATCCCGTGGGCATCCTGCGCGCCATCGGCCAGAACCTGACCCGGCGCGGCGTGGCGCAGGGCGGCTCGACCCTGACGCAGCAGCTCGCCAAGAACCTGTTCCTGACACCGGAACGGTCGGCCTCGCGAAAGATCCAGGAGGCGATCCTGGCCCTGTGGCTGGAGCACAAGTACACCAAGGACGAGATCCTCGAACTCTACCTCAACCGGGTGTATTTCGGTGCCGGCGCCTATGGCGTCGAGGCGGCGGCACAGCGCTATTTCGGCAAGCCCGCCAAGGCCGTGACGCTCGCGGAAGCCGCCATGCTCGGCGGCCTCGTCCAGGCGCCCTCGCGCCTCGCCCCCAACCGCAACCTGCCCGCCGCCCAGGCCCGCGCCGCCCAGGTGCTCGCCGCCATGGAGGAGCTGGGCTTTGCCAAGCCCGCCGACGTGAAGGTGGCGCTGGCCCAACCGGCCCGGCCGGCGGGGGCGCGCGGCGGCGGCTCGGCCAACTACGTCGCCGACCTCGTGATGGATGTCCTCGACGACTTCCTGCCGAAGTTCGAGTCCGACATCGTGATCTCCACCACCGTCGACACCGCCCTTCAGACAGCGGCCGAGAAGGCTTTGGTCGACGAACTCAACCAGAAGGGCGCGAAGTTCAACGTCGCTCAGGGGGCGGTCGTCTCGATGCGGCCCGACGGGGCGATCCGCGCCCTGGTGGGTGGGCGTGACTACGCCCAGAGCCAGTTCAACCGCGCCACCACGGCCAAGCGCCAGCCGGGTTCGGCGTTCAAGCCCTTCGTCTACCTCGCGGCGGTGGAGCACGGCCTCACCCCCGACACGGTCCGGGAAGACGCGCCGATCAACATCAAGGGCTGGAACCCGGAGAACTATTCCCGGGACTATCGCGGCCCCGTGACCCTGCGCGACGCCCTGGCCCACTCCCTCAACACCGTCGCGGTGCGCCTCGGCCAGGAGGTCGGGCCGAAGACCGTGGTGCAGACGGCCCAGCGCCTCGGCATCGCCTCGCCGCTCCAGGCCAACGGCTCCATCGCGCTCGGTACCTCGGAGGTGACGCCCCTGGAGCTGGTCGGCGCCTATGCGAGCTTCGCCAATGGCGGCCTCGGCGTGATCCCCTACGTCATCGCCGGCATCAAGACCGGCGACGGCAAGGTTCTGTACAAGCGCAAAGAGGGCGGCCTCGGCCGGGTGATCGACCCGAACGCCGTCTCGATGATGAACGCGATGATGCACGAGACCTTCGTGTCCGGCACCGCGAAGAAGGCCGACATCCCGGGCTGGGATCTCGCCGGCAAGACCGGCACCAGCCAGGACTTTCGCGATGCCTGGTTCGTCGGCTTCTCGGCGACGCTCGTGACGGGCGTCTGGCTCGGCAACGACGACGGCGAATCGACGAAGAAGGTGTCGGGCGGCAACCTGCCGGGCGAGATCTGGAAGGCCTACATGACCACCGCCCTGAAAGGTCAGACGCCGACGATGCTGCCCGGTGCCAAGACCTGGCGCAACCGCGCGCCCGTCGAGCAGCCCCCGGCCACCACGGGCGCCACCGGCGGCGTGCTCGGCGCGCTTCTCGGCGAGCCCCAGCCCGCCCCGCGCGTGGCGGCGGCGACCCCGCCCCGTGCCGGACAGCGCAAGGACGACCGCAACTTCATCGAGAAGCTGTTCGGGGTCGGGGAGTAACCGGCGCGGCCGCGCCCGCGCGCTCTCAAAGGGATCGACGGGCGTTCGTCTCCTGTGGGCTTGGGTCGAGAACCTCGGATCGGCCGGGCGCGACCGCCCCCCTCTCCTGGAAGGAGAGGGGGGCGGCGTTTCACCGGATCACTGAACCGATCAGGCGAAAACCATCTCACAGCATCGGCAGGTGGCGCGGGCGCGGGCCGCGGGGAAAGGCGGCGTCGAGGCGGGCGATCTCGGGAGCGTCGAGGATGAGGGCGCCGGCCGCCGCGTTGGCGCGGGCGCGCTCGGGACGGATCGTCTTCGGAATGGTGAACACGCCGTCGTGGCGGGTGAGGAACGCCAGGGCGACGCTATACGGGCTCGTGCCGTGCGCATCGGCGATCTCGGCCAGCACCCGCCCGCCCCGGCTCGCGGGATCGGGAAAGTCGCCGCTGCCGAAAGGCGAATAGGCCACCAGGGCGACGCCGTTGCGCCGGCACCACGGCTCCACGGCGTGCTCGATGGCCCGCTCGCCAAGATGATAGAGCACCTGGTTGCACGCGATGGCGCCGGGGCCGGCGATGCGCAGGGCTTCGTCGAGGCCGTCGACGTCGAAATTGCTCAAGCCCCAGGACAGGATCTTGCCGCTGGCCTTCAGGGCCTCGAACCCCGCGATGGTCTCTTCCAGGGGATACGAGCCCGGCCAGTGCAGGAGGTAGCTGTCGAGGCGGTCCGTGCCCAAGCGCTTCAGGGACCGCTCGCAGGCCGCGACCGTGCCGGCGCGGGAGGCGTTGGAGGGCAGCACCTTGGAGACGAGGAAGATCTCCTCGCGCCGCCCCGCGATGGCCTCGGCGACGAGGGGCTCGGCCTCGCCGTACATCTCGGCGGTGTCGATATGGGTGAGGCCGGCCTCCAGGCCCGCCCGCAGGGTGGCCAGGGCCGCCGGCCGGTCACCGTCGTCGAGGCGCCACGTCCCCTGCCCGATCACCGGCAATGGCCGTCCCGTGGCGCCGAAGGTGCGTTGCCTCATTGTCCCGGTTCCTTCCGTCGATGATCGCATTCCAACGCGCCGGGACGGCATTCGACGCCGCTCAGCGGCTGCGGCCACACTGGCGCCATCATGGGGCGGTGTGCAGGGGCGTACGGTTCCGCTTCCACAGCGCCGCCCGCGCGGCGCCGGCACCATCGCGAGGGATCTCCCGTGGGCAGCGCCGCTCCGTTCCCATCCCGCACTTCGTGCGCGCGGCGCGTTTCTCGGAACCACGCCTGATGCTGCCGCAGCACCGCTGGTTCTGGGTCCTCATTCTCGTCGCCTGCGGCGGGGCGGGCCTACTATACAACGTCCTGTTCGCCGGGGGCGCGACGCCGCTCGCCGGCCTCGCCTACGGCCTGTCGGTGGGCGCCACCACCCTGGCCTTCGACCGGGGCCTGATCCTCGGCGGCCTCCAGGCGCGGATGCGGCGGATGCCGGCGAAGCTCTACGTGCCGGCGGCCGAGTTCGCCTACGTGCTCATGATCGCCGCCGGCATCGCGTTCGGCGGCGTCATGGTCTGGGCCCTGGGGCTCACCGACGACGACCTCGCTCACGCGGTGAAGATCACCCCCCGGGTCCTGGCCTATTCACTGGCGGTCTCGGCGCTCCTCGTCTTCGTGATCCGCATGCGCGACCTCATCGGCGGCGAGGTGTTCGTGAACTTCCTCGTCGGGCGCTACCATCGCCCCGTGCGCGAGGAGCGCATCTTCCTGTTCCTCGACGTGGTCGGCTCGACGGCCTTCGCCGAGACCCACGGCGACCTCAAGGCCCAGGCCTATCTCGGCGCGGTCTTCGCCGCCATGGCCGAGCCCGTGCGCCGGAACGCCGGCTCCACGGACGACTATATCGGCGACATGGCGATGATCACCTGGCCGATGGCGCGGGGCCTCAAGGACGCGCGCTGCGTCGCCTGCGTATTCGACGTGATGGACCGCATCGAAGCGGAGGCCGATGCGTGGCGGGCGCGGTTCGGCACGGTGCCGCGCCTGCGCGCGGCGCTGCACGGCGGCTCGGTGGTGACGGCGGAAGTGGGCGTCGACCGCCACAAGATCGCGTATTTTGGCGACGCCGTGAACGTGACGTCGCGCATCGAATCCCTGTGCCGGCCGCTGGGCACCGAGATCCTCGTGTCGGACGACCTGCTCGCCCGCCTGCCCCACCTGCCGCCCGGCATCGTCGCCCGCTCACTCGGGGCGCACGCCCTGCGCGGGCGCGGCCAGCCCTTGAGCGTTTCGACCCTGGAGCGGGGGGCGGATCAGGCCGACCCGGCGCCCCTCCCCCGGCGCGCGGCAGCCCGATGAGCGAGACTCCGACCGAGAATCCCGGCATCGTCGTCTACATCGATGCCGACGCCTGCCCGGTGAAGGACGAGACCTACCGGGTAGCGGCGCGCTATGGCCTGCCCGTCGTCGTGGTCGCCAACAGCTTCCTGATGGTGCCGCGCGAATCCTGGATCGAGCGAGTGGTGGTGAGCGACAAGTTCGACGCCGCCGACGACTGGATCGCCGAGCGGGCGCGTCCGGGCGCCGTCGTGATCACGGCCGACGTGCCGCTCGCCGCCCGTTGCGTGAAGGCGGGCGCCGAGGTCCTCGCGCCCACGGGAAAACCGTTCAGCGAGAACTCGGTGGGCATGGCGCTGGCCACCCGAAACCTCATGCAGGACCTGCGTGAGGCCGGGGCCATCACGGGCGGGCCGAAGCCGTTCTCGGCCCGCGACCGCTCGGCCTTCCTCGGCGCCCTCGACCGCACGGTGATGCGGCTCAAGCGCGCCGGGTTCGGGTGAGGCTCAGAGACCGACGGCGGCCTTGAGGGCGGCGTTGACGCGGTCCTGCCAGCCGGGGCCGTCCTTCTGGAAATGCTCCAGTACGGCGCGGTCGAGGCGCAGGGACACCATCTCGCGCGCGCCCGGCACGGCGGGGGCGGCCTGGGGCGCGGGGGCGGCGGGACGCGCCGCCGCGGGGGCCTTCGTGGTCGCGGCCTTGAAGGCGGCTTCCGCCGCCTGACGGGGGTCGCTCGGGCGGCGTGAACGCTCGAATGCCATGGCGATGTTCTCCGGGGCCTTGAGTCAGGAGCGCTTGCGCTTCGGCGGGGCCGCCGCCGCCGCCGCCGCGGCGGCCTGTGCGTCGGCGGCCTCCTTGGCCAGACGCAGGGCGCGCAGGCGCACGGTGCGCTCGTCGACGGCTTTGACGGAAGCGAGGTGCTCGGCCATGGCCTGCGCGCCTTCCTTGGCCATGCGCTCGGCCCGCTCGGCACGCTCTTCGGATCGGGTCCGGGCGTCGGTCTCGTCGCTCATTGCATTCCTATCCTCGACCCCTCCCGTCAGTCGCGCGCAGCATCGTTGGGCGGACCACGGCGAGGCGGGCTCGCGCGGTTCGGCGACCGATGGGGGTCACGACACGCACCGGATGGACCGCGGGGACGGCGGTCGGGCGGCGGGAAAGGCTAGTCCACACACCTTCGCGCGGATCGGCTTCAGGCGGGATTGCTTGGGTCTACCATGGCGAAGCCGTAAAAAGCCAATCGCCCCCGTGATTATCCGCACTTCACCTCGTGGATCCCCCAAAAAAGGCCGTTCCCCCCACCCGGTTTCGGCGGTTCGCCGACGCGCAAGGGGCCGGAACGGGCTGCGGCGCCGGCTTTGCAGCCCGTCCCCGGTCAAAACACCGAGATGAGGACGATGCCGGCGATCATCAGCGCGGCGCCCCCCAGGCGCGACGGACCGGCCTTGACCTGCTTCATGCCGACCCAGCCGAAATGATCGAGGGCCACCGAGGTCAGCAGGTTGGCGGTGATGAGCAGCCCGTTGAAGGCGCCCGCCCCCACCTTGTCGACGAACAGCAGGCCCCCGAACACCGCGACGGCCCCGGTGATTCCGGCGAGCGGCATCCACCAGCGCACGCCTTCCACGTCCTGCCGGGTCGGCAGCGGCTTCGGCCGCAGGAGGAAGACGAGGACGAAGACGAACACCACGGGCAGGAACGAGACGGCGGCGGCGAGCCACGGGTTCACCAGGGCGCCGCGCAGCTGCGCATTCCAGACGACGCCGACGGCCTGCAGGATGCCGGCGACCACGATGAACGGATAGAGCAGCTTCGGATTGAGGCCGTGCCCTTCCTCCTTCTCCCCGCCCTTGTCCGCCGTGGTGCGGGCGATGAACACGACGCCCACCGCCATGAGCAGGCCGCCGAGCCATGGCAGCGGCTTGAAGCCACCGCCCTGGAGACCGAACAGGCCGAACGAATCCATGGCGAGCGACGCGAGGATGTTGGCGGTGAGCGTCAGGCCGTTGAAGGGCCCCGCGCCCACCTTGTCGATGAAGGCGAGGCCGCCGAACACCGCGACCGCACCGGCGACGCCGCCGAGCGGCGCATACCAGGGCATCTTGCCCAAGGTCTCCAGGGACGGGAGCGGCGTCGGCATCACGAGGAACAGGGTGACGAACACGAACACGATGGGCAGGAACGACACGGTCGCGGCGAGCCAGGGGTTCACGAGGCGCCCGCGCAGCTGGGCGTTCATGGAGTTGCCGAGCGCCTGCAGGGCACCGGCGACGAGGATGAAGGGATAGAGCAGGGCGGGGTTCACGAAAGCGGCCTCGGGGGGTGCGCGGAATCGGGTGGGGGTCGGGTGGAATCAGACGAGGAGGAGGCCGGCCAGCGCCAGGATCAGGGCCGGCGGCATCACGAGGAGGCCGAGCTTCAGGAAGCGCCAGAAGCCGACATCCTGTCCCTCGCGGCGGATCGCGTTGAGCCACAGGATAGTGGCCAGCGACCCCGTCACCGAGAGGTTCGGTCCGATGTCGACGCCGATGAGGACTGCGCCCGCGACCGTGTCGGGCACGTGGGCCGTCTGCACCGCCGCCCCGGCGATGAGCCCGGCCGGCAGGTTGTTGACGAGGTTGCACAGCACGGCGACGAGGCTGCCGGCACCCCAGGCCGTCTCGACGGGAGAGGCCGAGGCGGCGCGCTTGAGGGCGTCGGCGATCATCGCCAGGACGCCGGTCTTCTCCAGGGCTTCCACCAGCACGAACAGGCCGGCGACGAGGGGCAGCACGCTCCAGGACACGTCACGCGCGACCTCCACGAGGCCGCCGCGCTTCATCAGGAGGACGGCGGCCGTGGTGAGGGCGCCCGCCACGAAGGTCGGCAGGCCGAGGTCGAGCCCCAACGCCGAGGCGCCGATGAGGACGCCGCCCGTGGCGACGATGCCGAGGCCGGCGACGAGGCCCGTCCGCGACAGGGGCACGGCGGCAACCTCCGTCGCCATCCGCTCGCCGCGCAGGCTCGCGTTCTGCGTCAGGCGCAGGGCCGCGTAGGTGGCGAGGATCGCGAGCGCGGACGGCAGGGCGAACATCGCCAGCCACCGCGTCAGGGGCGGCATGTGCTCGGCGAACACCACGAGGTTGGCCGGATTGGAGATCGGGAGCACGAAGCTCGCCGCATTGGCGATGAAGGCGCAGATGAAAAGGTATGGCAGCGGGTTCTCGACCTTCGCGGCCTTGGTGGCGGCGTAGACCGCCGGCGTCAGCACCACCGCGCAGGCGTCGTTCGACAGGAACACCGTGACGACGGTCCCGACCCCGTAGATCAGGGTGAACAGTCGGGTGGCCGAGCCCTTGGCGGCCCGCACGGCGATGCCGGCGAGCCAGTCGAACAGCCCCTCTTTGCGCGCCACCTCGGACATCAGCATCATGCCGATGAGGAACAGGTAGACGTCCGTGCCCTTGAGAACGCCTTCCCAGGCGGTCCCGGCCGGCATGAGGCCGAAGAGCACGAGGAGGGCGGCGCCCAGCACCGCCCACACCGCTTCCGGCCAGGAGAACGGACGCGTGATCACCCCGAGAGTCGCCAGGGCGGCGATCCCCCAGGTCGCGAGGTTCGGTGTCAGTCCTGCGATCACGTCTTGCGTCTCCCCGGCGCCCGGCGGGCGCGCGTTGTCTCACGGGTGGTCGGTCGCCGACTCACCACTTTCGGCCGTAGCGGTTCGGCCCGAGCTGATCGCCGCGCACGCCCTTCTGAATCCAGGCACCGACATTCGGCTCGTCGCTGCCGGGCTTCTCGGGGATGAGGGGGCCGCACTCCGGGGCGTCGAAGGCGAGGACCGGCTCGATCACGTCGGTGTCGACAAAGTCCGGGCCGTGGCCGGACCAGGCCGGATGCACGGCCTCGACCTGAATCGTGCGGGCCGCCCTCGGCCAGGGGAGCGCGGCCTCGTAGACCCGGTCCGTCACCCGGGTCATCGTGTGCCACGCGCCGGTCCCGGCGCGGCAATGGACATAGGCCGGGGCCTCGTCCGAGAGCACCACGGCGCGCACCGTGACGCGGCCGCCCTCGACCCCGGCCATGCCGGTGTTCGCTTCGGTGGCGGGGCGGGTCGCCACGCGCCGATCGGCCGGGCTGGTGATGAGCACGAACGGCCAGGCCCGGTCGAGGGCCTTGAAGCGCCAGCTCGTCACCGGCCCGTCGAGGGCCGCGACGGCGTAGCCGACGGAGCCGTCCTCGTTCTGTCCCACGGAGCGCGCGGCGGCATACAGCGTATGCCCGTCATGCGCGAGCTCGTTGTAGTGGGTGTGGCCCATCTCCACGAGGCGCACGCCCGCCTCGAAGAACAGGCCGCCGATGTCCAGGCGCTCGTCGGGCTCGCGCAGGTCGTCGGGATAGGCGTGCATGAACACCGCGACGGGGATCTTCTCGTCCACCGCCTCTCGAATTCGCGCGTTCAGCCACTGCGTCTGGTCACGGCCGAGGCGGAAATCGAGGCCGATGCCCTTTTGGCCGTAGCCGGGGCTGACGACGTCGACGAACAGGCAGCGGACGCCCCGGATGTCCTCGCAGGCGCAGAAGTGGCGGATCTCGGCTGCCGGCCACACCTCCGGGTCCGGGTCCGGGGGCGCGGCAGGGGCGACGGGCGGCCGATCCAGGATCCAATCGATGGCGGGCGGCAGCGTTCGGGCGGCAGCGAGACCGTCGTGGAAGGCCCGGAAGTCGTCCATGCGCCCGAACTGACGGTCGTGATCGCCGGGAATCAGGCGGATGGGCAGGTCGGGATGGGCGGCGAGGGCCTCGGCTAGGATCGCGTATTGCGCGGCGGCCCCGTCCTCCGCGAGATCGCCCGGCAGGTAGACGAAGTCGAACGCGGTCCTCGGCCCGATCCCGTCGATCTGCTTCAGGATCGCGCGGAAGTCTTCAGCGTTCCGGGCCTCGTCTGTCGTCAGGTGGAGGTCGCCGACGTGCAGGAACACGAGGGGCTCGGGGGGGTGCGACGGCGCCTTGTCCATGGCCGCCGGCTCAGACCGCCGGGGCCGGCACGGGCGCGGCGCCCCCGCCGGTGGCGTCGCCCCGGCCGGGCTCGTACCCGTAGGTCTCTGGCATCGCGAAGAGGTAGAGGGCGAATCCAAGGGCCGCGATGGCGGCGAGCGACAGGAAGGCCGTGGAATAGCCCGCCGAGACGATGATCACGCCGGCGAGCGTCGCCGAGAGGGCAGCGCCCAGGCCCTGCGCCGTGGCCACCGCCCCCTGAGAGACGTTGAAGCGGCCGGTGCCGCGCGTCAGGTCGGCGACCACGAGGGGGAACAGGGCGCCGTAGATGCCCGCCCCGATCCCGTCGAGGAGCTGCACGCCCACGAGGTAGAACGGGTTGTTCGACAGGGTGTAGAGCACGCCGCGTACCGCGAGCACGCCGAAGGCGGCCAGGAAGATGGGTTTACGCCCGATGGCGTCGGCCTTGGCGCCGACGAACACCGCCACCGGCACCATCACGAGCTGCGCCGCCACGATGCAGACCGCGATGAGCGAGGTGGCGTTGTCCTTGCCCGACAGGTGGGTGAGGAGCTGCCCCACGGAGGTCAGCATCGCGGCGTTCGAGAGGTGAAACAGGGCGGCGAGGACGGCGAAGAGCACGAGGTACTTGTTCTTCAGCAGGGCGGTGAAGCCCGAGGGCTCCTCGCCGGCCTGAGTCCCGGCGCCCTCGGCCCCGGCATTCTTCTCACCGTGGTCGAGGCCACGGGCGAGGTCGTCGTCGATGGCCTCGGCCGGCACCATCAGCATGGCGCCGATGCTGCAGGCGGCCAGCACCGCCATGAGCCAGAACACCACGATGGGGCCGAAGAAGTAGGCCGTGCCCCCCGCGATGGCCGCCGAGACGGCGTTGCCGGCATGGTTGAAGCCCTCGTTGCGGCCGATCCGCTTGGCGAACATCTTGGGGCCGACGACCCCCAGCGTGATGGCGGCCAGGGCCGGCGGGAAGATCGCCCCGGCGATGCCGGCCACCGACTGCGTTGCGGCGACGAGGTAGAAGTTCGAGATGAACGGCAGCACGAGGCAGCTCAGCGTCACCGCGACGGCACCGGCGATGACCACGGCGCGTTTGGCGCTCGTGCCGTCGATGAGGGCGCCGGCCGGTGTCTGCGCGATGAGGCCGGCAATGCCCGCGATGGTCATGATCAGGCCGGTGGTGGCCTCGTTCCAGCCCTGGTCGGGCCCGCGCACGGCGATGAGGTAGATGGCGAGGTAGGGCCCCAGGCCGTCGCGGACGTCGGCGAGGAAGAAGTTGAGGGCGTCGAGGCCCCGCAGGGTGCGGGTGGAAGGCGCACGCAGGCGCGCACCGCCGGAGGTGTTCGGCTCGGACATGGGTGAGCCCTTCCTGACGTCGCCGACGTCGCATCGTGAGCACGGATCGCGGACGCGCCCCGACCTGTGGTCAAGTCTCGTCCAGCGACCGGCAATCGTCTCGTCAGGGCGCCGGTTCCAGCAAGACTGGATTAAATTCGCGTGTGCTTCGTGCTGACCGATCAGGACTCGACGGACCTCAGGCCTGCGTGGGCTCGACTGAGGTAGGATCAAGCACCGTCTTCACGCGCACGATACGCAGGCGGCTTCCTCAAACACACCCGAGGTCTCGCCCCAGTCGAACCCCGCCCGGCGATGAACGCAACCGGACAACGGGAATAGTTCAACCGCTCTTGCTTGAACTTCCTCGACGACGGAAGCGCGGCGCCGATCCGGACCCGTCGATGAACTCGAACGCCTCGGTCCGGTTCAGGGTGTGGAGGCGGGAGCCGGGAAAGCCCGGGCCGGCCCGCAGGGTGGTCTCCACGGTCTGGGCGTAGCCCTGCGCGTCGAGGCGGTCGATGCGTGCCAGCGACAGGGCCTCGCCGTAGCCGCGCCGGCAATCCTGCACGGGGCGGATGAGGGCGCCGTCGCGGGCCACGATGCGCCCGGCCGGGCGCGCGGCGGCGAAATCCACGAGGACGGGGTTGCGCGGATGCGGGGTCCACGGCCCCCGGAAATCGGGCGCCGACCAGAGGTGCAGGGCGTCGGAATAGGCGCCGCGCGCCGCGCGATCCGGCAGGTCGAGCCCCCGGTCCCGGACGGTGGCGAACAGCCACCATCGGCCGGCTTGTTCGAGCAGCGTCGCGTCGCTCGCGGTCACGTCGGCGACCAGGGTCGCGGTCTTGACCCAGCCGCCGGGAAAGGCGGTGGCGCGGTAGAGGTCGATGGTGCCGGCGGCCCCGCTCTCGGGGATCATCCAATGGGCGCCGTCGCGTTCGAACACGAACGGATAGGACAGGTGGTGGGGCTCCTCCAGCACCGGCACCGGCACGCCCTCGGGACCGTCCGGCCCGAAGGCGACGGCCGAGATGACGCCCCGGCCGGTGGCGTGGGGATATTCCTCCACGAACAGGATCGTGCGGCCCGCATGCACGATGGGGAACGGATCGGCGTAGAACCGTAGGCCGTCGTCGGGCAGGTCGTGCCAGCCCTGCGACGGGAGACGGCGCAGGTCGATCACGTCCGGCCCGGCGAGGTGGCGCCAGCCGACCCGCCAGTGCGGGGTGCGATAGCCCAGGCGATGCAGGCGCGCCGCCACCGTGCGGGCGAGCATCGTTCCGGCACGGAGCCCGATGGCGGTCACCGACAGGCCGGCGGGGGCCGGCGGCAGGAACGCCTCGGGGCCCAAGCCCGGCGCACCGGATTCGTCGCCGGCGAGGGCCGCACGGACGAGATCGACGGTGCGGATCAGGCCGTCCTCGAACGCCGTCCGCATCACCGTGAGGGACTCGGTGCCGAGGCGCCCGGCGGCGACGACACGCTCCCCCTCCAGCAGGGCGGCGACGGGCGTGCGCCCGGCGAGCAGGGCAGCGAGCAGCCCGGCCTCGCCGCAGGCCCCGTCGAAGGTCAGGCGCCAGACCCGGCGCCCCGGTGCCGGGGCGACGTCGCCGCACAGGTCGAGGACGAGGCCGGCGGCGTCGAGGTCGGGATAGGCCGCGAAGGCCGACAGGGGAACGGGCGCGGCCGGCCCGTCGCCCGGCAGGCGACGCAGACGGGCCTCGACGGCGAAGAGGAGGCCGGCATTGCCCGGAAGCGCGCCAGGTCCGGGGGCGCGGGCCACGCAGAGGTCGCGGCCCGGGGCAGCCAGGGCTTCGAGGAGGCGCAGGTGCCAGCGGCGCGGCGCGCGCCCGTCGAGGCGCACGCCGAGCGTCAGGGGCATCGTTCCGTCCCGCATCGGGCGTATCAGGCCGGGGTTCCGGCCGGGGTTCCGACCATGGCGTCGCCCTGGACCCGGCGATGATGGGCGAATAGCCGGCTCATCTGCGCCGTCACCGCGTAGGGCGCCGTCTTGGCGTGGATCGCCCGGGGATCGAGGCGGCCGTGGCGGATCGCGTCCCAGAGCCGCGCGAATTCGTCGGCGAGGGCTTCCGCCGAGGCGTGCGTGCTCTCCGCCCGCTCCACGAGGAAGCCGCTGGTGCCTGCCTCGATGAGCCCGTCGAATTGCGGCAGGCGGATCGCGCCGAACGGCCGCCCGCTGGCGAGGCCCTCCAGCAGGAAGCAGGGCATGCCCTCGAAGAACGAGGTGAGGATGCCGGCGTGGCACAGGGCCATGATCCGGGCGACGCCCGCCGCGTCCTGGAAGCCGTGGCGCACGGTGAGGTCGCTCACCGCCGCGAATTCGGGAAACCGGGTCGGGTCGCTCGCCCCGACATAGTGCAGCTCGACCTTGCCCCCGAGGCGGACGCGCAGGGCCGCCAGCGTCGCGAAGATGAGGGACGGATCCTTGAACGCGTCGAGGCGTCCGGCGAAGACGATGCGGAACACGCCGTCCTCGCAGGCGAAGGGCCGGGCCGAGAACAGGGCGGTGTCGACGGAGACGGTGAGCACCTCGGCCTTGGGCAGCTCCCGGGGGAACTCCGCCGCGATACGCTTCACGATGGCCGGATTGACGCAGAAGATGCCCGTGGCCCAGCGTAGGGCGAGGCGCTCGCCCAGCGCATGCAGGAACCAGTACGACTTGATGAGGGAATCCATCTTGTCGCCCCGGCTGCCCTCGCCGTGGACCATCTGGAAGGCCGGCAGGCCGAGGAGGCGCGCCAGGGGCGCGAACTCGAAGCGGTGCAGGTCGGCGGTGGCGGGGCCCGGCCCGATGGCGCGCCGGATCGCCCCGAGGTGGCGCAGGGCGCCGAGCACGTAATGCAGGGTGATGGACTGCGTGAGGCGCTTGGCCGCGTGGTTGACCTCCCGCGCGCCGATCCGCGCCACGGGGAGGAAATCGATGGTGCGCCCCTCGATGACGAGGGGCCGGACCTGGCCCAGGGTGCAGTCCCCGATCTCGTCGGTGCCGACGAACAGCACCGAGACGTCCGCCGGATGGTGGCGCAGGATCTGGCGGATATGGGTCTCGATGCCGCCGACCTTCGCGCCGCGCGGATCCATCGTGTACATGAGGCAGATGCGCGTGCGCGCCGCCGCGCCCGCCTCCGGACGGTCACGCAGGCCGAGGGCCCGCAGGGCGGGCTCGACGACGGCGAGGCCGAAGAGCAGCCCGGCGCAGCGGGCGTAGCGCAGGCCGAGGGCCCGCGGGGCGTGGACGAGGCGCCACAGCCATTCGAGGCGGGCCGCCCGCACGAGGCGCGGCGCCCGCACCTGCCGTCCCGACAGGAAATCGAGGGCCGCCCCGATGCAGACGAGGCCGAGACCCGGATGCCGGGCTGCGGCGCGCGCCGCGAACAGCTCCTGCTTCGGCGCGCCGAGGGCGAGGAACACGAGGCGCGCGCCGGACGCCGCGATCCGGTCGGCATCCGCGTCGGCCTCGCGCGAGAGCGGGTCGAAGCCGTAGGGGGGGGCGTGCCAGCCCCGGATATCGAGGCGCGGATGCGCGGCGCGCAGGGCGGCGGCGGCCCCCGCGAGGCTCTCCTGCGTGGCGCCGAACAGGTAGACGGGCACCCCGTCGGCGGCGGCGGCGGCGCAGAGCGGGAGCACGAGGTCGGCCCCCGTGGTCACCTGTACGGGAGGGGCGTGTAGGTCGCCTTCTCGGGCGGAGCGGGCGTTGCGACGGGCCAGGAGGGCCACGGGCCAGCCATCGGCGCTCACGAAGCTCGCCGCCCGATAGGCGGCGCGAAAGCCCGGATGGTCGCGCAGCTTCACGAGGTGATCGAGGTTTAGGGTGAAGAACGTGAACCCGCGCCCCGCGGCGGCCCGCTCCCGCACGGCGGCGACGGCCTCGGCCGGAGACGCGACGTTGATGAACTGTCCGTCGAGGCGCGGCGCGACACTCGGCGAAGACGGAAGCGGGGTCATCGTCTGGTTCCCATCGTGGCAGGCGGCCCCGGAGGGATGCGCGCCGGGTGACATTGTTGCGAACTCGCCCTGCGCCGCCGGGCTCAGGCCGAGAATCGTCCGGGTCCGGTCCGCACGCTCAATACGGCGCCGAGGATTGGTTCAGGCGCTTGGCCGAGGCGCCCACGGGCTGGTAGGCCGGGCCATGGTCCGTGGGGCCTGAAAACGCCCTGTCGTGCGGGCTCGCCGCACGGCGCCGGGCCGCCGGTCGCCCGTGGCGCAGGAGCGCGGCGACGAGACTCGCGGCCACGGCACAGGCGAGGGCGATGAGCAGGACCGCGCGGGTGTTGGGGCTCGACGGCTTGTTCGGCGCGATGGCGGGCGCGATGACGCGGGCCACGGGTGTGTCGATGCTGTCCTGGGCGAGGTTCCCGTTGGCCTTGAGGAAGCGCAGGTAGATCGCGCGCGCCGCCTCGACGTCGCGCTCCAGTTCGCGCAGGCGCACGATGGACTGGTTGGTCTGGCTCGCCTCGCGGTTCTGCTGGACGACCTGACGCTGGACCAGGGCCTCGTTGGCCACCGCAATGGCGACCTCGCCGCGCTGGGTGTCGGCGATGCGGCGCAGCTCGGCGGTGATGAGGGTGCGGATGCCGGCGAGCTGGCGGCCGACCTCCTGCAGCGCGGGGTGGCGCGCGCCGAGGGTGGTGCCGAGGGTGTCCTGCTGGCGCTGGATCTCGGCGTATTGCAGGCGCAGCTGCTGGATCACCCCCGATTTCGCGGCCTCCCCCGTGGCGCCGGGATCGCTGGACTTCAGCGCCCGCTCGGTCTCGGCGAGGCGTGTGCGGGCGTCGAAGGTCTTGAGCTGGGCCTTGGCGAGTTCGGCGGTGGCGGTCTCGAGCTTCTGGTCGCTCACGAGGCGGCCGTTGGCGCTGACGATATGCGCCTCGTTCTTGAACGCCTCCACCCGCGCCTCGGCCTCGTGGATCTTGTCGCCGAGTTCGGCGAGGCGGCGGTCGATCCAGGTGCTCTCGGCGCTCGACGCCTTGGATTTGGCGTCGATCTGGTCGTCGATGAACGCCTTGGCGACGCCGTTGGCCAGACGCGCCGCGGTCTTGGCATCGGCGGACCACGCCTCGACTTCGAGGATCAGCGTCTTTTCGGAGCGGCGGACCACGAGATGCTCGGCCAGCGCCGCCGTCACCACCTGTTTCGGGTCGCCCGGAGGCGATGCCGTGGGCGTGGCGCGCAGGCCCAGGGCTTCCTTCAGGCGCCCGAAGAGGCCGGGGCGGCTCGACGCGAATTCGGGGTCCCGGACGAGCTGTTCGGCCTCCACCACCCGGCCGAGGACGGCCGGGGAGGCGATGAGCCGGGCCTGGCTGTCGAGCACGCTCGTGTCGATGGACTGGCGCTGGCCCGCATCGGCGCTGAGGCTCGTGCCCCCGCGCGGGTCGAGGAGCAGGGTCGCGGAGGTGCGGTAGAGGGGCTGCGCCAGGCTGAGATAGACCACCGCCCCGGAGAACACGACGGCCGAGACGAGGAGCATCACGGGCGCCTGAGCGCGCAGGATCGCCCCGAGTTCGCTCAAGGTCACGAGTTCATCGGATCGCGCCCGCGCTGTGGGATCGTCCGTCGGACCGGGGGGCATGGCGTCGGACCTCACGTTGGGATCTCCGTTCCGGGACTGGTCAGTCCCGCCGCAGGACAGGACGTTCGCGTCCGGGGCGTCCGGCGCAAGGGTGGTGCCGGGATCGGCCCGGCATCGCCCTTGCGCTGAACACCCCGAACGTGACGCGACCGCCCCGGTTCGGGACACGTGTCCCCGACGGATCAGATCGCCTCTCTCAATGGCTCAATTTCGTAAATCCCCCGTAACGAGACAGGCGCACCCACCGGATAGTCCCTTCACCAAACGGATACCTCGTCGAGACATCGAAAGTTATCGAATTCAATTCGATAGAGAACCCGATCACTTCGCCTGTGTTTTGAAAGGCCTCCTTCGATGAGCACGCATACGCTCGCGCGGCAGACCGTGGGCTCCCCTCCCGCCGCGACCCGTCCCGTCGTTCGCGTCGCGCACGGGACGATCCGGATCGAGACCGTGCGGACCCTGGAGGGCCTCGCCCGCCATCGGGAGGCCTGGGATCGCCTCGCCACGGAGGCGCCGCAGCAGATCCCGACCCTGACGCCGGTCTGGGTCGAGGCCTATTTCCGGCACGCGCTGCCGGCCTCGCAGGCCTGGCTCTGCTGCTTCGCCTACGCGGGCGACCGCCTCGTCGGGGTGCTGCCCCTCGTGCCCGAGCCCCACCCCCTGCTCGGGCGGCGCCATCCCCGGCTGCGGACCCTGCGGGTGGGCGACTTCGCGCCCTCCGGCGATATCCTGCTCGCACCGGACGTCGCGGGCGCGGCCCTGTCGGCGCTCCTGGGCGAGGCCGACCGCGCGGTACCGGGCCATGTCGGCGTCGCGATCCAGGCGGTCCACGAGGCCTCGCCCCTGTGGGAGGCGGTCCGGGCCGGCGTGACGGACTACACGGCCCATGCCCACGCGCGCCATCGCTATTCCTTCGTCGACACCACCCGTCCCCTCGACGACTACATGGCCAGCCTCGGCAATATGCGCCGGAACCTGAAGCGATACCGCAAGAAGCTCGACGCCCAGGGCCCCGTCACCGTCACGATCGGCCGGGAAGGTGCGGAGGACCCGGCCCTCCTCGACGCCTTCCTCGCCCTTGAGGCCGGAGGCTGGAAGGGCCGCAACGGCACCGCCATCCTCAACCACCCCGACACCACGGCCTTCTACCGGACCCTGGCCCGGGACTTCGCCGCCCTGGGACGCTGGGACTGGCAGGTGATCCGCGTCGACGGCCGGCCCGTCGCGGCCGGGATGGGGATCCGCTGCGGGCGCACGGTGATGCTGCCGAAGATCGCCTTCGACGAGGATTTCTCGGCCGCGATGCCGGGCAACCTCCTGACGGAGGCGGTGGCGCGCGCGGCCTTCGACGATTCCGAGACCGATGCCCTGGCGCATATGAGTTCGGCGCCCTGGCACGAATCCTGGCGGATGGACGCGCACCGCTACGACGACCTCTACCTCGTGCGCCGGACCCTCGCGGCGACCCTGTTCCAGCGCCCCTGGGCGGGGGGGCTCGCGTTCTACAAGACCGAGATCGCCCCGCGCATTCCCGCGCGGCTGAAGCAGTGGCGCGAAACCCTGCGCTCCCGCCGCGTGCGCACCGCCAAGGAAGCGACCTCGGCGGAAACCACTTCGAAGGAAACCACTTCGAAGGGGGCGGCCTCGAAGGACGCCGCGCCCGAGAACCCCGCCGCGAAGGCGTGACCCGGCCGGCGAACGCGCCGGTCGGACCCATTCTCACCGATCGCCCCCGACCAGTGCGGGGCTGCACGGGGACAGACATGACGGCGGCAGCGATGGATGTGCGGATCACCGGGGACTGGGCGTCGATCCGGCCGGCATGGCCGGGCCTGTCCGACCTCGGCCAGGGCATCGACGGGTTCATCTTCCAGACCCGGGACTGGATCGACGGCTGGTTCGCGACCCTCGGCGAGGCGGGGGATACCGAGGGCCTGTTCGCCGTCCTGAGCCAGGGCGGAACGGACCGGGTGTTCCTGCCCTTCGTGGTGCGGCGAGCCCACGGCCTGCGGATCCTCGAAGGCTTCGGGGACGGCACCGCCGACTACCATGCCCCCCTCGTCGCCCACGGCGCCGCCTTCGGACCGGCGGAGGCCGACGCCCTCTGGGCGGCGCTGAACCGCCATCCGCACGCCCCCGACGTCATCCACCTCGTCAAGGCCCTGGCCGAGATCGACGGCCGACCGAACCCCCTCCTCGCCTGGGGGGCCACCCCCTATCCGATGTCGGGCCACATCGCGCGCCTCGAAGGCGGCTGGGAAGCGTGGTTCGGACGCCATTTCGGCCGCGAGACCCAGAAGACCCTCGCACGCAAGCGGCGCAAGCTCGGCGAGATCGGCCCCGTCGAGACCCGCTTCGCCCGCGACGACGCCGAGGCCCTGGCGTGGCTGCGCGCCCTCATCGCCGGCAAGGCGGCCCAGATGGCGGGCGCGGACGTCGCCAACGGCCTCGCGGGCGCGCGCACCGCCGCCTTCTACGAGCGTCTCACCCGCGACGATCCGGCGGCCCGGCACGTGAAGGTCTACGCCCTCACGGTGGGGGGGACGCCCGTGGCCCTGCAATGGGGCGTGGCGGCCGGCAGGCGCTTCACCAACCTGCTCACGAGTTATGCCGCCGGCGACTGGACGCGGTTCTCGCCCGGCCTCATCATGTTCCGCGACCTCCTGGAGGACCGCTTCGCGAACGGTGACGAGACCTTCGATTTCGGGATCGGCGACGAGGGCTACAAGGCCCGCTTCAGCGACGATCCGGCCTTGATCCTCGCCGGCATCCTGCGCGCCCGGACCCTGCGCGGACACGGCTACGTCGCCGCCCAGCACGCCCGCCACCGCCTGCGCGAGGCCGGCTTCGTGCAGCGGCTGCGCCGGACCCTGCGCGGGCTGCGCGTGACCGACCGGGCCGGGGCGACGGACGCGAAGGCCGAGGCGGCGTGAGCCGGGATCGTCGGGCTTAGAGTGCCTCACAAAACTCCCGATCACCGCCGGTTCTCACTCTGGATGCGGCGGCGCAGCGGGAGTTTTGTGAGAGACACTTACGCCCGACATCCGCCGAAGGGACGATCCCTTCAAAAATCCCGTGACCGGGGGGAGCGTCCCTCAGGCCGGCTGGCGGCGGGCGGGCCAGAACTCGCGGAACAGCAGGGCCAGGGCGGCGAGATAGAGCGTGCCCGTGGCCGCCACCGTCGCCGTGAGGATCAGCTTGCTGGGCTGGGCGGGGGCGAGGGCGAGGCCCCCGACCATGAGGACCGTGGCGAGGCCGATCTTCGCCACCGGCCAGAGGGGGATGCGCAGGCCCGCCCTGTAGGCCCGGTAGAAACAGGTGAGGAAGCCGACGATGCTCCCCGCGAGGCAGCCGAGGCAGGCACCGAAGAGGCCGCCCTGGAGGAGGCCGATCCAGCAGCCCGCGAGGGTCGCGACCGCTTCCACGAGGGTGATTTCGAAGAGGACCCGCGGCCGCTCGCAGAGCAGGAACACCTGATCGATGCAGTGGACGCGCAGGTTGCGCACGGCCGCCGCGAGGGCCGCCACGGGCAGGATGAGGCGCGTCGCCTCGCGGAACTCGGCTCCGATGAAGAGATCGACGAGGGCGGGCGTCAGCCAGATCACCCCGGCGGTGGCCGGAACCACCACGGCCATGAGGAAAATCCCGTTGCGTGCGACCTGGGCATAGGCCTCGGCCGGGCCGGCCTGCTCCATGCGCCGCACCGCCAGGGGAAACGCCGCCGCCGTCACCAGCATGGCCGCGACCGACAGGAGCCGCTGGCCCAGCCCCCAGCCGACGGAGAGGAGACCCACGGCCGCCGCCCCGTCGAGGCGCTCGACGAGGATGCGGATGCCGTTCACCGAGACCCAGGCGATGCTGCCGCCGAGCAGGAGCGGCGTGCTGTAGATCAGGGCGACGCGCACGATGCGGGTGTCGAGGCGGATCGTGCGGGTGTGGGGCAGGCGCAGCCACACCAGGGGCAGAACTGCGGCATGCGCGAGGGCGAAGCCCGTGAGCACGGCGGCGGCCGAATTCTCGGCCCGCGCCAGGGCGATCGCCAGGGCGAAGCCCGCCACGGGGCCGGCCGTCTGCGCCAGGGTGTAGACGCCGATGGCACCGCCCGCCCGGGCGCGCTCGGCGAGGTGCGTCGTGAGGGTGCGGGAGATGGTGAAGCCGAGGGCGGCGGCGAGGAAGCCCGGCGTCAACGGCGTCGTTCCCGTCGCGAGCACGGCCCAGGTGACGCCGATCTGCAGCCCCGCGCTGATGAGAAGCACGGCGTTCTCGTGCGCCGCCTGCCCGGCCCGCCCATCGGCGCCGAGGCCGGCGCCGTAGCGCAGGACGTAGGCCGACCACCAGGCGAGGCAGAGCTGGAACACGAGTTCCTGCAGGGCCATGACCAGGGCGACGACGCCGTATTCGTCCGGCGGCAGCCAATGCGTCCAGGCGACGACGGCGGCGAACTGCGCCACGGGCCCGATGAGCTGGGCCGGCAGGTACCGAAGGGTATGGCTCAGAAGCACGGCTCCCCTCCTGTGGTGGTTCGCGCGACGATGGACCGACCTTGACCCGATCCGTCCTTCCAAGCCGTGAACGCCGTCACCGCCGGTCCCGACCCGCGAGCAGCGTGTCGAACAGGGCCTCGTAGCGGGCGACCGCCGCGTCCACCGAGAAGGTGGCGGCGCGGGCGACCCGCCCGTCCGGGGCCCCGGGATCGGCCAGCATCGCGTCGATGGCGGCGGCGAGTGCCGGGGCGTCGCCCACGGGCACGAGGGCGCCGAAGCGCCCGCCCGCGAGGATCTCCACCGGCCCGTCGCAGGCCGTCGAAGCCACGGGCAGGCCGTGGGCCAGGGCTTCCACCAGAACGTTGCCGAAGGCCTCGGCCCGCGAGGAGGCGGCAAAGCAGGCCGCCTCGCGGTAGAGGTGCCAGGGCCGCTCGACATGCCCCGTCAGGGTGACGCGGGCCTGAAGGCCGAGGGTTTCGACGAGGGCTTCGAGGGCCGGGCGCTCGGGCCCCTCCCCCACGATGACGAGGCTGGCGTCGCTCCGGACCCGGGCGAAGGCCCGCAGGAGGGTGGCGAAATCCTTGGCCGGGGCGAGGCGCCCGACGGCGAGCACCCGGCGCGGCCGGGCGAGGAGTTCGGCGGCATCCCGGGCGGGCCGGGCGGCGGCCACCTCCACGGGGTTGTAGAGGCGCACGGCGCGTCCGGGCGCGGCGCCGGCTTTGCGGACGTAATGCGCCATCAGCCCGTCCGAGACGAAGATCGACCCGGCGGTGAGGCGGGTGAGCACCGGCGTCGCGGCGTTGCCGAGGCGGCTGAGGCGTTGCGGCTCGCTCGCCGGATGGCCGTGGAAGGAGAGGACCGCCCGGCGGGCGCGCCCGGCCAGGAGGGCGGCGGCCGCGTGCTTCAGGTTCGAGACGGCCAGGGCCGAGAGCGACAGATCGGGCTTCTCCCGCGCGAGATGGCGGGCGAGGCGCGCCACCGCGACGGCGTGGTTCGCCCCGAGGGCGAGGCGGCGCACGCGCGGGTCGAGGGCCGCCTCCGCCCCGTCGGCATCGTGGTCGTAGGCCAGGGTCACGGTGTGGCCCCGCGCGGCGAGGCCGGATGCCAGGAGGGCCCAGACCCGCTCGGCTCCGCCCCCCGTCACCGCATGGGTGTAGAACAGGAGCGAGCGGCGGACACGGGGGCCCTCGTCGCCATGCCCTCGCGGGCCCTGCCCCGCTTCGCCGTTCGGCGCCATGCGCGATCCTCTCATCCCATCGGCCCCGCACCGAGCGTCGTTCGTAGAACGCCCGGTGGGCCGCCCTGCCCGGAGCGAGACCTGAGGATGACCGGAAATCCTGCAAGGCACCGTTACCACCGGACCATGGCCGGCACCGGGCTCCGCCCATGGCGATCTCGAGGGGCCGCGACGACGGTTCGCCGGTCCGCGCCGCCGTGCGGCTTCGACGCCACGCCGAGGTGCTTCGGGGACCGGCGCCCGCGTAAGGCGCCCCGGCCGATATGGAACGAATCTTGACTGCTCTCCCAAACTGCGGCCCCGAAACGCGATCGGATCGAGCCAACACCCCGTCCGGTCGCCGTGGATTTCGCCGCGATCGAAAACAGCTTGCCCGACCGCGCGAACCGGGATCCCCTGGCGCGGAACCACCGAAGGACCAGCATGCCCGCCACCGCGAACACCCCCGGCCTCGACGCCTACTGGATGCCGTTCACGGCCAACCGGCAGTTCAAGGCCGCGCCGCGCCTCCTCGCGGCGGCCGAGGGCATGCACTATCAAACCCCCGACGGCCGTACCGTCCTCGACGGTACGGCGGGCCTGTGGTGCGTCAATGCCGGGCACGGGCGGCGCGAGATCGCCACGGCCGTCGAGCGCCAGCTCACCACCCTCGACTTCGCACCCTCCTTCCAGATGGGCCACCCCCTCGCGTTCGACTTCGCCGAGCGCCTCGCCGCCGTGGCGCCGGGCGGCCCCGAGGCCGGGCTCGACCGGGTGTTCTTCACGGGCTCGGGCTCGGAATCCGTCGACACCGCCCTCAAGATCGCGCTCGCCTACCAGCGGGCCATCGGCCAGGGCACCCGCACCCGGCTGATCGGGCGCGAGCGCGGCTATCACGGCGTCGGCTTCGGCGGCATCTCGGTGGGGGGCCTCGTCAACAACCGCCGGATGTTCCCCCTGCTGCCGGCCGTCGACCATCTGCGCCACACCCACGACCTCGACCGCAACGCCTTCACGAAGGGCCAGCCCGCGCACGGGGTGGAGCTCGCCGACGACCTCGAACGCCTCGTGGCCCTGCACGGGGCCGAGACCATCGCGGCCTGCATCGTCGAGCCCTTGGCCGGGTCCACCGGCGTCCTCGTCCCGCCGGTCGGCTACCTCGAACGCCTGCGGGAGATCTGCACCCGCCACGGCATCCTGCTCGTCTTCGACGAGGTGATCACCGGATTCGGCCGCCTCGGCGCGCCCTTCGCCACGGATTACTTCGGCGTGGTGCCCGACCTCGTCACCACCGCCAAGGGCCTCACCAACGGGGCGCTGCCCATGGGGGCGGTGTTCGCCGCGCGCCGGGTCCACGACGCCCTGATGCACGGGCCGGAGGCGGCCATCGAACTCTTCCACGGCTACACCTATTCGGGCCATCCGGCGGCCTGCGCGGCCGGGCTCGCGACCCTCGACATCTATGCCCGCGAGGGCCTGCTCACCCGGGCCGCCGCCCTGAGCACGCACTGGGCGGAGGCGGTGCATGGGCTGAGAAGCGCCCCCCACGTCATCGACATCCGCACCCTCGGCCTCGTCGCCGGCATCGAGCTCGGCAGCCGCGAGGGCGCGCCGGGGGCCCGGGCCTACGACGTCTTCGTCGACTGCTTCGAACGCGGATTGCTGGTTCGCGTCACCGGCGACATCGTCGCCCTGTCGCCGCCCCTCATCGTCGCGGCGGAGGAGATCGACACCATGGTGTCGATCCTCGGCGACGCCCTCGCGCGGGTGGCGTGAGCCCCTCGTCCAGAGCCGGGACGGAGCCGGATCCGGCGTGTTTACCGAGCGGTAACCGTGCCGCGCGTGAATGGTGGCCGGGCACCGTCCGTTCGGGCAGGCTTGCCCTCGCCCGGAGGCGCGCCGATGTTCCCCCTGATGTTCGTCGCCATCGCCGCCGGCCTCGGCACGGCCGCCGCCGTGGCCCCGACCAGCATCGCCCTGGCGGTGGTCTCGGCCCCCTTCGGCGGCAGCTTCGCGGCCTTCGTGGCCGGCCTCTACATCGCCCACCGCAACGGCACGGCGCGCGAGCGGCCCCACCCGGACGCCACGGACCACACGGACAGCATGGTGGCGGCCCTGCGCAGCCTCGAAATCCATGATCGCGCCCGAACCCGCCCGCCGGCGGCCGAGCCCGACCCGAAGCGCCACGTCGCCTGATCCGCCGCCCTGAAGCGAGGCCTCATCGGCACAGGAATGTTCGTCCCTTCGTATCCGTCACGACGATACTGACATTCCGCCGACTGTCTCGCCCGATCCTCTGTATCGACGCCGAAGAATGGCGGTTCGGGCATCGTATCCGCGCATTCCGGGCGGAATGGAGCAGTGTCAGAGGCGATAAAGCCTCGTGTTGCGTGCCGTTTTCGCACAAAGCCGCTTTCGCTTTTGCCGCAGCCCCCCTAGCCTGATGCGAACAGGATGCGGGAAAGACCCGCATCTTCGGGGAGATCTAGCGATGCGCGTCATGATCCTGGTCAAGGCGACCGCCGACAGCGAAGCCGGAACCATGCCGTCCCTGGATTTGCTTCAGGCCATGGCTCAGTTCAACATGGAACTGAAGCAGGCCGGAATCCTGCTCTCGGGCGAGGGCCTCCACCCGTCCGCACGCGGGCGGCGGGTCGCCTTCGACGGGGCCGAACGCACGGTGAGCGAAGGCCCGTTCGGGCCGACCGAGAGTCTCGTGGCCGGGTTCTGGATCTGGAACGTGACCGACCTCGACGAAGCCGTGGCCTGGGTGCGGCGCTGCCCCAACCCCATGCCCGGCCCGAGCGAGATCGAGATCCGTCCCCTGTACGAGGAAACGGATTTCCTCGCCGCCGCCACGGACTGACGGTCCGGGCGGGACCTGAGGATCGACTTCATTCTCCGAAAGCCGGACGCCACCGTTCGGGACGATACTTTGGAGTCCTGGTTTTCGCATCGTCTCGTCCCGAAAGCCGGAGGCCACCTTTCGGGACGATGCTCTAGCGCCGGGGCTTCTGCATCTTCACGACGGTGTTCTTCGGCTTGCCGAACGGCCGCAGCGGGGCTCTGGCTTCGAGGGCGATGCGGGCGAGTTCCTGGGGCCGGGGCGCCCCGGCCGCGATGCGCCGCAACGCGTCGGCCATCTCCTCGAGGGTCTGGGCCGCCTCGCCTTCGAGGGTTTCCTCGGGGCGGATGCCGTTGAGTTCGGGGGCGATCTCTTCGGCCGCCTCGCGCAGCTCTTCGATGAGTTCGGCGGCGGTGTAGCGGGGCGGTGGGGACGTGGCCATGGCGGGACCATGGCAGGCCCGCGCGGGCCGGACAAGCGCGACGACGGCTCGGCGCCTCCCCGGCGTGAACCCTCGGGCCGGCTCGGGTGTTGCGTGAGGACACGCAACCGCACGAACGGCCTCATGACGCGCACCTCGCTTGCCCTCGCCACCCTCCTGACGGCGCTTTCCGGCCCCGCCCTCGCGCAGACCCTGGCGCCGACGGGGGGCGCCGGCAACACCGGGGTGACGACCCCCGCGATGCAGCCGGACGAGGGCCTCCAGTCGAAGGACCGGCCCCTGCGTCCCGCCCCCAACGTCGTCGGCAACCCCAGCCCGGCCGCCGTCCCGGGCAGCACGCCGGGCGTCAACGTCGGCGGCACGCCCACCAGCGGCCCACCCGGCACCGGCGGCACGGCGGGCGGCCCGTCCCTCAGCGGCCGCTAGGCGGCGCGGCCGAGATTCGAGCGAATCAGGCAGCCTTCACCTCGACAAGGAAGGCGCTGACCTCGCGGGTCAGGCTCTCGGAGTGCCTTGAGAGCTCCTGGGCGGCGCTCAGTACCTGGGATGCAGCAGCGCCCGTTGCCCCGGCGCCATTCCGCACATCGGCTATGGCGCCAGTGACCTGCTCAGTCCCGCTGGCGGCTTCCTGGACGTTGCGGGCGATCTCGTGCGTCGCAGCGCCTTGCTGCTCCATGGCCGCCGCGATGGCAGAGGCGGTTCCAGCCATCTCCGAGATGGTCCGGCCAATACCCCGGATGGCGCCCACCGACTCCTGCGTCGCCCGCTGGATGGCGCCGATCTGGGCGGCGATCTCGTTCGTCGCATGTGATGTCTGCCCCGCCAGATCCTTTACCTCGGCGGCGACTACGGCGAACCCTCGACCCGCCTCGCCCGCGCGCGCCGCTTCGATGGTGGCGTTGAGGGCGAGGAGGTTGGTCTGGCCGGCGATCTGGCCGATCAACGCCACGATGGTGCCGATCCGCTCGGCGCCCGCGGCGAGTTCCTGAACGAGACCGTCGGTGCGACGCGCCTCGGCGGCGGCTTCGAGCGCGATCCGGGCCGACTGGCCGACCTGCTGCGTGATCTCCTGGATCGAGGCCGACATCTCCTCGCTGGCGGCGGCCACCGTCTGGACGTTGGCCGAGGTCAGTTCCGCCGCCCGTGTCGCCGTCACCGATTGGTGGCTGGTCACATCGGCGGTTCCAGTCATGGACCGGGCGGTGGCTTCCATCTCCGTCGCCGCACCCGAGAGGCCCTCGGTGAGAAGCGACACGTTGGACTCGAAGGTTCGGGTCAGGTGGTCGAGCCGTTCAGCTCGCCGCAGCTTGGCCTCAGCTTCCTCGGCATCCCGCAGCTCGGCGAGGCCCTTGGCGATGAGGGCGTCCTTGAACACTTGCACGGCCCGCGCCATAGCGCCGAGCTCGTCCCGGCGGTCGCCGCCTGGGATCGCCGCAGTGACGTCCCCCTGGGCCAAGCGCACCATCGCCCCGGTCATGGCGGTGACGGGCAACGCGACGCCACGGCCGACGCGCCACGCGAGCGCGCCACCGACGATCAACGCGAATGCCCCCACGGTGAGGACGAAGGTCTGCAATCCGTCAGCGTCCGCGCTCATCACTCGCATGAGTCGGGTCTGCTCACCGGCGGCGGAACTGTGCGCATCGCGGACCGCACCCAGGAGGGCGTCACCGGTCTGGCGCAGTCGCTGGAAGGCGGCGTCGATCTCGGCGGCGCCACCGATAACGCTGGCGAAGGCGGCCTTGAATGCGGCCGCCTTGGCGGCGACCACCGCCAGGGGCGCCCGCAAGGCGCCCGTCACGTCGGCCGCGCCGAGGGCGGCGATCTCGCGGCCGTAGCGCTCGAACTCGACCGCCGCCGCATCGGCGTCGGCGGGATTGCCGCTGGACCGGAAACCTGCGAGGGCGCCGAGGCTGTCCTGCAGGGCTCGGTCGGCGCGGAAGGCCGCGAAGGCGAGGGTCGGGTCCGCCGCGCCGCGATCCGCCATGGCGTAGCCTGCATTCGACAGGGCGACGCCGACCTTGGTCAGGTCGAAGACGGCCGACTTACGCTTCTTGACCTCGGCCATGAAAACCTTCGCCTGGGATACGTAGTCCCGGCTGTTCGCCCGGACCCTTTCCGCCTGCGCCGAGTCGCCGAGTTCATCGCCTGCGGTCGCGAGGGCGGTGAAGTTCTTCTCGATGTCGACCAGCATGTCGCCGGCCCCCGTGCGGAGGTAGTTCAGGAGGAGACGACGGGTCTCGTTCAGCTGCAGCTCGAAGGCGCTCGTGCGGTCCGCGAGATGCACGCTCTCTTCCGCGGCGGTGATGTCGGTGTTGAGGCGCGCGACGCTCAGGAAGGTCGCGAGCGCTGAGGCTATCAGAAGAAGCAGGACGACGCCGAATCCCGCACGGATGCGTTGCGCGACGGAGAGACGATCGAAACGAAGAGCAGACATCGGGAATTCTCACGCACCGAACGCATGGCCCCGGACGGGAGGCATCGCGTTTCGATTGGAAAGAGGACGGCACCTGATTGCCGCGAACCGGTCACTGCTTCGGTGGATGAAGCTTTGAGCAGGTTCCGCAACAGGGATTACTGGTCTTGTGAAGCGAATGAAGAAAACACGGCCCTCGGAGGGCGAAGCGGCGGCCTAACCAGCGCAGAAGTGCCTTACGAAAATCCCTGTCGGCATCGGTTCTCGCTCTGGCCACGGCGGCGCGGAGGGAGTTTTGTAAGAGGCACGGAGTCCGCTCATGGGACGGCCTTGATCCGCCGGACGATCTCGGGGCCGAAGGTCCGACCGAACTCCGCGTTCGTCTCTTGAAGGCGGCGCTCGAACGCGGCGCGGTCGATGCCAGCGACGACCTGCATGCCGGCTTGGCGCAACCTGTCCACGCCCTCCGCCTCGGCCCGGCCCGCGGCCTCGCGAGAGACTTGGCCGCCAGCCCGGGCGGCTTCGACGAAGGCCTTCCGGCCGCCCGAATCGAGGGTGTTCCACACGGAATTCGAGACGACGATGACCGCCCAGGAATAGACGTGCCCGCTGAGGGTGAGATGCTTCTGAACTTTTTCGAAATGCGACGCGGAGATGACCGCGATGGGGTTCTCCTGGCCGTCGAACTGCCCTGTCTGGAGGGCGCCGTAGAGCGCCGGGAAGGCCAGGGGCTCTGCCTTGACGCCAAGGGCACGGAAGCCCTTCAGCATCACGTCCGATTGCGGCACCCGCATCGACAGGCCCTCGAGATCCTCCGGCTTCGTCACGGGCCGCTTCGCGTTCGTGATGTGGCGCATGCCGTTTTCGCCCCAGGCGAGGGCGACGAGGCCCTTCTGCGCGAACTTCTCGAGATAGGCCTGGCCGATGGGGCCATCGAAGACGGCTTGGGCATGCGCGGCGTTTCGGAAAAGGAACGGGATGTCGAACACCCCGAATTCGGAGATGAGATTGGCGAAGGGGGCGTTCGTGATGAAGGCCATGTCGAGGTGGCCGAGGCGCAGCTCCTCCACCATCTCGACCTCTCCGCCCACCGTCCCGTTCGGGTAGGGCTCGATCCGGTAGGCCCCGCCCGTCCGCTTCGCGACCTCTCGGGCGAAGGTTTCCGCCCCCGCGCCGAGATGCGAGGTCTGAGAGAAGAGATAACCGAGGCGTAGGACCCGTTCGGCGGCCGCCACGGGCGAGGCGATCCAGATCGACAGAAGAGCCGCCCAGGCGGCGATCGAAAGCTGCTTTCTCACGGCACATCCCTTCTAACAGTGGATGCCTTATAAAAAAGACAACTTAATTTGGAGTTTCGATGATTTGCAGCTTGCTCAGGACAATATGGCAATTAACCCTGGACATTCCATCATATAATACGACTAAAAAGTATCATTCATCTCGCGGCGGCCATCTCTTGCCATTTCAGGTCTGATTACGAAATTTATATCAAAGAATGGGACTCAGGTCCCGCCATCCGAAGAAAGACATCAATGGCGTAGGAACCACAGCTCTGCTGTAAAAGCATGGACCGCATGTGCTTTATGCGGTGCTGATCGCCGCCGGTTGTCGCTCCGAGATCGCCGGCGTGGCCAGTCTGCCCCAGCGGACAGTGAATTCACCCATCGGCGAATTCACCGATCGACCGGTCTCTCGAGACCGGCCGGGTGGCCGAGACCCGAGGCCTCAACCCCAAGCCCTCACCCTAAAGTCCTTTTCCCCCAGTCTTTAGCTCAAAATTCTCAGCCCAGGGCCTCCGCGACGGCCTTGCCGCATTCCTCCGTGCTGGCCCGGCCGCCGAGGTCGCTGGTCCTCCCGGTCGGCTCCGCCAGCACCCGCTCGATGGCCGTGACGATCTCGGCCGCCGCGTCCGTCTCGCCGAGGTGTTCGAGCATCATGGCCCCCGACCAGATCTGCCCGATGGGGTTGGCGATGCCCTGACCGAAGATATCGGGGGCCGAACCGTGGACGGGCTCGAACAGGGAGGGCTGGCCGAGGTCGGGATTGATGTTGCCCGACGGCGCGATGCCGATGGTGCCGGTGCAGGCGGGACCGAGATCGGACAGGATGTCGCCGAACAGGTTCGAGGCCACCACCACGTCGAACCGATCCGGGTTCAGGACGAAATGCGCCGTGAGAATGTCGATGTGGTACTGGTCCCAGCGCACGTCCGGATAACGGCCCGCCATGGCGCGGACCCGCTCGTCCCAGTACGGCATGGTGATGGAGATGCCGTTCGACTTCGTCGCCGAGGTGAGGTGCTTCTTCGGGCGCTTCTGGGCGAGGTCGAAGGCGTAGCGCAGGATGCGGTCGACCCCATGGCGGGTCATGATCGTCTCCTGCAGGACGAATTCCCGGTCGGTGTCGGCGAACATGCGCCCGCCGGCATTCGAGTATTCGCCTTCGGTGTTCTCGCGCACGACGTAGAAGTCGATGTCGCCAGGGTTGCGGCCGACGAGGGGACACGGCACGCCGGGCATCAGCCGGGCCGGGCGCAGGCTGACATACTGGTCGAAGGTCCGCCGGAACTGGATCAGCGAGCCCCACAGCGAGATGTGGTCGGGCACCCGATCGGGCATGCCGACGGCGCCGAAGAAGATGGCCCGGGGATTTCCGAGCTGCTCCTTCCAGTCCTCCGGCATCATCCGCCCGTGCGCCGCGTAGTAATCGCACGAGGCGAAATCGAACCAGGCGAGGTCGAGGGTGAAGCCGTGGCGCCGGGCCGCCGCCTCCAGCACCCGCACGCCCTCGGGGACGACCTCCTTGCCGATGCCGTCACCGGGGATGACGGCGATGCGATAGTGGCGGTCGGTCATGGGAGCTCCCTGGCGTGCCGGCGGGGTCGAGGCCGGTCCTTCGCGCGGGTCGCACGATAGGACGGGCGCACCCGCCCCGCCAACCGGGCGGGCGCGCCGGTCGGACGGAATTGGCCGGACGTCCCGTGGTCCCGCTGGTCTCCCGATCCGCCGGCGGCGTGGGCGAGGGTTCGATCAGCGCACGGTCACGTGGTAGCGCACCTGCAGCGGAGCGCCGTAGGGATCGACCCGTTCGATCGTGAATTCGTCTTCGCCCGTATACCCCGCCGGCGCGGTGTAGAGGAGTTGCGTGGCCGCCACCTTGCGCGTGTTGCAATGCGCGCGGGCATTGGCCTGCACGAAGCTTGGGAATTCGCGCCCCTCGGCGACTTCGACCCGGCCGGCATGCGGTCCGCTGAGCATGTTGATGGTGATCGGACCGATGGTGTGACAGGTCGGATCGAGGGCGAGAAAATAACCGAGCTTCTGGGTCTTGCCCGCGCTGACGACCCGCTCGGCGCGGAAGGTCGGCTGCGCGAGGGCGAATCCCGGCGCCGCGATGAGAAGAACGGTGGTGGCGAGGAGACGGATCGACGACATCCCGGTATGCCCCGAAGAGAGTAGTGGCCACACGAACCCGCAACGTATGGGTGTGGCGGACTCCTTCTAAGGGCGGTTTCGCGCGCCTGTCGATCAGCGATGTGTAAGGATTTGTGTCTGGACGATCGGCCTTCGTCGACCGCCCGGCTTCGAGGTTCGGCGCCTGATCGAGCCCCCTCGGAGGGCTTCACGGAATGCCCGATCCCCGCCGGTTCCCGCCCTGGGCACGACGGGGCGGCGGGAGTTCTGCGAACGCCCCTCAGTATTCCCAGAAGATGCGCTGCAGATCCTTGGCGTCGCGGGGTTTCGTCAGGGCCACGGCGGCCAGGATCTTGGCCTTCTGCGGGTTGAGGTCATGGGCCACGACCCAATCGTACTTGTCGTCGGGCTGTTCGGCGTTGCGCAGGACGAAGCCGTCGCCGACGCGCGACGAGCGGATGATCTGCACGCCCTTGGCGCGGATGTCCTTCAGGGTGTCGACGAGGTAGCCGGCCACCGAGCCGTTGCCGGTGCCCGCATGGACGATGGCCTTGGCGCCGCCCGCGACGGCGGAGGTGTAGGCCTCCGGATGCATGTTGCCCGAGCCGTACACGATGGCGACCTCCGGCAGGGCGTCGATGCTGTCGATGTCGAACTCCGATGTGGTGCCGTGGCGCTTCACCGGCGCGCGGAACCAGTAGGTCTTGCCCTCCACCACCATGCCGAGGGGCCCCCACTGGCTGAAGAAGGCCGAGGGCTTGATGTTGACGCGTTTGGTGGTGTCGCGGCCCGCCTGGATCTCGTCGTTCATGGTGAGGAGCACGCCCTTGGCGCGGGCATCCTTGGCGCCCGCCACGGTCACGGCGTCGAGGAGGTTGAGGGCGCCGTCGGCGGAGATCGCGGTCGAGGGCCGCATGGAGGCCACCATGACGATGGGCTTGTCGGTCTTCACCACGAGGTCGAGGAAATACGCCGTCTCCTCCACGGTGTCGGTGCCGTGGGTGATGACGACGCCGTCGACGTCGTCGCGCTTGACCAGCGCCGAGACCTTCTTCGCGAGGTCGACGAGCTGCGCGTTGGTGAAGCTCTCGGACGCGATCTGGAACGCCTGCTCGCCGCGCACGTCGGCGACATTCGCGATGGCCGGCACGGCGGCGATGAGTTTGTCCACCGGCACCTTGGCGGCCTGGTAGGTGGCGCTGTTGGCCGCATCCGCGCCCGCGCCCGCGATGGTCCCGCCCGTGGCGACGATGACGACGCGGGGTTTGGCCGGTGCGGCGGGCGATGTCGCGACCGTGGCGCCGGGGGCGGCGGGGGCCGGGCCTTCGAGGGCGACGGCGGATGACGCCCCCGCCAGCATCAGGGCCAGGAGGGCGGCCGGGGTGCGTCGCATGAATCGGTCCTGGGTCGGTTGCAATCGGGCCATTGTGTCCCGCGCGGCCGCGCGCGCCCAGGCCAAAAGTTGGCGCCCCCTGCCTTTCGCGAGGCATCCGGCCCAGTCCGTCATCGAACGGACCCTCCCGGCCGGTCCGGCCGGGAGGGCGAAGGGCGGCAACGGCGCCGCCTCAGTTCAGCGCCGCCGCCTCACGGGCCGGCGCCGGACGCTGCCGGGACACCGCGACGGTGTCGCCGGTGCGGCTGATCTCGACGGCGTCCGCCGCCGCGCCGAGTTCCTGCGGGGTCGAGAGGATCACGCTCTGGCCCGAGGCGAGGACCGCCTCGAACCGGACGGCGCGGGCGGCGTCCGTGCGGGCCAGGGTCACGACGACCCGATAGCCCTTGGGCTCAGGCGTGTAATAGGCGACGCCGGAAAGGTCGCCGAGGTTGACGCTGCCGCCGTCGAGGGGGCGGATGGTCTCGGCCGAGGCGGTACCCGTGAGGGCGGCGACGGCGGCGGCGGCGAGGGTGAAGGTACGGAACGTCATGGGGTCGGGTCTCGCTCTCGTATGGGCAGGGGCCGGTGTGTCCCTGCGTCTGGACCCGATATGCAGTGCGGTGCATCATGGATCAAACAGAACGAATCGATAATGACTATTGATCACATCGATCTGAGCCGGATCGATCTCAACGGCCTGGTCGCCCTCGATGCCCTGCTGACGGAGCGCAGTGTCACCCGGGCGGCGGCGCGGGTCGGCATCGGCCAATCAGCCATGAGTTCGTCGCTGGCCCGCCTACGGGTCCTGTTCGGCGACGAACTCCTGACCCGGGCCCCCGAGGGCATGCGGCCGACGCCGCGCGCCCTGGCGCTCGCCGAGCCCGTCCGCGCCCTCCTGCGGCAGGTCCAGTTCCTCGTGCGGCGCGACGCGGCGTTCGATCCGCGCACTGTGACCCGCACCTTCACCCTCGGCCTGCCCGACAGCGCCGAGGTGCTGCTCGGGCCGAAGCTCCTCGCCTACCTGCGGGCGGAGGCGCCGGGCATCAGCCTGCTCCTGCGCTCCGTCGACCGCATCCGCATCCTGCAGGAGCTCGATGCCGACCGGGTCGATCTCGGCATCGGCTTCTTCACGGAGGGCCAGACCCACCACAAGCGCCGCCTGCTCTACCGCGACAACTACCTCTGCATGTTCAACGCCGATCTCGTCGGCGTCACCCCGCCGATCTCGCTCGAAGACTACGTGCGCTTTCCCCACGTGCTGACCAGCCTGAAGGAGACGGCGCACGGAGTGGTAGACGATGCCCTGGCCAAGCTGGGCCTCAGCCGGACCCTCGCGGTGACGACGCCGCGCTTCCTCGCCGTGCCGTTCCTCGTGCGCAGCGCCCCCGTGATCACCACCATGCATGCGCGGCTCGCCACCTTCTTCGCCGGGGCGCTCGGGCTCAGCGTCAGCCCGGCCCCCGTGAATCTGGAGGACGTGGCGGTCTCGATGCTGTGGCACGCCTCCTACGACGACGACCCGGCCCATCGCTGGCTGCGCGCCACCATCCTGCGCCTCGCGGAAGCCGACGAGCCGGGCACCGCCTTCGGTGCGGCGCGTTGAGGGGGACAGGAGGACGCCCGTGACGAACGATCCCAAGACTTCCAATACCCCGAAGACTTCCGACGCCCCGAAGAAACCCGCCAACACCGCCCCCGACGCGGTGAAGGACCCCAACGAGAAGACCGACGGCAAGCCCGGCCTCGGCCCATCCGGCGGCAACACGCCGGACGGCGAGACCGATCCGGGCGGCGGCTGAGCCTGCATTCGGGTTCGAAGGGCAAGCCCTTCGTGGGTCCAGGGCAACGCCCTGGAAAGATGTCGGGCTTGAGCCCGACACCCGCCAAAGGGATGATCCCTTTGGAAGCCCGGTGACTTGCTTTGTTAGCGGGGGCAGGATCGGTACTGTTCTCCCGAGAGGGAGACACGCTATGAATGCCCCCGACCCCAAACCGTCGATCTACGACCGCGACCTCGACCGCAACCCGGCCAATCATCAGCCGCTGACGCCGCTTAGCTACCTCGACCGGGCGGCGCGGGTGTTTCCCGACCACGTCGCGGTGATCCACGGGCCCCTGCGCCGGAGATACGCCGATCTCTACGCGCGCAGCCGGCGCCTCGCCGCAGCCCTCCAGGCACGCGGTATCGGCCGGGGCGACACCGTCGCGGTGATGCTCGCCAATACGCCCGAGATGATCGAGTGCCACTACGGCGTGCCGATGACCGGCGCCGTGCTCAACACCTTGAACACCCGCCTGGACGCCGCCGGCCTCGCCTTCTGCCTCGACCACGGCGAGGCGAAGGTGCTCATCACCGACCGGGAATTCTCGAAGGTGGTGGCCCCCGCCCTGGCGCAGGCGACCGTGAAGCCCCTGGTGATCGATGTCGACGATCCGGTCTTCACCGGCGAGGGCATCGCCGTCGGCAACGTCGCCTACGAGGCGCTCCTCGCCGAGGGCGACCCGGCGGCGGACTGGGCGATGCCGGCGGACGAGTGGGACGCCATCGCCCTCAACTACACCTCGGGTACCACGGGCGACCCGAAGGGCGTGGTCTATCACCATCGCGGCGCCGCCCTGCTGTCGCTGGGCAACGTCATCACTGGCAACCTCGGCCAGCACCCGGTCTATCTCTGGACCCTGCCGATGTTCCACTGCAACGGCTGGTGCTTTCCCTGGACCCTGTCGGTGGTGGCCGGCACCCATGTGTGCCTGCGCCAGGTCCGGGCCGGGGCGCTCTACGAATCAATCGCCGAGCACGGCGTCACGCATCTCTGCGGCGCGCCCATCGTGATGCAGCTTCTCCTCGGCGCCTCCGACGCCGAGCGCCGCCCCCTCCCCCACCGGGTCGCCTTCCTCACGGCCGCAGCCCCCCCGCCCCAGGCGGTGCTGGCCGCCATGGGGGAATCCGGGTTCGACGTCACCCACCTGTACGGACTGACCGAGACCTACGGCCCGGCGGTGGTGAACGCCTGGCACCGGGACTGGGACGCGTTGGATGCGGACGCGCGGGCCGAAAAGATGGCGCGCCAGGGCGTGCGCTACCCCGTGCTCGAGGGGTTCGACATCCGCGATCCCGAGACGGGCGAATCCGTGCCCGCCGACGGCACCACGCTCGGCGAAGCGATGTTTCGCGGCAACGTGGTGATGCGCGGCTACCTCAAGAACCCGGCGGCGACGGAGGCCGCGTTCAAGGGCGGCTGGTTCCGCTCAGGGGACCTCGGGGTGAAGCACCCCGACGGCTACATCCAGCTCAAGGACCGCTCGAAGGACATCATCATCTCGGGGGGCGAGAACATCTCCTCCATCGAGGTCGAGGACGCCCTGTTCCGCCATCCGGCCGTCGCCGCCGCCGCCGTGGTGGCCCGGCCGGACGCCAAGTGGGGCGAGACCCCCGTGGCCTTCGTGGAACTCAAACCCGGCGCCACCCTGGAGGCCGAGACCCTCATCGCGTGGTGCCGGACGCGGCTCGCCGGCTACAAGCTCCCGCGCCACGTGGTGTTCGGCGAGCTGCCGAAGACCGCGACCGGCAAGGTGCAGAAGTATCTTCTCAGGGAACGAGCCAGGGAGGGGTGAGGCCGGCACCGTCGCAGCGGCTCCAATCGAGAAAGGGTTTTAATCCATCAATCTTAAGTGAAATCAGATGGAGGAACGACTTTCTCAAGTCTTGCTTGAGATCATGTGCTTCTAAGCTTTGCGCGATCGCCCAACCCTGCGCCTGCAACCGGGTGCCTCGTTGGGTGCACTCTCGGTCGGACCATCCCAGTCCGACGTCGCTCCTTCGGGCAGCCGGCAAGCTTGGACGCGATGCGATGCCGAGGGCCGCTCAGCGGTGGGTGGCCGAGACAATCGACTCGAGAGGCGCCAGTTCATGGAAACTTCGGCCAAAGCGCACGATGTCCCCGGGGAGAAGCGGTTATCGAAAAAAGCCCTCTCTATCCTGGCGATCCTGGCGGTGCTGATCGCGATCGTGTTCTCCGTGCTGTACGTCTTCGGCGAACGTTTCGGAGTCCCGGTTTGAGAGTGCCTCCGCTCGATACGCTCCCCGGGCCGAGCCATGCGCAGGCCCGGGCGAGACCATCCCGGCGATGGGGCCTCGTCACCGCCCTGTGGGGGTTCGGCTGCCTCATGCTGGCCTGTCCCGAGGCGAGCGCGAGAGCGTCGAGGGCCGATGGCGCCGTGACGAAGGCGGCTTGGACGGCGAAATGCGAGGCGCGGGCCAGCCGCAACGGCATGCGCCGGAAGCTCAGGGCGCCGTTCATCGAGCAATGCGTGGCCGGCTATCGGATCAACGCCAGCCCGGATCTTCAGGACAGGAAGCAGAAGTTCTAGGGCATCGCCCCAGACGGGGTCCGACGTTCGGGACGATGTTCGCGGACCGGCTGCTCTGACGCTTACCGCGTGAGCCACGACACCCGCCCGGGCGCACCCCGTGGGTGCGGGACGATGGTCGCCCCCAAAAGAAAAGGCCGGGCGAGAGACCCGGCCTTTTCAGTCGATCCCGAGGGGGCGTCGCTTACGCGACGCTGCCCGAACGCTCGAAGCGCTTGCGCTCGTTGGGGTCGAGGTAGGTCTTGCGCAGGCGGATCGACTTCGGCGTGACTTCCATGAGCTCGTCGTCCTGAATCCAGGCGAGCGAGCGCTCCAGGGTCATGCGGATCGGAGGCGTCAGGCGCACGGCCTCGTCCTTCGAGGTGGTGCGGATGTTGGTGAGCTTCTTGCCCTTGAGCACGTTCACCTCGAGGTCGTTCTCGCGGTTGTGCTCGCCGATGATCATGCCCTGATAGACCTTGGCGCCGGGCTCGATCATCATCGGGCCGCGATCCTCCAGGTTCCACATGGCGTAGGCCACGGCCTCGCCCTTGTCGTTGGAGATGAGCACGCCGTTGCGGCGGCCGGGCATCTCGCCCTTGTAGGGCTCGTAGGCCTTGAACAGGCGGTTCATGATCGCGGTGCCGCGCGTGTCGGTCATGAGCTCGCCCTGGTAGCCGATGAGGCCGCGGGTGGGCGCATGGAACACGAGGCGCAGGCGCGAGCCGCCCGACGGGCGCATCTCGATCATCTCGGCCTTGCGCTCGGACATCTTCTGCACGACGACGCCGGAATACTCCTCGTCGACGTCGACCACGACCTCTTCCACCGGCTCGAGGACGTTGCCCTCATCGTCCTTGGAAAGGACCACGCGGGGACGCGAGACGGCGATCTCGAAGCCTTCGCGGCGCATGGTCTCGATGAGGATGGCGAGCTGCAACTCACCACGGCCCGAGACGAAGAACGAATCCTTGTCGGCCGCCTCCTCGATCTTGAGCGTGACGTTGCCCTCGGCCTCCTTGAACAGGCGGTCGCGGATCATGCGGCTCGTGACCTTGTCGCCCTCGGTGCCGGCGAGCGGCGAATCGTTGACGATGAACGACATGGTAACGGTGGGCGGATCGATGGGCTGAGCCTGGATCGGGGTCTCGACCTGCGGATCGCAGAACGTGTCGGCGACGGTGCCCTTCACGAGACCCGCGATGGAGACGATGTCGCCCGCCTCACCGACCTCGATGGGCGCGCGCTCGAGGCCGCGGAAGGCCAGGATCTTCGAGACGCGGCCGGTCTCCACGAGCTTGCCCGTGCGGTCCATGACCTTGATGGCCTGGTTCGGCTTCACGGTGCCGGACGCGATGCGGCCGGTGATGATGCGGCCGAGGAACGGGTTGGCCTCGAGCAGGGTGCCGAGCATCCGGAAGGGGCCGTCCTCGACCTTGGCCTGCGGCACGTGCTCGAGCACGAGGTCGAACAGGGGCGCGAGGCCCTGGGACTGATCGCCGTCGGGAGCCGTCGCCATCCAGCCGGAGCGGCCCGAGCCGTAGAGGATCGGGAAGTCGAGCTGCTCGTCGGTGGCGTCCAGAGCCGCGAAGAGGTCGAACACCTCGTTGACGACTTCGGTGATGCGGGCGTCCGGACGGTCGACCTTGTTGATCGCCACGATGGGCTTGAGGCCGATCTTGAGCGCCTTGCCGACCACGAACTTGGTCTGGGGCATCGGGCCCTCGGCGGCGTCGACGAGCACGATCACCCCGTCGACCATGGACAGGATGCGCTCGACCTCACCGCCGAAATCGGCGTGGCCGGGGGTGTCGACGACGTTGACGCGGGTGTCCTTCCAGACGACGGACGTCGCCTTGGCCAGGATGGTGATGCCGCGCTCCTTCTCGAGGTCGTTGGAATCCATGGCGCGCTCTTCGACGCGCTGATTCTCGCGGAACGAGCCCGACTGCGACAGGAGCTTGTCGACGAGCGTGGTCTTGCCGTGATCGACGTGGGCGATGATGGCGATGTTGCGAAGCTTCATAGGGTATCCGGAAGCGAGAAGAGCCCGTCACGCGACGGGCCGCAGGAATGCGGCCGGCTGCGCCGGGTCACGGGATCGAGCTATCGCGTCGCAATAGAAGGTGTCGGGCCATCCGGCAAGGCCCCCAGGCCACGCGCCTGGGCATGGCGGCCGCCCGCCGGGCGCACGGCCCGGCCGCAGAAGGCCGTCACCGCGCCTCCAGCGGCCGCACCGACCACGTGCCCCAGTAGATCGGCCGGCCGAACACCGAGGACGGGCCCGGGCCATCGGACCCCGGGGCGCGGCGGTCGAGCCAGGTCAGGAAGCCGGCCTTGCCGGGATAGCTCGTCGGGGTCGCGAGGTTGCCGTAGCGGTCGGTCATCCAGAAGTGCTGGGCCCGCCCGAACCGGCCGGTGCCGTCGCCGCCCGAGCGCAGGCCGAGATAGGCCGGCGAGCGCATGATCGCCGTGGGCTCGGAATACCAGGCGAGACCCGCAATGGACCCGAGGGCGAGATCGGCGGTGTACTGGACGCACAGGTCCGCCACCGGGCCGTCCATGGTGTTGGAGGGGCGGTTGCAGGTGTAGGCCACGACCCAGCGGTCCATGCCTTTGGCCTTGGCGACGCGCACCAGGGCCTCGCCCGGCAGGGGCTCGGCGACGAGGCGGGCCGACGACCACGGCCGGTCGGCCGCGAGATCCCGGCTCGTGCGCAGGTAGAGGCCGAGGCGGCGCTGAGCCGGGGGCGCGGCGCAATCGGTCGGCAGCACGTCGGTGTAGAAGTAGTGGTAGACCTGATCGACCACGCTGATGGAGCCGACGAGGTCGTTCCGGTCGAAGCCCGTGCCGGGGCAGTTGCCCACGACGCCGCCGCCGGTCTCGTCGAGGACGGGGCTCGGGGCGGGATTGCCGCCGCGCCGCGACCGGCGGCGCCCGCCCGCCTCCGGCGTGAACGGCACCCAGGCCGCGCCGTCCCCATCGGCGCCCCGGATGTCGAACCGCTCGAAATCGGCGGTGCGGGCCTGCATCAGGGCGTGGCGGTTGCCGCTCGGACCCGGGACCGTGGTGAGGAGGAAGACGTAGCTGTAGACGTCCCCGCTCCAGTCGCGCCCGGCCACCACCATGGGATGGCGGGCGGCGATGCCCTCGGGCACGGTCTCGGACGCCTCCGGGGCGCGGGCGCGCCGGCCCCTCCGGCTGCGCCCCTCCGGCTGCGCGACCCGGGCGAGTTCCCACAGGCGGGCCTGCGTCGGCGGCATGGTCGTGGCGAGCTGCTCGGGCATGGAGCCGGAGCGCACGGCGCCGCCGTCGAGGGGGGTGACGGCCCGGCGCGGCGCGCAGGATTCCCCCCGGCGCGCCCGCGCGGGCGTCTCGGCCTGATAGACCACCTGAAGCCGGTTGCTGCCCTCGGCCGGGCGAAAGATCTGGACGCCCGAGGCCGATTCGCACGGCCGGGGCACGAACAGGACACCCTCGGCCTCGCCGCCCCGGCAGATTTCGAGGGCACCACCGGCCGTGGGATAGCAACCCGCATCGGGCGTCTGGGCCGGCGCCGGGCCGGCCGCGGCCGCAGCACTTCCGAGGACGAGGGTGCCCGCAAGGGCCTGACGCGCCCGATGGATCGCGGCGGAGAGAGGGTAGAACTGCGTCACGATCACGGGTGTCGGCGTGCCTTACGAAAACGCCCGGTCCCGGGCCGTGCTCGCTTAAAGCAACTTCGGCCGTAATTGGATGCCGATTGGGCGAAGAAAAAGCGATCGGGCAGAGGGGTCGAACCCGATCCGTTTGACCGCGCGAGGGATGGCCTACCAGTCATTGCAGCCCTGGCGTGTGCTGTCCCGCTCCGCAGCAGCCTGAACAAGCGATCAAAGTCGCAAGATTGATCGGAGCGCGATGGTTCCGATGCCAAGCATTAGCTCATGCGGACATGGGAGGCGGGTCCCCCTGAAACCGCGCAAGCACGGGAGGGTTTTCCTCAGGGCATCTCGCCGGGGGCTTCGACCCGCGCGCCGCCGAACACCACGGCCTGCCGCAACGATGGTCGCGACAGGCCGTAGATCAGGCGCGGTTCCACCGGTGCGCTCACCGCATCCAGCGCGGCGCGATGCTCCGGGGCGAGCACGAGATCGAGCGCCGCGATGTTGTCGGGGACCTGTGCCGGGCGGCTCACCCCCATCAGCGTCGAGGCCACGCCCGGTCGTCCGACCACCCAGGCGAGCGCGACGCGCGCCGGTGACTGCCCGATGGCCTCCGCCACCCGGCGCACCTCTTCGACGATCGTCCAGTTGCGCGGCGTGAACAGGCTGTCGCCGAACGGATTGGCGCCGTCGAGCCGCTTGTCGTCGGCGGGACGCCCCTCGCCCGCCCGCGCCGCATCCTTCGGCAGGCCGCCGGCTCGCGGTCCCGCCGCGTCCACCGTCGCGCGGTCGTACTTGCCGCTCAGCAGCCCGTAGGCGAGGGGCGACCAGGGCACCAACCCCATGCGGGACGCGGCCGCGAGGGGGATGTGCTCGTCCTCCACCTCCCGGTTCACAAGCGCGTAGAAGTATTGCAGCGCGATCGGCCCCGGCAGGCCCCGCAGGGTGGCCAGGGTCGCGAGGGTGGCAACGTACCAGGCGGGCGTGTTCGACAGGCCCCAGTAGCGAATCTTCCCGGCGCGCACGAGACCCGCCATGGTCTCCAGCAACTCCTCGGCCGGCGTGACCCCGTCCCAGACGTGCACCCAGTAGAGATCGACGTAATCGGTCCGCAGGCGGCGAAGCGAACCGTCCAGCGCCGCGTGGACGTGCTTGGCTCCGTTGCCGCCCGCATGCGGTCCCTGGCCCGTGGCGAACCCCGACTTCGTCGCGAGGACGATCCGGTCGCGCAGGGCGGGCGTGTCGATGAAGCGGCCGAGCATCGCCTCGCCCTCGCCCCCCGCATACACGTCGGCCGTATCCACGAAGTTGCCGCCCCGCTCCAGATAGGCGTCGAACACGGCGCGGCTGCCGGCCTCGTCCAGCCCCCAGCGCGCGGTGCCGAAGGTCATGGTGCCAAGCGCCAGCGGACTGACCGCGAGGCCGGAACGGCCGAGCGTGCGGTAATGCGTGAGGTCCATTGTTGCATATCCCTGCTGATGGCCCACAGGGTAGCGGCCCCCGTCACGGGGGATTAGCCACGATGATCGGCATGGGTTTGTGAGCAGGGTTCAGCAATGCGGCGTGGCATGCTCGACGATCTCGCGGCCTTCGCCATGGTCGCGCGCACCCGCAGCTTCACGCGGGCGGCGGCGGAACTCGGCCTGTCGCCCTCGGCCCTGAGCCACGCCGTGCGGGGGCTGGAGGAACGGCTCGGGGTCCGGCTGCTCGCACGCACCACGCGCAGCGTCGCGCCGACGCCGGCGGGCGAGCGGCTCGTGCGTTCCCTGGCCCCGGCCCTGGCGGAGGTCGAAAGCGGGTTGGCGGCGCTCGCCGACTGGCGCGGCGCACCGTCCGGTCTACTGCGGCTGACAACCTTCTCCTCGGCCGCGCGCCGCGTGCTCGATCCGGCCCTGCCGCGCTTCCTCCTCGAGCATCCGGCCGTCTCCGTCGAAATCGTCATCGACGATCGCCTGACCGACATCGTCGCGGACCGGTTCGATGCCGGCATCCGCTTCGGCGAGACGGTGGAGCGCGACATGGTCGCGGTGCGCCTGGGCCCAGACCTGCGCACGGTCGTGGTCGGCACACCCGCCTACTTCGCACGCCATCCGCCACCCGAGACACCGGCCGACATCGAGGCGCATAACTGCGTCAACTACCGGCTGGTCGGCGGGGGTGGATTGCTGCCGTGGGAGTTCACGGGGGGCGGCCAGGAGGTGCGCGTGCGCGCAGGCGGGCAACTCACCGTCAACGATGCGGCCCTCGTGGGGGCGGCCGTGCGGGCCGGGGCCGGGCTCGGCTACATGCTGGAAGAGGATGTCGCCGCCGACATCCAGGCGGGCCACCTCGTGCAGGTTCTGACCGCGTGGTGCACGCCCTTCCCCGGCTACCACCTCTACCATCCGAGCCGGCAAGCGACTCCGGCGCTTCGCGCCCTGATCGATGCCCTGCGTTGGGTTGAAGCATGACCGATTTCGATCGAACGCGGTCGCCAGGTCGGACGACCGCTTCTTGATGGTTTGGCTCCGCGGCCGTCCGATTGCCGAGGAGAGGGGTGGACTGACGAAATCCGGTCGTGAACCACCGGGTCGCCCGACGATCGACGAGCCTGGTTGTGCGACGATCAGTGTCCTCCTTCGTCTCCTATGACAGTCGCGGCCCGATCCCGTCGATGCCGATGCCGAGGTGCTCTGGGCCGCGCAGGGAGGCGCCGGGCCTGTAGGGCGGGGGATCCGCCAGGAGCCGGGGCGCGATCAGGCGGCGGCTGAGAGCCACCAGGGCGATTTCGGCCTCGATCCGCGCGAGTGGCGCGCCCATGCAGTAGTGCAGTCCGCCACCGAAGCCGAAATGCTGGTTGTCGTCCCGGTCGGGATCGAAACGGTCCGGAGCGTCGAAACGGGCCGGGTCCCGATTCGCGGCGGCGAAGAGCAGGATGACCGGCGTGCCCTTCGGAATGGTGTGCCCGGCGATCTCGATGGTCCCGAGGGCTTTCCGGGTCCGGAAATGCACGGGCGGCTCGTAGCGCAGCAGTTCCTCGATCACGCGCGGCGCACGCTCCGGGTCGGCCCGCAGCCGGGCGAGTTCCAGGGGATGGCGCAGGAGCGTGAGCATGCCGTTGGTGATCAGGTTCACGGTGGTCTCGTGGCCCGCGACAAGCAGGAGGATCGCCGTCGAGATCAGGTCGAAATCGCCCATCACGGCCTTGCCGTCGGGCCCCGGTGCCGCGAGAGCGCTGAGCAGGTCCGGGGTCGGCCGCCGGCGCTTCTCGCGGATCAGGGCACGCATGTAGCCCGAGATCGCGTCGAAGGCCGCCACCGTCCTGTGCCGGCTGGCCTCGTCGTGGCGGGCATCGGGCTCGAGGGCCGTGGCGAGCTGCGTCGCCCAGGCCTGGAACTGCGGTTCGTCCGCCTCCGGCACGCCGAGCATGTCGCAGATCACCGCGACCGGGAGCGGGTAGGACAGGTCCTCCACGAGGCAGACCTCATCGCGCCCGACGCAACCCTCGATGAGAGCGTCCACGTCCTGCGCGATGCGCTGCCTCAGGGCCTGCACCCGCGCCACCGTGAACTCGCGCATCACGGCGTGGCGCAGGGTGTCGTGGTCGGGCGGGTCGCGGAAGATCAGCGGTCGATGCGCCGTGGCGATGCGGTTCTTGATGGGGTTGAGAAGCCAATCCTTGAGCGGGTTGCCGGTGCGCGGGCGGCGGGAGGGCGGCAGGTCCTCGGAGCTGAGGCGGGGGTCAAAGATCAGGCTGCTGATCGCCGCGTGCGTGCTGACCACGACGCTGCCGTCGCGCTGGCGCGAGACCGGGGTCTCGCGAAGCCGGGCGTAGATCGGATAGGGGTCGGCCCGGTTGGCGGGGTCCAGGACCTCGGAAAACAGCGTGTCTTCAGCCATGACGGGCCTCGATGTGCGTGGACGCGGCACGCGGTGGCGGAAAGCCCGGCGCCATGGGAGTGAAGGCGCCCTGGTCGCTCGCATCGCGGATCGGCGGAAACGCTTGGCCGCCCGTGATCGCCTCGGCGTAGGCCGGGAGCCAGCGCGCCTGATCGAACGACACGGCGGCGATGCTGCGTCCGGCCCGGCCATAGACGGCGAGAAAGCGCCGTGAGGCCCGCGACCCCTGAACGATCGCGACCGTGTCGGCGCCCTCAGTGAGGCCCACGGCTTTGATGTTGATCCCGAACTGGCTCGACCAGAAGGCCGGTAGGTGGCGATAGGCCTGCTGCGCCTCCGCCGGCGCCAGCATGTTGCGCGCGGCGTGCTCGGCCTGCGCGACGGCGTTGCCCCAATGCTCCACCGACATCAGCCGGCCGCCATAGAGGGGATTGGGCCAGCGCGCGACGTCCCCGGCGGCGTAGATGTCCGGGCACGGCGTCCCATCGGCGCCGAGCACCCGGCAGGCGCCGTCGCAGGTCACGCCGCCGGCATCGGCCATCAGTCCCGCACCCGACAGCCAGTCCGTGGCGCGCGTCGCGCCGAGCGCCACGATCACGAGGTCAGCCTCGACCGCGCGCCCATCCGCGAGGTGGGCGCGAACGACCCGGCCCGAGGCATCGCCCTCGAAGCGGAGCACCTGCGCGCCCGCGTGAAAGGTCGCGCCGGCCTCCTTCAGGCACTCGGTGATCACGCCGCCGACCCAGGTGCCCAGGGACCGCGCGAGGGGCGTCGGATTGGGGTCGACCAGGGTGACGGGCAATCCGAGATCGCGGCAGCACGAGACCGCCTCGCACCCGATCAGGCCGGCGCCGACGATGAGGACGCGCCGGGGCGTCTCGGCCAAGGCGGTTCGCAGGCGGGCGGCATCGTCCCGGCCGCGCAGGGTGAAGATGTTCGCCAAGCCGCCGCCCGCGGCGTCCGGCCAGGGCCGGGCCTGCGCGCCGGTGGCGATGAGGAGGCGTTCGTAGGCGAGATCCGTCCCGTCCCTCAGGCGGATCGTGCGGGCCGCCCGATCCAGGGCGACCGCCGCATGACCCAGGCGCCAGTCGGCGTCGAGGGCGACGAGTTCCGGCAGTTCTGTGGCGTTCGGAGCCAGTTCGCCCGACAGGACGTGCTTCGACAGGGGCGGCCGGTCGTAGGGACGATGCGGCTCGTCGCCCACGATCGTCAGCCGGCCGCCATAGCCGGCGCGACGCAGGGCCTCCGCGCCCCGCAGACCGGCCAGGGACGCGCCGACGACGACGATGCCGGCTGCCTGCGCGGCGCTCACGGCGTGTCTCCGCGATCGGCCTGGAGGCTGATGGCGCGGACGGGGCAGGCCTGCACGGCCCGCTCGATCTCACCCCGTCGCGCGCGCGCCGGAGCGGGATCGTAGAACAGGATCTCGTGGCCTCGAACATCGAAGACGCCGGGCGCCGCATAGCAGCATTGGGCGTACCCCTGGCATCGGTTGAGGTCGACCACGACCCTGAGCGGCGCGGCCTCGCCTGGAACGGGCTCGGTGAGGTTGGGCATGGCGGTGTCTCGCTGGTGGTCAGAGGCCGAGGAACCGATCGGCCGGATCGTCCGCCTGCGGCATCAGTTGAGCGACCGACCCCAGGGGCAGGCCGGTGATGGCCGCGAGCACGAGGGTGGCGGCGAACACCACCGGCCGGGGCGTCCGCCTGCCGGTGCGGGCCCGGCCCCGGATGCGATCGAAGAGCCGGAGAGCGGTCATGCGGCGATGTCCTGGACGGCCGGGCAGCTGCGAACCACGCCATCGATGCTTGCGAGGACCGTCCGGCCCCCGTCCAGCTCCGAGAAGGCGCGTGCCAGGCATGCGGCCCGATCGCGGAAACGGGGCTCGGCCAGCACCGTCTCGATCGCCTCCCGTAGCGCCTGGACCGACGGCGCGTTGCTCGCGAGATTGAGTCCGGCGCCCGACCAGCCGATGCGTGCGCCGATCTCCGCCTTGTCCTCGGTGAGCCCAGCCGAGACGAGGGGCACGCCGGCCGCGAGGGCCTGCGAGACGGTGCCGTATCCGCCGTTCGTGACGAGGACGGACACCTCCGGCATCATCGCGTCGAAGGGCAGGAACGGCGCGATCCGGGCATTGGCCGGCACGGCTCCCCGCACCGCCTCGACGGGGCGCCCGCCCGTGGTCGCCACCACCAACAGGTCGTCCCGGTCCGCCAGGGCCGCGAGGGTCGGCTCGAGCAGTTCACCGAAATCGGCATTCGCCAGGGTGCCCTGGGTGACGAGGACGACGGGCTTGCTCCTGTCGCGGGCCTGCCACCACTCGGGAAGCGCCGCCTCGGCCCTCGGCGCCGGCAGCTGCCCGGTGAAGCGGAGATTGGGCGGCAGCGTCCCGAAATCGTACTCGAACGCCGGCACGGTCGGCTGGAGGAACAGGTCCGGCAGCACGGCGATGGAATGCGGCAGCGAGGCCGGCAGGGGCGGCAGGCCGAGGCGCGCCAGCTGCGCATCGGCATGGGCGCGCACGGGATCGACAAAGGCGGCATCCATCCCGGCCTTCAGCAGCGCGTAATGGGCGCGCTCCGCGTCCGTTCGGGCCGGCGGCAGGCCGAGACCGACCGGGGCGGCGTCGGGCCGGTCGAGGAACAGGAAGCTGACGTTCAGGACGACGATGGGGGGACGCGGCTCGGATCCCAGCAGCAGCGGCAGCACGCCGAGGAACAGGCTGCCGGCGACGATCACGTCGGGCCGCTCCGCCGCGACGAGACCGCGCAGGACCTCGGTCTGAACCGGGATCGGATCGATGAAGCGGCGGGCGAACTCGCGCCGGTAACGCTCGGGGCCCGCCGGCAGGCCGGTCTCGCGGTACGACGCGGCATCGCCGTCGTCGCAGGGCGAGAAGCGCAGGCCCGCCGCCTCGACCTTTCCACGAAATCGCTCGGCGGTGGTCATGACGACGCTGTCGCCGCGGGCGGCGAGGAGCCGGCCGACGGTGAGGAGCGGATTGATGTGCCCGGTCAGGGCGGTGGCTGCGATCAGCACCTTCATGGCGATAGGAGTCCTCAGTGCGTCGGTTGCGTTGCAGGGAGAATCGCTGCAGCGCACAGAGAGGTTACAGGCATGCGCTCGGATGGGTGCGCTGGCGCACCCGGTTTCCCAGGACGCGTCATGTCGGGCCCCCGCCGCCATCCTCGGTCCAGGCCCGCAACCGGCCCTCGGCGAGGGCCTCCTTGGTGTGGCGATAGCCGATCTCCGCGATGGCTTTGAAGCTCGACCAGGCGCGCAGGTCGATGCCGGCCAGCGGCGGCTTCAGCACGGCGGTGGCGTAGCCGACCGCCATCGTCGCCTGCGCGTCGCCCGACACGGTCGCGGCCCGCAGCAGGAGCGGCGCGATGCCCGGCATGGCATCGGGAGCGCCCAGGATCCGCCGGATCAAGCGTCCACGCCAGGAGCGCATCGTCATGGCGCCGAAGGCGCGGTCGCTGCCGACATCGATGGCGAGCACCGGACCCCGATCGAGGTCGGCCAAGACGTCGGCCGGCAGGTTGTTCATCATGCCCCCGTCCACCAGGACGCCCTCGTCGGTGCAGACCGGCGGGAGCAGGCCCGGGATCGCGATGCTGGCGCGGAGCGCTCCCGGCAGGTCGCCACTGCGGTGGACCATCGCCGTACCGCTCGTCAGGTTGGACGAGACGCAGAGGAACGGGAGCCAGAGATCCTCGATCCGCGCGCCGCCGAACCACGCCGCAAGACCCGCATCGACCTTCGCTCCACGGGTCAGCGCGTGGTAAGGCAGCGTGTAGTCGTTGAGGGGATTGTTGCCGACGAAGAACGCCACCGTGCTCGCGCGGATGCGGTCGATGCCGAGATCCATGGCGACGCTCGCCGCGACCACCGCTCCCATGCTGGTGCCGCCGACGAAGTCGGGGGCGTAGCCGGCCTCGTCCAGGGCCTGCATCACCCCGAGATGGGCGAGGCCGCGCGCGCCGCCGCCACCGAGGACGAGGCCCCGGGCCGAGCCGCTCGCCAGGCGTGCGAGGCGGCGAAGGTCGCCGCTCCTGCCGGCGCGAACCGGGATGCGTAGGGCGACAGGCAGGGCCGCGACCTCGGGATGGACGGGGCGGGGCAGGACCGCATCCGCGTCCTGCGGGACGGCGAGATCCATCCGGATCCAGTCCGACCGCACGCTCCCGAGCCAGGCGGCGGCCCCGGGGCGGGGCGGCCGCCCGGGTTCGGCGAGGAGCAGGACGTGGTCCGCGTGGCGCAGGCAGAGGCGGCACCACGGGCAACCGACCTCGTGGGCGACGAAGACCGTGCGGGCATGACGGGTCTCGTAGGCATGGAACCACGTCTCGTCCGCGCCGGCCGGCCAGCGTGTCAGGCAGCCGGTGCGGCCCGGCAGGATCCCATCGAGGGCCGTCGCCAGGGCATGGCCGAACGCGGCCGCGTCGAGGCCTTCCGTCACGGCGAGCACGGCGAAGCTGCGCGGCTTATGACGGATCGTCTCGCCCGCCTGGGCGGTCCGCATGCGCTCGGTGAGAAGCCGTGCGAAGTAGAGCAGCATCCGGGGATGATGCGCGGTCAGTTCCTCGAAATCCGCGCGCGCCAGCCGCAGCAGCCTGGAATCCCGCAGGGCCGTGGCCGTCGCGGAGCGCGGTGCCGGCGACAGCAGCGCCATCTCGCCGAAGCTCTCGGGCGGATTCAGCCGGGCGATCCGGCGCGGCCGCCCCGCAGCATCCTCGGCCGAGATCCCCACGGCACCGGAGATCAGGGTGTAGAGCGCGTCCCCGGCATCACCCTGCGCGAACAGCGTGCTTCCGCCGGCCACGGCGACCGAGACCATGCGGGCGCGCACGGCGGCAGCGGCCTCCGGGTCCAGGCCGGCCAGAAACGGGATCTCCGAGCCCGTCATGGCTGGCGCTTGAGCATGGCGGCCGCCCGGGCGTATCCGCCATCGGCCCCATCGACGAAATGGACGTGGTCGTCGCGCAGCACCGAGGGCGAGATGCAGGTCACCACCGCCGCTTCCTGGCGGTGCAGGCCGTACCGCACCAGTCCCGCCGACCGCGCGGCCGCGAGCCGCGCCTCGATCCGGTCCGCCATGGCGACCGGACAGGTCACGGTGAGGCGAAGCCCATCGTCGTACTTTCGAAAATCCGCATTGGCCGCGAGCCGCCTGCGATAACGGCGCGGCGAGAATCGGCCGAACGGCACGCCCAGGCGGAACAGCACGAAGGCCCCGCCGCGCGACAGGAACAGGTGCGCGAGGCGCAGCAGCCCCGCCCCCGTCGACGCCCCCGCGCCGCGCGCATCCTCCCGAAGACCCCGCCACGGCGGCCGCATCGCCGGGCCGTCGGCCGGCAAGGGACGCCCGTTGCTGGGGCTTGCCTCGATCTCGGCCAGCAGCCCGCCGAGAACCGCCAGGACGGCGTTCCGGTCGGCGCCCGCCTCGGGCAGGGCGATGAGCGAGAGGACCAGGCCCTCTCGGGCCGGAACCGCCTCGAACCGGCAGGACAGCCCGGTGAGATCGGGCTTCGCTCCCCTCGGGGCCGCCGCGACCCCGTGGAGCCCACGCTTCACCGCAGCCTCCGCGTAGGCGAGGCCTCCCCCGGAGAACATCGCGTAATCGACCGTCGGGGAGACCGCGTAGCGCGCGATCCGCAGATCGTGGCCATTGGCCCGCACCGCCGCGACGGGGATCAGGCCCGCGCGCAGTTCGAGGTCCAGCGCCTCGCGGACCCAGGTCACCGTCATGGCCAGAACCGCCTCGACGGTATGGCGATGCTCGGGGGGAACCAGCAGGGTCGCACCGTCACCGCCGAAGACGAACGGCGTGTCGGCCTCCGGCAGGGCGTTGCGTACGGCCGCGATCAGGGCGGCGCCGGCGATGTTGACGGACCGGTAGCGCCCCGCCTCGATGGCCCGGGTCGACATCACCACGTCGCAGAGGGCGATCCACCACGCGTCGGGCACCGGGACATAGCGGGCCTCGTCGAGCACGTCCGAAAACCGCGAGAGACGCGGAACGGCGGTGTAGCGGAACGACGGAGGGGCGCCGGCTTCCTCAGGGTCCATCGGCGTAATAGCCTTGGTGAATAGGCATCGCCGGGTGTCGATTCTACGCCGATGACGATGAATCACAAGGAGATCTTCGCCTGTCGAGCGTACGGCCATGACAAGGTTCTATCGTCCAACCCATTAACATTTGTGTAAAAAGGACAGACCCCAGACCGTCGATCGGTTTCGACTGATATCGGTGGGTCGGGCGGCGGATAGGGATCAGCCGACGGAGGTGATCCGGTCGCCGTAGCGGAGTCGAGCAGAGCGGTGTCGTTTCTCGACGCTTAAATGCTCAAGACAAAAAACCTCGAGGGTCACACAGCATCGTCGATAGGCTGTAACCGGGCGTTGCCCAAGACGAATGAGGGATATCCCGCCTCGTTACGGAGCACACGATGTCGTCCCGCCTCACATCCCTCATCATCGGCCTGATCCCGATCTTTCTCGTGTCCGAGCCCGTGATGGCGCGTCCCGTGGTGGTGGAGCTCTTCACATCGCAAGGGTGCTCGTCCTGCCCGCCGGCGGAGGTGCTGCTCGGCGAGTTGGCCGGGCGCGACGACCTCTTGCCACTGGGATTCCACGTCACCTATTGGGACGATCTCGGCTGGAAGGACACCGCTTCCTTCGAAGGCGCGACCGAGCGGCAGGCGGAGTATGCGGCGCGGCTCGGCGAGGGGAACTTCACGCCCCAGCTCGTGATCGACGGCCGCCGGAGCGTGGTGGGATCGCGCCGCACGGAAGCCGCCTCGGCCGTCGCGGCCGCCCGGGCCGAGATCGGCCTCGACACCGAAGTCGCCGTTGCGCGCCGGGACGGCCGCATCGCCGTGGCGGTCGGCTCCGGCAAGGGCAGCGGACGGGTGATCCTCGTCGGCTTCGACCACTCCGTGCGCACGCCCGTGGCACGGGGTGAGAACAGCGGGCGGACCCTCGTGCAGGCCAATGTCGTGCGCTCTCTGCGCACTCTTGGCACCTGGTCGGGAGAGCCGCTGCAGTTCAGCGAGGCGCTGCCGGCCGGGCAGGATGCCGCCGTGATCGTGCAGCGCTCGGACGGCCGCATTCTCGGAGCGGCACGCCTCTCGCCAGGGGCCTGAGGCATGACCGCATGGAACGAGGAGCCGATCCCCGTGGCCTCGCGCCATATGCGCCTGATCGACGCGCTGGCCCGAGGTCTCGTTCCGGTCCGGCAAGTCAGCTCGCCGCTCCAACGAATGCTCGACTGGCTCCGCATCATCATTCTCCCCGGCGCCGGACTCGTCTTGGTTGCCCACCTCAAGGGGGCACTGGGTCGTCACGCCGTCGAACCGGAGTTCGTTCTGGCGGCCATCGGATCGGTCGCCACGGCCGTCACGGCGGCGGCGGCGGCAATCCTGGCGATGTTTCCCGACCGTGATCCGCGTTGGGCCCTCCTGCCCGTGCCGAGCCTCACGCTCTGGATCGGGGCGAGCCTCTCGGGCGCCAGCGCGAAGCACGGAGCTCCGATGTCTCTCTCGGACGCCTGCACCTGTGTCGGCTTCATCCTGGGGCTCGGCGTTCCCTTCGCGCTGCTCCTGGCAACGAACCTCAAGGGCGGCTACGCCCTTTATCCATCCCTGAGCGGCGGCCTCGCCGGCCTTGCAGCAGCGTCTGCTGCAGCGTCGATCCTAGGCCTCTTCCACCCCTTCGCCACGACGCTGAACGACCTCGCCCTGCACGCGCTCGCGATAGCATTGCTCTCAGGGGCCGGTGCTCGGTTGGGCCGGCCCTTCCTCGGCGGGCGCATGTGAGAATGGTCATGCTCGATGCGCTTCGGCGACGCCTGCTCGCATGCCTCGCCCTCTTCGTTCTCGGCGTCTTCCCGGTCTATGCGGCCTCAACCGCGTGGATCGGCGACGACAGGGCGGCGGTGCGGCTCGTGACGGCCACGGATGCCGCGAGCCACGGAACGCCCATCGAAGCGGGGCTCGAGTTCCGGTTCGGTGAGGGCTGGCATGGGGCATGGCGCAGCCCGGGCGATGCCGGCCTCGCCCCGACCTTCGACTGGAGCGGATCGGACGGTCTCCAGTTCGAATCCGTCGCCTGGCCGGCGCCGGTACGTCTCACCGTCGGCGATCTCCAGACCTTCGTCTATCAATCCGGCGTCGTCCTACCGCTCCGATTCCTACGACACGGCGATGGTGCCGCGCATCTTCGCCTGCACCTCGTGCATGCGGTCTGCGGCGAGGTCTGCGTGCCCTATCGCGCGACCCTCGAACTCACGCTGCCGGAGGGAACGGATCGCCCCTCGGCGGAAGCGGACCTGATCGGAGCCTGGCGCGCGCGCGTTCCTGGGCGACCAGAGACTGCCGACTTCGTCATCGCGGGGCAGGCACGCGAGGGACCGCCGCACGACCGGCGCCTGGTCTTGCAGATGACCAGCGAACGCTGCCCCTTCGTGGCGCCCGATATGTTCGTCGAAGGACCGAAGGGCGCCGTGACGTCGCCGCCTGCGATAACCTTAACCGATGGCGGCCATGCGGCCCGGCTCGCCGTGAGGCTACCACCGGACCTTGCGGATGCCGCGCTCCGCGTCACCGTGGTGGATGACGGCCGCAGCGCTGAAGCGTCGGTTCCACACTTGGCCGGCATCATGTGGGGCGAGTGGCTGGCGATCCTGGCGACGGCCCTGCTCGGAGGTCTCGTTCTCAACGCGATGCCCTGCGTCCTGCCCGTCCTGTCCCTCAAGGCATTCACCGTGATGCGGGCGGCCGGATCGGATCAGGGGCGCGTCCGGGCCGAACTCCTCGCCACGGCGGCGGGCATTCTCGCGTCCTTCCTCGCCATCGCCGTGTTTCTGATCGCCCTGACGGCGTCGGGGGCCAGCGTCGGCTGGGGCGTCCAGTTCCAGGCGCCATGGTTTCTGGCCGGCATGGCCCTCCTTACGGTGCTGTTCGCCGCGAGCCTGTTCGAATGGATCACCATCGGGCTACCCGGTCCCCTTGCAGCCCTCGGATCCCTGCGCGGGACGGGTCATCTGTCGGAGGCCTTCCTCACCGGTGCCTTCGCCACCCTGCTGGCCACGCCATGTTCGGCCCCCTTTGTCGGAAGCGCGGTCGGTTTCGCGTTGACCCGGGGGAGTCTCGACATTCTCACGGTCTTCGCGGCGCTCGGGATCGGAATGGCGCTCCCCTTCGCGCTCCTCGCATTGAACCCGGGCTGGACGCGCCATCTGCCGCGACCGGGTCCCTGGATGATCCGTCTTCGGAGCGGGTTCGGCCTTCTCCTCCTTGGAACGGCCGTATGGCTCATGATGGTTTTCGCCGAGGTGGCCGGCATCCCTCGGGCAATGGGGTTGGCGGGCATCCTGGCCCTTCTTCTTGGTTGGCTCGCCCTGAGCCGAAGGAGTTTCGCCCCCGATCGTCGCCGAAGCCTCGTTGCGGCGTCCCTCGTCCTCGCGCTTGTCCCCGTCACGGTTTGGCCGTCCACCTCCGGAACGTCCCCGGCGGCTCGGACGGAGGACGGGCCTTGGCGCGCCTTCGCCCCTGAGGCGATCCCGGCCCTGGTGGCAGAGGGCAAAGTCGTCATCGTCGATGTTACGGCGGCGTGGTGCCTGACCTGCCGAATCAATGAGGTCACCACCCTTGATCGGGGCGAGATCCGCGCGCGCCTGTCGGCGCCCGATGCGGTCGCGATGCGCGCCGACTGGACCCAATCCGATCCAGCCATCCTCGCCTTCCTGCGCCACTTCGGTCGCTTCGGAATCCCGCTCGTGGCCGTCTACGGGCCCGGTCTGCCGCGCGGAGAGGCCCTGCCGGAATTGCTGACCCCGGCGATGATGCGGGCCGCACTCACTCGTGCGGAGCGCGGGAGGCGAGCGCAGAGCGAGCCAGAATTTTTGCGCTGACCTGTAACCGTCGTGGACGCCCCTTCGAAACACTGTTCAGTACCGCCAACATGTTCGGTACGCCCAAGAAGGATAAACTTATAATGAGCACTGTCTTCCGCGTCGCCGCAGCCCTCGTCCTCGCCACCGCCGTCTCCGGTGCCCCGGCCTATGCGGTCGACTCCATGTCCAAGGACTCTATGTCTAAGGACTCCATGTCTAAGGACGGTATGTCCAAAGACGGCATGAAGAAGGACACCATGGGCAAGGATTCTATGGCCAAGGACGGCATGAAAAAGGACACTATGGGCAAGGACGGGATGGCTAAGGATTCGATGAAGAAGTAGGCTCGGCCGCAGGCGGACGGTGCGGGTCGGCCTTCCGAGCCGCCCGCTTCTGATTCCGGCTAATCCTGAAGCGTCCGGAATTCCTGCTCCGATGTCTCCTCGACCGACCCTGTTGCCCGGCGAAGCCTCGTTCTCCGTCGCGATGCAAGCAGCACAGGATGGGGATACGGCGGCCTACCGGGCGCTTCTACGGGATTGCGTCCCGATCATCGCGGCGATGGCACGGGCCAAGGGTGTCCGGGGCGCAGCGCTCGACGACGTGGTCCAGGACACCCTGCTCACGGTGCATCGGGCGCGGGCGACCTACGATCCGGCCCGGCCGTTCCTGCCCTGGCTGCGCGCCATCACGCAACGGCGAGCCATCGACGCGCTGCGCCACATGGGCCGTCGCCCGCGGGAGGTTCACGAGCCGCTCGCCTATGAGGCGCATGCGGATGAGGCTGCGATACCGGGCGATGACCTCGAACGTCGCGACCGCGCCGCGATCCTCGCTGCGGCTGTCGCGCATCTTCCGGACGGACAGCGGGAGGCGATCGAGCATATTGCCCTGCGCGAGCTTTCCCTGGAAGAAGCCTCCGCACTCACCGGCCGGACCAAGGGAGCGCTCAAGGTCAATTTCCATCGCGGATTGAAGTCCCTCCGCACCCTTTTATCACCCCGTCACGAGGGCACGGATGTCTAACCACGACCCGCCCATCGACGACCTCGTCGAAGATCTCACTCGGTCGCTCACGCCGACGCGCCGACTGCCGGGACCGGGCCGCAGGGCCCTCGCCTGGTTCGGCGCAGTGCTCGTAGTCGGCCTCGTTCTCGTGCCGATGTCCGACGTCTCGGGGTTGCGGGAACGCCTCGGCGTGCCGGATCTGCAGTGGGCAGCCTTCGGCGCGATCCTGACGGCCTTTGCCGCCGCCCTCGCGGCTTTCCAGAGCAGCGTACCGGGGCGCAGCCCGGTTTGGTCATGGCTCCCGCTCCCTCCGCTTGTGATCTGGCTCGGTGCCAGTGGACTCGGCTGCATGCGGGGCTGGCTCGCGCCGGCCGCCAATATTGCCGGGCCGGAGGAGATGCGCGGCTGCTTCGTCTTCCTGATGGGGGTCTCGCTGCCGCTCTCGGTGCTTCTGGTGCTGATGCTGCGGCGGGCCTGCCCGCTGCGTCCCAATCTCACGGCGGCCCTCGCGGGCCTCGCGGCGGCCGCGGCCGCGGCGGCCTTGCTGGTGCCGTTCCACCCCCACGACGCCACCGCCACGGACCTGCTGATCCACTTCGTCGCCGTTCTCCTCGTCGTCGGCCTCAACGGTCTGTTCGGCGGCCGCCTCCTCGACGGCACGGCCGGGTCCTTGTCCCGGCGCCGCAAGGCCAGCCTGTAACCGGCCCGATGCCGGCTGCGAATAACAGTCCAGAACCTCGGCCAAGAAAATCGACCAAGGAACTCGACCAAGGAACCCGGCATCATGGACCGCAGACAATTCTTCACAGCCGGCGTCTCGGCCATCGGCGTCATGGCGGCCCTGCGCGTCGCCGGATTGCTCCCGGCCGACGACAGCGCGGCGGCCGAGACCTTCGCCGTCGTCAAGAGCGAGGCCGACTGGAAAGCGCAGCTGGGGTCCGCCGCCTACGCGGTCCTGCGCCGGCACGGGACCGAACGCGCCGGCTCGAGCCCCCTCAACGCCGAGAAGCGTGCCGGCCGGTTCGTTTGCGCCGGCTGCGATCAGCCGCTCTTCGCCGCCCGCGCGAAATTCGAGAGTGGAACCGGCTGGCCGAGCTTCACCGCGCCCCTCCCGGACTCCGTGGGGACGCGGACGGATTCCGGCTTCGGCATGGACCGGACCGAAGTGCATTGCCGCCGCTGCGGCGGCCATCTCGGTCACGTCTTCACCGACGGACCCGCCCCCACGGGGCTTCGCTACTGCATGAACGGCGTCGCGCTGCGCTTCGAGCCCGCCTGACCGATCACGACGACCGTCCAACCCGAGGAGCGACCGCCATGCCGCCGACCATCAGACCCGTGACCCGGGCACGTCGCACACGTCCGACCGTTGCCTTCGCTGGCGCCGTCCTGGCCCTGCTGGGCGTCGGTCTCGGGCTGACGATCGCATGGGCCGGCGCCGAGGAAGCGAGCCGGCGTCTGCCGGCCGCGGCGACACCGTCGCGGGAACCCGACCAGCTTCAGAGCGCGGTATTCGCCGGCGGATGCTTCTGGGGCGTCCAGGGCGTGTTCCAGAACATCCGCGGCGTGACGCAGGCCGTCTCGGGCTATGCCGGCGGAGATGGCGCGAGCGCGCATTACGCCACCGTCTCCAGTGGGCGCACGCGACACGCCGAGGCGGTTCGGGTGACCTACGATCCGCGCGTGGTCTCCTACGACACCCTGCTCCGCGTCTTCTTCTCGGTCGCCCTCGATCCGACGCAAGTCGATCGGCAGGGGCCGGATCACGGCCCGCAATATCGCTCGGCGCTGTTTCCGAACAATGCCGAGCAGGCGAGGGTCGCACGGGCGTACATCGCCCAGCTCGACGCTGAAGGGACTTACGACGCGCCGATCGCGACCCGGATCGAGCCGGGGGCGTCGTTCTATCCGGCCGAGGCCTACCACCAGGACTTCATGGCCCTGCATCCGGCCCATCCGTATATCGTCGCCAACGACGCCGCGAAGGTGCGTGACTTGAAGCGCTTCTTTCCCGAATTCACCGCGCCGGCTCCGATTCTGACCGACGGTGACCCCGCCTGAGGCGGGCACGCCCCGCGAGCCCGACACTCCGCACGCCAACACTCATCAGGACGGCTCCGATGCATCCCCCTTCGCCGCGCGCCGCGCGCCCGATTCACCCCCTCGTCGTCCGGATCACCCATTGGGTGAACGCGCTGGCCATGCTCATCATGATCGCCAGCGGATGGCGCATCTACAACGCCTCGCCGATCTTCGGCGAATGGTCCTTCCCGAAGGCGATCACCCTGGGCGGCTGGCTCGGCGGCGCCCTGCAATGGCACTTCGCCGGGATGTGGCTCCTCGTCGCCAACGGCCTCGTCTACCTGACCTATGGTCTGGCCTCGGGCCACCTGCGCCGGCGCCTCCTGCCCCTGCGGCCGCGCGAGATCGGGCGCGACTTCGTCGCGGCCCTGACGTTCCGCCTCCCCCACGACCCGGGAGTCTACAACGCCGTTCAGCGCCTTCTCTACGTCGTGGTCCTGCTCGTCGGGATCGTGATCGTGCTCTCCGGTCTGGCGATCTGGAAGCCGGTTCAGTTCGCCCCGCTGACGGCCGTCATGGGCGGCTACGATACGGCGCGAATCGTCCATTTTCTTGCCATGGCCGGCATCGTCAGCTTCGTGGCAGTGCACCTCGCCCTCGTGCTTCTGGTTCCCAAGACCCTGCCGACCATGATCATCGGCCGGGAGATCCATTTCGGCCACGACCGCGCGGTGAAGCCATGAAGATCCTCGATCGTTTCCTCCGCCCTTCACGCTCCGATCTCGCGGTTCCCGACACGCACCTCGTCCAGGCCGATCGCCGCCTGCTCCTGCGCGGTGGCCTTGTCGCGGCCGGGAGCCTCGCGCTCGGCGGCTGCGACATTTCCGACAATCCCCAAGTCGAGAGCACCCTCGGGGCGATCTCGCGACTGAACGATCGCGTCCAGGCCGCCCTCTTCGGCAGCACGCGTTTGGCCCCGACCTTCGACGTCTCGGACATCACCCCGGACTTCCCGTTCAACGCCTATTATCCGGCAAGCAAGATCCGGGTGATCGATGGCGCGACCTGGAAACTCGAACTCGCCGGCCTCGTCTCCGACAAGACCCCGTGGACCCTCGACCGCCTGAGGACCCTGCCGCAGGAAGCCCAGATCACCCGTCACGTCTGCGTCGAGGGCTGGAGCGCCATCGGACAATGGTCGGGCGTGCCGTTCCGGACCTTCCTCGAACACATCGGGGCGGACACGACGGCCCGCTATGTCGGCTTCACCTGCGGCGACGACTACTGGACGAGCATCGACATGCCGAGCGCGCTGCACCCCCAGACGATTCTCGCCCTGGACTACGCCGGTGCGCCCTTGCCGCCGAAATACGGCTTCCCGGTCAAACTGCGCATTCCGACCAAGCTCGGGTTCAAGAACCCCAAGCACATCATGGCGATCACGGTCACGAACGACTATCCGGGCGGCTACTGGGAAGACCAGGGCTACAACTGGTTCTCGGGAATTTGAACCTGAGCGGAAACCTTGCGGCTCGATGACAGACCATGGATCGTGCAAGACGCACAAATCTGATCAGGTCGATCTTAAAGATGCCATTACACCGGAATAGGTCGCCGTCTCGCTCGGTCTCTTAGGCCCGTCTTTTCAGGCCCGAGATCTTATGGGTGATCGACGGCGACGTGCCGGCAAGAATGGCATTTCGAGGACTTGTCTTCCTAGCCATTCAAGCCGGACGTCCACCCATGAACCGAGGCCGCGCGCTTCAGCTCTCCGCTCCTCGACAAGCATGAGATCAGTACAATGCTGAAATTCTTCTTCAACGGTTCTCCGAACCCGACGAAGGTCGCCCTGCTGCTGGAAGAGCTCGGTGCTCCCTACGAGCCGATTCCGATCGACACCCGCAAGGGTGACCAGTTCGCCCCCGAATTTCTGAAGCTCAACCCGAACGGCAAGGTGCCGGTCCTCGTCGACGACGGCGACGTGATCTTCGACAGCAACGCCATCCTGCTCTACCTCGCCGAGAAAACGGGTCAATTCCTGCCCGCCTCCGGTGGCGACCGGGCATCGCTCCTGTCCTGGCTGATGTTCGTCGCGACGGGCGTCGGTCCGTACTCGGGCCAGGCGGTCCATTTCCGGCACTTCGCCCCGGAACAGGTGCCCTATGCCCAGGCGCGCTACAGCTACGAGGCGCGCCGTCACTACGACATCCTGAACGCCCGCCTCGCGCAGCGCCGCTATCTCGTGGGCGACGCGTACACCATCGTCGATATGAGTGCCTGGGGCTGGGCCCGCATGATCCCGTTCGTGCTCGGCGAGACGGCCTGGGCGGAGCTGCCCCACCTCAAGCGACACCACGACGAGATCGCCGCCCGCCCGGCCGCCGCGCGGGCGGTCGGCCTGAAGGACCGCTTCCCCTTCAAGGCCGAAATGGACGATGAAGCGCGGGCCAATATGTTTCGGCACCTGAAGTCCTGACGATCGTCTCCGCCCTGGAGGATCGTCGGAGCTGGTCTTCGACACATCCGTTGTCGTCTCGATGCTGCGAGGGACGTTCCAAAACGTTGAACGTCCGACTGGCCGCTTCGGTCCCCCAGTAAATCAGCCTGTTCGGCACTGTCGAGCCTGAGCCGGAACGTCCCCTTCATCGTGGAAGGCCAGGGTCCGCTTCCACCCTCAGAGGCCCTCGAATACCGTCAAGCGGATTGGGTTTCGACCCGAGCGCGCGAAGGCCGTCGGCACAGGGCTCGCTCGGGCCGCGTCCATTCACCGCGAAGCCGATCGCGGGCGCCGCGTGAAGCGATCCCCGTCAGGCGCGCGAAATCGCCTCGACCCCGCACCATTCGGCGACGAACAGGGCGATGGCCGTGGTGATGCGCTGGACCGAGGCGAGACTGACCCGCTCGTCGCAGCCGTGGATGTCGCGGCTGACGGGGCCGTAGCACAGGGCCGGCACCCGGTCGTAGAGGGCGTGGACCCGGGTATCGAGGTAGCTCGGCGACAGGAAGCTTTCGAGGGCGGTGCCGGTGGCCCGCTCGTGGGCGGCGGCGAGCACGGCCTCGGCGTCCGAGCCCGGCGCCAGGACGTAGCCCTCGGCGAAGAAGCCGTCGAAGACGACGCGCGGCGGCGCGGAGGCCAGGAACGGGTCGGTGCGGGCGAAATCCCGCACCGCCGCCTCGACGGCCCGGGCCGCCTCCGCCGCCGCCACGCCCGGATAGAGGCCGATGCGGCAGGCGATCCGGCACCAGGCCGGCACCGAGGAGGCCCAGTCGCCGCCCTCGATCCGGCCGATGTTGAGGTTGATGGCGTCGGCCTCGCCTTCGAAATGCGGGCGCCCGGCCTTGTCGGCGTTCCAGGCGGCCTCCAGGGCGCGCAGGGCCCCGACGATCCGGTAGGCGGCGTCGATGGCGTTGGCGCCGGCCCCCATCTCGCGGACATGGGCGGGGCGGCCCTGCACTACGACGGTGAACCACAGCACCCCGACATTGGCGCGCACGAGCTTCTCGTCCTGCGGCTCGGGAATGAGCACGGCGTCGGCGCGGTATCCCTTCAGGTGGGCCATGAGGGCGCCGTTGCCGGTGGATTCCTCCTCGACCATGGATTGGAGGATGACGGGGGCGGCGGGTTGCAGGTCGAGGCGCGCCAGGGCGTCGAGGGCGAAGAGGTTGGCGGCGTGGCCCGCCTTCATGTCGGCGGCGCCGCGCCCGAAGAGCCAGTCGCCCTCGACGACGGGATCGAAGGGCGGATGGGTCCAGAGGTCGGCGGGACCGGGCGGCACCACGTCGACATGGGCCTGGAGGATCAGGGAGCGGCCCGTGGCGTCGCGGGGGCGGTGATGCGCGATGACGAGGGGCGCGCGGGAATGCCCCTCCCCCATCCGCCCGGCCCCCGGATGGCCGCGCAGGGCCTGGAAATCGAGGGCGACGCGCTCAGGGCCGTAGCCGCGCGCCGCGTAGGCGTCGAACACGAAATCCTGGATCGCGTCCTCGTGGCCCCGGATGGAGGCGAACCGAACCAGGGCTTGAGTGTGGGCGATCTGCTCGGCGAACCCCGCCGCGACGGATTCGGCGATGCGGTCGGCGAGGGCGGGATCGAGGGGCATCGGCACTCCTGTCGAGAGGCCGAGCATAGGGTGTGCACTTCAGGCGAGGAAGGCAGCGGCGGCGGCAAGCGGCAGGGCAGCCAGCGCCGCCGGACGGATCCAGCGTGGCCGGTAGGACACGAGGCCGACCACGAGGAGGGCCGCCCCCGTGAGCGAGCCGAGCCATTGCACCGGCCCGAAGTTCCAGTCCGCCAGGATCACGGCGGCGGCGAAGGAGGCGGCAATCCCGCACCACCCGGCCCCGCGCAGGGCCCGTGCCTGCCGCCGCGACGGCGCCACGCGGAAGATCGCGCGGTGGTGCCGGTCCATGGCGAGGCACAGGGCGCTGAGCCCGGCGAAGCTGAGGGCGAGGTTGAGGAGAACCGAGGACGGGGTCATGTTGTTCGAGCCGGATTCATGCGCGGGCCGGCCTCACGCCCGGGCCAGGGCTTCGGGGGCGGTCGCCGCGCGCAGGCGCGCCGGGCCGCGATAATGCGAGACCTTGCGGGCGCCCCAGGCGAGGGTAAGGCCGATGGCGATCATCGCGGCGTCGAACCCGGCGAAGTCGAGGCCGCGATCCGTGGTGAGGTCGCTGACGAGGGGCACGGACAGGAACAGAAGGGCGGCCGCCGCCCCCATCTCGCGCCAGGTCCGGGCATACGGCCGGGCGAGGCCCACCATGGCGGCGAGCCCCCAGGCCGCGAAGAACACAGCCCCCTCCCAGGTAGCCCGCTCATTCATCGCCACGGGCAGGAGCCGGTTGGCGAGGAAGAAGGCCGCGATGCCGATGGGCAGGCCGAGGATGGTGCCGAGGTTGAGCCCGCGCACGAGGCTTAAAGCGAAGCCCGGCACCGCGCCGGCCTTCGGCGCCCGGGCCACGGCCCACAGGACGAGGCCGGTGGCGATGGTGGCCGAGCCCAGGAGGCCGCATAGGAAGAACAGCCCCCGCAGGGCCGGCCCGGCGAAATGTGCCTCGTGCAGGCCGAGGAAGCTCGTGAACACGTGGGCGGCGGGCTTGAGGGTGCCGAGGCGGGCGATCACCGCGCCCGATGTCGCCTCGAACACCACCTGCGGGTGGCGGTGGGCGAGGCCCTTGGGCTCCTCGAACACGGCCACCACCGTGGAGGCCGCGTCGCCCGGATTGTTGATGATCGCCATCTCAAGGGGCTCGGACACCTCCGCCTGCGCCCGCGCCATGAGGGGAGCGAGCGGCAGGGCGTCGGCGGGACGCCCGGCGGCGGCCCGCCAGGCCGGACTCTGGCCGGCCTCCACGAAGAAGCGCAGCTCATCGCCCCGGTAGGCCGAGGTGATGCCCCAGGGCATCAGCGTGAACGCGAGGGTCACGATGCCCGTGTAGGTGATCATGAGGTGGAACGGCAGGGCGAGCACGCCCGTGACGTTGTGGGCGTCGAGCCAGCCGCGCTGGGCCGACCTGTCCCGCCGGAAGGTGAAGAAGTCCGAAAAGATCCGGCGGTGGGTGACGATGCCCGACACCAGGGCGACGAGGAGAACGAGGGCGCTGGCGCCGACGATCCAGCGCCCGAGCCCCGGCATCATCTGCAGTTCGTAATGGAAGCGGTAGAGGAAATCGCCGCCCTGCGTCGCCCGCACCGTGGTGGGCGCGCCGGTCCCGGCATCGAGGGTCGCCTGCCGGATCGGGGTCTCGAAGCTGTCGAACCAGTAGACGTCGAGGAGGGGCCGCTCCGCCTGTGGCACGGAGACGAACCACGCCACGGCTTTCGGCGCATGGACCTTGAGATAGGCGGCCCCCCGCTCGACGGCGACCCCCGGCTCCACGGCGGCGGCCTGCAGCTCGGGACGCATCCAGTGGGAGATGTCGGCCCGGTAATAGGTCGCCGTGCCGGTCACGAACACGCAGAACATCACCCAGCCGGTCACGAGACCGGCCCAGGTGTGCAGCCACGCCATGGATTGGCGAAACCCGGGCTTCATGCCGGCGGCGCCGTGTCGACGAGGGCGAGGGCGAGCCAGAGGCCGGCGGCGAGCAGCGTGGAGGGCACGGCGAGGCCGAGGGCGGCCCGCGACAGGGTGTGGGCGGAGAACACCCAGATCACGGCCCCGACCATGATGGCAAAGCTCAGGAGTGTCGCCGTCGCAACGGCCTCGGAGCGGGCCATGGGCAGGGCGAGGGAGAGGAACGCCGTGGCCAGGGCGGCGACGCCGTAACCGCCGAACGCGGCCAGGGCCACGCGGCCGGCGACCAGGGCGCGCCATCGCCAGCCGAGGCCGGCGGTTCTGAGGGCGGCTTCGTCCGGCATCGGCGGCACCTTCTCGGAGCGGGACGGCGGAGCGAACGCCTATCCGGGAAGACGCCGCACCGTCGCGAAACATAGAGGCCCTGCTATAGCGACCCGCGTCTTCCACCGGCAATCGCTATGTTATGGAACCATTCCAAGGTTGCTTGGCAGTCGCGGCGCAGCCTTGCCGAAACCTCCCGTCCGGTGTTTCCCCAGGAACGCGATCCCGGTGCCGGTCCGCGCCGAAACGTGTTGACGGCCCGAAAGGATGTCCACGGGAGCGCCGCTCCGGGTTAACATATCGGTCATACCCGCTCCGGCCAGGACCCGTCCCGCCGGGAACCGTACGGGCATCCGGCGCGCCGGACCCAAGCCCCTCTCGTCAGAAGATCGATTCCGTGACCGCACCCCCCGCCCGCCCTCCGATTCGCTTTCGCGGCCGTTCGTTCATGGCGCTGGTGCTGGCCCCCGTGCCGCCCGTGTCCGACTGGCTCGCGGAACTCGACGCCCTGGCGCGCCGTTCGCCCGCCTTCTTCGTCGGCCGTCCGGTGATCCTCGAGGTCTCGGGCGCGGGCCTCGACCGGGAGGGCCTGCGCGCCCTCGTGGCCGAACTCTCCGGCCGCAGCGTCACCGTGATGGGCATCGAGGGCGCCGGGCCCGGCCTGCTCGGCGAGGGCCTGCCGCCGCCGCTTGCCGGGGGGCGACCCGTGGAGGAGGTGGCGGCGCCGGAAGCGGACGCGCCCGAGGCCAGGGTCTCCGTGAGCCAGGCTCCGGCACCGGCCCGCTCCCTCATCCTCGACGCGCCCGTGCGCTCGGGGCAGACGGTGCTGCATCTCGAGGGCGACATCACCGTCATGGGGTCGGTGGCGTCCGGGGCCGAGGTGATCGCCGGGGGCTCGCTCCACGTCTACGGCGCCCTGCGCGGCCGGGCCATCGCGGGGGCGGCGGGCAACCCGGAGGCGCGCATCACCTGCCGCAAGTTCGAGCCCGAGCTCATCGCCATCGACGGGCTCTACCGCACGGCCGACGACCTCGGGGCCGTGCAGCGCGGCCAGCCGGCGCAGGTGCGCCTGGAGGGCGACGCCATCAAGGTCGCGGCGCTGGAATGATCCGGCCTTCCGCTCGACCGAAGCCCGCAATCGCCCTCCCGAAGGGATCGACCGGGACGAGGCGAATGCGGTCCTGGGATCAAAGAATCCCGGAACGGGAGCAATCATTCATCCTGTGAGCACGGGCCGTTAACGAAGCGGTAACCATACCGGGCATCAATGGTCTGGTAAGGAATCGCGAGACGCCGTGACCAGCGCCCCCACTCCCCGCCGATCCGTTGAGCTTCGTGGCCGTGCCTTCAAGGCGCTCGTCCTGGCCCCGGAGCTGCCGCTTCCCGATTGGTTCGCCGATCTGGACGAGGCCCTGAAGCGCTCGCCGACGCTGTTCGACGGGCGCGCCCTGATCCTCGACGTCGCGGCCCTGGCGCCGGACGCCTCAAGTCTCGACGGTCTGCTGTCCGACCTCGGCAGCCGTCACATCCGGATCCTCGGCATCGAGGGTTCGGCCCTTCCCCTCGTCGGTCCGGGGCGCCCGCCCCTGCTGAACGCGGGACGTCCGGTCTCGACCATCGAGATCCCCACGGTGCCGGACGAGCCGACGCCGCCGCCGGAGCCCGCCACCACGTCCCTCACCATCGAGGGGTCGGTGCGGTCGGGTCAGTCCATCGTCCACCCCACCGGCGACGTCACCGTGATGGGCTCGGTCTCCTCGGGAGCCGAGATCCTCGCCGGCGGGTCCATCCACGTCTACGGCGCCCTGCGGGGACGCGCCATCGCCGGCGCCGCCCGCAACCCCCGCGCCCGCATCTGCTGCCGCAAGTTCGAGCCCGAACTCCTCGGCATCGACCGCCTCGTCCGCACGGCCGAGGACATGGGCACTCACCTGCGCGGTCAGGCCGTGCAGATCTGGCTTGATGGCGGCGCCATCAAATTCGCATCCTTGGATTGAGGGAAACCACTCGTATGGCCAAGATTCTGGTCGTGACATCAGGCAAGGGCGGCGTCGGCAAGACGACGACGACGGCGGCCCTCGGAGCGGCGCTCGCTCAGGCGGGCCAGAGCGTGGCGGTGGTCGATTTCGATGTCGGCCTGCGCAATCTCGACCTCGTGATGGGCGCCGAGCGGCGCGTGGTCTACGACCTCATCAACGTGGTCAACGGCGACGCCAAGCTCAACCAGGCCCTCATCCGCGACAAGCGCCTGGAGAACCTCTCCCTGCTGCCCGCCTCGCAGACCCGCGACAAGGACGCGCTGACCGACGAGGGCGTCGCCCGCGTCATGGAAGAGCTCCGCGAAAAGTTCGACTGGGTGATCTGCGATTCGCCCGCCGGCATCGAGCGCGGCGCGACGCTGGCCATGCGCCACGCGGATCTGGCCGTGGTGGTGACCAACCCGGAAGTCTCCTCGGTGCGCGATTCCGACCGGATCATCGGGCTGCTCGACTCGAAGACCGTCAAGGCCGAGCGCGGCGAGACCATGGAGAAGCACCTCATCCTCACCCGCTACGACCCCGCCCGGGCCGACCGGGGCGACATGCTCAAGATCGACGACGTCCTCGAGATCCTGTCGATCCCGCTCCTCGCCATCATCCCCGAGAGCATGGAAGTGCTGCGCGCCTCCAACGTCGGCTGCCCCGTCACCCTGAACAACCCGCTCTGCGCCCCGTCCCGCGCCTACATCGACGCGGTCCGTCGCCTCAAGGGCGACACGGTGCCGATGGCGGTTCCCTCGGACAAGAAGTCCCTGCTCAACAAACTGTTCACCCGGAGGGCGGCATGAGTCTTCGCAAGATGTTCAACCGGCGCGGATCCGCGCCGGTGGCCCGGGATCGCCTGCAGCTCATTCTCGCGCATGAGCGCGGGAATGCCGGCGGCTCCGACCTGGTCATGGTGCTGCGCGAGGAGATCCTCGCGGTGATCGCCAAGCACGTGGTGGTCGAGCAGGACAGGGTCCAGATCCGCCTCGAGCGCGGCAAGGACGTCTCGACGCTGGGCGTCGACATCGAACTGCCCGTCCCCCTCGTGCCCCGGCGTCAGGCCGCTTGAGCCCGTCGCCCACAGCCGACCCCTTGCGTGGGGCACCCATGCCCCACGCAAGGTCCATCCAATCCGGGGATGTCTTCACCCTCCGATGAACAATCCCGCCAGCGCCGCGCTGGTGAGGTTGGACAGGGTGCCGGCGAGGATCGCGCGCAGGCCGAACCGGGCGATCTCGGGACGCCGTTCGGGCGCGAGGCTCGACAGGCTCGCGAGCTGGATCGCCACCGAGGTGAGGTTGGCGAATCCGCATAAGGCAAAACACAGGATCGCGCCCGTGCGCGGATCGAGGGTGCCCGCCTTCAAGGTCGGCGAAAGCTGGGCGTAGGCGAGGAACTCGTTGAACGCGATTTTCTGGCCGAGCGCCCCACCGACGAAGCCCGCCTCCGCCCACGGCACGCCGAGGAGCCAGGCGAGCGGCGCGAACACCGCGCCGAGCACGCCCTCGAGGCTGAGGGCGGGATATCCGAAAACACCGCCCGCCCAGCCGGCAAAGCCGTTCACCAGGGCGATGAGGCCCGTGAAGGCGATGAGCATCGCGCCCACCGACACCGCCACCGCCAGCCCCTTCTGGGTGCCGTCCGCCGCCGCCTCGACGACGTTGACGGCCCGCGCCTCGCCGAAGGTGACGCGGGTGGAGACGATGCGCGTCGGTTCCGTCGTCGGCACCAGGATCTTGGCGTAGAGGAGCCCGCCCGGGATCGCCATGACGCTCGCTGCCAGCAAATAATCCATGGGCACGCCCAAAGCCGCGTAGCCCGCCAGGATGGTGCCGGCGGTCGAGGCCGCCCCGCTCGACATCACGGCGAACAGCTCGGCCGAGGTCAGCGCCGCGAGGAACGGGCGCAACGCGATGGCGATCTCGCTCTGGCCGATGGCGATGGTGACGACGGCCGCGAAGGTCTCGATGGGCGAGGTGCCGATCACCCGCCGCAGCACCGCCCCGATGGTGCGGGCGGCGGCCTGCATGATCCCGAAATGATAGAGCACCGCGATGAGGGCCGAGACGTAGAGGATCTGCGGCAGGATGCGGAAGGCGAGGATGAAGCCGCTGCCGCCGAAGAGTTCGACCATGCGGGGCTCGACGAGCCCCCCGAACAGGAACGCGGTGCCGCGGTCGCCGTAGCCGAGGACCGTCTGCACCAGGGCGGCGGCCGCCGCGAGACCGGCCCGGCCCCAGGGCACGAACAGCACGAGGGCGCCGAGCGCCACCTGCAGGGCCAGGGCCGAGAGCACGACACGGGGGCTGATGGCCCGTCGGTTGGTCGAGAACAGCAGGCCGACGGCGAGGAGAACCACCACGCTCGCGCCCGCATGGAGAAGTCTTTCGGTCATCCGGCCCCGCCTGATTTCCCGGGCCCCGAGCAAGGCCGGTGCCGCGCGGCGGCCGCCCCCCATGGAACACGGATCGCCGCCTGCGTGTTGATAGGTCAAGCTGCGCCGTTCTTATCGGTGCCCTACTCCAGGAGACCGCCATGAGCCTGATCGGACGCCTCGTCACCAAGATCCTCGGCAACGAAGACCGCCCCGTGGTGCGCGACGAGCGCAACTACGATTCGAGCAGCCCCATCGGGCGGCTCGTGACCAAAATCCTGCGCAAGTAGAACCCCGCCGAGCGCCGCCTCCCGCGACGGCGCTCGTTCTTAAAGTTCACGTCTCCGTCCGGGCGACCTCACGCCGCCCGGCGCTTGGCTTTCTTTTCACGGCCTTGCTTCTCCCGCCCCTGTCCCGGCGCGCGCTGGCCGGCACGGGTGCGGTCGAGGACGAACTTCGCATAATCGTCCATGTCGCCGGCGAAGGGCGTGACCGTGTTGTCCGCGGCCAGCCACAGGCGGTCGGCCACGAGCTCCATGAGCGAGCGGTCGTGGGTGATGAGGATCACAGCGCCGCCGTAATCGTTGAGGGCGTCGAGGAGCGCGCGGCGGCTGTCGATGTCGAGGTGGTTCGTCGGCTCGTCGAGGATGAGCAGGTGGGGCGCTTGCATCGCCACGAGGTTGAGGAGCAGGCGTGCCCGCTCACCGCCCGACAGGGCGTCCACCGTCGTTTCCTGCTTGTCGAAGGGGAGCCCGAAGCTCGCGAGCTTGGCCCGGCGCGCCGATTCGCTGTCGTCGGGACGCTCGCGGCGGATGATGGCCAGCGGCGTGTCCTTCGGGTCCATGGCCTCGATCTGGTGCTGGTGGAACCAGCCGACCTGCACCCGTCCTTCCCGCACCATCCGCCCTTCGCGGACCTGCAGCGCGCCCGCCGCCATCTTGGCGAAGGTGGACTTGCCGGCGCCGTTGACGCCGAGCAGCCCGATGCGGTCGTCGATGTCGAGGGTGAGGTTGAGGTCGCGCAGGATCGGGGCATCGTCACCGTAGCCGATGGAGGCGTCGGTCAGGTGCATGAGGGGCGGCGCCAGGGGACGCTTCGGCGACGGCAGGTGGAACGGCGCCACGTGCTCCTCGATGGTGGTGGCGATGGGCTCCATCTTGGCAAGCCGCTTCATCCGGGACTGGGCCTGGGCGGCCTTGGAGGCCGACGCCTTGAAACGGTCGACGAAGCTCTGGAGGTGGGCGCGCTCGGCCTCCTGCTTCATCTTGGTCGAGGCCTGGAGGCGGGCCTTCTCGGCGCGGCGCTTCTCGAAGTCGTCGTAGCCACCGGTGTAGAGTTCGAGCTTGCCGCCCGCGACATGCAGGATGGCGTCGACGGAATTGTTCAAGAGTTCGCGGTCGTGGCTGATGATGAGGGCCGAATGGGGGTAGCGCTTCAGGCGTGCCTCCAGCCACAGGGCGCCCTCGAGGTCGAGGTAGTTCGTCGGCTCGTCGAGGAGCAGCATGTCGGGCTCGGCGAACAGGGCGGCGGCGAGCGCCACGCGCATGCGCCAGCCGCCGGAGAACTCCGCCATCGGCCGCTCGAGATCGGCGACCGAGAAGCCGAGGCCGGCGAGGATCTCGCCGGCGCGGGCCGGCGCCCGGTCGGCGTCGATCTCGATGAGGCGTCCGTAGATCTCGCCCATGCGCTCGGGCTGGGCGGTCTCGAGTTCGGCGTTGAGCGCCTCGCGCTCGGTGTCGGCGGCGAGAATCGTGTCGATGAGGCTGACCGGGGTCGCCGGGTGCTCCTGGTCGACGCTGGCGACGCGGGCGGTGCGCGGCAGCAGGATCGCGCCGCCATCGGGCTGGAATTCGCCCAGGATGATCTTGAACAGGGTCGACTTGCCGACGCCGTTGCGGCCGACCAGGCCAACCTTGGAGCCCGGCGGCACGGCGACGCTCGCCCGGTCGAAGAAGCGCCGGCCCCAGGCGCTGAAGGTGAGGTCTTCGATCTGAATCATGCGGGGGCCACGGCTGCGCGAGCGGGCGCGGGCCTTGAGCAACCCACGGGGGCCTCGGGTGACCCACGCCTTCCCCTACCGCATCGCACCATGCGGCACGAGGGCCGCCCCCGCAGGGGGGACCCTCGCGCCGCGCTGCCCTCTGGCGGCGCGAGCCCTCAGCGGGCCTCGGCCACGGTCTTCAGCAGGGGCGCCGTCGGCACGTTCTTGTGCCAGAACGTGCCGGTGCGGCCCGCCTGATAACCGGCCTCGTAGAGCCCGCGCATGTAGCTCGTGTCGAAGCCCCGCGCCGCCGTGGTGTTGGGGGCCGATTCGTCGATGTAGGTCAGGTTGAAGCCGATGCCGTTGGCGCGGGTGAAGGCGTAGGTCGTCGCCATGGTGGCCCGGCTGCGGGCGCGGCTCGCCGTGGTGAACGAGCGCTCGACGATGGACAGGGTGTTGTTCTGGGCGAGGTCGAATTCCGGCTCCAGGCGCCCGTTGATGATGACGTAGATGTCGGACTTGGCACCGGCCTTGAAGCGCCCGTCGCGCAGGATGAACGATTGCGGCAGGGTGAACACCGGGGTCACCACCGAGCCGTCGACGTGCATCTCCTGGAAGGCGCGCCCCTCCGCCTGCACGTCGAGGAGCTGGGGCGGGAACACCGCCGGGATGCTGGCCGAGGCGGTGAGCACGTCGGCGAACAGGTCGAGGGCGGTGGGGCCGCCGTTCGTGGCGATGGCGCCCATGTTCCAGATCACGGCGCGCTGGGAATCGAGGTTCGTCGTCACCACGAGGAGGCGGCGGCCCTTGGCGTGCTGGGCGGCGACCGCCGCGAGGAGCTCGGGCGTGACGTAGCGGCGCACGAGGCCCCGCAGGCGCCCGTCCCCGAACAGGCCGGAGCCGAACAGGATGTTGGTCACGCTCGGCGACTGCACCAGGGTGGAGGCGATGCCGCTGGTGTAGATGTCCTTCAGGACCGCGTCGTATTCCGGGCCGACGAAGGCGAAGGGCGCGATGAGGGCGCCCGTGGAGACACCGGACACGAGGGAGAATTCGGGGCGCTTGCCCGATTCGGTCCAGCCGTTGAGGATGCCGGCGCCGTAGGCCCCGTCGCCGCCGCCGCCCGAGAGGGCGAGGTAGGCGAACGGCACCTTCTTGTTCTCCGGCCGCGCGGCCATCTCGGTGAAGGTCTTGTCCGAGGCATCCGCGTAGGCGCGCACGGACAGGTCCATGCCCGGCACCGACGCGACGGCGGCCTCGCTGGCCGTGTAGGGGATGCGGGGCGTCGAGCCGCAGGCACCGAGCTGCCCGGCCACGAGGAGGGCGAGGACGCCGCGCGACCATCCGAGACGACGAGACATCGATGTTTCCTGACCGCCCGACCCCACGGGACTCTTCTAGCACGAAGAACAGGCTTGGCCGTTCGCCCGTTCCCGCCCCGCTTCCGTTCTGGCTCCCGCGTGCCTTCGCGGCAACACGCGCCTACCGATAGCCGGCGGCCTGCAGCTCGAACAATTCGGCGTAGCGCCCGCCGGCGGCCTGCAGCTCGGCATGGGTGCCGGATTCGAGCACCCTTCCGCCCTCCAGCACGAGGATGCGGTCGGCCATCCGCACCGTCGAGAAGCGGTGCGAGATGAGCACCGCCGTGCGGCCCCGGCCAAGGTCGCGAAAGCGCCGGAACACCTCGAACTCGGCCCGCGCGTCCAGGGCCGCCGTGGGCTCGTCGAGAATCAGGATCTCGGCCTCGCGCATATAGGCGCGGCTGAGCGCGATCTTCTGCCATTGCCCGCCCGAGAGGTCGACGCCCTCGGCGAACAGCTTGCCCAGGGGCTGGTCGTAGGCCAGCGCCAGGCGCGCGATCACCGCATCGGCGAGGCCCCGTTCGGCCGCGCGGACGATGCGGGCTTCGTCGTCGCGCGCCGCGATGCGCCCGACGGCGACGTTCTCCCCGGCCGTGAGGTTGAAGCGCACGAAGTCCTGGAAGATCACGCCGATGCGGGACCGCAGGATGTCGAGGTCGTAGGCCGCAAGCGGCCGGCCATCGAGGAGGACGCGGCCCTCCGTCGGGTCGTAGAGGCGGGTCAGCAGCTTGACGATGGTGGTCTTGCCGGCCCCGTTCTCGCCGACAAGCGCCAGCACCTCCCCGGCGCGGAGATGAAAGCTGAGGCCGCGCACGGCCCAGACCTCGGTGCCCGGATAGCGAAAGCCGACATCCTCGAACACGATGCCCTGCGCCAGCGGGCTCGGGAACGGCACCGGATTCGCCGGCGAGCGGATGGTGGGTACGAGGGCGAGGAACGCGAACAGGTCGTCGAGGTACTGCGCGCCGGAGGCGATCTGCGAGACGCCCTGGAGCAGGCCCTCGATGAGGCCGCGCAGGCGCTGGAACGAGCCGGCGAGGAAGGCGAGATCCCCGATGGTGAACTGCCCGGCCGCCGTGCGCCAGACCAGGGTGGCGTAAGCGGCGTAGTAGGCGAGACTCCCCAGGGCCGCGAAGCCCCCGCCCCAGGCCGCGCGCCGCAGCGCCAGGTCGCGGTTGTCGGCGATGAGCTTCTCGCCAAGCGCGGCGTAGCGCCCGGCGATGTAGTCCTCGAGGCCGAACAGCTTCACCTCCTTGGCCGATTCGGCCCCGGCGCCGAGGGTGCGCAGGTAATCGATCTGGCGCCGCTCCGGCGTGCGCGTCCAGGCGAGGCGGTAGCCCTGGCGGTTGAAGTGGGTCTCGTTGAGGAAGGCCGGCACCAGGGCGAGGGCCACGAGGAGGATGAGCCAGGGCGCATAGGCTGCAAGCCCGATGGCGAAGGCGCCAAGGGTCACGAGGTCCTGGCCCTGGCCGAACAGCTGGAACAGCAGGGTCGAGCGGCCCGTGACCTGACGGCGCGCCCGCTCCAGGCGGTCCTGCCCGGCGGCGTCCTCGAACTGCGCGAGGTCGAGACTCGCGGCGTGGCGCATGAGCCGGAGGCTCGCCGCGTTGGCGTAGCGGTCGGCCACCAGACCGTCGACGAGGGAGCTGGCCCGGCCGAGGAGATCGGACAGAACCGCGAGGCCGAGTTCGAGGAGGACGAGGCCGGCGAGGCGTGCGAGCGCCGGATCGGCGATCCAGGCCGCAGGGCCGAGGCCGGCGGCATGCGGGCGGCCATGCTCGGCCACGACGGCGTCGAGGATGAGCTTGGCGAGGTAGAGCATCACCACGGGCAGGCTCGCCCGGGCGAGGCGCAGGGCGAAGCTCACCGGCAGGAGGCGCGGGCTCGCGGCAAAGACGAGACGGGCCAGGGCCGGGAGATGGCGGAGCGCTCCGAAACGCTCGGCGACGCTGCCGAGCGCGGGGGCGGCGGGGATGGGATCGGGACGGGAGGTGGGCATCGGCGCGGACCATGGCGGCGGCGGCCCCGGGCGTCGAGCCCGGACTGCGGTGCGGGGCTGTCGCAGCCCTCGATGACGGGCGTCGCGCCCAGGAAGAGGCAGGCTTATCGACAGGAGAAAGGGACGCACCACGCCCGTATCGAGACGCTGGTTCGCAACTCATGATAAACAACCGCCTCTCACTCCGCCCATGAGGCCGCCCCCGAATGCTCAGCGGTTCTGCCTTCCTGCGGGTCGTGATTCTGCTCGTCGTTGCGGCCGGGCTCGCCGGCCTCGTCCAATTCTACTGGCTCCCCCACGCACCCGAGCCCGAACCGGTGGCCGTGCCGGAAGAGCCGCCGCGTCCGGCACGCCGGATCGATCCCGCTCCCATGCCCGCCCCCATCCCGGCGCCCGCCACGCCCTCGTCCGAGGTGCAGATTCCGGCGCAGTCGGCCCCCACTCCGCAGATCTCCCCCCCGCCGGTTCCGGCCGTGCCGTCACCCGAGGCGCCGCCCCCCGCCGCACCGCAGGTCTCACCGTCGCCCACCCCGGCCGAGGACGCCGCCGAGATCGCGGCCGACAATGCCGGGCCGCGCGCCACGGCCATCGTCGATCTCAACACCGCGAGCGTCGCCGAACTCAACGCCCTCAAGGGGGGCGGCATGATCGGGCGCTCCATCGTCCAGAAGCGCCCCTACACCTCCGTCGACCAGCTCCTGTCGAAGCGGGTGCTGAGCCGGGCGACCTACGAGCGGATCAAGGATCAGGTCACGGTGCGTTGAACATGCGTTGCGGGTAGCGCCCGGCGCGGCGGATGCCTACACTGAGGTGCGGCGACGCCAGCCGTATCGAAGCCCAGGACCGACCATGTTTGCGCAAGCCGGTGGCGTGACCTTTCGCGAGGATCTCGGCGTGGAGGAAACTACCGAGACCGACAACATCGTCCGCTGGGACGGCGAGAAGCTCTATGTGGAGCACGACATCTACCACAACGGCCAGCTCGTTCACCGCAAGTACCGCAAGAACGTCTCCGAGCCCGTCGCCCGGGCGCTTCAGGCGATCGTCAACCGCGCCCAGCAATAATCCGCGTTGCGGCGCCTCGCGCATCTCTCGGACCTGCATTTCGGCCGGACGGATCCGGACGTGGTCGAGGGCCTCGTCACCGAACTGAACCGGGACCGACCCGACCTCGTCGTGGTGTCGGGCGATTTCACCATGCGGGCCCGCACGGTGGAATACGAGGCCGCGCGGGACTTCCTCGCGCGCCTCGACGCGCCCTGGATCGCCGTGCCCGGCAACCACGACATCTCACCCTTCCACCTCGTGCAGCGGTTCCTGCGGCCGTTCTCGCGCTATCGCCGCTACATCGCGCCCCGCACCCAGCCGACCTTCCTCGACGACGAGATCGGGATCGTCTGCCTCAACACCGCGCGGACCTGGGCGCCCGAGACCGACTGGTCGCAGGGCAAGATCCGGCGCAGCCAGATCGCCCGCGCCGAGGCCCGGCTCGCGGCCATGCCCGAGCACGTGTTCCGGATCGTGGTCGGGCACCATCCGTTCATGCCGCCGCCCTGGGACGAGGAGGCCCGCCTTGTCGGCCGGGCCGACCTCGCCCTCGCCGCCTTCCGGCGCCAGGGTGTCGGGCTGACCCTCGCCGGCCACCTCCACCGGCACTACGCCCGCTTCGCCGAGGTCGACGCGGAGGGCGATACCGTGGACCGGGGCGTCATGCGCGGACGGCGTGGGCGCCTTCTCGCCGTCCAGGCGGGCTCCGCCACCTCGACGCGCCTGCGCGGTTCCGAGCCCAACGCCTACAACCGCATCGTCATCGCGGACGGCGCCGCCACGGTGACGGTGCGCCTGTGGCACGGCAACGGGTGGCGGGACGCAGCGGCGACCGCGTAGGTCTGCGGCACGACGGGAAACGACGAGCATAGGATCAACGGAAGAACATGCTCCAGAATTTGACCAAACTCGTCTTGGATAATCTAGAAATAACGAAGATCGTCATCTCGATTGCAACTCCGATTATTGGAGCCGCCCTAACGATCCTGATTGCTTATGTTTTGATCTTCACGGACAAAACAAAATTCCTAAATAGTGAATTAATCAAGCAGAGAATAGCGATTTATAAGGAATTAGCTCCTGCTATAAATGAAATATACTGTTTCATAAATTTCGTCGGACATTGGCAAACGCTCACTCCCGATCGGATCATTGAGCGAAAGAGGGCATGCGATCGAGAGATGCACATATACCGAGCGTTGTTCGATAAGAAAATGTTCGATAAATATCAAATATTCATCAAAAGCTGCTTCAAAGAATTCAATGGCTATGGCGAGCCGGCGAAGATCAAGATCAACGTCAGAGAAGCCAAGCTAAACTGGAGATCGAAATGGAATAACGACTGGGATAAATACCTTTATGATATTGAAAACAACGATGCAACTCTGGAAAAACATTACACCTCATTCATGAAATGTTTTTCTGCACAGCTTGGCATGAAATAGCTCATCCGTCAGATCGCATCCGTATTTTCTCAAATACGCTCACGTCCCGATCCAGTCGTGCCCCGCCACCACCGCCTCGACGGAGCGCGTCCAGGTGCCGGGCTGGTCGGTGGAACCGGAGCCGAGGGAGCATTGCACCATCACGCTGTCGCTCCAGCGGCCGTACTTGTAGCCCACCGCCGGCAGGAGCCCGACGCGGACGAACCCGCAGGCTTCGTGGAGGCGCAGGGACGCCTCGTTCTTCGCGTCGATGTAGCCGATCATCTGGCGGTAGCCGCCCGCCGCGCAGGCCTCGATGAGGGCCGGGAGCAGGCGCCGGCCGATGCCCGCCTGCAGGTGCTCGTGGTGGACGTAGATCGAGTGCTTGAGGGTGTAGCGGTAGGCCGGGCGCTTGCGGAACGGCACGGCATAGGCGTAGCCGGCCACCACGCCGTCGCGGTCGGCCACGAGGTGGGGCAGGCGCTTCTTGCGCATGGCCTTGCGCCGCTTCTTGAGGTCGTCCGGATGGAGCGGATCCTCCTCGAAGTCGCCGATATCGCCGACCCCGCGCCGGATGTGGTGGGCGTAGATGTCCACCATGTCCGGCACGTCGGCATCCGACGAGGGCCGGATGACGAGGTCGGGATCGCTCGCCAGCGCGAGGCCCGCCGGCATCAGCGGCCCTCGCGCAGGACGCGGGGCTCGCGCATGACGTAGGTGTGGAACCGGATGGTGCCGTCGGGATCGACGTTGCGGAACACCCCCTGGATCTCGGCCTCGAAGCCCGGGAACAGGTTCGCCGAGCGCTCGAACATTTTGAAGTAGTCCAGCATGGGTTTGGCCCGCTCGTCCAGTCGCTCGCCCGGCAGCACCGTGCCGATGCCCGGCGGGTAGACGAGAAGCAAGGTCGTCGCCACACGGCCCTCGGCTTCCGCGATCGGCACGTAATCGACGTTGTTGCGGGTGAGCTGCTGCACCGCTTCCTTCGGGGTCATCACCATCTCGGGCAGGTGCCCGGGCTCGAACTGCTTGCGCTGGAGGGCGCTGGTGCCGTGCTCGCGGTGGAAGGCGTGGAAATCCGCGCAGAGGTCGCGCAGGCGCACACCCTTGTAGCGGTTGGGCCGGCGCCGGACGAATTCGGGCATGGCGTCCTCGAGCGGCACGTTGTCGTCGTGCAGGCGCTTGAAGGCGACCAGCCCCGAGATCAGCGTTCCGGCCTTGGAGGATTCGACGCCGGGCGTGAGGAGGAAGAGCAGCGAGTTGAGGTCGTTCTTCTCCGGCACGATGCGGTTCTCACGCAGGTACTGGGCGACGATGGGCGCGGGCACGCCGTGGGCGGCGTATTCGCCCGTGCGCCGGTCGAAGCCCGGGGTCAGCACGGTGAGCTTGTTCGGGTCGGTCATGGCGTAGTTCGGCGCCACGTGGGTGAAGCCGTGCCAGGCGGCATCGGGCGTCAGCTCCCAGTGCTTGGCGTTGCCGGCGAGCTCGTCGGTGGAAAGACTCTCCCACGGCACCGGGCCGTCCGCGCCCTGCACGGTGTCGGGCACGAAGGGGTCGAAGAACCAGCGGCGGTTCGGATCGCCTTCCTTCTCCTCGAACTCGCGGCGGATGGCGCGGACCTTCTTGCGCCACTCGATGCCGAGCCGGATCGTGTCGTCCCACAAGACCACGCCCGAGCGGCCCTTCATCATCTGCGCGCCGACGTCGAGGGAGGCGAACAGGGGATAGAACGGCGAGGTCGAGGCGTGGACGAGGAAGGTCTCGTTGAAGCGCCGGTGCTCGATGCGCCGGGTCTGGCCCCGGATGTGGCTGTCCTTGGTGTGGATCTGCGACGCCTGGGAGAAGCTCGCGAGCTGCTTGTGGGTCGATTGGGTGGCGATGATGCCGGGCGAGGTCTCGTCGAGACCTTTGAGCCCCATGGCAAAGCACCCGGCGAAGAGCGGGTGGAACTTCATGAAGCCGGCCCAGGCCTCGTCGAACAGGATGTAGTCGCAGAGGTGCCCGATCTTATCGAGGATCATCTGCGCGTTGTAGATCGTGCCGTCGTAGGTGCACTGCTCCACCACCGCGACGCGGAACGGGCGCTCGCGCTTCCACGCGTCGGGGTCCTTCACCAGGGGATTTTTTCGTATTTTCTCGCGGATCGCCGTCTCGTCCAGGGCCTCGTGGTACATGGGGCCGATGAGGCCGTAGGCGTTGCGATCGGTCTCGAGGAAGACCGGCACGCCGCCGCCGAGGAACAGCGCGCCGTGATGCGCTGCCTTGTGGTTGTTGCGGTCGAACAGGACGAGGTCGCCTTCCGCCACGAGGGCCGAGAGTACGATCTTGTTCGAGGCCGAGGTGCCGTTGAGGACGAAGTAGGTCTTCTCCGCCCCGAAGATGACGGCGGCCTCCTTCTGCGCCTTCAGGGCGGGGCCCTCGTGCACTAGAAGGTCGCCGAGATCGAGGACCGAGTTGTCGAGGTCGTCGCGGAACACCGCCTCGCCGAGATGCTCGACGAAGATGCGCCCGATGGGCGAGCGGTTGTAGAAGATGCCACCGTTGTGGCCGGGGCAGGTCCAGAGCTGGTTGCCCTGCTCGGCGTAGTCGACCAGCGCCCCGAAGAACGGCGTCTTCAGGGTCTCGGCGTACTGCTTCACCCGGCTGACGAGGCCGCGGGCGATGTAGTCCGGGGTTTCTTCGGCGAGGAAGATGTAGCCGTCGATGAAGTCGAGCACCTCGACGGGGATGTCCTCCAGACGCTTGCGGCGGACCATGATCACGATGGGCATTTCCAGCCCGCGCTTCCGCATGAGGTTGATGAGGGCCGCCGCCTTGCCGTCCAGCCCGCGCTTGCCCCAATCCACCACCATGCAGCCGATGGCCGAATCGGTCTGGACCGCGATGGCCGCGTCCTCGACGCGCCGCGCCCGCACCACCTCGAAGCCGAGTTTCTCGACCGACCCGATGATCTGCTGCACCCGCACGCCCTCGAGGTCATCCGGATCGAAGTTCGGCGCGCACATCAGCACGGTGAAGCGGCGGAAGAAGTCCATGCGGGCAAAGGCTCCGTGGGAGGTTCGGCGCGCACCGTTCGCGACGGGGCATGACGTTTGGATGACGGATTGGCGCGGATTGCGGTGTTTTGAGGCCGACCGCGCCCGGGTCGGAGGTCGGCTTACGACCGGACGGTGCGTTTGACGAGCCCGCACCGACGGATCGCGCCACGGCGCGCCGCCGCAGGCCCCGCCCGTAGCCGGACTGTCACACGCCCCTGCTTTAAGCCGCGGATCGGGCCGGCGAGGGATGGCGGGGATGGATCACGGGCAGCGGGCGCAGGGCCTCGACATCGAGGCGATCCGGCGCGAACTCACGGACGATTTCGACGAGGAACTCGAGATGGAGATGGAGGAGGAGCGCCTCGAGCGCCTCGCCGACGCCATCGGGGACACGCCGCGCCCGCCCGGAATGGACCGCCGGCGCTACTTCCGCGAGCTGTTCCGGCTCCAGCACGAATTGGTCCGCCTGCAGGACTGGGTGCAGGCGCAGAAGCTGCGCGTGGTGGTGATCTTCGAGGGCCGCGATTCCGCCGGCAAGGGCGGAGCGATCAAGCGCATCACCCAGCGCCTCAATCCGCGCGTCTGCCGGGTCGCCGCCCTGCCGGCCCCGAGCGAGCGCGAACGCACGCAATGGTATTTCCAGCGCTACGTCGCGCACCTGCCCGCCGGCGGCGAGATCGTGCTGTTCGACCGCTCCTGGTACAATCGTGCCGGCGTCGAGCGGGTGATGGGCTTCTGTACCCCCGACGAGGTGGAGGAGTTCTTCCGCTCCGTGCCGGAATTCGAGCGGATGCTGGTGCGCTCAGGGATCATCGTGCTGAAATACTGGTTCTCGATCACCGACGAGGAGCAGGCCCTGCGCTTCTCGATGCGCATCCACGATCCCCTCAAGCAGTGGAAGCTCTCCCCCATGGACGTGCAGTCGCGCCGCCTGTGGGAGGACTACACCAAGGCCAAGGAGGTGATGCTCGCGCGCACCCACATCCCGGAGGCGCCGTGGTGGGTGGTGGAGGCCGTGGACAAGAAGAAGGCCCGTCTCAACTGCATCGCCCACCTCCTGTCGCAGATCCCCTATGGCGAGGTGCCGCGCGCCCCCGTCCACCTGCCCGAGCGCGAGCGCCACGACGACTACGCCCGCCAGCCGGTGCCGCCGGAGATGTTCGTTCCGGCGGTGTTCTGATCTCGCCTACCGCGCGGACGGGCAGGCGAGCCCGTAGGGCGCCACCACGACGTCGCCCTGGCGCGGATTGTTGAGGGCGACGGGCTGGGTGCCGCCGCGCCCGACCTCGACGTAGCAGCGGTCGAGCACCGCCACGGTGTCGAACGCGGCCTGGAAGGCGGGCTCCCGAGGCACGGGCTCCAGGCCGGCTTGGCGCGACCGGCAATAGACCGCGACATCGATCCGCCCGGAGCGGCGATACAGGAGCGGGTGAGCCCGGTGCGGGCGCACGGTGATGCCCGGGCCGCCGTCCTGGCTGAACACCACGTCGTGGTCCGTCCGGTTGATCACCTGCCGGGTGCACCCGGCCTGCGCTGCTTGCGCCGCGCCGAGGGCGAGGGTGAGCGCGGTCAGGCCGGCCGTGTGTCGCATCCATCCGCGCATGGGATCGTCTCCGAAGGGCGCGGCGGTTCTCGCGCGCCGAATTGCCGAATCCGACGTCAACGGAAGCCCGTGCCGGGCGTTCCCGAGGCGGGGACACGCGGGTTGATCCCGCGGGTCCGGATGGGCAGACCGGGGCGACCGCCACGCCACCCCGGACCTGCCATGACTCTCCCTCCGAGCGCCCCCGACGAACTCCTGTTCACGCAGGATGCAGCGGGCATCGCCCGCATCGTCCTCAATCGGCCCCAGGCCCGCAACGCGCTGACCTTCGCGATGTATCAGGGGCTCATCGACCTCTGCGGGCGGATCGAGGCCGATCCGTCCGTGCGGGTACTCGTCATCACCGGGGCCGGCGACAAGGCGTTCGCGGCGGGCACCGACATCGCCCAGTTCCGCAGCTTCTCCTCCGCGCAGGACGCCCTCGACTACGAGCGATTCATGGACCGGGTGATGGGCGCCCTGGAGCGCCTGCGCGTGCCCGTCATCGCCGCCATCGCGGGGGCCTGCACCGGCGGGGGCGCGGCCATCGCGGCGGCCTGCGACCTCCGGATCGCCACGCGGGACGCGCGCTTCGGCTTTCCCATCGCGCGGACGCTGGGCAACTGCCTGTCGCTCGCCAACCTCAAGCGGCTCTCCGGCCTCGTCGGCCCGGCGCGGGTGAAGGACATGATCTTCACCGCCCGCCTCGTCGGCGCCGAGGAGGCGCTGGCCATCGGCCTCGTCGGCGAGGTGGTGGCCGATGCCGAGGCGCTTCACGGGCGCGCCACCGACCTCGCCGTGCTGGTGGCGGGCCACGCCCCCCTGACCCTGCGGGCGACGAAGGAGGGCCTGCGCCGCCTCCAGGATGCCGACGACACGCAGGGCGAGCGCCCCGGGGACGACCTCATCCGCCTCTGCTACACGAGCGCCGATTTCCGCGAGGGGATGGAGGCGTTCCTGGGTAAGCGGGCGCCGGACTGGCAGGGGCGGTGAGGCTGTTCAAACACGAAAAAGAACGGCCCGAACCAGAGGTCCGGGCCGCCCACCGCCGGTGCGAGATCCGGCTTACCGGGTCGAGGGCAGCAGCCAGTTCGGCAGCCACAGGGCGATGCCGGGGACGAGGCAGAGGATCAGGATCGCCACCGCCATGAGCATCACGAAGGGCAGCGTGCCCCAGATGATGTCTTTGAGCGGGATGTCGGGGGCGATGTTCTTGATGACGAAGATGTTGAGGCCCACCGGCGGGTGGATCAGCCCCATCTCCATGGTGATGGTCATGACGACGCCGAACCACACGAGGTCGAACCCGGCGGCCTTCAGGGGCGGCAGGATGATCGGCGCCGTCATCAGGATGATCGAGACCGGCGGCAGGAAGAAGCCGAGCAGGATCACGAGGCCGAGGATCGTTACCAGGAGCACCCAGGGCGAGAGCTGCATCGCCACGATGGCCGAGGCCGCGGCCTGCGAGATGTGGAGGTAGCTCATCACGTAGGCGTAGAGGAGCGACATGCCGATGATGAGCATCAGCATGGTCGATTCCCGCAGGGTGGCGGCGAGGATCGGGTTCACGTCGCGCGGGCGCCAGACGCCGTAGATGACGGCGATGAGGCCCAGCGCCAGGAGGCCGCCGAGGCCCGCCGTCTCGGACGGGGTGGAATAGCCGCCGTAGAGGGCCACCATCACGCCCGTGAGCAGCACCACGAAGGGCAGCACCCGCGGCAGCGTCGAGAACCGCTCGCGCATGCTGTAGGTGTCCTCGGCCAGGATCGGCGAGTGCGTACCGCTGCGCTCGAACGCCACCTTCGCGGCGGCGTATTCCGCCCGGAAGCGGTAGACCGACCAGGTGGCGAACAGGCCCACCAGCAGCAGGCCCGGCCCGATGCCGGCGAGGAACAGGCGCCCCAGGGACTGCTCGGCCGCCACCGCGTAGAGGATCATGGTGATGGAGGGCGGCAGCAGGATGCCCAACGTCCCCCCGGCGGCGATGATGCCGGCGGCGAAGCCCGGCGAGTAGCCGCGCTTCCTCATCTCCGGGATGCCGGCCGAGCCGATGGCCGAGCAGGTGGCGGGCGAGGACCCCGCCATGGCGGCGAACAGGGCGCAGGCGAACACGTTGGCGATGCCTAAGCCCCCGGGGATCCGGTGCATCCAGGCATGCATGGCCGAGTAGAGGTCCTGTCCGGCCCGGCTACGCCCGATGGCCGCGCCCTTCAGGATGAAGAGCGGGATCGACAGCAGGGTGATGGAGGCCATCTCCTCGTAGACGTTCTGCGCCACCGTATCGAGGGAGGCGGCGGGCATGAAGAAATACATGAAGGCCAGCGCCACGAACCCCAGCGCGAACGCGATGGGGATGCCGGCCAGCATCGCGCTCAGGGTGGCGCCTGCGTAGAGGAAGCCGATGGCCGCGACGCTCATGGGTGGGGGCTCGTCTTGAGGGGGTCAGCGTTCAGGTCGGCGCCGAGGCCGACCTTCGGGTTCGCCCAACCCGCCGCGCGGGGGCCGAAGCTCAGGGCCTCGGCGATCTGCAGGAGGAACTGCAGGGCAAGGAAGCTCATGCCGACCGCCATCAGGGCGTAGGGGATCCAGAGGGGCGGCCCCCAGGTCGATTGCGACACCTGCCCGTCAACCCAGGCCTCGTGGAACAGGCTCCAGCTCTTCCAGGCGAAGAACGTCACGAACACGATGCTGACGAGGTCGGCCATGAGCAGGCGGACCCGGTTCACGCGGGGCGGGAGCAGGCCGCTCAGCGCCTCGATGGCGACGTGGCCGCGCTTGGCCTGAACGGCGGCGGCCGAGAAGAAGGTGGCGCCGACGATGAGGAACACCGCCATCTCGTCCTGCCAATCCGTCGGCTCCTTCAGCCAGTAGCGCACGAACACGCTGTAGCTCAGCACGAGGCAGGCGCCGACGAGGGCGAGGCCGCCGAAGACCATCACCACGCCGTTGATGGCCTTCATGGTCCGGTCGACGGCCCCGAGCAGGCCGGGGATGCGGGGTTCGGGTGTGGCCGGCCCCGCTTGGGAAGCGGCGGATGCCGCGTCGAAGGCGTGGCTCACGACACCTGCTCCGCCAGCTTGAGGAGTTCGGCGCAGCTCGTGGACTTGCCGGCGAAATCCTTCCAGGCCGTGTCCTTGGCGATGTCGCGCCATTGGCCGAGCGTCTTCTCGTCGAGTTGCTGCACCTTGGCGCCGGCCTTGGCGAAGACCTCCTCGACGCGGGTGTCGTCGGCCTTGGCGCCGGCCTGCCCGAAGGTCTCGAGTTCGGCGCCGATGGCCATGATGAGGTCCTGCTGGTCCTTCGGCAGACGGTCGAACACGATCTTCGACATCATGATCGGCTCCCACATGAGCCAGTAGGTGTGCTGCGCTCCCGAGGTGAGGGATTTCGACAGTTCCTCCAGGCGGAACGAGATCAGGCTCGTGGAGGAAGTGATGACGGCGTCGCACGCGCCCGTCTGCATGGCGGCGTAGGATTCGTTCGACGGGATCGACAGGGTGGCGGCCCCCGCAGCCTTCATCATCAGGTCCATTTCGCGCGAGCCGCCCCGGACCTTGAGGCCCTTGGCGTCGCCGGGGGCGAAGAGCGGCCGGTCGCGGCTCGCGACGCCGCCGGCCTGCCACACCCACGAGACCACGACGACGCCTTTGGATTCGAGGATCTCCGTGAGCTTGCGGCCGACGGGGGCGTTCTTCCAGGCCGTGGCCTGCGCGTAGGAGGTGACGAGGCCCGGCATCAGGCCGATATTCATCTCCGGCACCTCGCCGCCCGCGTAGGGGCTGGGATAGAGCGTCATGTCGAGGGCGCCCTTGCGGATGGCGCCGAACTGGGCATTCGTCTTCATGAGCGACGAGCCGGGATAGACCTGCAGTTCCAGGGCGCCCTTCGAGCGCTCGGCCAGGGCGGCGGCGAACTTCCGGCACGCGCGATCGCGAAAGTCGCCCTCCTCGAGGGTGCCGCCGGGGAACTGGTGCGAGATCTTGAGCGTCGTGGCGGCCCGGGCCCGGCCCCCCAGGGTCAGGATCGCGGGGGCGGCCAAGCCGGCGGCGACGAGGGTGCGGCGTGTCAACGTCATGGCGTCTTCCTCTCCGAGGCAGGCACGTCGCCCGCGTTGTTTTGCGGTGCAACATTTATACTGCATTGCCCGCTATTTATACCAGAGAACGACGGCTTGTATATTTTGTCAACCGTGCCGCATAAGGTAACCGAGTCGACGGCTCAAGGCACAGGCGGAGGAACCGGCCCCATGGAACCCGAGCGCGTGAACCAGTCCCTGCGCCTGCGCCAGACCATCGAGACGGAGATCGTCGACGGGCGCCTCGCCATCGGCGCCCGCCTCGACGAGACGGAACTGGCCGAGCGCTTCGGCGTGTCGCGCACGCCCATCCGCGAGGCGCTGCTGCAACTGGCGATGACGGGTCTCGTCGAGATCAAGCCGCGCCGGGGCGCCCTGGTGAGCGCGCCCGATCCGCAACTGCTCATCGCCATGTTCGAGACCATGGCGGAGATCGAGGCCGCCTGCGGCCGGCTCGCGGCCCGCCGGCTGATCCCCGCCGACGAGGCCGCCCTCAAGGCGGCCCTCGCCGCCTGCGCGGCCGCCGCCGAGGCCCAGGACCCGGAAGCCTATTACGAGGAGAACTACGTCTTCCACACGGTGGTCTACCGGGCCTGCCGCAACGCGTTCCTCGCCGAACAGGCCCGCCTGCTGCACCGACGCCTCGCGCCGTTCCGGCGGATGCAGCTCCGGGCGCGTCACCGTCTCGGCCAATCGCTGGCTGAGCACGAGGCCATCGTGGCCGCCATCGTGGCCGGCGACGAGACCCTGGCCTCCGAACGGCTGCGCGCCCACGTGATCGTGCAGGGTGACCGCTTCTCGGACCTCGTGGCGAGCCTACGGGCGATCAACGACGCGGCGTGATACAACCGATCCTTAAGACCTCCCGGACTAATCGAAAAAATACAGTTGCAAGACCACTTGCGATTTTTTCGGGCTGACCTATGCGACCCTCGATCAAAGCGACGCTCAGCGGACTTTTCGCCCTGCTGGCCGTGATCACCACCGTTCAAGGGGTGATCTCCCTGCGCAAACTCCACACGATCGGGGCGGAAGTCGAACAGCTGGCGGGCAATGCCCTGCCGTCGGTGGATACGGCCCACGCCCTCAACGCCCTGGTGATGCGCATCCGCCTCTGGCAGTTCCGCTACCTCACGGCCGACACCGAGGCGGAGCGGGCCTCGAGCACCAAGGCGAGCGATGAACTGGTCGAGGCCCTCGGACGCACGCGCGCCGCCTACGATGCCCTCGTGAGTTCGCCCGAGGAGCGCGCCCTGGTCGCCGCGTTCGATACGCAGTGGCAGGCGATGATAGGGGGATGGACCGCGCTGAAACGGATCGACCCAGCCGACCGCGAGACGATCTTCGCCCGCTTCCGCGGCCCCATTCAGGCCGACTATACCGCCCTGACGGCCACCGGGCGCAAGCTCGTCGACCTGAACCGCAAGGCCGGTGCCGATGCCGGCCAGGCCGCGCGGGCGAACCAAGCCGGAGCGATCTTCATCACGCAGCTGATGCTGGTCGCCGCGGTCGCCATGGCCATCGCCGCGATGGCCTTCGCGTTCCTCGGCGTCGCCCGTCCCATCGAGGCGATGACCGTCGCCATGCGTCGGCTCGCCGCCGGCGACACGGACTCGAAGATTCCGAGCGTCGGGCGCGGCGACGAGATCGGCGCGATGGCGGCAACCCTCGACACCTTCCGGGACACCCTGATGCGGACCCGCGCCCTCGAGGCGGAGACGGCCCTGGCGCGGGCCGGGGCGGAGGCCCAGCGCAGGGCGGCGGCCGTCGCCCTGGCCGACGGGTTCGAGAACGCGGTGGGCGGCATTCTGACCCGCGTAACGGGGGCGGCGGCCCAGCTGCGCGGCACGGCGCAAGGGCTCGCCGGCACCGCGACGCAGACCGCCCGGCAATCCGTGGCCGCGGCAGCGGCGGCGGAGCAGGCCGGCAGCAACGTCACCACGGTGGCGGCGGCGACCGAGGAACTCAGCTCCTCCGTCCAGGAGATCGGCCGGCAGGTCGACGGCTCCACGACCCTGGCGCAACGCACCGTGGACGAGGCGGCCCGTACGGGCGCCCGGATGCAGGACCTCAGCGAGGCGGCCGCCCGGATCGGCGACGTCGTGGCGATGATCGCCACCATCGCGGGCCAGACCAATCTCCTCGCCCTCAACGCCACCATCGAGGCGGCACGGGCGGGTGAAGCGGGCCGGGGCTTTGCCGTGGTCGCGGCGGAAGTGAAGGAACTCGCCACCCAGACGGCGCGGGCCACCGACGAGATTGGCGCCCAGATCGGTCGTATTCAGGGATCCACGGGCGAGGCGGTCACCGCCATCGAGGGCATCACGGCCCGCATCCGCGAGATCAGTGCCGTCGCCGTCTCCATCGCGGCCGCCGTCGAGGAACAGGGGGCCGCGACGCAGGAGATCGTGCGCAACGTCAGCGAGGCGGCCTCCGGTACCGGCGAAGTCACGGCCAACGTCTCCGGCGTCGCCGGTGCCGCCGAGGCGACGGGCGCCGCCGCCACGCAGGTGCTGGCCTCGGCCTCGGAACTGTCGCAGGAGGCCGATCGGCTCAACGCCGAGGTCGTGCGATTCCTCGCCACCGTCCGGGCGGCGTAAGGGTGCTCACGAATCTCCCGATCACCGCCGGTTCTCGCTTTGAGCACAGGGGGCGTTCCGTGAGAGACACTCAGCCGCCCCCGGATCAGCCCGTCGCGCCGAAATTCTCGACGATGACCGGGGTCTTGGCCCGGATATGTGCCCGCATGAGCACCGCGAGCGCCTCGCCGTCGCGCAGGTGCAGGAGTTCGATCATCCGCTCGTGCTCGGAGACGGCCCGCGCCCATTGCTCCGCCGTCTGGTGGACGGCATAGCGCGAGCGCTGAATGCGCCCAGACAGGCTGGCGTAGAGGCTGGCCAGGGTCGCGTTGCGGCTCGCCGCCATGATCGCCTCGTGGATGGCCCGGTTGAGGCCGAAATACGCCCCCTCGTCCCCGGCCTTCCAGGCGGCCACCATGGCGCGGTGATCGTCCTCGATCCCGGCGATCTCCTCGTCCGTGATCGTGCGGCAGGCGAGATCCGCGGCCGTGGCCTCCAGCCCGGCGATCACCTCGATCATCTCCTCGATCTCGGCCTGCGACAGGCTCGCCACCCGCGCGCCGCGATTGGGCAGCAGTTCGAGGAGCCCCTCCGTCGCCAGGATCTTGATGGCCTCGCGCAGGGGGGTGCGCGAGATGCCGAACCGCTCGGTCAGCTCGCCCTCGTTGATGCGGGCGCGGGGTTCGAGCTCGCCGGATCGGATGAGATCACGCATCCGGTCCACGACTTCGTCATGGAGATACCGTCGATTGATGCCGATACCCGGCTCGATCTTATTCATCGGTCAGCAATTCCGATCCCGGCCGGCCCTATACTTCCTGTGTAGGAGCGCGCCGCGCGGGTGTCGAGGGTGCGGCGCCCCGGGCGGGGCGCCGTCCCGGCCCTCGTACCAGACCTTGATGAGCCCGCCTCATCAAGGTCTGCCCGCGCGACGGCGCGGCGGCGGTCGTCCGCCGAACCTCACGGATCCCAACCGTGGGTTGGGATCCGTGAGGCCGAGTATCAGGGCATTTCCTCGTGCCAGGTGCGGCCGTCGCGTTCGATCAGCGCGATGGCGGCCGTCGGCCCCCAGCTGCCCGCCGCGTAGGGACGGGGCGGCTCGGGCCGCTCGGCCCAGGCCTTCAGCAGGGAATCGGCCCAAGCCCAGGCGACCTCGACCTCGTCGCGGCGCATGAACAGGGTGGCGTTGCCGCGCACCACGTCCATGAGCAGGCGCTCGTAGGCATCGGGATAGCGCTGCTTGAACGTCTCCTCGAAGGAGATGTCGAGGTTGGTGGGCCTGAGGCGCATGCCGCCGGGCCCGGGGTCCTTCGTCATCACCTCGAGCTTGATCCCCTCCTCCGGCTGCAGGCGGATCACGAGACGGTTCGGCTCGCGCCCGAAGGCTTCGGTCGGGAAGATCGAGAACGGCGAGGCGCGGAACTGCACCACGATCTCGGAGAGCTTCTTGGGCAGGCGCTTGCCCGTGCGCAGGTAGAACGGCACCCCGGCCCAGCGCCAGGACTGCACCTCGAGCTTCAGGGCCACGAAGGTCTCGGTGCGGCTCTGGGCATCGCCCCCGAGATCCGTGCGGTAGCTCTGCACGGGCTGGCCGGCGACGGCGCCGGCGCCGTACTGACCGCGCACGGTCACGGTCTGAACGTCGTGGGGGGTGATGGGCTTGAGGGCGCGCAGCACCTTCAGCTTCTCGTCGCGCACGGAATTGGCGTCCAGCGACAGGGGGCTCTCCATGGCCATGAGGCAGAGGAGCTGGAGCATGTGGTTCTGCACCATGTCGCGCAGCGCCCCGGACGTATCGTAATAGCCCGCCCGGCCCTCGACGCCGACGGTCTCGCCGACCGTGATCTGGACGTGGTCGATGACGTCGGCCGTCCACAGGCGCTCGAAGATGGTGTTGGCGAAGCGCAGCGCCAGGAGGTTCTGGACCGTCTCCTTGCCGAGATAGTGATCGATGCGGAAGATCTGCTCCTCGGGAAACACCTCGCCCACGGCATCGTTGATGGCGCGGGCCGATTTCAGGTCCTTGCCGATGGGCTTTTCCAGCACCACGCGGGATTTCTCGCCGATGAGCCCGTGGGCGGCGAGATTGCGGCAGATGGAGCCGTAGAGATCGGGCGAGGTGGCCAGATAATAGGGCCGCACCTGGTCCGGCCGCTCGGCGAGCTTGGCCGCGAGATCCTCCCAGCCGTCCTCGCCCGCCCCGTCCACGGCCACGTAGTCGAGGTGTTCGAGGAAGGCCACGAGGGAGTCCGGCGTCACGTCGACGGCCGGCACGAAGCGCTTGATGGCGTCGCGGGCCCGCTCGCGAAACGCCTCGGCGCTCATCTCGGAGCGCGAGGCGCCGATGATCCGGGAGGTGCCGGGAATCTGGCCGTCCTTGAACCGGTAGTAGAGCGCCGGCAGCAACTTGCGCGTGGTCAGGTCGCCGGTGGCGCCGAATACGACGCAATCGAAGGAGGCGACGGGGATGATGCTGGCCAAGGGCGGCTCCCGGGTTCGTTGACGTTCGCGCATGGTCCGGAGGCCGGGTCGGTCTTGTTCCCCGTCGCCGAACGCAGGCGAATCGTGGCGTCAGGCTTAGACCCCAAGCAAGAGCTTCGCCAGCCGTGGCGCCTTATCCTTGCGTGTAGCGCCGGAACGCCTCCGAAAAATCCGGATGCCAGCGCGACAGGGCCGGGCGGTTCTCGATGATGTCGCCGGCCGCCCAGGCGATGCGCTTCTCGTCCTGCGCGCGGGTGGTCTCGTTGTCGGGGCACAGGATGTAGAAGTCGCCCCGCGCCAGCCCGGCGAGAAGGAAATCCACCGTCTCCTCCGGCGTCCAGGCGCCCTCGGGCTTCTGCGCCACGCCTCGCGCCTTCGTGAGGCCGGTATAGACGAAGCCCGGAATGAGCAGGTGAGCGGTGACGCGCCCGTTCTCCCGGCCGCGCAGGTCGTGCGCCAGGGCTTCCGTCGCCGCCTTCACCCCCGCCTTCGAGACGTTGTAGGGGGTGTTGCCCGGCGGCGTGGTGATGCCCTGCTTCGAGCCCGTGACCACGATGGCACCGGGCTCCCCGGCTTCGATCATCGCCGGCGCGAAGGCGTGGAGACCGTTGATCACGCCCCACAGGTTGGTGTCGAGGATGCGGTGCCAAGTTTCGGCATCGGAGAACAGCTTGCCCCCGGCCTCAATGCCGGCGTTCAGCATCACGATCGCCGGCGCGCCCTCGGCGCAGACGGCGTCCCGCAGGGCTTCGACCGCCGCGCGGTCTCCCACATCCGTGGGGACGGCCCGGATGGCGGCGCCCCCGGGGGCCGCCGCCGACACGGTCTCGCGCGCCGCGTCGAGGGCGCCGCCGGGCAGGTCGGCAAGCCAGACGGCCATGCCCTCGGCGGCGAAGCGCGTGGCAGCGGCGAGCCCGATGCCGCTCGCCGCGCCCGTGACGACGGCGGTGGCGCCGGAGCGGATGGCCGGGTGCCGGGCCTGTTCCTGAAGGGCGGTCATGCGGATGCGTCTCCCGTGCGGTTTCGCTCACGAGGTAGGGCGGGTGGGTGCCCGCGTCAGGCCCGGCAGGAGATTGGTAACCAACGGCCCGCATGGTCGGGGAAACCGTTGGCTCATGGGGTTCGCGATGCTTTCGCGCCACACGCTCTTCGTCACCGCCCTGTGCGCGAGCCTGTCGCCCTTGGGCTTCGCGGCACGGGCCGAACCGGCCCCTGCGGATCCGGCCCCGAAGGCTGCGCCGAAGGCCGACGCCCCGCGCCTCGACCCCCAGGTTGCTGCCGCGCCGGCGACGCCCGCCGTCCAGGCCATCGTGCCGGCGGGCACGCCCAACGCCGAGACGCTCGCCAAGGAGGCGGCCCCGAAGAAATCGCGTGAGCTGCCGCCCCTCGTCGTCGCCCGCGTCTCGTCCGATCCGGTGCCGACCCTGAGCCCCGCGACCTTCCTCGACACCCTGAAGATGGCCGACCGCTATCAGGCGCTCGCCGATGCCGGCGGCTGGGCGAGCTTGCCGCCGGGGCTGGTGGTGAAGCCCGGCGCCCGCGATCCGGCGATCCCAGCACTCCGCAAGCACCTCGCCCTCGTGGGAGACCTGCCCGCCGACATGCCTATGTCGGACGTCCTCGACGCGCCCCTGGTGGCGGCGGTGAAGAGCTTTCAGGCCCGGCACGGTCTGCCCGAGACCGGCCTTCTCGGGCGCCAGACCGTGGCGGCGCTGAACGTGCCGGCAGCCACGCGCCAGCGCCAGCTCGCCGCCTCGGCCGCCCGGCAGATCGGCTCCGCCTTCGCCTTCGGCGACCGCTACGTGGTGGTGAACATCCCCTCCGCCACCGTCGAGGCGGTGGAGCGCGGGGTCGTGGTGCGCCGCTACGTGGCCGTGGTCGGCAAGCCCGACAAGGCGACGCCGCGCATCGAGGCGCGCATCACCGACGTGAACCTCAACCCGACCTGGACCCTGCCGGTCTCCATCATCAAGAAGGAGATCATCCCGAAGATGCGGAAAGACCCAGGGTATCTCGCCCGCGAGCGCATCCGCATCCTCGGGCCCGGCGGCACGGAGGTCGACCCGACGGCCATCGACTGGGCGAGCGAAAAGGCGGCGAACTACACCCTGCGGCAGGATTCCGGCCTCGACAATTCCCTCGGCCAGGTCCGCATCGACATGCCGAACAAACAGGCGGTCTACATGCACGACACGCCGTCGAAGTCGCTGTTCGCCCGCGAGGTGCGGTTCCATTCCCACGGCTGCGTGCGCGTGGCACAGGTGAAGGAACTCGCCGGCTGGCTGCTCGAGGGCACGCCCGGCCCCGGCGGCCCGGCCTCGACCTGGGGTCCCATGGAGATCGAGACCCACATCGCCACGAACGAGCGCCTCGACATCAAGCTCGCCAAACAGATTCCCGTGACCTTCGTGTACCTCACGGGCTACGCGACGCCGGACGGCCGGGCACATTTTCGCGACGACATCTACGGCATCGATTCCCCCATGGCGCCGATGCCGGACGTGACGACCACCGGGTCCATCGGCCCGCGCAAGGCGCCTGTGGAGACCGCGCCCGCGAAGCCCATGGCCCCCAAGGTCCGGCCGGCGCCGTCGGCGGGGCTCGTCCCGCCCGGCCTGATCCCCAACCCTGGCCGCTGACGCCGCTCCGCGAAAGCCCGCCTCCGGCTTCTCGGGAACGACCGACCCCGACGAAATGCAAAAGCCCCGTGCCGAACGCGCCGTTCGGGACGGGGCTTTTTATATAACGGGTCCCCTTCCCTGCCGGGCGCGGCCTGCCCTCATTCCGATTCGGCGAGGCGGCTGCTGAGGGATTGCTCGTACTGGATGAGGTCCTTGCAGCGCTTGAGCGCGCGGTAGAACTCGCGGTCCGCCACGAAGGCGAGGATGTCGCTGAGGTAGGGGGCCGTCGAGGGCACCGCCTCCAGCAGGGCGCTGGCCTGGTTCACGAGAAGCGCCTCCGCCTCCTGCGTCGGCTCGGCGAGGTAGAGCACCGTCAGGGTGAGATAGAGACGCTTGCAGGCCGTGTCGGCCTCGCTCTCGAGGATGATGTCGCTCTCGCGCAGGAAGTTCGTCACCGTCTCGATGACGAAGGAGGAGCGGCGCGAGCCGTTGCGGATCGCCGTCCCGCCGATCAGCAGGCGCTCGAACGGCTTCAGTTCGATCTTGAGGGGCATGGCGCGGGCATCCGGTTGGGGTGATCGGGGTAAGTGTCGCCCATCGTAGCTAACAAAGCATGAAGACGTCTTAGGACTGGACCGGACAAGTCTTTGCGTCGTCTCGATAATCCCAAAGCCCGTCCCGGACGGCCAGGCTTGGTCATCTTGTATTCACCACGTCGCTTAAGCTCAGGGCAACGGCTGCGTGGTTTAAAGGGACTGTCTCCAAAAACGGAGACGCCCACGATCAGAACGGATCGAACCTTATGTCTTCCAACATCACGCTCTCCGCCGCGACCCGCCAGAACCTGCTCTCGCTGCAGGGCACGGCCGACCTTCTCGCCACGACGCAGAACCGCCTCGCCACCAACAAGAAGGTCAACTCGGCCCTCGACAACCCCACCAACTTCTTCACGGCCGACGCCCTGTCGAGCCGCTCGTCGAGCCTGTCGAGCCTCCTCGACGGCATCTCCAACGGCATC
>NZ_BPQD01000007.1 GCF_022179065.1 Methylobacterium adhaesivum
AGTCCCGTCGCCCGCGCCACTTTCCCAGATCGACCGATCTCCTTCGCGGCCTTGGCCTCAGCTCGGTGTGTGCAGGTGACATTGCGCCGGCTCGCTTTCGCGCGCGGAAACTCTACCCTTCATGCCTGCATCCGGCCGAAGGACGCTCGGGTCCGTCGCGCGTGGTTGCGGAGGGTGGACGATGCCGGGATTCTTCTTCCTCTACTTCACCGCGTGCATGAGCCATGCGCCCGATACGTGCGAAGCGCGGCGCCTGGCCCTCGACGTCGCAGATGCGCAAGCCTGCCAGCATGTGGCTCAGCCGCAACTGGCGCGGTGGATCGAGACGCACCCGGCCTATCGCATCACCGGCTGGCGCTGCGGCGCGCCCTTGCGCGATCCCGGCACTCGCATCTGACCGGCCGCGTGCCTCGAATGCCCCCAGAGGAGTGGCGGGGGCAGCGCCGCGTTTTCGCCGCATCGAACCATGAAGGGCTTGCGGGCGACCCCGCCTGCGCCCCTTCGAGCCGATGCCACCGATTCCCTTCCGTTTTGCCGCCTTCGGCGGTGCCGCCCTTCTCACGCTCGGCCTCGCCGGCTGTGGTGCGCCGTCGCTCCTCACGGCCGATACGCCGACGAGCGTCGTGATCCTCAACGAACAGGCGGCCGCCGCGGCGATCTCGCGCTACCGGGCGCAACACGGTCTCGGGCCGGTGACCATCGACTCGAGCCTCATCCGCGCGGCCTCCTATCAGGCCGCCTCGAACGCCAAGGCCGGACGGCTGAGCCACGAGATCGGCGGCACGTTCGATAGCCGCATGGCGCAGGCCGGTTTCGGGCGCGCCTACGCGGCCGAGAACCTCAGTGCGGGTGCAAACACCTTCGACGAAGTGCTGGCGCGCTGGAAGGCCTCCCCGGAGCATAACAAGAACATGCTGATTCCGCAGCTGAAACGCGTCGGCATCGCCCGCGTCGATGCGCCGGGCACACGCTACAAGCGCTTCTGGGCCCTGGTTCTCGCCGGCGGCTGAGGGCTCAACTCTCCGACGCGTCGGCTTCGGCGAGGCCGTCCTGCAAGGTCCGGATGATCGTGCGCATCTCTGGGATCATCGCCACCGCCTTGGCGATGCGGTGCGCCTCGTCGCGGGTCATCACGCCCGTCGCCGACCGAACCGCATCGTCGTCCGAGAAGTAGGTCCAGGCCACGGCGGCTCCCGACGCGTCCTCGACGCAGAAGCTTTCCGCCTTCTCGACGACGAGCCACGGTGTGGGAAAGCCGCGCGGCTCGGACATGTCGGATCATCCAGAGTTGGGCCGTGCTGCAAGGCACCGGGAAAGGATCGGTACCGCCGGGCGCGGAACGCCGCAACCGTCACCACCCTCCCCTCACACAGACGGACCATTCAGTCCGGCGCTGTGGCGGAAGGCGTGGGCGGCATGACGCTCCGGCAGACGGTCGCCCTCCGCGAAGAGCTTTCGCCGCAGCGAGCCGTCCGCGTAGGCGGTCTTGTAGAGCCCGCGATCCTGAAGCTCCGGCACCACGAGGTCGATGAAATCCGAAAAGCTCTCCGGCACGACGATCCGGCTGAGATTGAACCCGTCGACCTCGCCTTCCTCGACCCAGGCCTGGAGTTCGTCCGCGACCGTCACCGCATCCCCCGTGAGGACGGCGTAGCGCCCGCCGAGGCCGAGTTCGGCCAGCAGATCGCGCTTCGTCAGGCCGCGCCGGGCGGCGGCGGCGTTGGCCGACTGGATGGCATTGCCCTGGCCGTAGGGAATCGGATCGTCGAGGCCGTAGGCGGCAAAATCGATCCCCGTGGAGGCGGAGAAATGCGCGAGCCCGGCTTCTGGACTCGCATAACGCAGGTATTCGGCGCGCTTCTCCTCGGCCTCGGCCTGGGTCCGCCCCGGAATCACCGCGAGGCCGACGAAGATCTTCACGTCGTCGGGCCGGCGTCCGGCAGCCACGGCCTCGGCCCGGATCGCCCGCCCGGCTTCGCGCGCGCTCGCGCGGTCGCGGGCGGAGATGAAGACGCACTCGGCATGGCGCCCCGCGAACGCCCGGCCGCGCCCCGAGGCGCCGGCCTGATAGAGCACCGGCGTTCGCTGGATCGACGGTTCGGCGAGGTGGAAGCCCGCGACATCGAAGTATTCGCCGCGATGCGAGACCGGGCGGATATGGGCCGGATCGGCAAAGACCCTGGCCGCCGGATCGCGCCGCACGGCCGCGTCACCCCAGCTGCCTTCCCAGAGCTTGTAGAGGACATCCATGTACTCGTCGGCGTAATCGTAGCGCCGGTCGTGGGCGGGCAATGCGCCGCTGCCCTGGCCGCGATGGGCGCTGTCGAGGTAGCCCGTGACGACGTTCCAACCGACCCGACCGCCCGTGAGGTGATCGAGGGTCGAGAGGCGCCGGGCGAAGGTGGACGGCGCTTCGTTGTGGACGTTGACCGTGAGCCCGAAGCCGAGATGCCGCGTCACCGCCGCCATGGCGGAGACGAGCACGGTCGGTTCGTTAACGGGCAGTTGCACGGCCTCCCGCGCGGTGACGTCGATGCCCCCGCCATAGATGTCGTAGACCCCGATGATGTCGGCGATGAACAGGCCGTCGAACAGGCCGCGTTCCAGCAGTTTCGCCTGGTCGGTCCAGTATTGCAGCGTGTTGTACTCCGCCGACCGATCGCGCGGGTGGGTCCAGAGACCGTGATTGATATGGCCGACGCAGTTCATGTTGAACGCGTTGAGGAGAATCTGTTTCTTCATCGAACCTGGGGCCGCCGTTAGAGGGCGCCGTGCCGGGGCGGCAGCCGACCGTTGAGATGGTAGGCGCCGATCCAGTGATGCTTCCAGCGCACGGGATCGTGCAGGGAGTGGGTGCGGACGTTGCGCCAGTAGCGGTCGAGGGCCTCGGCGCGGTCGGTGGCCGCGGTGCCGCCGAGTTCGAAGAGCTTGTTGGCGGCCAGGAGCCCGGCCCGGTGGCTGGCGGAGCGCGCTTCCGCCACGGCCACGGACGCCGCCGCGACGGTTGCTTCGTCCGGCGCGTCCCGCGCGGCATCGACGAAGCGTCCGGCCCGTTCGAGCAGGGCATCGGCGGCGGTGAGGCGCACCCGCACGTCGCCGATGGCGTGCAGCGTGAGGGGATCGTCGCTGGCGCGCGAGACCCCTGAATCGATCCACGGCCGGGCCCGGTCGCGCACGAAGGGCAGTGTTTCGGCAAACGCCCCCCGGCCGATGCCGAGGTCGATCCCCGCATGGAGGATCTGTGCGAAGGGTCCGATGGCGGTGGGGCGGTCCATGGAGGCGCTGAAGGGCACGACCCAGTCGGGCTCCACGCGCACGCGGTCGAACAGCACCGAGCCCGAGCCTGTGAGCCGCTGGCCGAATCCATCCCAATCGTCCACCAGGGTGATCCCCGGCGCATCGCGCGGAACGAAGACGAGATAGGCGACCGTCTCCCCCTCCTCCTCGGCCTCCACCAGGGTCGGGATGCGGTGGGCGAACAGCGAGCCGGTGCAGTAATACTTTCGCCCCTCGACGAACCAGCCGGCAGGGTCGCGCACGAGGCGGGTGCGGCGACGGTGGTCGCGCCGACCGATCTCGGCGAGCGCGTTGCCGAAACGCTCGCCCGCGAGCACACGGGCATAGAGCGCCCGCTTCTGCGCCTCGCTGCCGCCGTTGCGCAGCACTTCGAGGGCATAGAAGTGGTTCTGGGGAATCTGCCCCAGGGAGCCGTCCGCCGCCGACACGATGGCGATGACCTGCGCCACGGTCGCGCTGCCGACGCCGGTGCCGCCGTAGTCCTTCGGCACCGTGATGGCCCAGAGGCCTGATTCGGTGAAACGCTCGACTTCCGCGAAGGGCAGGTCCCGTTCGAGATCACGGGCGGCGGCTGACGCGATGAACGTCTCCGCGAGGGTGCGGGCGACGGCGAGCGCCGTGTCATCGTCGGGGATCACCGGCACCGGGCGGGGTGGAGCCGGCGCGCGTGTGAAGGCGGTCTCGTGGGACTGGAGCGGCATCGGACGTCAGTTCCACTGATGCCGGCGCGGCAGCGCGCCGTTCAGGGTGTAGTTGCCGACGAGGTGGTACTTCCAGCGCACCGGATCGTGCAGGGTGTGCACGCGCGCGTCGCGCCAGAACCGGCCGAGATTGGGAGCCGCCCGCGTCGCCGAGGTCCCGGCGAGTTCGAGCAAACGTTCGGAAGCCTCGAGGGCGAGTTCGGTGGTGAGGATCTTCGCCTCGGCCACCGCCACGGAGGCCTCTGCCGCACTCGCAGCCGTGACGGCGGCGGCGGCCACGCGGTCGAGGGTTCGTCCGGCGCGGGCGAGCACCTCCTCGGCGGCGTGCAGGTCGATCTCCAGGCGGCCGATTTCGCCGAGGATGTACGGGTCCTCCGTGGCGTCCGCGACGGTGAAGGGGGCGGCACGCGTCGTCGTCCGGACGAAATCCAGGGCCGCCGCCACCGCGCCCCGGCCGATCCCCGCATCGATGGCGGCGTGGACGAGCTGGGATGTTGCGCCGAACAGGCCCGGACGGTCGGTCAGTCCCGTGAGATCGAGGGTGAGGCCCGCCTCCACGGGCGCGTCGATGAAGATCACGGTTCCGCTCGCGGTGGTGCGCTGGCCGAAGCCCTGCCAATCGTCCACGACCCGTACGCCGGGGGCCTCGCGCCGGACCCAGACGAGGACGGGCCGGCCATCGGCGTCCTGGGCGCGCGCCGGAATCCAGTGCGCGAACAGGGCGCCCGTCGCGTAGAAGCGCTCCCCGGACAGGCGCGGGCCGTCCGGGCCGGGCATCAACCGCACGCCCGTTTGGGTGATGGCCTTTCCGTCGCGCGCCGGGCCGGCATTGCCGATCCGGTGCCCCGCCAACACGTCCGAATAGATCCGCTCGGCCTGCGCTGGACGCGCCGCCGCGCGGACGAGGGCGAGCACACCGAAATGGTTCTGCTGAATCTGCGCCGCCGAGGCGTCGGCGGCCGCCAGGATCGCGAACACCTCCGCGAGAGTCGCGTGCGAGACATCCGCCCCGCCCTGCGCGCGCGGGACGGTGATGCCGCCAAGCCCGCTCGCCGTGAAGGCCTCGACGGCGTCCCAGGGCAGGCGCCGCGCGCGGTCGCGCTCCGACGCGCCCTCGGCGAATAGACGGGCGACGGCATGGGCCGCCGCGATGGCCTCGGCATCCGAGCGGATCCGTTGCGGAGGCGTGGGAGGCGACGGATGCCGGTCCACGGCGTCCGGGTCGACGAGCGATGTCATGGCAAGCACATCCGTCACCGGGCCCTGAGCCGCCGCACGGCCGTGTCGCCCGCGAGCTGGACGAGGCAGACGAGGGCGATGAGGATCGCGATCACGGCGGTCATCACGGTGGTGTCGAACCGTTGGTAGCCGTAGCGGATCGCGACGTCGCCGAGGCCGCCGGCCCCGACGGCGCCCGCCATGGCGGAGGCGCCGATCATCGAAACGAGGGTGATGGTGAAACCGGCGACGATCCCCGGCAGCGCCTCGGGCAGGAGCACGTGGGCGAGGATGTGCCGGCGCCGGCAGCCGATGGATTGGGCCGCCTCGATGAGCCCAGCATCGACCTCGCGCAGGGAGACCTCGGCGATGCGGGCGAAGAACGGCGTCGCACTCACCGCGAGGGGCACGATGGCCGCCCAGACGCCGATGGTGGTGCCGGTGACGAGGCGGGTGAACGGGATCAGCGCCACGAGGAGCACGATGAAGGGCACGGCGCGAAAGCCGTTGACGAGGGTGCCGATCACCCGGTTCGTTCGGGGCGCGGGGAAGATGCCGCGGGGGCCGGAGGTGACGAGGAACAGCGCGAGGGGAAGCCCGACCAGCACCGCGATCCCGGCGGAGGCGGCGACCATGACTAGGGTATCGAGACCGGCCTGCCAGAGGCGGTCAATCATCTGCGGCGACATACCCGATCCTTTCGATCTCACCCCCGAGAACCCTGAGGCGCTCTTCGACCTCGGGTGCCGCCCCCGCGATGGCGACGATCATCCGGCCGACGGCGCGGCCCTGGATCCGGTCGATGCCGGCCTGGATCAGGCGCACCGGCGCACCCGCCGCCCCGGTGAGGGCCGCGAGATCGAGGGCCTCGCCCGCGCAGGTGATCCGCAGGAGGAGGGAGGCGCCGGCCGTCCGGTCCGAGCGCAGGCGGGCGGCCAGATCCTCCGGCAGATCGCGGCTCAGGGGCTCAAGGAGCGCCCGCGTGGCGGCATGCTCGGGCTGCCCGAAGACCCGCCAGACCGGCCCGGTCTCGGCGATCCGCCCGCGCTCCAGGACGACAACGTCGCTGCAGATCTCGCGGATCACGCTCATCTCGTGGGTGATGAGCACGATCGTGATGCCGAGGCGCCGGTTGATGTCGCGCAGGAGCCCCAGGATCGCGAGCGTGGCCTCGGGGTCGAGGGCGGAGGTCGCTTCGTCGCACAGGAGGATCGCCGGCCGGGTGACGAGGGCGCGGGCGATGCCGACGCGCTGTTTCTGCCCGCCCGAGAGCCGGGAGGGATAGACGTCGGCCTTGCCCTCCAGCCCCACGAGGCGCAGCACTTCGTCCACCCGAGGGCCGATCTCGGCCTTGGGCACCCCGGCGACGGCGAGCGGCAGGGCAACGTTCTGCCGTACGGTCTTGGCTGACAGCAGATTGAAGTGCTGGAAGATCATGCCGATGCGCCGGCGCAGGGCCACGAGGCCGTCGGCATCGAGGGCTTCGATCGGCTCGCCGTCGACGATCACCCGGCCGGAGGTCGGCTCCTCCAGGCGGTTGATGGTGCGCAGCAGGCTCGACTTGCCCGCACCCGAGCGACCGATGATGCCGAAGATCGTTCCGGCGGGGATCGCAAGATCGATGGCGTCGAGGGCCTGGACCGTCCCCGAGGCGGAGCGGTAGGTCTTGGAGACCGCCTCGAACCGCACGGTGCCGGCCGCCCCGCCCGCCGTCGCGGTCCGTGCGGCGGGAATGGGACGAGCGCTCGCCGTGTCCCAGCGAACCGGGTCGTGGATGCCGTGGAAGGCCAGGCCCAGCATCACTCCAGCCATGCCAGCACGTAGAGCTTGTCGCTGTCGGCGAACGACTTGTGGATCTGCGTCTTCACGGCCTGGGAGGCCTGGAACAGCGCGACGAACTTGCGGATCGTCGGATCGTCCTTGCGCGCCGCCTTGGTGACGAAGCTCACGGCGAAGAGCTTGTCCTCGATGCCCGAATAGACGAGGCCGCTCGTCGGATCGAAGGCGCCGGACGCCACGATGAAGTGCGGGTAGCCCTGCGCAAGGTCGACGTCGCCGGTGATCCGGGCAAGCTGCGGCCCCTCGACCTCGATGAATTTCAGCTTCTTCGGGTTCTCGGCGATATCGTCGAGGGTGCCGAGGAAGCCGACGCCGTCGCGCAGCTTGATCAGGCCGGCCTTCTGCAGCAGCAGCAAGCCACGGCCCTGATTGACCGGATCGTTGGCGATGGCGACGCGCCCGCCGACCGGTATGGCATCGAGACTCTTGTGTTTCAGGGAGTAGAGCCCGAGATTCTGCAGGATCCCGAGGCCGACGATCGCGAAATCGTAGCCCTTCTGCGTCTCGGCATTCTCCATGAAGGGCCGGTGCTGGAAGAAGTTCATGTCGATATCGCCCGCATCGAGGGCGACGTTCGGCGTCGTCCAATCGCTGAACTCGACGACCGTGACGTCGATGCCCTGTGCCTTCGCCTCGGGCAGGACGGCGTTGACCGCGTCGGCGTAGGCCCCCGGCACCACGCCGATCTTCAGGCTCGCTGCCTGGGCGGCCATCGTCCCCAGCGTCAGGGCGGCGACGGCGAACAGTCTCAAGGCTCGCATGATGGCGGAACTCACGGATATCGGCTCGGCACGGGCCGAGGAGGGGAACGGCGAAACCCGATTGTCGGGCGACACGGGTGTTCGCACCGGGCTCGTCTGATGGTCCAAGGCTAGAACAAAGACGTTCCGCCGCACATTCCAAAGATCGGCCCGATACAGCCCAAACCATCTCCCGAAACGGAGGTCTTTTAGATTCGCGTTCCTTCCCGTTTCCTGCGGTCGTTGCGTCTTCGTGCTGGCCGCCAACGCCGAGGGCGCGACGTCACGCCCACGGCGCGAACGCCCGGCTCCGGAACAGGACGGGCAACCGGCCACTTCTCCCCTGGTGCAGAGCAGGCGGGCCATGCTGAGAGCAGTGATTTTCGATGTCGACGGAACGTTGATCGATTCCGTGCCCCAGCATGCGAAGGCCTGGCAGGACGCGTTCCGCGACTTCGGGCACGATTTCCCCCTGGAGGACATCCGACGCCAGATCGGCAAGGGGGGCGACCACCTGCTGCCGGTGTTCCTGTCGGAGGCGGAGATCGAAGAACGGGGTGAGGCCCTCGAGAAGCACAGAGCCGAGATTCTGAAGACGCGCTACCTGCCGACCATCAAGGGCTTTCCCGAGGTGCGGGCCCTCGTCGAGCGCCTCCTGGCCGATGGACGGCACCTCGCCCTGGCATCCTCGGCCAAGGCGGACGAACTTCAGACCTACAAGACGATCGCCGGGATCGCGGATCTGATCGAGACCGAGACCTCGTCGGACGATGCCGAAGCGAGCAAGCCCGATCCCGACATCTTCGAAGCCGCCCTCGACCGGCTCGACGGGATCGCGCCCGACGAGGCGGTCGTCATCGGCGACACGCCCTACGACGCCGAGGCGGCGCGCAAGGCCGGTCTTCGCACCATCGGCTTGCTCGGCGGCGGCTGGACGGCCGAGGAACTGATGCAGGCGGGCTGCATCGCCACCTATCGCGATCCGGCGGAGCTACTCGCAGCCTACGATCGCTCGGCCCTGGGCGCGCCCGCGATGTGATGCGATCTGCCTCAGGCCGATTTGTAACGGCGATGGGGTTCAGGCGTTTCCCCCGACAGGCGCCGAGGAGACCGTCCATGACACTACGTTCCGAAGATCCGCCGCCACCGGGAAACATCACGGTTGCGACGCCCCCGGTAGCCGACCGGCCGACGACAGCGATGCTGAAAGCCGATATCGACAGCGGGCGGACCGGCGACAAGGTCGCCCACTACGATCCCGGCCTGTCGCAACTCGGGACCGACGACGAGGCCGCCGGCAATCCCCCGTCTCACGACCGCGTCGCCCTTGCCCGCGCGACCGAGGCGGCGTCGCCGCGTGTGCAGGCGGCAGCCAAGCCGCAGGGCCGCAACGCCTGGGTCCTGCCACTGTTCACGGGCGCCATCGTCCTGATCCCAGTGGTCATCGGCACGCTGCTGTTCGTCCTCGATCGCTAAGCATGGGAAGGTTCACGTCCGATGCGTCGCAGACCCTCATGCCGATTGAGGGCAATCCACCCGGTCTGCTACAAGACTCCATCGCTCGGGAGCGACGTCGCTCCGGCGCGTTCCTGCCAGATCGCTGCGGACCTCGATGACTGACGAGCGATACGAGGCCGGGTCACCGGAAGATCAACCGGATCGCGCCATCCAGCTGGACGATGCCCTGATCACCGAGGCTCTGGCGACGCGTCCCGCCCGCACGCCCGACTACGAGGCCGAGGCATATATCCTGTCCGAACTCGCCAGCGAGCTGGCCACGAGCCCGGGCACGGTGCTTCAGCGTCTCGTGAACCTGATTGTCGAGATGGATCTGGCTGGTTCGGCTGGCATCAGTCTCCTCGAGCGGAACGAGGGCAAGGCGCACTTTCGGTGGCACGCCCTCGCGGGTCTCTGGGCGGGGTATCTCGGCGAGACCATGCCCTTCGAGGCGAGCCCGTGCGGTGTCGTGGTGACGCGCGATACGCCCCTGCTGTTCTCGGACCCGCACAGGATCTTTACCGGCCGCGCGTTCGAGCCGCCGATCCACGAAGTGCTGCTCGTTCCCTTCCACGCCCACGATGCGCCAGTCGGCACACTCTGGGTGAGCGCCCACGATACACAGCGAGCCTTCGACGGCGAAGACCTTCGGCTGCTCACGCGGCTGACCCGCTTCGCGGCCGCCGCCTTCGCGATGACCGCCGCCCTCCACGAGGCACAGACGGCCAGGGACAGGCTGGAACAGCGAATCGCGGAACGCACCGCCGCCCTCACGGAGGCCCACGAGGCGCTGCGCCAGGTCGAAGTACACCATCGCGTCGAACTCGAATGGCAGGTGCAGGAGCGGACGCGGCAGCTGCAGGCGAGCCGCGACCTGTTCCAGGCCACCCTGGACAGCTCCATGGACATGATTCAGGTCTTCGAAGCCGTCCGCGACGCATCGGGGGCGATCGTCGACTTCCGGTGGCTGCTGAACAACCACACCTCTGCGAGCCGCTTCGGCGATGTGCAAGGACAGAGCATGCTGGAGCGCAACCCCGGCGTGCTGCAGGAGGGCATCTTCGATGCTTTCAAGGAGGTCGTCGAGACTGGCCGCCCGTCCTGCCACGAGCGCCACTATGTCCATGAACAGTTCGACGGCTGGTTCTACCAATCGGCGGTGAAGCTCGGCGACGGCGTGGCGACCACCACCAAGGACATCACCGCATGGAAGGCGGCGCAGGACGAGATCCTGCGGCTTCGGGACGAAGTGGCACAGGCCAAGCTCAACGAGAGCGAGGCGCGGTACCGGAACCTGTTCGATTCCATCGACGAGGGGTTCTGCGTCATCGAGGTGTTGTTCGACGACGCAGAGCAGCCGGTGGATTACCGCTTCCTCACCGTGAATCAAGCCTTCGAGAAACAGACTGGGCTCAGCGGCGCCACGGGCATGACCATCAGCGGCATGGTGGCCGGAAACGAACCGCATTGGCACGAAACCTACGGCCGGATCGCCCTGACGGGAGAGCCCGAACGCTTCGAGGCCCGGGCGGATGCGCTCGGGCGCTGGTACGAGGTCTATGCCTTCCGCATCGGCTCGCCCGACCAGCGGCAGGTTGCAGTCCTGTTCAAGGACATCCTGCCTCGTAAGAACGCCGAAGCGGCCCTTCGTGAGAGCGAGGAGCGCTTCAGGGCCTTCGTGACCGCGAGTTCGGACGTGGTCTACCGCATGAGCCCGGACTGGACCGAAATACATATGCTGAAAGTGCTGGAAGGGGGTGAGTTCCACGGCAGCGCCGAACAGCGGAGTGCGCTCTGGTGGGAGCGCTACGTTCATCCCGGCGATCGGGCAGCGCTCCGCGCCGCCAAGGCCGAGGCGTGCGCAACCCGTTCGCTCGTCGCCCTGGAGCATCGGATGATGCAGCCCGGCGGTTCCTTCGGCTGGGTCCAGTCCCGCATCGTACCGATCCTGACCGAGGACGGGACCATCAGGGAATGGCTGGGGACGGCCAGCGACGTCACGGCGCGCAAGACCGCCGAGACCGCCCTACGCGCCAGCGAGGAACGACTTACCCAGTTCGGCGAGGCGTCGTCCGACGTCCTGTGGATCCGCGACGCCGCGACGTTCCAATGGATGTACCTCACGCCGGCCTTCGAAACGATCTACGGTCTCGATCGCGCCACGGCATTGTCCGGCGACAACATGATGGGCTGGATCGAGATGATCGTGCCCGAGGATCGCGAACATGCCTTGGCGAACCTGAAGCGGGTCCGCACGGGCGAGCGCGTTACCTTCGAGTACCGCGTCAGGCTGCCCGACAATGGCGCGATCCGATGGTTGCGCAGCACCGATTTCCCCATGCGCGACGCCACGGGGGGCGTGAGCTGGATCGGTGGCGTCGGCCGCGACATCACCGAAGAAAAGGAAACAGCCGCGCGCATGTGCGTACTCGTGGCCGAGTTGCAGCATCGTACGCGCAACCTCCTCGGCGTCGTGCGGGCCATGGCGGACAAGGCCCTGCGACGTAGCACCAGCCTGGCGGATTTCGAGGTCCGCTTCGGCACCCGTCTGGCCGCCCTCGCCCGCGTGCAGGGCCTGCTGTCCCGCCTCGGCGAGGGTGAGCGCGTCACCCTCGACGAGCTGATCCGCAGCGAGATCGCCGCCCTCGACGGAGATCCTGCCAGAGTCGCGCTGGAAGGGCCATCCGGAGTCGCCCTGCGGTCTTCGACCCTGCAGACTTTCGCCCTTGCCCTCCACGAACTCGCGACGAATGCCGTCAAGCACGGTGCCTTCGCTCAGCCTCAGGCGCACCTCGAGATTCGGTGGTCCGTGGAGCCCGTCGAGCCGGAGCGGGGACCTTGGTTGCATATGGAATGGCGCGAGCGCGGCGTTCGCATGCCGGAAGCTCGCGGATCGCGCGAGAGCGGATCAGGCCGCGACCTCATTGAACGCGCCCTGCCCTACCAGCTCGGCGCACGGACAAGCTACGTGCTCGGGGATGACGGTGTTCACTGCACCATAGCCCTTCCCGTTTCGGACCGCACGGCCATGGACAGCTACACCGATCCCTGAGTGTTTTCACAGAACTCCCGCGGCGCCGCTGTGCCCAGAGCGAGGACCGGCGGTGATCGGGAGTTTTGTGAGGCACCCTAAGCGATGCTTCGACGTCGGTTCGATGCCAGCGCCACATGCCTGCACGCTGAACCCGGCTCCGCGCGGGGCGGCGTGCGGCACATGAACATTCTCGACCTGACCCGGGGCCGTGCGGATGACGGGCGAGCTGACCTTTGACGGGAATGTGGGAACATCATCGACGGTCCCACAACGAGAAAGGGCGCCCCTAAGTGTGGGGGCGCCCCTTCCGGATCACGATTCGATCAGTAGTAGAAGCGTCGCGGTCCGCCATAGTAGCCGTAGACCGGCGGAGGCGGCGGCAGGGGCCGATATCCGTAATAGCCACGGCCCCAGTAGGGCGGCGGGCGGCGGTTCGGACGGCACTCACCCCACGGATTGGGGTGCCAGCCGGGGCCGCAGCCACCCGCGACCCGCTCGATCGCCGCATTCCCATCGGGCGCCCCGAGGGGAGCGACCGAGATGGGGGCGGCCTGCGATGCCGTTGCAAGACCAAGGCTGCCGGCGAGCACCGCAGCCATTCCAAGCACCTTCGCGTGCTTCATGACAGGATTCTCCAAGATCGCGCCACCCATTCAACCGGGTGGGACAGGGCCAGATTGACCCGCTCTGGGTGAATGATGCCTGACCGGATTGCGGCGACGGCGGGGCAAGCATCGAAGACTTGGTCTGCAGCGAAAGGCGCGGTCCGGTCGTTCGCGCGTGCCGCGCGGTCCCTAAGATCCGGCGAACGATTCGGATCGCACGGATGCCGGATCAGTCGGCTCCTCTCGAGGAGCGAGACGCTTTCACGTGGGCATTGGCGCCGAAGCGCGCGATCTCAAGGTGGATGTGAGGGAGCGGGACCACCCGGGCGGCGGCACCGCGCTCGATCGCCTCCTTCGGCATGCCGAAGACGACGCAGGTCTCCTCGTCCTGGGCGACGGTGTGGGCCCCGGCGCGGCGCATCTCGAGGAGGCCCGTGGCGCCGTCGTCCCCCATGCCCGTCATGATGATGCCGAGGGCGTTGCCGCCGGCGCATTGTGCGGCCGAGCGGAACAGGACGTCCACGGACGGCCGATGACGCGAGACCAGGGGTCCGTCCTTGACCGCCACGCTGTAGCGCCCGCCGTTACGCTGGAGCAGCATGTGGCGCCCCCCCGGCGCGATCAAGGCGCGTCCGGAGTGCACCACGTCGCCGTCTTCCGCCTCCTTCACCTCGATGGCGCAGAGCCCGTTCAGGCGCCGCGCGAAGGCTGCCGTGAAGTGTTCGGGCATGTGCTGCACGATGACGAGGCCAGGCGTTTCCACCGGCAGCACCTCGAGGACGTCGCGCAACGATTCGGTCCCACCCGTCGAGGCGCCGATGCAGATGACGGGATCGGTTTCGGCCACGGGGCGACCCATGAGCGGGGGCGGGATCATCGCGTCGGCCGAGAGCTTCGCCTCGATCGCCCGCGCGGGGGGACGCTGACCCCGGAGCCGGGCCCGGGCCGCCCCGCGGACGGCGTCGCAGACCCGCACGGAGGATTCCATGAGGAACTGACGCGTATCGACCCGGGGTTTCGGCAGCACGTCGATGGCGCCGGCTTCGAGCACCTCGAACAGCATGTTCGATCCCGCCTCGGTCAGGGTGGAGCAGATGATCACCGGGATCGGCTTCTGGGACATGATCTTGCGCAGGAAGGTCAGGCCATCCATGCGCGGCATCTCAAGGTCGAGGATGATCACGTCGGGAACGTCGTCCTGAATGCGCCGGGCCGCGACGTAGGGATCGGCGGCCGTTCCCAGAACCTCGATATCGGGTGCGGCACTTAGAATACCGGTCAGTGTCTGCCGCACGGAGGCCGAGTCGTCGACGATCAGGACACGGATGGGTCTCGTGGCTGGCATGGTGACACTGCTTTCACTTGCGGAACACAGTCGAGGAGATTTGAGTCAGCCGCGTCAGGCCGCTGCCGGCCATGGATTCGGAGTGGCCGACGATGAGGTACCCCCCCGGCCGGACATGGGTGGCGAGCTGCTCCAGGACGGCCCGCTGGGTCGGCTTGTCGAAGTAGATCAGCACGTTGCGGCAGAAGACGATGTCGATGTCCCGATCGACGGCGTAGCGGTCCGACATGAGGTTCAGGTGCTGGAAGCGCACGCGGGCACGCAGCTCCGGGACGATGCGGCCTTCCCGGCGATCGGGGTCGCGGGCCATCATCACGTAGCGGCGGCGCATCTCGGGCGGCACCGTCGCGAGCATCTCGGTGCCGTAGATCGCGGTCCTGCCGACCTTCAGGACCTCCGTCGAAACGTCCGTTCCGAGAATGCTGTAATCGAGGGGGCGGCCGGCTGCGACCATGTCCTGAAGGACCATGGCCAGGGTGTAGGCCTCCGCCCCGATGGAGGCGGCGGCACTCCACAGCTTCAACCGCGCCTTGCCGGCCCCGTGGGCAGTGAGACGTGGCACCAGTTCGTCGCGAAGCAGGTCGAAATGCGCCGGCTCGCGGAAGAAGTCCGTCTTGTTCGTCGTGACGCAGTCGACGAGATGGACGTACTCCTCGTCGAGGTGTCCTTCGTCGAACACGTGCCGCCCGTAGGCATCCAGGCCATCGAGTTCGAGGGCGCGGACGCGCTTGCGCAGGCGCCCTTCGAGCATGGTGCGCTTGGCCGCCGGCAGTTGAATGCCGACATCGGTCTCGATCAGGCTGACGATCGAGCGGAAATGACGTTCGCTCAAGCCTTGGGTGGGTTCAGACATGGAAGCGTCAGGCGGCGCGTGCGGGTGCGAGCAGGGCGGACTCCTCGCCCGCCATCAGCGCCGGCAGATCGAACACCACCACGAAGGCATCCCCCTTCCGACCGATCCCGGCGATGTAGCCGGAGTGCCAGCGCCCGCCGACCTCGGGGGCCTCTTCGAGTTCGCCGCCGTCGAGTTCGGTCACCTCGAACACCCGATCGGCCACGAACCCGACCCGCATGGCGCGTTTGCCCATGGGGATGTTCAGGAGGATGATGCGCGTGGCTGGCGTCACCGGGACGCGCGGCAGACCGAGCTTCGTGCGCAGGTCGATTACCGGATAGCTCTGGCCCCGCACATCGATCATGCCGATGAGAAAGTCGGGCGCCTGGGGCAGCGCCGAGACCTCGCGGTGATCCAGAATTTCGTGAACGTACGCGATATCGATCCCGAAGGTTTCGCGATCGAGACCGAGGGTAAGGTACTGCCAGACGCTCGACATGGGATTTCTTTCAATTCTTCATCCCGGGCGCCGAGAGGCTAGCCCGCAAAGGGTTGAGTAAGTATGCAGCACCCGCCTTTCGGCGCGGGCCGGCACGGGACACGGGGCCACGCCCCGTGTCCCGCATCAGCGTCAGGCGCTTCGCTTGAACTCGGCGTCGCGCTCGTCCTCGGCGCCCATGTCGAGGGCGAAGCCCCCCACCGCCGGCTGAGGCCGGGCCTTGCGCCGCGCGGCCGGGGCCGGCGAGCGCACCACCGCCGACGGCGCCCGCATCCGGACCGCCGTCTCGCGCAGCCGCGTCACGTCCGCGTCCACGCTTCGATCACCCAATCCCGCCGCATCGATCCGGAAGTACGAGATCGTCGTCTGGAGCCGGTCGGCCTGCGCCGCCAGTTCCTCGGAGGTTGCCGAAACCTGCTCGGAGGCGCTCGCGTTCTGCTGGGTCACCTTGTCGAGCTGCTGGATCGCCTGGTTGATCTGCCCCGACCCCACGTCCTGTTCGCGGCAGGCCGCCGTGATCTCCTCCACCAAAGCCGCCGTGCGCTTGATGTCGGGAACCAGCCGGCCCAGCATGTCGCCCGCCTCGCGCGCAGCCTTCACGGTATCCGTCGACAGGGTGCCGATCTCAGCCGCCGCCGCCTGGGACCGCTCGGCGAGCTTGCGCACCTCCGAGGCTACCACCGCGAAGCCCCGCCCGTGCTCGCCCGCCCGCGCGGCCTCGACGGCCGCATTCAGGGCGAGAAGATCGGTCTGACGCGCGATCTCCTGCACGATGGTGATCTTCTGCGCGATGGTCTGCATCGCATCCACCGCCCGGCCGACCGCCGCGCCGCTGGCCTCGGCATCCTTGGCCGACTGGCGGGCGATGGTCTCGGTCTGGCTCGCGTTCTCGGCGTTCTGCTTCACGTTGGCGGCCATCTCCTCCATGGAGGCCGAGGCCTCCTCCGTCGACGAGGCCTGCTCGGTGGAGCCCTGCGACAGCTGCTCGGCCGAGGCGGACAGCTCCTGCGACCCCGACGACACGTTGCCCGCCGCCGTCAGCGCCTCCGTCACCACCGCACGCAGCTTCACCAGCATCGTCTGCAGGGCGAGGCCCATCGTGTCCTTGTCCGATTGCAGCGTGGCCTCGACCATGAGGTTGCCGTTCGCAATCTCACCGGCGAGTTGCGCAGTGGTGTTCAGGTTGGCGGTCATCCGGTTCATCGCGGCCACGAGATCACCGATCTCGTCCTGCGAGGTCACCTCGACCGTCTTGCTGAGATCGCCCAGGGCGACCGCATCCGCGAGCGCCACCGTCCGGGCGAGGCCACGCGAGATCGAGAGCGCGAGCCAAGTCGCGATGATGAAGCCGAGGAGGAGTGCGCCCGCGACGGCGGCGAGCAGCAGGGTCTGGCCCTCGCTCGCGGTAGCCTTGGCCTGCGCCACGGCCTGGACCATGCGGCCGTTCTGAAACTCGATGAAGGCATCGAAGGCTCGGATGACGTTGGTGCTCAAGGTGGCATACTCACCCGAGGCGAGTTCGGCGGCCTTCAAGGTGCCGCCGCCCTCGACCAGCGTAAGGGCCTTCTCGAAGGATGCCATCCAGGCGCCGAACTTCTGCCGCAGGTTGTCGCTGCCGATCCCGGCGGCATTCGTCGCGCCGATCAGATCGTTCAGGGAGCGGGTGGCCTCTTCGCGTACCCGCTTGGCGGCGGCGATGCGCTCCTCAAGGGCTTGCAGGCTGGTGGCGCCGATGGTGGATTGCAACTGGCCCCAGGCCCGCTCGAATCGGGCCTGGACGGTGGCGGTGACCCGGATGATATCGGAGGCTTGGATATCCGACCGGTTCAGGATCGCTTCGATCTCGCTGCGCAGGGCAACGGCGGCAGGCCGACCCGTCGTCTCGATCTCGGTCCAGGCTCTGGCGGCGGAGTTGGTGCGCGTCAGGTCCAGCACCTTGATGGCCAGGGTACGCTGGACCTCGTATTTCTCGGAGAGGTCGCCGAAGAGCCGTTTGCCCTCTTCCGAGGTGAGATAGCCCTTGGCCTTGGCCAGGGCGGCGAGAGCATCGGCGCGGTTATCCGCCGCGCGTTTGGTGAAATCGGCCATCTTGGCCTCGTCGGTGGTGATCACCACCGCCCGTGTGTTGGAGACGCCGCGGAGGGCATGGGCCTTGGCCTCGAGCGCCAGGGCCTGGACCTCCGAGCGGCTGACGATGAAGTTCATCGCCTCGTCCGAGGCCGCCAGCTTCTGGTAACCAACTCCACCCGCCATCGCGGTAAGCACCAGTACGGCACCGAAGCCGGCGGCCAGTTTCGTCTTGATCGTCAAACGCATGTCGTTGTCTCCTGTAAGCCCTCGATGAATTGACGCAGATGCGGGCGTCACCCCCTCTTCCTCTCTTGCCGCACCCATTCGCGTAGCGCAGACGCGCGGCATGAGACTGCTATCCGCCTCCGGGGCCGATCCGCTCCGGGAGCACCCCGGAGCGGAGGTCGTCGTCAGGCGCTTCGTTTGAACTCGGCGTCGCGCTCGTCCTCGGCGCCCATGTCGAGGGCAAAGCCCCCCGCCGCCGGCTGAGGCCGGGCCTTGCGCCGCGCGGCCGGGGCCGGCGAGCGCACCACCGCCGACGGCGCCCGCATCCGGACCGCCGTCTCGCGCAGCCGCGTCACCGCCGCATCCACGCTTCGATCACCCGAACCCGCCGCATCGATCCGGAAGTACGAGATCGTCGTCTGGAGCCGGTCGGCCTGCGCCGCCAGTTCCTCGGAGGTTGCCGAAACCTGCTCGGAGGCGCTCGCGTTCTGCTGGGTCACCTTGTCGAGCTGCTGGATCGCCTGGTTGATCTGTCCCGACCCCACGTCCTGCTCGCGGCAGGCCGCCGTGATCTCCTCCACCAAGGCCGCCGTGCGCTTGATGTCGGGAACCAGCCGGCCCAGCATGTCGCCCGCCTCGCGCGCAGCCTTCACGGTATCCGTCGACAGGGTGCCGATCTCAGCCGCCGCCGCCTGGGACCGCTCGGCGAGCTTGCGCACCTCCGAGGCCACCACCGCGAAGCCCCGCCCGTGCTCGCCCGCCCGCGCGGCCTCGACGGCCGCATTCAGGGCGAGAAGATCGGTCTGACGCGCGATCTCCTGCACGATGGTGATCTTCTGCGCGATGGTCTGCATCGCATCCACCGCCCGGCCGACCGCCGCGCCGCTGGCCTCGGCATCCTTGGCCGACTGGCGGGCGATGGTCTCGGTCTGGCTCGCGTTCTCGGCGTTCTGCTTCACGTTGGCGGCCATCTCCTCCATGGAGGCCGAGGCCTCCTCCGTCGACGAGGCCTGCTCGGTGGAGCCTTGCGACAGCTGCTCGGCCGAGGCGGACAGCTCCTGCGACCCCGACGACACGTTGCCCGCCGCCGTCAGCGCCTCGCTCACCACCGCACGCAGCTTCAGCGTCATGGCCTGGATCGCCTTCAGCAGATCGGTGATCTCGTCGCGCCCAGAGACGGCGACGTCCTTGGTCAGATCGCCCGCCGCGACGCTCTGGGCCGCGGAGACCGCCTTCGACAGGCCACGGGAGATCGTGATCGCGATCCAGGAGGCCATGACGAGGCCGAGCAGGACCGCGCCGGCGGAAACCGCGATCGTAATCGTACGGGTCGATTCATAGGCGACCTGCGTGTCACGGACGAAGGTCTGAGCGACCTGCTCCTCGTAGGCGCGAAGCTTCGCCACGTCTTCGACCACCGCCCGACGGCCGTCGGTGAAGGGACCGACGTAGTAGCGCAGGGCTTTGGCGTCGGTGTTGGCGACACCGAGGGCGAAGATCTTGTCGGCCACGGCCGTCCATTGCCGCGTGGCCGTGGTGATGGCGGCTCCGCCATCCGTGACGCCAGCGCCTGCCCCGAGTTCGGAGAGCTTGACGAGGTCGCGGTAGAGGGCGCTGCGCATCTCTGCGAAAGCCGCCGCGGCCTTCGTCAGCACGGCTTCGTCCGTGATCACGATCGAACGGAAGACATCGCCGCGCATCTGCAACGCCTTGATTTCGATCCCGTCGATGAGGCTTCGGCTTTCATTGGACAGATCCGCGCGATTGCGCAGTTCGGAGATTCGGGCCGACAGCTCCGCGTAAGCCGTGAGGTGCTCTCCGGTCACCAAGCTGGCCGCCGTGTTGTTCCCGTTCAGGACGCCGAGCTCCATGCCCTTGATCACGGCGTCACTCATCTTGGTCCAGTCGTCGCGCAGGGGCTGGATCCGCGAACGCTCCTCCATCGGAACGAGGTCGGTGTACTCCTTCAGCAGACCCTGGAACTTGGCGTCGTGCGCCTTGAAATCGGCGAACAGTTTCTCGCGGGCGGCACTCGTGGGTTCGAGAAGGGACCGCGCGAACATGCGCGCGGCGTCGAAGGCCATCGAGTCGAAGCGCAGGACCCGCTGGACCTGCGAGAACGGACGGGCCGCGAAGGCCTGCATCCGATCATTGGAACTGCTCAGGCTCGCGATGGCGAGGTAGCTGATCCCGCCGAGCATAAGGAGGATCATCGCAAAGGCGATCCCAAGTTTGGCTTTGATCGTGAAGCGCATTACTCTACTCCAAATCTATTAGTTTTTAATTCAACACTTTTTCTACATCAGGAACGATCACAAATTCCTCTCCGAACTTGACAATGGTCTTGATGTATTCCGGACGCCAACTGGTACCGATCTTCGGGACCGACTGACGTTCGCCGAATTGGATTTCGGTCACCTCGAACACCTTGTCGGCCACGAGGGCGACGACGACGGGGTCGCCGTCGATCGCCACCTCGATCACCACGAAGCGGGTGTCGCGCGTGGCGACGGCCTGCGGCATGCCAAAGCGCTCGCGGATATCGGCGAGGGGCACGACGTTGCCCCGTACATTCACGACGCTGGCGAGATGGGCCCGTGCGCCCGCGACCCGCGTCGCCGGAATCGGATCGATGATCTCGCGCACCATGCCCGCGTCGAGGGCGAAGGTTTCGGCCCCGATGCGCAGCATCACGACCTGCAGGGCGCCATCCTGCCCAACGGACTCGGCGGTCTCGGCCATCATGCCACCTCCTGGAAATCTTGAATTCTCTCGGCCCCGTCGCCGGCCACGAGCTGGCCGACGTCGATGATCAGCGCGGCCGTGCCGTCCCCGAGGATCGTCGCCCCCGAGAAAGTCGTGACATTCGCGTGCAGCTTGGACAGCGACTTGATCACCGTCTGGTGGTTGCCGATGATCTGATCGGCCACGAGGCCGATCCGGGCGTCACCGGCGGCGATGACGATGACCTTCTGGTGCGGGTCGGGCTCACCCTCGGCTCCGAACAGGCTGCGCAGGCGCAGGAACGGCACGAGTTCACCACGGATGTTGAGGAAGTCGCGGCCACGGGTGAGCCGATCCGCCGCGGGAAGCTCGACGCACTCCTCCACCGCCGAGAGCGGCAGGACGTAGCGCCCCTCCCCGACACGGATCAGCAGGCCCTCGATGATCGCCAGCGTCAGCGGCAGCCTCAGGGACACGGTGGTGCCGGCCCCCGGCACCGTGGCGATGTCGATGGAGCCGCGCAGGCCCTCGATGGTCTTCTTGACCACGTCCATGCCGACACCGCGTCCGGACAGGGCCGAGATTTCCTGGGCGGTGGAGAAGCCGGGCGCGAACAGGAACTGATAGATCTGCTGGTCGGTGAGCGGCGTGCCCGGCGCGACGAGGCCCTTCTCCTCGGCCTTGGCGCGGATCCGGGCCGCGTCGAGGCCGGCGCCGTCGTCGCTCACGCTCACGAGCACCTGCGCCCCCACGTGCTCGGCGGCGAGGACGATGCGGCCCGTCGGACCCTTGGTGCCGGCGCCGCGGCGCGCCGGATCCTCGATGCCGTGGTCGATGGCATTGCGGATGAGGTGGACGAGGGGATCGGCCAAGCGCTCGATCATGGTCTTGTCGAGCTCGGTCTCCTCGCCCTCGGTGATGAAGTCGACGGGCTTGCCGAGGTCGCGCGAGAGATCGTGGACGAGGCGGCGGAAGCGGCCGAAAAGCGAACCGATCGGCACCATGCGGATGCCCATGGTGGTGTCGCGGAGGCGAGCCGAGAGGCGTTCGATCTCCTCGGAGATCGACTTGATCCCGACATCGGTCTGGAGACCGGCGAGCTGGCTCAGTCGCGCCTGGGCGATGACGAGTTCGCCCACCCGGTCCATGAGTTCGTCGAGGCGGCCGGCCTCGACCCGCACGGTCGCCGAGGGCCGGTCGTCGGGGCGCCGGTTGCCGGTGCGCGCTTCAGCAGCGGGGGCGGCCGCGTCCGGCGCCGGTGCGGGCAGGGCTGCGGGCGCGGCTTCGGTCGCTATCTCCGGTTCCGGCGCCGGCGCGGCCTCCACGTCGAGGGGCGTCAGGGTCAGCGTCACCTCGTCGCCGACGAAGACGAAGACGTCCTCGATCGCCTCCCGGCTGACGTCGCCGTTCAGCGTGATGTCCCAGGCGATGGCCAGGGCCTCCGGATCGAGGGCGGCGAGGTCCGAGACGCCGTCGAGGCGCGGGACGACTTGGCAGGGGCCGAGGTCCCGCAGATCGTCGAGGAGGGCGAGGGGGTTGGTGCCGTTGCGCAGAATGTCGGCCTCGAACACGAGACCCAGACGCCATCCCGGCGATACGACCGCAGTACCTTGCGGGGCTGGCGGCGCCGAGGCGACGGGAGGAGCCGATGGTTTGGGCGCCTCTCCGGCAACGAGGTGTTTCAGCTCGTCGAGGACGGCTTCGCCGATGATGGCGGAGGTGTTGTCCGGATCCTCGATCAGCATCCGGATGTAGTCCTTGGCGGACAAGGACACGTTCACCAGTTCAACGCTTGCCGGCACCTTGCCCTGGCGCACAAGATCGAAGGCCGTCTCGAAGTCGTGGGTGAATGCGGCGACCCGGTCGAAGCCGAACATGGCGCCCGACCCCTTGATGGTGTGCAAGGCCCGGAACGCCGTGTCGATGAGCGCCGTGCTGTCGGGCTTCTCACCGAGGTCGAGGAGCGTCGCCTCGAGGCAATCCAGAAGCTCGGCGGCCTCCGTCCTGAAGATGTCGATGGGATCGAGGCTGCTCATCTCTGCGTCTGGCCTGTTCGTGAGCGGGACTGGGTCGAGGAGATACGGGGGTCCGGGCCTTCGGCCGGACATGGACCACACCGTTTCCGACGTCGCAGGACCGCGGCGTCGAATGGTCGATCCAAGACCGCCCGCACAATCGACAGCGCACCCGGTTCTCTGGCAACTGAATAAGCAGTAACGCAACAAAAGATAACGGCAGGTTACTCCAAGTCATATCGACATGGCGATAGCTTCACCCAAGTAATATGATTGTTTTATCAGACAATAATCTTATGCGTGGATCACAGGATCATCCAATCCAAGGCGGGGGCGACACCTGCTCATGGGAGAAGCGTGCCGTGCGAGGCCCGCACGGGCGACGCGTTTGCATGCGCGATGAGATCGCGCGCTCGGTGAACGCACTTTCCGGGTCGAGGAGGTTCGATCATGCCCGCGCATCGCCTGGCTGCGGGGAAATGAGCCGAGCCGAACGTGTCAGGAGCGAACGCTTCCGGCGCGGCACGCGCCCGGTCGACGTGAACTCGTTCCGGCACGGCAGGCTCGAAGGGCGAGAGGACCCGCCTCGCAACGATCCGGCGGAACGCCGTCACGGCTTGAAGAGCCTGTCGGGATGCGTCGTTGCGAGGATTGATCCTCGAAATGGCCCACAAAGCCCCCGACGACCATCGGCTGACATTCCGAGCAAGACGGTGCAGCGGGAATTTTATGAGAGACGCTGAACGCGCGGATCGAGCGGCGACCAGAGAGCACCGAGGCGCTGGTACATCGTCCTGAGATGTGGCGTCCGGTTTTCCGGACGATCCTCTAGGGATGGCGTGCGGACGCCGACGTCCTAGCGGTCGGCGTAGGCGCGCGCGGCATCCTGAATCCGACCGCGCCCGGCGAGGAATGCCGCGACGCAGGTCGGGTCGAAATGCTTGCCGCCTTCGCTCTCGATGTAGGCGACCGCCTCGTCGATCGGCATGGCCGCCTTGTAGGGCCGCACCGTCGTCAGCGCATCGAACACATCGGCGACCGCGACGATGCGGGCGGCCAGGGGGATGAGACGTCCGCGGAGCCCGGCCGGATAACCGGTTCCGTCCCAGCGCTCGTGATGCGAACCGGCGATCTCGGCTGCGAGTTGGATGAGCTCACTTTTACTGCCTGCGAGGATCTCATGGCCGATCGCCGCGTGGCTCTTGATCAAGGTGAACTCCTCGGGATCGAGGCGACCCGGCTTTCGCAGAACCATGTCCGAGATCGCCACCTTCCCCACGTCGTGCAGCGGCGCGGCGAGATAAATCGACCGGCACGTATCGGGTGGAAGTCCAAGTTCCTCCGCGATGATCCGACTGTACATCGCGACCCGGAGGGTGTGCCCTCCCGTGTCGTTGTCCCGGTACTCGACGGCGCGCGACAGACGAAGAATCATTTCCTCCTCGCGCTCGAGGAGCTTGCGGGTCGCGGCACGCAGGGCGTGCTCCAGCAGCGACGCCTGGCTGTTCATCCAATGGAAGGCTGCCGACAGCTGCACGAGGTTGCGCAGGCGGACCTTGAGTTCCGTCCGACCGACGGACTTCGAGAGGAAGTCGGTGGCGCCCGTTTCGATGGCCGCGAGTCTCACGTCCTCACTGACCCGCCCGGTGACCATGACGATGGGAACGGTGCGGTGCTTGGGCTGCTCACGCAGATGCCGGATCACGTCGAGACCGTTGAGAGTCGGCATGACGTAATCGACGACAATGAGATCGAACGCCGTGGTCCCGGCGGCGGCGATCGCGGCGACGGGATCGGAATACCCATGGCACTCGAGATCGCCGACCTCTCCGATCACCCGCAGCATGTGATCGAGATTGGATTGCATATCGTCGATGACGAGGGCGCGCATGGTCGGAAGCGCCCGCACGATCGCATCGACCGGCATCGCCTCCGGATCGGCCCCCTTCAAGGGGGCGGCGGGATGCCAGCTTCTACTCATTGTCGCCCGTAGCGCCTGACCGACCGTTCCCGGCGTTTCCACGAACCACCTGCCGGGACATCGAAGCCGGAACGCGGAGCGTGACCGGAGGGAATTTCATGGCGGATCAGGTCAAGAAAGACCTCACCTGTTTCGAGCTCGGACCCGGCTCCGTTCGGAACGGCGGCTCTGAAGGAAGCTCGGGCGAGGTTGGCGTGGACGGCCTTGAGCGTACCCGACATCATTCCCGGGTGAGCTTGGCCACCACAGCCAGCAACTGCTCAGGCTTGAAGGGTTTCGTGATCCATCCCGTCGCGCCGGCCGCCTTGGCCTGCTGCTTGATGCCCTCGTCAGATTCGGTGCTGAGGAACAGGATCGGAACCCCCGTCACCGAGGGTAAACCGCGCAGGTTCTTGATCATGTCGAGACCGTTCATCACCGGCATGTTGAGGTCGGTGATGACGAGATGGACGGCATTGCTCTTCGCCTTGGCGAGGCCTTCGGCCCCGTCGCCAGCCTCGATGATCGTGTGTCCCGCCCCACCGAGGACGACCTTGATCATCTGTCGGATACTCGGGGAATCGTCGACGGCGAGAATGGTGGCCATGGATGGGTTACTCCGGGATCGCGCGATCAGGAAACAGGACGATCGAGGCCGTCAGGCGCCACGCCGGCACGCTGGAACGCGACCTCCACGGCTGCGGGCATGTTCGCGAGTCGAAGGTGCTTGGCCTGTCGGGTCGCCGTCTTGGCGGCCGAGACGACCAATTGGACGAATGCGATGTCGACACGCGTCACGTCCGTGCAATCGAGCGTCAGGTCGCCGGTCTGGGCGAAAGCCTCACCGACCTCGCCATGCAGCGATCGGATGGTCCTGATGCTGCAATCAGCGGGCAGTTTGAGACGGGTGGGAGCGGACATGTCGGACCGGGAAGACTCAGATGCCCAGGCAGATGCCGAGCGACGGAGCGATAGAGCCATGATGGTTGTAAATCTTCCGTGAAAGCCATTCGAGCGAGCATAAGACCCACCCACGCTAATCTTTCGGAAAGTCGATCATACGAGACTGGATCGGATCAGGGACGACGACGCCTCCAAACCACAGGAGCGGCGTGCCGGATCCAAGATGACTGGACGAGGGTGCCTGACGATGGCCACGGAGGCTCTTTTGGAAGCGCGCAAGCGATTCCCCACAGCTTGGGCGTCCTGGCGCGCCCGCGATGCGGAGCAGGATGGGATTGTGCCTGCAACGAGCGTACCGACCGCCCTCATCTTGCACGCCGACGACACGCAGCGGGACGATCACGGCGTATCGGCCGGGCCGAATCCGATCGACCTGCTGCAGGGCTGGCTCGGCCTGTCCACGCTGCAACGGCGCATGCTGGAGGCACTGATCGGCGAGATCGGCCTCACTTCCTCCGATGTGGAACGGAACGTCCACGATCTTTCCGACCGGTTTCAGAACATCTCCGCGACGACGCAGGACCAGGCCGATATCGTGCGGAACCTCGTCGCCTCGATTCAGACCGTGCAGATCGACGGAACATCGCTCCATCTATCCGAAGTCGCATCGGGCCTCGGCGAGACACTCTCGGCGCTCATGGAGAAGGTCGCCTTCCTATCGTCGCGGGGCGGCGAGACCGCCGATGCCCTCGACGGCGTGCTGACGGAACTCGTTTCCGTGGAGGGCAGCGTCGCGCAAATCGAGCGGATCAACCGACAGACGAACCTTCTCGCTCTGAACGCCAAGATCGAAGCGGCTCGGGCAGGGGATGCGGGGCGCGCCTTCGCCATCGTCGCCGATGAGGTGCGCGCTCTCGCCAGCTCGATCAACGGCCTGTCGAACACCATCAAGGAACAGATCAACGGCATCGCCATCGGGCTTCGCAGCAGTCGGCTGCTTCTGAACGACATCGCCGCCGTCAACATGTCGGAGGAAAGTCATCTCGCCGAAGCCCGCGTGCGAATGGTGATGCAGACCCTCGTCGAGCAGAACGCCCAGGTCTCCGACGTCCTGCGGCAGACGGCAGAGACCACGCAGGCGATCACCGGTGACGTGGCGGCCGCCATCGTCGGAATGCAGTTCCAGGATCTGGCCAAGCAGCGCCTGCAGAACACCAACCATATGCTGGAGGCCCTGGGAACGGCCCTGGAACTGTTTGAAGCGACGACAGTTGCGACGTTCCCGGCTGCCGGAGATGCCGAGCCGGACAAAAGCTGGCTGGAAGCCGCGATCGCGCGCTGCACCCTCGGCGAGGTCCGTGGACGACTGCAGCAGCAACTGGTGCCAGGCAGCGCCGCGGCAACGCTGACCGCCTCGACCTCCGACGATCCCCTCGACGGCATCGACCTGTTCTGACCAGAAGCCGCAACGGCGGATCGGTGAGTCGACCGCCGGACCGACGTGGCGACAATCAACCCGTCGCGCCTCGATCTGGCGGCGCGCCCGTATCGGACGGAGGCTGAGCCTCCGCCAAAGGCGAGGCGCAGCGTCAACACCGAGAGCGACGCGGGTTGGGCGCAAAGGGTAACGTGTTTCGGGCAACTCGATGAAAGCCGCAGTCGCAGGAACACTGGATTGAGAGGGACTCACAAAACTCCCAACCATCGCCGATCCTCACTCTAGGCACGGCGGCGTAGCGGGAGTTTTGTGAGAGACACGTAGAGAGCGGGCCCTGCTTCGGAATGAGGCGGTACCGATCGATAGTACCGCCCTCGGTCACTCAGCCGAAGGAACTGAATCCTTCGAAGCTTTCGACGTGCGCCGCCGCCGATTCAGAGTCTTCCTCGGGCGCCGGAAGACAATCTTCCGCAGGCGCGCCAGGCATTCGCTTCGGTGGATTTGGGTGGATCTCGTCAGAGACGGTTGCAAGCGGCGAGGCAGAGCGATCGAGCTGCACGTCTTTGGTCATCCAGACTCCTCAGGGAATTATGCCGAGCTTACGGCAAAGCTTGGAGTACCCCGATTCGTCCTGATTGGGAAACCGCACCAAGATGGCAGGTGCCATGCAAGCCGGCGTGACGAACGCCCCGGCAGAAGCCGACAGCCCTGTGAGCACCGCGAACGCGATGGCGGTCGTCCACAACCGGACGGATACAAGATCGCGCGGCGCGTGACGACGACTGCCCGGCTCTCGCAGGCAGACACCGAGGAAAGCCGAGCGCCCACCATGCCACTCGTACCCTGCGCCACCCCGCAGACCTCATCTGCGCTGGTTGGGCCCGATCATGAGCGCGATCCGAGCCCAAGCCTCATGCCAAGCGACGCACAAGCGTCCGCTCCATGATCAGCCCGATCGTAAGCGAGCCAAAGCCCCACCCCAGAACATAGAGATAATCGACGCTGACCCCGAGCGACGGATAATATCCGAGCCTGACCCATTCGATGATCTGTACGATCGGGTTCCACTTCATCACCTCATAGATCTGAGGCGGCATGAATTGCGGCAGAAAATACACGCCGGACGTCAGATAGAACGTGATCGTGACGAGGATGTATCCGATCTGCCACCCGGGAAAGAACGACAGGATTCCGACATTGATCGCGCCAATCCCCAACCCCAGCAGCAGCGCGGCGCAATAGCCTCCGACGGCCATGATCGGCTCGTCCGGCATCGGATCAACGCCGAAACAGGCCAAGATCGCAAAAACGACAATGAGTCCGGTAAAGCCCTTGACGACTTCGACGATGTATCGCGCAACGATGAGATCGAATAGCTTCACCTGGGGATAGTAGGTCAGCGGCTTGTTGCTTCCGATCGCCTTCATCGCTTCTCGGGAGGTGTATTGGAAGACCAGGGCCGGAACGGCTCCGGTGGCGATGAACAGCGCAGTGCTTCCCTCCAGGGGTGCCGCGATGCCTCGCACAACCATGATGCCGACGATCAGGAATATGTGTGACACGGGCCACATGACGACGACGAAGTAGCCCCAGTAGGAGGCACCGAATCGGGTCCGCATATCACGCAGCATCAAGGCGTGAATGACATACGCATAGACATCCCAGTCGCTTCGCTCGGCGTGTTGTCTGGGTTTGTATTCGGACATGCGGCATCTCGACGGGCGACGGAGCGTTCGAGGGACGTACGCAGGGAACGCGTCAAAAATGCGCGTGGGGATCCGCAGTAGCAAAGCGACATCAGGCCGGCGCCCGGCCGCACTGAGGGCCGCAAACTCTCGGCCGAAGCGCGCCCGTCGACGCGCGATCACCTTGTGGTCGTCGGGATATTGCCTTCCTGCATGGGAACGGTGTTCTTCGTCGCACCGCTTCCCACGAAGAAGAAGGCGATGGTCAGAGCCAGGGCAACGAGGGCGACGATGAAGACGAGAAATCTGCGGGGCATGGTTGCCTCTGTGAGACCGTTGAAGACCGCCCGCCCGTCACGCCGAAGCAGCGCCAGCCGGTCGCAAGCATCCGCCAGAACGATCCCCTAACACGAAAGGAAACGCTTTCCGGAGATCACCGCTGTCTCCCGGATAGCAATCCATCGCAGACGTGTGGTGGGCGGTGAGGGACTCGAACCCCCGACCCTCTCCGTGTAAAGGAGACGCTCTACCAACTGAGCTAACCGCCCAAGCGCGCTGTTTCGTAGCGAAGCGGCCGCTGTCACGCAAGCCGGTGGCCGGATGTGAGAAAGGCCCCGGAGTTTCCTCCGGGGCCTTTCTCGTTTCGATCGATCAATGCGCGATGACCGTTGCGGTCTCGTCCTCGCCGATGACCGGGCGGACCGGCGGTGCCGGCTCCTCCCACTCGATGGGCTCGGGCACCCGAACGAGGGCGTGCTTCAGGACCTGATCCATCCGCGAGACCGGGATAATCTCCATCCCGTTCTTCACGCTGTCGGGCACCTCGGCGATATCCTTGGCGTTCTCCTCGGGGATCAGCACGGTCTTGATGCCGCCGCGCAGGGCCGCCAGCAGCTTCTCCTTAAGGCCGCCGATGGGCAGCACGCGGCCGCGCAGGGTGACCTCGCCGGTCATCGCCACATCCTTGCGCACGGGAATGCCCGTAAGCGTGGAGATGATGGCGGTGGCCATGCCGATGCCGGCGGACGGACCGTCCTTCGGCGTCGCCCCCTCGGGCACGTGGACGTGGATGTCCCGACGCTCGAACAGCGGCGGCTCGATGCCGAAATCGACGGCCCGCGACCGGACGTAGCTCGCCGCCGCAGAAATCGACTCCTTCATCACGTCGCGCAGGTTGCCCGTGACCGTCATCTTACCCTTGCCGGGCATCATGACGCCTTCGATCGTCAGCAACTCGCCGCCGACCTCGGTCCAGGCCAGACCCGTGACCACGCCCACCTGATCCTCCTCGTCGATCTCGCCGTATCGGAACTTCGGCGGCCCGAGGAAGACCGGCAGGTTCTCCTCCGTAACGGTGACCGACTTCACCTTCGTGATGAGGATCTCCTTCACGGCCTTGCGGATGAGGTTCGAGATCTCACGCTCCAGATTGCGCACGCCCGCTTCTCGCGTGTAGCGGCGAATGAGCATGAGCAGGCCGGAATCCTCGATTTGCCACTCCTTGGCATCGAGGCCGTGCTTCTTGATCGCACCCGGAACGAGGTGCTTCCGGGAGATCTCGAGTTTCTCCTCCTCGGTATAGCCGGCGATGCGGATCACCTCCATGCGGTCCATCAGGGGCGCGGGGATGTTCAGCGTGTTGGCGGTGGTGACGAACATGACGTTCGACAGGTCGTAATCGACCTCGAGGTAGTGATCGTTGAAGGTTGCGTTCTGCTCCGGATCGAGCACCTCCAGCAGGGCCGCCGAGGGATCACCACGGAAGTCCATGCCCATCTTGTCGATCTCATCGAGAAGGATGAGCGGGTTCGAAGTCTTAGCCTTGCGCATGGACTGCACGATCTTACCCGGCATCGAGCCGATATAGGTCCGGCGGTGACCGCGAATCTCGGCTTCGTCACGCACCCCACCCAGCGACATCCGCACGAATTCGCGACCCGTCGCCTTAGCGATGGACTTGCCGAGCGAGGTCTTGCCAACACCCGGAGGGCCGACGAGGCAGAGGATCGGGCCCGTAAGCTTGTTCGCGCGCTGCTGCACAGCGAGGTACTCGACGATGCGCTCCTTGACCTTATCGAGGCCGAAATGGTCCTCGTCGAGCATCACCTGGGCGCCGAGCAGATCCTTCTTAATCTTCGAGCGCTTGCTCCACGGAATGCCCAGCATCCAGTCGAGGTAGTTGCGCACCACCGTCGCCTCGGCCGACATCGGAGACATCTGGCGAAGCTTCTTCAGCTCCGCCACCGCCTTGTCGCGGGCCTCCTTGGTGAACTTGGTCTTCTCGATCTTCTCTTCGAGTTCCGCGAGCTCGTCCTTGCCATCCTCGGAGTCGCCCAACTCCTTCTGGATCGCCTTCATCTGCTCGTTAAGGTAGTACTCGCGCTGCGTCTTCTCCATCTGCCGCTTGACGCGGGTCCGGATACGCTTCTCCACCTGCAGGACCGAGATCTCGCTCTCCATGAGCGACAGCACGCGCTCGAGGCGCTGCGCCACCGTGGGGATCTCGAGGATCGCCTGCTTGTCGGCAATCTTGACGGCGAGGTGCGAGCCCACGGTGTCGGCGAGCTTCGAGGGCTCGTCGATTTGCGTGACGGCTGAGACGACCTCGGGTGAGATCTTTTTGTTAAGCTTCACGTAATTCTCGAACTCGGCGATGACCGAGCGCGCGAGGGCCTCCGCCTCGACGCTATCGCCGAGCTCGTCCGTAAGGGTCTCGGCCTCGGCCTCGTAGTAGGAGTCTGATTTGTTGAACTCCGTGATCCGGGCGCGTCCCGCGCCCTCGACGAGGACCTTCACGGTGCCGTCGGGCAGCTTCAGGAGCTGGAGTACGCTGGCCAGGGTGCCGATCTTGTAGATGGCGTCGGTGGCCGGATCGTCGTCGCTGGCATTGATCTGGGTGGCCAGCAGGATATGCCGATCCGTCCGCACGGCCTCTTCGAGGGCGCGGATCGACTTCTCACGCCCAACGAAGAGCGGGACGATCATATGCGGGAACACGACGATGTCGCGGAGCGGCAGGACGGCATAGGAGCCCGTCGAGCCCGGAACGACAGGCTGGCGCGATTTCGGTTGAGTCATGTCGGACTTCCTCATGATGGACGCCGGGCGGTCACACCTCGATGAGCGAGTGACTGCCGGGGCCGACCGGGCCGCGAAGGGGTCGGAAGCATTCTGAAAAGACGCGGCTGGCGGCGGGACGCCGCACCTCGGAAGGGCGAGCGTGCGGCCATCGCGCTTGACGTTTGAGATGGAAGCGGAAGCTGACGTTTACAAGATCCGTTTCGGTCCGGCCCGTCGTGAAGGGCCGGACCGCAAGTCGGGCAGCGTTCAGGCGCTGACGCTAGCTGGGGCTTCCTTGTTGCGGTCTCCGTGGATGTAGAGGGGACGCGACTTCCCATCGACAACCTCGGGACCGATCACAACCTGCTCGACGGAGTCGAGGCCGGGCAGGTCGTACATCGTCTCCAGCAGGATGGTCTCCAGGATCGAACGCAAACCACGGGCGCCGGTCTTGCGCTCGATCGCCTTGCGGGCAACCAGGGACAGGGCCTCGTCCTGGAACGTCAGCTCGACATTCTCCATCTCGAACAGACGCTGGTACTGCTTGACGAGGGCGTTTTTCGGCTCCTGCAGGATCTTCTTGAGGGCGTCCTCGTCGAGATCCTCCAACGTTGCCAGGACCGGCAGACGACCGACGAACTCCGGAATAAGGCCGAACTTCAGGAGGTCCTCCGGCTCCACCGCGCGGAAGATCTCACCGGTGCGACGGTCGTCGGGAGCCTGCACGGTCGCGCCGAAACCGATCGACGTCCCCTTGCCACGCTGCGAGATGATCCGCTCAAGGCCCGCAAAGGCGCCACCGCAGATGAACAGGATGTTCGTGGTGTCGACCAACAGAAACTCCTGCTGCGGATGCTTGCGACCGCCCTGCGGAGGCACGGAAGCGACGGTGCCTTCCATGATCTTGAGGAGCGCCTGCTGCACGCCCTCCCCCGACACGTCACGGGTGATGGACGGGTTGTCCGACTTGCGGGAAATCTTGTCGATCTCGTCGATGTAGACGATGCCGCGCTGCGCCCGCTCGACGTTGTAGTCGGAGGCCTGGAGCAGCTTGAGGATGATGTTCTCGACGTCCTCACCGACGTAGCCCGCCTCCGTCAGGGTGGTGGCGTCCGCCATGGTGAAGGGTACGTCGAGGATGCGAGCCAGCGTCTGCGCGAGCAGCGTCTTGCCGGAGCCCGTGGGCCCAATCAGCATGATATTGGACTTCGCCAGCTCGACGTCGTTGTGCTTCGAAGCGTGGGCGAGCCGCTTGTAATGGTTGTGGACCGCGACGGAGAGAACCTTCTTCGCAAAATCCTGGCCGATGACGTAATCATCGAGGACGCGGCGGATCTCCTTCGGCGTGGGCACACCGTCGCGCGATTTCACCAGGGAGGATTTCGATTCCTCGCGGATGATGTCCATGCACAGTTCGACACACTCGTCGCAGATGAACACCGTCGGGCCCGCGATCAGCTTGCGGACCTCGTGCTGGCTCTTGCCGCAAAACGAGCAGTACAGCGTGCTCTTCGAGTCGTTGCCGCCAGTCTTGCTCATATCGGTCTCCGTTCGCGGGCATGGCGCCGGTCCCGGGCGCACACGCATCCTTCGAATTTAATGCCATCGGCCTAAAGAAACAGTCACCTGCGCGCATCTGCCGGCTTCGGGACGGACTGACGATGCAAGCACGCTGCCGCGGCCGGATCAAGGCAGGGACGTGGCCCCGCCTCGAAACGACGCGGCCAGCCCCCTACGGGAAGCCGGCGCGCACGCGATCAGGTGGCGGCGGCAGGCTCCGGACGCTTCTGAATCACCTCGTCGATGAGCCCGAACTCTTTGGCGGCATCCGCCGTCATGAAGTTGTCGCGCTCAAGGGCGGTGACGATGGCGTCGTAATCGCGGCCGGTGTGCTTCACGTAGATCTCGTTGAGGCGCTTCTTCAGGGCCTCGATCTCGCGAGCATGGATGAGGATGTCGGTGGCCTGGCCCTGGAACCCGCCGGAAGGCTGGTGCACCATGATGCGGGCGTTGGGCAGGGCAAAGCGATGGCCCGGCTCGCCAGCGGTCAGCAGCAGGGAGCCCATGGAGGCGGCCTGACCGACGCAGAGCGTCGTCACAGGGCAGCGGATAAACTGCATCGTGTCGTAGATCGACAGTCCCGACGTCACCACGCCACCGGGCGAGTTGATGTAGAAGGAGATTTCCTTCTTCGGATTCTCAGCCTCGAGGAACAGGAGCTGCGCCACGATGAGCGACGCGCCGTAATCCTCGACCGGGCCGGTAAGGAAGATGATCCGCTCGCGCAACAGGCGCGAATAGATGTCGAAGGCACGCTCGCCGCGGCTCGACTGCTCGACCACCATGGGCACGAGCGCGGAGTTATAATAGTCGACCGGATCTCTCATCATCACGTGCCCCAAGCCTCGAGGGGTCCGGCCGCACCGCGTATCGGGCGCAGGCCGGACATTTCAGCGAACTCCGGCGACGGTGAACGCCGCCTTACTCATGGCCCGCCGCCCTCGAAGGGAGCAACGGGCTCAGTCGGCCTTGGCGACGGCGGGCAGAGCCTCGTCGTTTCCGGCCGAGTTGGTCTCGTCCTTGCTGGACGCGGCCTTGGAAGCCCCCTTGGAGCCCTCCTCGGCCTCATCCTCGTCGTTGAACAGCGCCTCCTTCGAGACGGGCTCCTCGACGAGCTTCACCTGCCCGAGGACGTGGTCGACGACCTTCTCCTCGAAGATCGGCGCACGCAGCTCGGCAAGCGCCTGGGCGTTCTTACGGTAGAAGTCCCAGACCTGCTGCTCCTGGCCGGGAAACTGCCGGACCCGGGCGATCAGCGCCTGGTTCACCTCGTCGTCGCTCACCCTGATATCGGCCGTCTCACCGACCTGCGCAAGCACCAAGCCGAGGCGTACGCGACGCTCGGCGATTTTGCGGTACTCGGCCGTGGCCTTCTCCTCGGTGGTATCCTCGTCGGCGAAGGTCTTGCCGCGGGTCTTCAGGTCCTGCTCGACCTGGGCCCAAACGGCGGCGAACTCCTGGTGGACGAGGCTCGGGGGCAGCTCGAACGCGTACTTCGTATCGAGGGCGTCGAGGAGCTCCTTCTTGAGCTTGCGCCGGGACTGGGCCTCGAAATCGCTGCCGATGGCCGTGGCGACAGCCTCCTTCAGCTTGTCGAGGGATTCCATGCCGAAGCCCTTGGCGAGCTCGTCGTCGATCTTGGTCTCGCCCGGAGCCTGGATGGCCTTCACCGTGACGTCGAACTCGGCATCCTTGCCGGCGAGCGCCTCGGCCCCGTAGGCCTCTGGGAAGGTGGACTTCACCACGCGGCTCTCGCCGACCTTGGCGCCGACGAGCTGGTCCTCGAAGCCGGGGATGAACTGGCCCGAGCCGAGCTCGAGGTCGATGCCCTCGCCCGTGCCGCCCTCGAAGGCGACGCCGTCGATGCGGCCGACGAAATCGATGGTGACGCGGTCGCCGGTCTCGGCGGCTGCCCCCTCGTCACGTGCCGTGAAGCTGCGGTTGGACGACGCCATGCGGGTGATGGCCTCGTCGACCTCCGTGTCGGAGGGCTTGGCCACGAGCTTCGTCAGGCTGACGTCGGAGAGGTCGGCGAGTTCGAAGGTCGGCAGAACTTCGAGGGCGACGTTAAACGACAGGTCGGCCTTGGCGTCGAGCGCTCGCTCCACCACGGACTGCTCGCCGGGGAACTCGACCTTCGGCTCGAGGGCGAGCTTGAGGTTGTTGTCCTGGACGATCTTCTGATTCGCTTCATTGACGGCATTCTGCAGTACGTCGGCCATCACGGAGCGGCCATAGAGCTTGCGCAGGTGCGCCACCGGGACCTTGCCGGGGCGGAAGCCCTTGATCTGCGCCTTGTCCTTGAGGGTCGACAGCTCGCTGTTCAGGCGCTCCTCGAGCTCTTGCGCGGCAAGGGATACCTGAAACTCGCGCTTCAGCCCCTCGGAGAGTGTCTCGGTCACCTGCATGGTCGTCTTTCCGCTGTCGTGCGCGCATCGGCGCGAATTCATCCGGTCCCCGCCGCCCGACCGGGCCGGGGATAAGGTCGGCGCCAGGACGTCACGCAAGAACCGAAGGCCGAATCGCGACGAGTGGCCCGGCCGGCCATTCGCGGTGAGCCGATCCGTTCCCAACGGCGATGGACTGGTGCGGGCGGAGGGGCTCGAACCCCCACGTCTTGCGACACTGGAACCTAAATCCAGCGCGTCTACCAGTTCCGCCACGCCCGCAAGCGACGACCTCCGGCGCGCATCCCGCCGCCAGAGCGCGGTCCTATAACACGCGCACAACGGGCCGCAGCAAAAAAAGTCGGCTCGACGTCACGCGGTTTCGCGCATCCGTGGACCTTCGGCGGCGCCGGTTGGCGCCCGCGCGTCCCGACGTCTACAACCGGCGCGGATCGCCCGCCCGCATCCCCCATCGTTCGCCAGAGGTGTCATGCCGCATCGTCGCCCGCCCCTCGTTCCCGGGCCGTCGCTCGCTGAAGCCGCCCTGTCGCGCCGCAGCCTGCTCGGCGGCGTTGCAGCCCTGGCGCTGGGCTCGACGGGCGCACGCGCCCAGGCGCCGGCCCGAACCGCTCCTTCCGCGAAGCCCGAGACCAAGGCGCCGACGGAACAGAAGCCCGAAGCCCCGGTCCGGCCGTTGAGCGCCGCGCCCGGTACGACCCGTCTGAAGCCCGAACCGGCGGCGGCGACGCCAGTCTGGTCGTTCGATGGAGCGAGCGTTCCGCCGGTGGTCCGGGTGAAGCTCGGCGAGACCGTGCGCCTGCGGGTCGAGAACAAGATCGACAAGCCCCTGTCCCTGCACTGGCACGGGGTCCGCAACCAGAACCCGATGGACGGCGTCGGCGGTCTCACGCAGGCGCCGATCCCGCCGGGGGGCGAGTTCACCTACACGTTCGTGCCGCCCGACGCCGGCAGCTTCCTCATCCGCCCCCTCGTGGTGGCCGGCTCGAGCGAACCGTCGGGCCGGGGGCTCGCCGGCCTGCTCGTGGTGGAAGAGACCACGCCTCCGGGCGTCGACCACGACCTCGCGGTTCTGATGCAGGACTGGCGCCTCGCCGACGACGGCACCCTGCTGCCCTTCGGCCAGACCGCCTTCGCGGCGAGTTCGGGGCGGCTCGGCAACCTCGTCACGGTGAACGGCAAACCGGTGCCGGACGCGCTCACCGTGCGGCCGAGTACCCGCGTGCGCCTGCGCCTCGCCAATGCCTGCAACGCGCGTGGCACCCGCATCCGCTTCGACAACCTCAAGGTCTACGTGGCGGCGGTGGATGGCCAGCCAACGGATACGTTCGAGCCCCTGCGCGCCACGCTGCCGTTCCCGCCCGGCACCCGCTACGACCTCATGCTCGACATGCCGGCGGAGGCCGGCGCCTCGGGGAGCATCACGGCCCTCGTCGGCAGCGGGCTCGCCCTCGCCACCCTCACGACCCAGGGCGAACCGGTGCAGGCCAAGCGGGCCGCCATCGGGCCCATCGGCGAGAACAAGCTTCTACCAGCGGAAGTGAAACTCCAGAACGCCGTGCGGCGGGACGTGGTGATTACGGGCGGCGCCCGCCCGGACAAGGACAAGCCGGCGGCCGAACCGGTCTATACCGGTGACGCCGCGAAGGTCTGGTCGGTCAACGGCACGTCGGGTGCCGCCGGCATCCCGCCCCTGTTCACGGTCAAGCGCGGCCAGGTAGTGGTGCTGGCCCTGCGCAACGAGACTGCGTTTCCCCAGGCTTTGCACCTGCACGGCCACGCCTTCCGCCTGCTCCACCCCCTCGACGACGGCTGGGAGCCCTACTGGCTCGACACCTTCCAGCTCCTCGAAGGCCGCACCGCCCGCATCGCCTTCAAGGCCGACAATCCCGGCCGATGGGCCCTCGGCTCGACGGTGCTGGAGCGGTTCGACACGGGCCTGTGGGGCTGGTTCGAGGTGACCTGACCCCCGTCAACCGCCCAGAACGTCCCGCAGCACCGCCGGCATCAGTTCGGGAAGATCCTCGGCGATGAGGCCGGGGCCGTGGCGTCGCCCGGCCTCGCCGTGCATCCAGACGGCGGCGGCCGCCGCCTCGAACGGGTCCATCCCCTGGGCGAGGAGGCCGGCGACGAAGCCGGACAGCACATCGCCCGATCCCGCCGTTCCGAGATAGGGCGTGCCGTGATCGTTGATGGCCACGCGGCCATCGGGTGCGGCGATCACCGTGTCGGGCCCCTTGAACACCACCACCGCCCCGGTGAGGCTGGCGGCCCGGCGGGCCCGTTCGAGCTTCGAGAGATCGTCGGCGACCGCGTCCGTGCCCTCGAACAGCCGGTCGAATTCTCCCGCATGCGGAGTCAACACGGCCTGCGACGACCCGTCCGCGACGTGGGCGGCGAGCAGTCGAGCCTGTCCCTTGAAGCTTGTCAGGGCATCGGCGTCGAGCACGAGGTGGCGTCCGGCGGCGGCGGCCACGGCGACGAGGTCGCGGGTGGCCTCACCGACACCGAGGCCGGGGCCGGCCACCACGACATTGAGGCGCTCGTCCACCAGGAGGTCGTCAAGGTCGTCGGCGCCCTCGCTGGCCCGCAGCATGATCGCCGTCAGGTGCGCGGCGTTCTCCGCCATGGCGTTGGGCGGCGAGGCCACGGTGACGAGGCCGGCGCCGATCCGCAGGGCCCCGCGCGCGGCGAGCCGCGCCGCGCCGGTGCGATGGGCGGGCCCCGACAGGACCAGAGCGTGGCCGCGCGTGTACTTGTGACTTGCCGCCTGGAGACGCGGGAACGCCGCTCCCCACAGGTCGGGGTCGTTGCGCCAGAGGGGCGCATCCGTGCCGAACCCGGCCGCGAGGTCATCCGCGTCGGTGCCGATCTCCGCCACATGCAGGGCGCCGCAATGGGCGCCCCCCGGCTGGAGGAGATGGCCGGGCTTCAGGGCCACGAAGGTCACGGTCTCGGTCGCGCGCACGGCATGGCCGCGCACGGCCCCGGTATCGCCATCGATCCCGCTCGGCACATCGACGGCGATCACCGGCACGCTCGAGCGTGTCAACCGTTCGACGAGGGCGGCGGCCTCTCCGTCGAGGTCGCGTGACAGGCCGGCGCCGAACAGGGCATCGACCACGATGTCGTAGGCGGCAAAATCCACGACGTCGGACGCCGCTAGAACCGGTCCGTCCCATCCCGCCGCCGCGCCGGCGGCATCACCATGGAGATCGGCGACGGGCACGAGGGCCGCGAGATCGACGGCAAGACCAGCATCTTGGAGCATGCGGGCGGCGACATAGCCGTCGCCGCCGTTGTTGCCCGGCCCGCACAGGACGAGGACCCGCCCGCGATCCGGCAGATGCGCCCGAACCCGCGCGGCAACGGCGGATCCCGCCCGCTGCATCAGGACGGCCCCGGGAACGCCCCGCGCGATGGCGGCTGCATCGACCCTGCGCATCGCCGCGACTGTGAGCAGGCGCGTCGTCTCCATGGCCAATCCCCCCTCGATGGTTCGCGGGGCTGCTCGCACCCCGCGCCGTTCCGTCTGCAGCGGCTTCGCAGAGAGGCGGCAGCCCAAACGATTTGCAGATCGTGCACATTCGTTGTGCAATTTTTGGCCCGCCACCGTCAAAACGGCGTGGCGGCGGCCCGGCCGCGATGATACCAAAGTGGCTCAGAGAAGCATCGAGGTCAGGCCCGCCCGGCATGAAGAAGATCGAAGCGATCATCAAGCCTTTCAAACTGGACGAGGTGAAGGAAGCCCTCCAGGAGGTCGGGCTGCAGGGCATCACCGTGATCGAGGCCAAGGGCTTCGGCCGCCAGAAGGGCCACACCGAACTCTATCGCGGTGCCGAGTATGTGGTCGACTTCCTGCCCAAGGTGAAGCTCGAGATCGTCCTGTCGGACGCCCTGGTGGAAGGCGCCGTTGAGGCGATCCGCAAGTCGGCCCAGACCGGGCGCATCGGCGACGGCAAGATCTTCGTCTCGACCATTGAGGAAGCGATCCGCATCCGCACCGGCGAGACCGGCACCGACGCGATCTGATTTCCCGGTCCCGGTGCGTGCCGGGGTGCCGCAATCGCCGCTCCGCGCACACGGTCGCGCGAGCAGGCGAGCGTCCGGCATGACGGAATTTTCGCCCTGTCGCCGGTCGAAGGCGTTTTCTTCTCGCGCGCCGGGTCCACCGCACGCAAAAACCCTATAAAGCGGGCCCAACCGCGGGCCGCCTTTCGGCGGCGCGCGGCGGAACCACGGCCCGACGCCGCGAATCAAGGAGACTCCCGAGGATGGCCAAGACTGCAGCCGACGTCCTGAAAGAAATCAAGGACAACGACGTCAAGTACGTGGACTTCCGCTTCACGGACCCGCGCGGCAAGTGGCAGCACGTGACGTTCGACGTCTCCCTCGTGGACGACGACATGTTCACCGACGGCACCATGTTCGACGGTTCGTCCATCGCCGGCTGGAAGGCCATCAACGAATCCGACATGCTGCTGATGCCGGACCCGGCGACCGCCTGCATGGACCCGTTCTTCTCCGCCTCGACCATGTCCATCGTCTGCGACGTGCTCGAGCCGTCGACGGGCGCGCCCTACAGCCGCGATCCGCGCGGCACGGCGAAGCTCGCAGAGGCCTACCTCAAGTCCACGGGCATCGGCGACACCATCTATGTCGGCCCCGAGGCCGAGTTCTTCGTGTTTGACGACGTGAAGTTCGCCTCCGATCCCTACCAGACCGGCTTCAAGCTCGACTCGACAGAGCTGCCCATCAACGGCTTCACAGACTACGAGGGCGGCAACCTCGGCCACCGCATTCCCATGAAGGGCGGTTACTTCCCCGTCCCGCCGCAGGATTCGGCCCAGGACATGCGCGGCGAGATGCTGGCCGCCATGCAGTCCATGGGCGTGAAGGTCGAGAAGCACCACCACGAGGTGGCGAGCGCTCAGCACGAACTCGGCATGAAGTTCGACACGCTCACCCTGCTCGCCGACCACATGCAGATCTACAAGTACTGCATCCACAACGTCGCCCAGAGCTACGGCAAGACCGCGACGTTCATGCCGAAGCCCGTCTACGGCGACAACGGCTCGGGCATGCACGTGCACCAGTCGATCTGGAAGGACGGCAAGCCGCTCTTCGCCGGCGACAAGTACGCCGACCTCAGCCAGGAATGCCTGTGGTTCATCGGGGGCACGATCAAGCATGCGAAGGCGCTCAACGCCTTCACCAACCCCTCGACCAACTCCTACAAGCGCCTGGTGCCGGGCTACGAGGCCCCCGTGCTGCTGGCCTACTCGGCCCGCAACCGCTCGGCCTCCTGCCGGATTCCGTGGACCACGAACCCGAAGGCCAAGCGCGTCGAGGTCCGCTTTCCCGATCCGATGGCGAACCCCTACCTCGCCTTCTCGGCCCTGCTCATGGCCGGCATCGACGGCATCCTGAACAAGATCGATCCGGGCCCGGCCATGGACAAGGATCTCTACGACCTGCCGCCGCGTGAGCTGAAAGAAATTCCCACCGTCTGCGGCAGCCTTCGTGAAGCCCTGCAGAACCTCGACCGCGACCGCGCCTTCCTCAAGATGGGCAACGTCTTCACCGACGATCAGATCGACTCGTTCATCGAGCTGAAGATGGCGGAGGTGATGCGCTACGAGATGACTCCGCACCCCGTCGAGTTCACGATGTACTACTCGCTCTGAGGCGAGCGGGCCGGGCCTCGCGCCCGGCCTTTCGGACAGTTCGCAACGCCGGGGCCTCGAAGGGGGTTCCGGCGCTTCGCATTTCGTAAAGCGCGTTCGCCATCGTCTCGGCCCGCCCATTCTGCTAGGGCGAAACGCCATGCTTCGTACCATCCTGTTCCGTCTGCACTGGGGTCTCGGCCTCACCGCCGGCTTCGTCCTCGCCCTCGTCGGGGTCACGGGGGCGCTCATGACCTACGAGGAGGCCATCGGCGATTGGGCGGATCGGGACCGGGCCTTCGTCGCTGTTCAGGACGTGCCCCGGCTCGGCCCCCAGGCCCTGGTGGCCCGGGTGGAGGCGCAGCACCCCGGCCTGACCATCGACACCCTCACGCTTGCCGACGATCCGGAGCGAAGTCCCCGTGTTCGCTTCGCCCCCGATGCGAAGGCCGGCGCCCGGCCGCCCTCGGCCTATCTCGATCCCTATGACGGCCGCGATCTCGGTCCGGCCCACCTCGAACCCGCCTTCGCGACGATCCGTGACCTCCACCGCTGGCTCCTCCTGCCGGGTGAAGGCAAGGGCTGGGGTCGCAGCATCACCGGTGCCAGCGCCCTCGCCCTCCTGATCTTTCTCGGCACCGGGCTCTACCTGCGCTGGCCGCAGATCCATTCCCGGCGGATCTGGCTGAAGCCCAACCTCCGGCGTCCGGGCCGTCCGCGCTGGTGGTCGCTCCACACCGTTGCCGGGACCTGGCTCCTGCCGGTCTACGCGGCCGTCGCCCTCTCGGGCCTGTGGTGGTCCTACGATTGGTACCGGGACGCGGCGACCTGGGTGCTGACGGGCGAGGCGCCGCGCGCGAAGCCCGCGCGCCCGCCGCGCCAGAGCGGTTCGACGGAACCGCCGGCCCTCGACCGGGCCTGGGCGGCATTCCGGGCGGGGGACGGCAGGGACGCGTCCCTCGCCGTCGTCACCCTGCCCCGTCCCGATGCCGGCGCGATCCGCATCCGCTACCGCATCGGCGACGACACCTCCCGCAACGAGGCGACCTTCGATCGAGCCACCGGCGCGCAACTCTCCGTCGCCCGGGACGCCGACAAGACTCTTGGCCGGCGCATGGCCGACAACATGCTCGAGGTGCATCGCGGGCGCTTCTTCGGGGGCCTCGTCGCCCTGGTGTTCTGCGTGGCCTCGCTGCTGATGCCGCTTCTCGCGGTGAGCGGTCTCACCCTCTATGTCCTTCGCCGTCGCTCGGCCCGCCGCCGGGTGCGGGCGATAGAATCTGGCCTCGGCGCGGCCCAGGGCGTGAACGGGTGACGCAACGGGTTGGCCGCGCGGCGATCCGCGTCCAGACTGCCGGGGCGCGGGCCGCCCGGCGCCCGCAAGGGAATCAGCCGCCATGCCCCTCGTGATGCCCGTCATCCTCGGCTCCGTCCGCGCGGAGCGCCAAGGCCTGCGGGTCGCCCGCTTTCTCATCGCGCGGCTGGAAGCCCGCGGCATCGAGGCGCCCCTGGTCGATCCGGCGGCTTTGGGACTGCCGCTCCTCGACCGGATGTACAAGGAGTATGCGCCCGGAACGGCGCCCCCGGCACTGGAGGATCTGGCGGCCCTCTATCGCCGCTCCGACGCCTTCGTGGTGGTCTCGGCGGAGTACAACCACTCGATCCCGCCGGCCCTGTCGAACACCCTCGCCTACTTCCTCGAGGAGTATTTCTGGCGGCCGTCCGCCATCTGCTGCTACTCGGCGGGGCAATATGGCGGCGTGCGCGCGGCGATGCAGCTGCGGGCGATGATGGCCGAACTCGGCGCCTCCAGCATTCCGTCCCTCCTGCCGATCCCGCGCGTCGGCAAGACCCTCGACGCCGAGGGAGGCATCCAAGAGGACTGGCTCGCCAAGGCCGCCGGGCGCTTCCTCGACGAACTCGTCTGGTACGCCGAAGCCCTGCGGGCCAAGCGGGACGGCGGCACCCCGTCGTGACGTCTGGCGCGCGCCTTGCCCTACTCGGGACACGTCACGCCAACGGACGGACTCATGAACGATCTCAGACAACTCCTCGCGAGCCTGGTGAAGGCGGCCCTGATGGGGGACGACCGTGCCAGCCTGCTGTGGCGCGAGGAGGCACGCCACAGCCACGCCCGCATCGTTTCGGACCCGTCCGCAGTTTTAAACCTCAAGATCGATGGGATGTGGACCCTGGCTGTCGGTGACGCCGAGGCCCCGGAATTCCGCGAAGCGGAGGGCCAGGTCGAGTTCGGCTTGCCCGCCCTGTGCCCGTTCACCCTGGCGGAGATCACCGCCCACGATCTCGACATCGATGCGGCGGTCGAGCGCATCCGCAAGTCCGCCGCCACGGGATGAACGGTGTTGAGGGCCGGAGCCGCGCCGTTGCCCAGGGGCATCGTCGAGCCCATGTTACGAGGACAGGCCATGATCCCATGCCGGGATCGGCCACGACCTTCTAGCGTCGGGTCACGACCCCGCGCCGCGAGCCCGTTCATTTGGCCAAGCGCATCAATCCGAATCCCGGGCGTCCCGCCCTCCCCTCGCGCGAGGCCATCCTCGCCTTCATCGCCTCGGCGACGGAGAAGGTCGGCAAGCGCGAGATCGCGGCGGCCTTCGGCATCAAGGGCGCCGACCGCATCGGCCTCAAGCGCATCCTGAAGGAGATCGAAGAGGACGGCGCCATCGAGCGCGGGCGCGGCGGTCTCACCGAGGCCGGGCGCCTGCCGGCGGTGGTTCTCGCCGACATCAAGTCCCGCGACCGCGACGGCGATTTCCTCGCCGTTCCCGTCGAGTGGGATGCGGAGAAGGGACCGGCTCCGAAGATCACGGTCGTGGCGCCGCGCCCGGGCCGCAAGCCGGGGTTGGCGGCCCCCGGCATCAACGACCGGGTGCTCCTGCGCGTCGCGCCGACGGAGGGCGAGGCGGGGCGCTATTCGGGCCGCGTCATCAAGGTGGTGGGCAAGAACAAGGCCGAGATCGTCGGAGTCTACCGCGCCGGCCGGGACGGCGGCCGCATCATCCCCGTGGAGAAGCGCGCGCAGGGACGCGAGATCGCGATTCCCGCCGGCGAGGAGGGCGAGGCCCGCGACGGCGACCTCGTGAGCGTGACCCTCCAGCGCGAGACCCAATTCGGCCTGCCGCAGGGGCGGGTGAAGGAGCGCCTCGGGTCCCTCGGGTCCGAGAAGGCCGTGAGCCTCATCGCGCTCCACCTCCATCACATCCCCCACGTCTTCGCGGCCGCGACCCTCGCCGAGGCCGATGCGGTGGTGCCCGCCGGCCTCGACGGGCGCGAGGATTGGCGTTCCGAACCCCTCATTACGATCGACCCGCCCGACGCCAAGGACCACGACGACGCCGTGATGGCGGTCCTGGATCCCGATCCGGCCAACGCCGGCGGCTTCGTCGTCACCGTCGCCATCGCCGACGTCGCCGCCTATGTCCGCCCCGGCTCGGCCCTCGACCGCGAGGCCCTGATGCGCGGCAATTCGGTCTACTTCCCCGACCGGGTGGTGCCGATGCTGCCCGAACGCATCTCCAACGACCTGTGCTCGCTGCGCGAACACGAGGATCGCCCGGCCCTGGCCGTCCGCATGGTCGTCACCGCCGATGGAACGAAGCGCCGCCACAGCTTCCACCGGGTGATGATGCGCTCGCGCGCCAAGCTCTCCTACGCCCAGGCTCAGGCCGCCATCGACGGATTCCCGGACGAGACCACGGCGCCTCTCCTGGACCCGGTCCTGCGCCCGCTCTGGGCCGCCTACGAGGCCCTGAGGACCGCGCGGGACGAGCGTGGCCCCCTCGCCCTCGATCTGCCCGAACGCAAGGTGCTGCTCACCCCAGAGGGCGCCGTCGACCGCGTCGTGGTGCCGGCGCGCCTCGATGCGCACCGGCTGATCGAAGAGTTCATGATCCAGGCGAACGTCGCCGCCGCCGAGACCCTGGAGCAGGCCAAGCAACCCCTGATCTACCGCGTCCACGACGAGCCCGCGCTCGAGAAGATGCGGTCGTTGGGCGAAGTACTCGCCTCCATCGGCATCAAGATCCCGAAGGAAGGGGCCCTGCGCCCGGCCCTGTTCAACCGCATCCTCGGGGCGGTGGCCGAGACCGAGCACGCGATCTTCATCAACGAGGTGGTTCTCCGCTCCCAGGCCCAGGCGGTCTATGCGGCGCAGAATCTCGGGCATTTCGGGTTGAACCTGCGCCGCTACGCCCATTTCACCTCGCCGATCCGGCGCTACGCCGATCTCATCGTCCACCGTGCCCTGATCTCGGCCTGCCGCCTCGGACGCGACGGCCTGTCCACGGAGGTGACCGTGGGGATGCTGGACCAGATCGGCGAGCAGATCTCCGCGGCCGAGCGCCGGGCTATGGCGGCCGAGCGCGAAACCATCGACCGCCTCATCGCCCACCATCTCGCCGACCGGGTCGGCGCGAACTTCACCGGGCAGATCTCCGGCGTCACCCGGTCGGGGCTGTTCATCAAGCTCGACGAAACCGGGGCCGACGGCTTCGTGCCGATCTCCACCATCGGCGCGGACTTCTACCGGCACGACGAGGCCCGCCACGCCCTCGTCGGCGAGCGTTCGGGGGAGACCCATCGCCTCGGCGACCGCGTCGAGGTCCGCCTCGTCGAGGCCGCCGCCGTGGCGGGCGCCCTGCGGTTCGAACTGCTCTCGGAGGGGCAGGCACGCCCGGCCCGTTCGGGCGTGGGCGGCAAGACCGGCTCGCCGCGCAAGGCCGGTGCGCCGGGGCGCCCCGCCGGCATCCGCAACACCGGGTCGCGTCACCGCGGGTCGCGCCGGTGAGGCGAGTGGTGTAGACGAGGAGAGCTTCCGACGAACAGGACGGACACCGCCATGACCGCGCGCGTCGAGACCCTTCCGGCCGAACGCACCGGCCTCACGACGTCCATGGCGCGGGGCTTCCTCGGGCGCTGCCCCCACTGCGGCGAGGGCCGGATCTTCGGGCGCTTCCTCAAGGTGCGGCCGGACTGCGAAACCTGCGGCCTGGCCCTGCATAGCCACCGCGCCGACGACCTGCCGCCCTACGTCGTGATCTTTATCGTCGGCCACGTCGTCGGGTATTTCATCCTGGAACTCGAGACGAATTACGACGTGCCGTTGTGGTTCCAGCTTAGCTTCTGGCCCCTCGTCACCCTCGGTTCGGCCCTGGCCCTTCTCCAGCCCGTGAAGGGCGCCGTCGTCGGCCTGCAATACGCCCTTGGCATGGGGGGCTTCGCCACGCTACCCGTCGGCCCGAGCGCGGCCGTATCGCGGCCGGAGGAGCTTCCGCGTGGACCCAGCGACACTCGCACCCCCGGCCTCGGCCCCGTCTGACCGCTCGAACCCCGGAGCGCCCGCGAAGCCGGCCCTACGCCCCCGCAACGCCGCGACCCTGATCATCCTCGACCGTACGAAGCGAACACCCCGGATCCTGATGGGTCGGCGGCATCCGTCCCTCGCCTTCATGCCGGGCAAGTTCGTCTTCCCGGGCGGACGCATCGAGCCGGGCGACCGGCACATGCCCGTGGCCGGCGCCCTCTCGAGCCGGGCCAGCGATGCCCTGGCGCTCCAGGTTCCACGGGCATCGCATCATCTCGGGCGCGCGCTGGCGCTGGCCGCCATCCGCGAGACCTACGAAGAAACCGGGCTGATGCTCGGCACCCGCGATTACGGACCGCCGGAGTCCGTGCCCGAGGGCAGCTGGCAGGCGTTCCGCGAGGCCGGGATCATGCCGGACCTGGAGGCGCTGCATTTCGTCGCCCGGGCGATTACCCCGCCGGGCCGGCCCCGGCGGTTCGACACTCGCTTCTTCGCCGTCGACCGCAAGGCCGTGGCGGAGGAGGCGCCCGGCGTCGTCACGTCGGAGTCGGAACTCGTCGAACTCGCCTGGGTGACCTTCACGGAGGCGCGCAGCCTCGATCTGCCACGGATCACCGGTCTCATTCTCGGCGATTTGGAAGCTCAGATCGCCGGCAATCTGGCGCCCTACCTGCAGATTCCGTTCTATTACGAACGGCGGGGCAAGGGGCAGCGCGAAGTCCTGTAGAGACATCATCCCCAATCCGCGCACGAATATAGGAACTGATGACCGGCCCGACCCGTTGAGCAGCAGGATCTTTACGGGAGTTGCGTCATGCTCAAGGGCGGTTTGCTTTGGCTCATCGGCATTCCACTGCCGATCATTCTGATCATCTACTTCTTCACGGGCTGGTTGCACTAGCCGGACCCGGCACCGTCCCGATTCGAGCAGCCACATGAAAAAGGCCCCGCCTCAACGGCGGGGCCTTTTTTCTCATTCCGCCGCGTCGAGGCGGGGCCGCTCGATCTCGGCGCGTTCGCGCTTCACCAATTCGGCCGTGAGGAACGCCACCTCCAGGGCCTGCTCCGCGTTGAGGCGCGGGTCGCAGTAGGTGTGGTAGCGGTCCTGCAGGTCGTCGGCCGTGAGGGCACGGGCGCCGCCGGTGCATTCGGTGACGTTCTTACCGGTCATTTCGAGATGGATGCCGCCCGCGATGGTGCCCTCGGCCCGGTGGATGCCGAAGAAGCCCTCGATCTCCTGCATCACCCGCTCGAACGGCCGGGTCTTGTAGCCGCCGGCCGAGATGGTGTTGCCGTGCATGGGATCGCACACCCACACGACCTTGCGACCCTCGCGCTCCACCGCCCGGATCAGGCCCGGCAGGTGGTCGCCGACCTTCTCGGCACCGAACCGGCAGATGAGGGTGAGGCGCCCGGCCTCGTTGGCGGGGTTGAGCTGGTCGATGAGCCCGATCAAGCCCTCGGCAGTCATCGACGGCCCGCACTTGAGGCCGATGGGATTCCGGATACCGCGGGCAAACTCGACATGCGCGTGATCGGCCTGCCGGGTGCGGTCGCCGATCCACAGCATGTGGCCCGACGTGGCGTACCAGTCACCGCTCGTGGAATCGACGCGGGTCAGCGCCTCCTCGTAGCCGAGCAGCAGGGCCTCGTGGCTGGTGTAGAAGTCCGTGGTGCGAACCTCCTGGTGCGTCTCGGGATTGATCCCGATGGCGCGCATGAAGTCGAGGGTCTCGGTCATGCGCTCGGCGCAATCGGCGTAGCGCGCGGATTGGGGCGAATCCTTCACGAAGCCGAGCATCCAGCGATGCGAGTTCTCGAGATTGGCGTAACCACCCGTCGCGAAGGCGCGCAGCAGGTTGAGGGTCGCGGCCGACTGGCGGTACGCCTCGAGCTGCCGACGCGGATCGGGCACGCGGGCCTCCTCCGTGAACGTCAGTCCGTTGACGATGTCGCCGCGGTAGCTCGGCAGGGTCACGCCGCCCAGGGTCTCGGTGGGTGACGAGCGCGGCTTGGCGAACTGCCCGGCGATGCGGCCGACCTTCACCACGGGCGAACCGCCCGCGAAGGTGAGCACCAGGGCCATCTGCAGGAACACCCGGAAGAAGTCGCGGATGTTGTCGGCCGAATGCTCGTCGAAGCTCTCGGCGCAATCACCGCCCTGGAGCAGGAAGGCCTCGCCCGTCGAGACCCGCGCCAGCGCCGATTTCAGCTTCCGCGCTTCCCCAGCGAAGACGAGGGGCGGAAAGCTCGCGAGTTGGGTCTCGACCGCGGCGAGGGCGGCGGCATCCGGATAAGCCGGCACCTGCTGGATCGGCAGATCGCGCCAAGATTTCGGCGTCCAGCCCGTCTTCGATGTCCGACGCTCGCCCATGATTGTCTCCCGCCACCCCTCGGCCGGCTTGTCCGCGCACACAGGATGCGACGCGGAAAGCGCGGCTTATAGAGGGGTTTGCCGGCAGACGCGAGGGTCGGGCAGCACGGTGCGGTCCGCGTGCCGATTCAGGCGACGTCACCGTCCTCGATGGCGATGCCATGCTCCGACAGGATCCAGAAGATCGCCTCCAGATCCTCGGAGGTGACGTCACGGGGCGGCAGAGCCTCCTCGAGATCGTCGTAGGTCAGTCGGCGCATGCGCTGCGCCTCAGCCTTGGCGAGCAGGATATCGACCGTCTTGCGCATGTCCTCCGGCAAGGCATCGTGGCTCGGCAGGCGATAGTCGTCGACGGGATCCAGCGCCTCCGCGAGCATCCGGTCGATGATGGCCTGACGGCGATCGTGCGCGTCGTCGTGCTGTTCCATGGAGATGTTATGGGTCGCGCGGGCGACGCGTCGAGGGGGTGATCCGGACGGGAATCGCCTTGGCCGCCGGGGTCTTCGACTGTTCGTCGTGGTGCCAGAGGGGGATCAGCGGGTTCAGCTCCGGATAGTAACCGCCGCAATTGCCCGGCGGGATGTCGTACGCGATCACGCGCAACCCCTTCACCGTGCGGGTGAACCCGTCCTCGGAGGGGGTCGAGAGGTTGACGCTGTCGCCGTCGCGCACGCCGATGCGGGCAAGGTCGGCCGCGTTCATGAACAGGATCATGCGCGTCCCCTTCACCCCCCGGAAGCGGTCGTCATAGCCGTAAATCGTGGTGTTGAACTGATCGTTCGAGCGCAAGGTGATGAGGTCGAGGATGTCCGGGCCGCGTGCCGGCATGTCGGGATCTTCATCGAGACCGGCAGGCACGATGAAGTTGGCCTTGCCCGTCTCGGTCTCCCACTTGCGCTCGCGGGCCGGGATCGGCTTGTGCAGGCCGCCCGGCTCGAACATCCGCCCGTTGAGGTCGTGGAACACGCTCGGATAGGTCGCCTCGATGGCGTCGCGGACCTTGGCGTAATCGCCGACCCAGGCGTCCCAATCGACCTTCGGATTCGGGGCGAGCGTCGCCTTGGCGAGTTCGGCGACGATCCAGGGCTCGGAACGGACCTCTGCGCTCACCGGCTTGGTGAAGCCGCGCGAGCCGTGGAAGCACGAGGTCGAATCCTCCATGGACACCGCCTGGATGCCCGTCGCCTGGGCGTCGATCTCGATGCGGCCGAGGCAGGGGAGCAGGTACGCAACGGTGCCGTTGACGAGATGCGAGCGGTTGAGCTTCGTCGCAATCTGCACGGTGAGGCGCATCCCGCGCCACGCCTCCTCCATCCGCACCGTATCGGGGATCGCGCGCACGAAGTTGCCGCCGAGACTCACGAACGCCTTCACCGATCCGTCGAGGATGCCCTCGCAGGCCTCCACGGTGTTGAGGCCCTTTTCACGGGGCGGCTCGAATCCGTATTGCTCGGCGAGGGTATCGAGGGGCGCGAGTTCGGGTTTCTCGGTGATGCCCACCGTGCGTTGGCCCTGGACGTTGGAATGCCCGCGCACGGGGCAGAGGCCGGCGCCGGGGCGCCCCACATTGCCGCGCAGGAGCATGAGGTTGACGAGCATCTGCACCGACTCGGTGCCCTTGCGATGCTGGGTCAGGCCCATGCCGTAGACGCCGAGCACGGCCCGCGCCCGGCCATAGACCGCAGCGGCGGATTCGATGGCCGCGCGTGTAAGTCCCGAGCGGGCCTCCAGGGCCGCCCAATCCTGACCTTCACAAAAGGCCTTGAAGGCGTCGAGTCCGTGCGTGTGCTCCTCAATGAAGGCCACGTCGAGGATGCGCGGACGACCGACCGCTTGCGCCTCGTCGTCGGCGGAGAACAGCGCCTTGCACATCCCAGTCAGGGCGGCGATGTCCCCGCCGGCCTTCACCTGGTGATACTGCGTCGAGATCTCGGTCTCGCTCCGGGTCGCCATCTCGATGGGCGATTGCGGATTGGTGAACCGCTCCAGCCCGCGCTCGCGCAAGGGATTGAACGTGACGATGGGCACCCGGCGCTTGCGGGCTTCCTGCAGGGGATGAAGCATGCGCGGCGAATTGGAGCCGACGTTCTGACCGAAGAACAGGATCAGGTCGGTGGTCTCGAAATCCTCCAGCACCGTGGTGCCGACGGCCGAACCGATGGAGGCCTTGAGGCCGACCGAGGTCGGCTCGTGGCACATGTTGGAGGAATCCGGCAGGTTGTTGTTGCCGTACATCCGCGCGAACAGCGCGTACATGTAGGACGTCTCGAGGGACGCCCGGCCCGACGCGTAGCAGACGACGGATTTCGGATCCAAAGCTCGCAGTTCCCAGCCGATCTCGGCGAACGCCTCGGCCCACGCCACGGGCACGTAGCGGTCGCTCGCCGGATCGTAACGGAGCGGATGAGTGAGCCGGCCCTTCTCTTCCAGAGCGTAATCGCTCCAACCCAGCAGTTCCGTCACCGTATGCTCGGCGAAGAAGTCCGGGCCGACGCGCTTCGGCGTCTGCTCCCAAACCGTGGCCTTGGCGCCGTTCTCGCAATATTCGAACATCGCCGGCTTGCTGGGCTTCGACCAAGCGCAGGAGGTGCACATGAAGCCGTCGGGCTTGTTCTGCTTCAGCAGCAGCGCCGCTCCCGAGGCGGGAATCTCCTCCCGCAGCAGGATCTCGGCGAGCGACGCGGCGGAGCCCCAGCCGCCCGCCGGACCGTTGTAGGGTTCGATCTTCGGGTCGGCCATCTTGTCGGTCATGGAGAGCTCCGGATGCGGACGAGCGCCTCCGGCAACCGCTCCCACCCGTGCCGCGTTCCCGGCTGCGACGGTGGAGGCCCCTTAGCCCACGTTGTCGGGGTGCTTTTTCGCCACGGGCGTCCGCATGGTGACGAGTTCCTCGCCAGCGGTGGGGTGGACCGCGATCGTCCGATCGAAATCAGCCTTCGTCGCCCCCATGGTGACGGCGATGCCCACCGCCTGGATGATCTCGCCGGCATCGTGACCGAGGATATGGACACCCACGACCCGATCGCTGGCGCAGTCGACGATGACCTTCATCAGGACCTTCTCGTCACGCCCCGACAAAGTCGCCTTCATCGGGCGGAAGCTCGACCGGTAGACGTCGATGCGGGCGTAGAGCTTGCGCGCCGTATCCTCGTTGTGCCCGACGACGCCGATCTCGGGAGTCGAGAACACGGCCGTCGGGATGAGATCGTGGTCGACGCACCACGATTTGCCCCCGAACACCGTATCGGCGAAGGCGTGGCCCTCGCGGATGGCGATGGGGGTCAGGGCCGCACGGTTCGTGACGTCGCCCACCGCATAGACCGACGGCACGCGGGTCTGCGAGAACGCGTCGACGGGGATCGCGCCGGCCTCGTCGAGTTCGATGCCCACTCTGTCCAGCCCGAGCCCATCGACCTTCGGACGCCGGCCCGTGGCGTAGAGAACCTCATCGACCTCCAGGGCGGATCCATCGCTCAGGGTCGCCCGCAGGCCGCCCGCGACACGCTCCAGGCGTTCGACGTTGGTTCCAAGGCGCAGGTCCATGCGCTTGGCATAGGCCGTGTCGAGCGCCTCGCGGATCTCGTCGTCGAACCCGCGCAGGAGTTGGTCGCCGCGATGCGCCAGGGTGGTACGTGACCCGAGGGACGCGAACACGCCGGCAAATTCCACCGCGATGTAGCCGCCGCCGACCACGAGGATGCGCTCCGGCAGGCGATCCAGCTCGAACACCTCGTTCGACGTGATGGCGAGTTCACAGCCCGGCACTTCAGGCACCTTCACCGGATGGGCGCCCACGGCGACGAGGATGACCCTGGCCCGCACCCGACGGTTCGAGCCGACGAGGCGCACCGTATGGGCGTCCTCGATCACCGCGCGCTCGTGCACGAGGGTGACACCGGCCTTGTCCAGGTTGGTCCCGTAGATGCCCTCGAGCCGGGCCACCTCGGCGTCGCGCCGGGCCTTCAGCACGCTCCAGTCGAAGCGCGGCTCGGGGACGGTCCAGCCGAAGCCGGCGGCATCCTCGAACTCCCCGCGGAAGCGGCCGGCATAGACCATCAGCTTCTTGGGGACGCAGCCCCGGATGACGCAGGTGCCGCCGACCCGGTACTCCTCGGCCAGTTGGACCCGTGCGCCGTGTCCGGCCGCGATCCGGGCGGCCCGCACGCCGCCGGAGCCCCCGCCGATGACGAACAGATCGACGTCGAAATCCTGGTTCATGCGGTTGCGTCCCGGCGATGACTGCGTTGGCGCTCTCCATCGCCCGAACCCCGCCCGGCTTCAACCGAGACAGGCAGGCATCGGCGCAACAAAAAAGCCGCTTCCCCGGGCGGGGAAGCGGCCTGCACCGTCACGTTGCCGTGAAACGGCTTACTTGATCTTGGTTTCCTTGAAGTCGACGTGCTTACGCACGACGGGGTCGTACTTCTTCATCGAGAGCTTCTCGGTCTGCGTGCGGGAGTTCTTCTTCGTGACGTAGAAGTAACCCGTATCGGCGGTCGAGATCAGCTTGATTTTGACGGTGACGGCCTTGGCCATGGCGCGGCGCTCCTATGATGGCGGCATTCCGCATCAGCGAAACGCAAAAGGACCGGCCCGAGCCGGCTGAATACCGGGGCGGTCATTGCCCCATCGGCCGGGTTTCGTCAAGGCCGGGGATAGCCGCGCAGGCGCCAGGCTACCAGGCCGGCATACGCGAGGAACAGGCCACAGAGCGTGTAGGCGAAGCCCTGGGGCGGCACGAGGTCCATGCCGCCACCGATGAGCGGCGGGCCGACCATGAGGCCGACATTGTAGAGCAGCACGAAGGCGGCGTTGGCCCCGGCGAGTTCCGGCCCGCGCACGCTGGCGCCGAGTTGGGCGAGCCCCACGGTGTAGAGGGTGCCGGCCAAGCCGCCCCAGACGAAGAGCAGGACGACGAGGGCCGGGAACGAGACGGAGGCGACGGGGATGAGCAGTGAGCCGAGCGCTCCGCATAACGCCGAAGTCAGCAGGACGAGGCGCCGGTCGATGCGGTCGGCAAGCCAGCCGAACGGGATCTGGAACACGACATTGCCGAGCGCCAGGGCGGAGACGAGGCCGGCTGCCGTCTGCGCGTCGTAGCCGAGACGCAGGCCGTAGAGGGGCAGGATGGCGAAGCCGCCGGTCTCGACGGCGCCGTAGACCAGGGCGGCGCCCGTCGCGGCGGGCGCGAGGCGGAGATAGGCGAGGAGCGAACGGCTACCGCCCTGCCCGATCTCGGGCGAGAGGCCGCGCGCGAGAAGCAAGGGAACCATGGCGGCGACGAACAGGCCCGAGCCGGCAAGGTAGGGCGCGTATCCCTCCGTTCCGAGGAGTGCCAGCAGGGTCGGCCCGACGGCGAAGCCGAGGGCCAAGATCGTGGCGTAGATGCCCATCACCAGCCCGCGCCGGGCCGGCGGCGCCGCCTCGCTGATCCAGAACTCGGAGAGGACGAACAGGGCGCCCAGCGTCGCCGAGAAGACGAAGCGCAGGGGAAACCACCACACGATGTCTTGAAACACCTTGAACCCGGTGAGCATGAGCGCCCCGAGGCCCAGCGACAGGATCAAGAGGCGGACGACGCCGATGCGTGCGGCCACCCGGGGCACGAACGAAACTGTAAGGATGCTGGCCAGCCCCGCGACGGCGGTGTTCACGCCGATGAGCGTGCTGGAAGCGCCCATCCTTGCCATTTCGATGGACAGGAGCGGAATGGTGAGGCTGAGGCCGATGCCGACCACGGCGACACAGACGATGGCGGCGGTGATCGAGGCGAAGCGGGCGCGGTCGTCCGGCTCCGGCGGATTAGCGACGGGCATGAAGGGTAAAGACGGGTCCTTGAGCGAGCCGCGCGACGGCTCCGGGCCCGCCTTCTCTACCCCGAGCCGGGGCAGCGCAACCGGCGTACCGCTCAGCGCGCCGCCGCCGTCACCGGCTTGCCGTCGGATTTCGGGATCTGCCGTTCGATCTTCTGGCCGTCGCGCAGGTCGGCGGGTGGGCTCAGCACGATCTGCTCACCGCCCTCCAAGCCCCGGTCGATCTCCAGCGTGGTGCCGAGGTCGCGCTGGACATGGACGGTGCGCCAGCGCGCCTGCCCGTCATCGCCCGCGATGGCGACCTGGGTGCCGCGCTGGTTGAACACCATGGCCTCGGCCGGGATCACGGCCATGGCTTGGGTGCGCGGCACCTTGAAGGTTACGGACACGTAGAGGCCGGCGCGCAGGGCGAGATCGGCGTTGGGCACGTCGACCTGAGTGGTGAGGGTGCGTGAGGACAGGAGGAGCGCCACGGAACTGCGCTCGACCTTGCCGGAGAACACGCGGTTGGGCATCTGCGGCACCCGCACGACGGCGTCGAGCCCATCACGGATGCCCCCCGCAGCGCTCTGGGGTACGTTCACGGAGACGCGCAGGACGTCGTCGCGATCCATGCCGAGGAGGGCGGTGCCGGTACCATCGGCGTGGACGAGATCGCCGACATCGACGCCGCGCGTGGTGATCACTCCGTCGAAAGGGGCGACGATGTCCTTGAAGCCAGTGAGGGCCTTCAGCCGGTCGACGGTGGCGGCCTGCGCCTTGATGTTGGCTTCGGCCACCTTCACGCCCGCCTCGGCCGAGGCCAGGGTCGCGGTCTGGCTGAGCACGCTCGCCTGGGAATTGTCGGCGTTCTGCTTCGAGGCCCAGCCCTGGCCGGCGAGCGTCGAGGTGCGTGAGTTGGTGACGTTGGCGAGATTCACGTTGGCCTTGGCCTGATCGACCATGGAGCGGGCTTGGAGGAGCTGCGCCTGGAGCTGCCCGGCCTGGGCCTCGGCCTGAGCCAGCTGCTGGTCGAGGTCGGGGGCGGCGATCCGCAGGAGAATGTCGCCCTTACGCACACGGGAGCCGATATCGACCCGGCGCTCGGCGATGTAGCCGGTGGCCCGGGCGTAGAGGGCGGCTCGGGCGAAGGCGTCGGTCTGGCCCGGCAGGGTGATCTCCAACGGCTTGTCGGCCCGCTCGACGGTGGCCGTGCGCAGGCGCGGAACGTGGGTCTCGATCTTGCGCTGGGTATCGGCGGCGGCGGCGCGCTGCTGCCACTGGCCGTAGCCGCCCCAAGCCAGCAGGCCGGCCACCCCGAGGCCGACGAGGACGAACGGCCCGGCGCGCGGCGGCGGGGGCACGTCGGACGGGTCGCGGGGGGCGTGGGTCACGCGTAATCCTCCAGGGGCCGCACCTCGCCCCGGCGCAGAAAGGCGTAGAGGAACGGCACGAACAGCAGAGTCGAGGGGGTACCGACGGCGATGCCCCCCATCACGGCCCGGGCGAGGGCCGCGTTCTGCTCACCGCCCTCCCCCGTGCCGAGCGCCATGGGAATGAGGCCCAGGAACATGGCGCCCGCCGTCATCAGCACCGGCCGCAGGCGGGTCTCGCCGGCGAGCAGCGCCGCTTCGGCGGCGCCGCATCCCGTGGCCTCCCGGTGCTCCTTGGCGAAGGTGACGAGGAGGATCGAGTTCGCCGACGCGATACCCACCGACATGATCGCCCCGAACAGGGACGGAATCGAGATCGTGGTGCCGGTGATGAACAAGCTCGCGACTATGCCGCAGAAGGCCAGCGGCAGGGCGGCCAGCACCACGAACGGATCGCCCCAGCTCTGGAAGTTCACGGCCATCAGCAGGTAGACGGCGACCAGCGCGATGGCGAGGCCGACCTGCAGGCGGGTGAAGGCCGACTGCATGTTCTCGATCTGGCCCCGGACGGTGATCTTGTCGGGCGCCGGCAGCCCCTTTTGCTCCTCCGCCACGATGGTGCGGATCTCGCGCGCCACGGAACCGAGATCGGAATCCTGCACCGCCGCGTAGATGTTGAACGTCGGCTGGGTGTTGACGTGGTTGATCACCGTCTGGGAGCCCTCCCGCCGCATGGTGGAAACGCTGGAGAGCAGCGTCAACACGCCCGGCGCCTCCGGGCCGCCTTGCACGAGGAGCGGGGTGTTCTGGAGGGCGGTCAGCGAATCGTTGCGGAATTCCGGCGTCTGGACCCAGAGCTGATAGGGAATACCGGTCTTCGGATCGGTCCAGAAGTTCGGCGTCACCTGGAAGGAGCCGGACAGCGATACGTTGAGCCCCTGGGCGATCTGCTGCTGGGTCAGGCCGAGTTCGGAGGCGAGCTTGCGGTCGACATCGACGAAAAATTGCGGCGTGCCGACGATCTGATGGAGATGGACGTCCACGGCCCCGGGCGTCGCCCTGAGGCGCCGGACGATGTTCTGGGCGACCTCCAGATCCTTGGCGGTGTTGCGGCCCGAGACCTGAATGTCGATCTGCGCCAGGGTGCCGAAGTTCAGGATCTGGGTGATGATATCGGAGGGCTGAAAGTAGAAGACCACGTCGGGGAACCGCTCACGGAGCACCTCCCGCAGGCGCTTGGTGTAGGCGGCGACGGAGCCGTGACCTTCCTTCAGGTTGATGAGCATCTGCCCGTCGTTGTAGGCGACGAACGAACCGTCCGAGAACGCGAAATTGTAGTTGTTCGACGGCAGGCCGATGTTGTCGAGGATCTGGTCGATCTCGCCCACCGGGATCACCTCGCGCACGACGCCCTCGACCTCGGCGAAGACCTGCTCGGCGGTCTCGATCCGCATGCCGGGGCGGGTGCGCAGGTGCAGGGTCATCTGGCTCGACGCCACCTGCGGGAAGTAATCCTGGCCCACGAAGGTGAAGAGGCCGGCCGACCCCGCCAGCACGGCGGCGACCACGCCGAGGGTCACGATCCGCCGCCGGAGCACCACGTGCAATAGGCCGACGTAACCGCGATGGAAGCGGGTGAAGCGCGCCTCGAAGCCGTGGCGGATCCAGCCGGCCAGCCGCAGGAGCGGACGGCCGAGCCAAGCGAGCGCGCGGCCGATGCGGCCCCGGCGCGGCGCCTCGACCCCGTCGCCGTGGCGCTCGGCATATTCACGCGCCACCAGCACGTCGATGAGCACGGGCACCAGGGTCCGTGACAGGACGTAGGAGGTGAGCATCGCGAACACGACGGCGAGCGCCTGTGGCGTGAACAGGTATTTCGGCGTGTCCGTCAGGGCGAAGACCGACACGAAGGCGGCGCAGATCGACAGGGTCGAGATCAGGGCCGGTTTGGCGATGCCGGCGGCGCCCTCGACCACGGATTTGCGGAACGGCTCGCCCTCCTCGAACAGCCGGTAGGTGTTCTCGATGGCCACCGTCGCGTCGTCGACGAGGATGCCGACGGCCAGCGCAAGGCCGCCGAGCGTCATTACGTTGATGGTCTCGCCGAGCGCCGTGAGGATCGCGAGCGAGGTGAGGATCGAGAGCGGGATCGAGACCAGCACCACGATGGTGGAGCGCCACGAGCCGAGGAACAGCAGGATGGTCAGGCCGGTCAGCGCGGCGGCGATCACCGCCTCGTGGATCACGCCCTCGATGGCGGCCGAGACGAAGACCGACTGATCGAACAGGGGTTTGAGCGTCATGCCCTCGGGGGCGGCGGCGCGGATGTCGGGCAGCGCCTTCTTGACGTTGTTGACGACGTCGAGGGTCGAGGCGGTGCCGTTCTTGAAGATCCGCATCAGCACGGAATGCAGGCCATCGGCGCGCACGATGTTGACCTGCGGCGGGCCGCCGTCGCGCACGTACGCCACGTCGCGCACGAGGATCGGCTGGCCGCCGACCACCTTGATGGGGATCTGGTTCAGGGCATCGATGGCCTCGGGCGAGGCGTTGAGCTGCACGGGGTATTGCTGCTCGCCGATCTTGGCAAAGCCCGAGGGCACCGTGAGGTTCTGGGCGGTGACGGCGTTGGTGACGTCGAGCGCCGTCAGGCCCAGCGCCTGGAGGGCGTGCAGGTCGAGATCGACCATGATCTGGCGCGGCGTGCCGCCAAAGGGCGACGGCAGGGTCGAGCCCGGCACCTGCGTCAGGCGCTGGCGGATGCGGTACTGGGCGTAATCGTAGACCTTGGTCAGGCTCTCGCGATCGGAGGAGAGCGCGAGCTGGATTACCGGAACGGAGGACGCCGAGAACCGCAGGACGATGGGCGGCTGCACGCCGGGCGGCATGGCGGAGCGGATCGAGTTCATCGCCGAGACCACCTGGGCGATGGCGAGGTCGATGCTCACCGCGCCGTCGAAGTAGATCTTCTGGATCGCCGTGCCCTGAAGCGTGGTCGATTCCATCCGGGCGATGTTGTTGACGTTGTTGGAGAGCGAGAACTCGGCGTAGGTCGTGATGCGCCGTTCCATCTCGGAGGTGGACAGACCGTTATAGGTCCACACCACCACGACCACCGGGATATCCACGGTGGGCAGCACGTCCTTGGGCGCCACGACCACGGCCGCCGCTCCGCCGAGCATCATCAGCACGGCGAGCACGTAGATCGTAATCCGGAACTTCAGCGCATATTGAACGAGACCCATGCCGTCTCCGCGAACGAGCGCTCACCCGTCGTCGCACAAGCACCCCAACGGCGCAGCCGTGGCGCCGCGACGCACGGATACCGAATGCATGGATTTTGTTTCGGAATGAATGCTGGCCGACGCGACACAGGCGCCCGTCGGGGCGCCTGTGATCGACGGTGAGACGGCGGCCGGCATCCTCAGCAGCAGCGGAACCCGCTGCGGTTGCCCACCCCGAAGCGGGCATTCTCCCGATTGCGGAAGAATTCCCGTTCGCTCATGGGCTCCTGATCCGCGTGGGTCTTGCGGATATGGGCCGCGTAGGCGTCATAATCGCCCTGCCCCACCATGAGGCGGGCGCCGTCGCAGACGCATTTCGAGAAGGTTTTCAGCCGGTCCCGCAACTCCGCCGACGACAGCGCCATGATGCCTACTCCGCTGGAACCGCGACCGGGCCGCCGCTTTCCAGGGCGGTCCAGCGATCGGCCCGATAGGCCTTCGCACACGCCTTGATGCCGAAGGCCGCGATGGCGACGACGAGGCCGACGAACATCACCGCCAGGGCCGCGTCGATCCGGTCGTTGAAGACGATCTTGTGCATATCGGCCATGTTCTTGGCCGGCGCCAGCACCTTGTTCTCGGCGATGGCGGCCGAGAAGCGATCGGCATGCGAGAGGAAGCCGATCTTCGGGTCCGCCGAGAAGATCTTCTGCCAGCCGGCGGTGAGGGTGCAGATGCACAGCCACACGGTGGGGATGATCGTCACGAACGCGTAGCGCTCGCGCTTCATCTTGAAGATCACCACGGTGGCGAGCGTCAGGGCCACGGCGGCCAGCATCTGGTTCGAGATGCCGAACAGCGGCCACAGGGTGTAGATGCCGCCCAACGGATCGGTGACGCCCTGGTAGAGGAAGTAGCCCCAGGCGCCGACGCAAAGGGCAGTGGCCAGGATGCTGGGCGCCCAGGCCGTGGTGTCCTTGAACTTCGGCGAGACCAGGCCGAGCAGGTCCTGCAGCATGAAGCGTCCGGCCCGCGTCCCCGCATCCACGGCGGTGAGGATGAACAGGGCCTCGAACAGGATGGCGAAGTGGTACCAGAACGCCATCATCGCCTTGCCGCCGATGGCCGAGGAGATGATGTGCGCCATGCCCACCGCGAGGGTCGGCGCACCGCCGGCGCGGGAGATGATCGAGTGCTCACCGACGTCCTTCGCCGTCTGGGCGATCTGCTCGGGCGTGATGGCGAAGGCCGGGTCGAGCTTCGTCACCGCGGCGGCCGCGGTCTCCGGCGTCGTCCCGACGAGGCCGGCCGGGGAGTTCATGGTGAAGTAGATGCCCGGCTCGATCACGCTGGCGGAGACCAGCGCCATCACGGCCACGAAGCTCTCCATGAGCATGCCGCCGTAGCCGATGAAGCGGGCATCGGTCTCACGGTCGATGAGCTTGGGCGTCGTGCCCGACGAGATCAGGGCGTGGAAGCCCGAGACCGCGCCGCACGCGATGGTGATGAACAGGAACGGGAACAGGGAGCCGGCCCAGACCGGGCCGGAGCCGTCGACGAACTTCGTCACAGCCGGCATCTGCATGTGCGGAGCGACGTAGGCGATGCCCAGCGCCAGGCCGATGATCGTGCCGATCTTGAGGAAGGTCGAAAGGTAATCGCGCGGGGCGAGCAGGAGCCAGACCGGCAGGATCGAGGCGATGAAGCCGTAGCCGATCAGCAGCCAGCACAGCTGGGTGCCGGTGAAGGTGAAGAACGGGCCCCAGGTCGGATCGGCGGCGACGTTGCCGCCGTAGACGATGGCCAGCATCAGCAGCACGAAGCCGATGATCGACACCTCGCCGACCTTTCCGGGGCGGATGTAGCGGGCATAGAGCCCCATCAGCATGGCGATCGGGATCGTCGCCGCGACGGTGAAGGTACCCCAGGGGCTCTCGGCCAGGGCTTTCACCACGATCATCGCCAGCACGGCGAGCAGGATCACCATGATCATGAAGGTGCCGAACAGGGCGATGACGCCCGGCACGGTCCCGAGTTCGGCGCGGATGAGTTCACCGAGCGACCGACCGTCGCGGCGCATGGAGATGAACAGGACCATGAAGTCCTGCACCGCGCCCGCGAGCACCACGCCGGCGAGAATCCAGAGCAGGCCCGGCAGGTAGCCCATCTGCGCGGCGAGCACCGGGCCGACGAGGGGGCCGGCGCCCGCGATGGCGGCGAAATGGTGCCCGAACAGCACGTTGCGGTTGGTGGGCACGTAGTCGAGCCCGTCATTGTGGCGATGGGCCGGGGTCGGGCGGCCTTCGTCGAGGCGCATGACCTTTTGGGAAATGAACAGCGAATAGTAACGATAGGCGATGAGGTAGACGCACACGGCGGCCACGACGACCCAGAGGGCGTTGACGGTCTCGCCCCGGGTGGTGGCCACGATGGCGAGGGCGGCCGCGCCCAACGCTCCCACGAGGGCCCAGGGCCCGTGCCTACTGATCGCACTCATCGACGTCTCGCTCCAGCGACCTGTCCTTACCCGCAGATCGTCAAGCCCCTTCTCGCGCAATTTCGGCGCGAGGGCCAGACGTCTCGGGCAAACCGCAGACATGATTTCGAACCTGTTACCGCCTTGATCGCGATGCCGGTCCTCCGATCAATCGACGACGATCACCCGGTTCGGTAGAAGATCCGGCCCGCCGCCGCGATCGGGCAGTTCGCTCGCCAGGATCGCCCCGACACGTGCGACGGCCGCGACGAGGCCCGCTTCCATCTCGCCCTGACGCAGGGCTGCGAGCAACGCCTGGATCGCGTCCTCCCAGGCCGCGGCCGGCACGCGCGCGGCGACACCGGAATCGGCCACGATCTCGGCATGGCCCTCGGCGCAGGCGAGATAGATGAGAACCCCGGTGCGGTCCGGCGTGCGGCACAGGCCGCGGGACTGGAACTCGCGCCGCGCCGCCTCGTGCGCCCGGGCCCTGCGGATCGAGCGTGGCACGAGGGTCATGCGCAGGCGCGGCGGCAGGCCGAGCGCCAGGGCCGCGAGGACGACGCAGGCCTGGGCGAGAAGGATGGAGACGGCGCTCCACGGGGTGAACAGGATCAGCGGCCAGGGCGCGACGAGACCGCAGGCCAGGGCGAAAGCCAGGGGCGCCGAGCGGTAGGTGCCGGCACGGGCCGAGACCAGCACGACGATCTCGCCCGATGTCGCGGCCTCGGCGCGCCGGACGGCATCGGCGATCCGCGCAAGTGCGTCCGGGGAGAGGATCGGCTCACCAGTCACCCGAGGCCCCTCCGCCACCCGACGAACCGCCGCCACCCGAGAATCCGCCCCCATCCCCGAAGCCGCCCGAGACGCCGCCGCTCCAGCCCCCCGAGGGAGGACCGGGCAGGATCACGAACCCGCCGCCGCGCCCGCCACGGTTCATCCGGTAGGCGAGGAACAGAATGATGAGGAAAATCGCGATGAAAAGGATCACCTGCCCCGGGTCGGCCTCGTCGCGGCGGATCTCAGCCTTGCGCTGCCAGGTTTCGGCATCTCCCGACAGGATCGACAGCACGGCGTCGACGCCGGCATTCAGGCCGCCGGCATAATCCCCGGTCTTGAAGCGTGGGGTGATCGCCGTGGCGATGATCACCTTCGACAGGGCATCCGTCAGGGCGCCTTCGAGGCCGTAGCCGACCTCGATCCGGACCTTGCGATCCTTGGGGGCGACGAGGAGCAGGACGCCGTTGTCGGTCTTCTTCTGCCCGAGCCCCCAATGCCGGAACAGGCGGTTGGCATACTCCTCCACCGTGAGCCCCTGAAGATCGGGCACCGTGGCGACGACGAGTTGATCGGACGTCTTGTCCTCGTGGGCCTTCAGCTTACCCTCGAGACCGGCGCGATCCTGCGGCGCAAGCAGGCTCGCCGCATCGACGACGCGCCCCGATAGCGCCGGAAACACGGGGTCGGCGGCCCAGGCGAGTCCGGCCTGCAGCACGAGTGCCAGCCCGAACAGGACGGCGCGGAGTCCCCGGTCGAGGGCAACCGGCATGGAGGGCTAGAACTTCACGCTCGGCGGCCGCTCGGAATTCGGCGTCGCCGTGAAGGTCTCCATGGGCTTGGCGTCGGGATAGAACCACGCGGCGATCCAGCGGCCCGGAATGGTCCGCACCTCGGTGTTGTAGGCCTGGACCGCGCCGATATAGTCGCGTCGCGCCACGCTGATCCGGTTCTCCGTGCCCTCCAACTGCGATTGCAGGGCGAGGAAGTTCTGGTTCGATTTGAGGTCGGGGTAGCGCTCGACGGTGACGAGCAGGCGGCCGAGGGCCCCCGAGAGCTGGTTCTGGGCGTCCTGGAATTCCTTGAACTTCTGCGGGTCGCTCACCGTCGAGGCATCGACCTTGACGCTGGAGGCCTTGGCGCGGGCTTCCGTGACGCCGACGAGCACGTCCTTCTCCTGCTGGGCATAGCCCTTCACCGTCTCGACGAGGTTCGGGATCAGGTCGGCCCGGCGCTGGTACTGGTTCTGCACCTCGCTCCAGGACGATTTGGCCTGCTCCTCCAGGGTCGGCACCCGGTTGATGGCGCCGCAGCCCGTCAGCACGGTGGCGAGAGCCAGGGCCACGAAAGCCGCGCGCACACGGCCGAGAACGAACGGGCTCGGGAGAAGGGCGGCGCCTAAGGGCATGAAGGGAGACTCCCGAGGAAACGAAGAGACGAGACGACCGAACTTGGCCGCCCTGCGACAGATAGGCTTGGCCGCCCGCAGGGGAAGGGTTTAACGCAGCCAAAGGACAGTCAGGGAGCGGGAGCCCCGGCGGAGCCGCCGCCACGCGGTTGACAAGTCGGGGGGGTTCGGTGCGCTGTGCCGGTCATGGATGGAACGCCGCTCGCCCAAGCCGAGAAGCCGAGAATCGCCATCACCTACTGCACGCAGTGCCAGTGGCTCCTGCGCGCGGCCTGGATGGCCCAAGAGCTGCTCTCCACCTTCCGTGACGATCTCGGCGAGGTGGCCCTGATCCCCGGCTCGGGCGGCGTGTTCGTCATCGCCTGCGACGCGGACACGATCTGGGACAGGACGCGGGACGGCGGCTTTCCCGACGTGAAGACCCTCAAGCAGAGGGTCCGCGACCGGGTCACCCCGTCGCGCGACCTTGGTCACGTCGATCGTTCATGAGCGCATCCGACCCGCAATCCGGGGATGAGGGGACCGGTCCGGGGAAGACGCCGCCGATGCGGACGCGCTTCGAACACCTCCGGCGGCGTTGGAAACACCTCGGCCGTCTCCTGCCCGCGCTCTGGCATGGCGACGTCTCGACTCAGGTCTATCTCGTCGCCCTCGTCATCGCCCTCATCGGACCGGGACTTCTGTTCACGGCGATCCTGCTCATGCGCTACGCGAGCACCGAGCGAGCCCGCTTCGAGCAGGACGCCCGCGAGAACGTGCGGAGCATCGCCCTCTCGGTGGACCGGGACACGGCAGGTCTCGTGTCCGTGCTCCAGACCCTCGCGACCTCGCCACGCCTGAAGGATTCCGAGTTCGCGAACTTCGAAACCCAGGCCCGCCTCGTGCGCGATGCCGTCGGCCTCGACATCCTCCTGCGGCGACCCGATGGGCAGCAACTCGTCAATACAGCGGTGCCGCCCGGTGCACCGCTGCCGAAGGTGAACCTGCCGTTCGACCGGGAGATCATCGCCGGCACCCAACGCGCCGTCGTATCGGGCCTCCTGCATGGGTCGACGGCCCAGGCGGCGACCTACGTCGTCGAGGTGCCGGTGTTGGTGGAGGGCGAAGTCGCCTTCCTCCTCAGTTTCACCGCGCCCGTGACGCGGCTGCAAGCCCTGATCAACCGCGAGAGCGTCGCGGGCTGGACGACCGGCATTTCCGACAGGGACCGCATCGTCCTCGCGCGCGTCCCGGATCCCGACGCCGTGGTGGGACGCCCCCGCCTTCAGACGCTGCGACAGAAGCAGACGAGCACGGCGGGCGTCTGGGAGGGGAAGGATCGGACCCTGCGGGCCGTCACCGTCGTCGAGGCCCGCGCCCGGCTCACGGGATGGACCGTGGCGGCGGTCATTCCGCAATCCCTCGTCGAGGCCCGCCTGCATGGTTGGATCTGGGCGTTCTGCGGCTTCGGTCTCCTCGTGCTCGCAACCGCGTCGGTCCTCGCCGTAAGCCTGTGGTCGCGGGTCGCGCGTCCCCTGCGGCGCCTCGCGGCGACGGGGCCCGCCCTGGCGCGCGGGGAGGCGATTCCGCGCGTCACGTCACCGATCAACGAGATTCGTACCCTCGGCGAGGTCCTGGCCGATGCCTCGATCCGGCTGCGCGCCCGCATCGTCGAGCGCGACCGTGCTCTGGCCGAAACCGAACGGGGCCTGAGCGCCCTGCGGGAGAGCGAGGCGCGCTTCCGGCACATGGCCGATTCGGCTCCGGCCCTGATCTGGATGACCGACGAGACCGCCACGATCAGCTTCGTCAACATGCACTTCGAGCACCTGTTCGGCACGGCGGCCCAGACCCTGGCGGGCGACGGCTGGCGCAAGATCGTTCATCCGGACGACCTCCCGGGGTTCTTGGCGCTGTTCCGGGACGCCTTCGAGGCGCGCCGGCCATTCCGCGGCGAAGTACGGGTGATCGACCGTGACGGCCAGATCCGTTGGCTGCGCTGCGAGGGCGTGCCGCGCGAGGACGATACCGGGGCGTTCCTGGGCTACACCGGCTGCAACGTCGACATCTCCGAGGCCAAGCGCGCCGAAGAGCATCTCCGTCTCCTCATCCATGAGCTCAATCACCGGGTGAAGAATACCCTCGCCACTGTGCAATCCATCGCCGGTCAGTCCCTGCGCCGTCTCGAAGGCAAGGACGCCGACGCCGCCCGTGCGGCCTTCGAGGCGCGCCTCCTCGCCCTGGCGCGGGTCCACGACGTCCTGACGCGTGAAAGCTGGGAAGGCGCCGAACTCGCCACCGTCGTGGGCGACGCCATCGCCCCCCTCGATGCGAGCGACCGCAGCGCCTCGCGTTTCCGCGTCACCGGCCCGGCCCTACGCCTGCCGCCGCGCGTCGCCCTCTCCATCGCCATGGCGCTTCACGAACTCGGCACCAACGCCGTGAAGTACGGCGCGCTTTCGTGCGAAGGCGGCTCCGTCGAAATCGTATGGTCGGTGAGCCGCGATCCGGACCTTCGCCTCTCCCTGCGCTGGCGCGAGCGCGGCGGGCCGCCCGTCGTCCCACCGACCCGCACGGGCTTCGGCTCGCGCCTCATTGAGCGCAGCCTCGCCCGCGACCTCGACGGAGACGTCAAGCTCCTGTTCGTGCCGGAAGGCGTGGTCTGCACCATCGAGGCCCCGGTGCCGCCGCAGACGCTCGCGGAGCGCGACGCTGTTCCCATGTCTGGGACGATCGACGAGGCCGCGCCGGGCCGGGTGGACGCGCGGGCGATGAGCACAGCCTCGCGGGGGTGAGCCGGAGCGGGACGCGACGCTCCCAGGGTCACGGCGGGCTTCGACAGCCCTTACGCACATCGAGCTCGACGTGAATAAAATCTTGTAAGACCATATGCTATAAATACTATAAGTTGCAATTTTTAGTCTCGAAAATATTAACTCACACCCTGAACGCCCGCTAAATGCATCAGAAAATGTCATCAAATGATATATAACGACTTCAATCATCTCAATCTGTTAACTCGAACTTCATGAAATCACATTAGCTTTTGGTCGTCGCTCATAGGATGTCGTTTGATGCTCGGTCTTCCCCTGACCCGATTCACGAAGAATCAGACGACGTCCGAAACGGCGTCGGCCGCCGCCCTTCCGACGGACGATTCCATCCTGGTCCGCGCCGTCGAACGCCTGATGACGACCCAGGATCTTAAAGCCATTGATCTTCCCGACGGCCCTCTCAAGACGGCCCTGGGTCATTTGCATGCGACGGCCAACCGGGCCACGCTGCAGGCCCTGGGCAGCACGGCACGGGTGGCGCGCGAAGCCTCCGAGGCCGCGACCAACACGGGATGGATGAGCTACGACGTCGGTGAGGTCGCCCGGGCGACCCAGACCATCGCGGGTGCCGCGGAAGAGATGGCGGCCTCCATCGCGGAGGTCGCCCAGACCTCCGATACGGTGGTGAAGGTGGCCGAAGACGCCCTGTCCGCCATGCAGCATTGCATCACGGATGGCGGCCAGGCCCGCAACGCCATGCAGGAGATCGAGGGACGCACCGTCCAGATCTCCGACCGGGTGGTGGTGCTGGAACGGGCCATCGCGCAGATCGAAGCCATGGCCACCGCCATCGCGGCCATTTCCAGCCAGACGAACCTGCTCGCCCTGAATGCCACCATCGAAGCCGCCCGGGCCGGCGAGGCCGGGCGCGGCTTCTCCGTCGTCGCCGCCGAGGTGAAGTCCCTCTCCGCTCAGACCGCGAAGTCCACGGGGGAGATCCGCTCGCTCCTCAACACGCTCACCGTCGAGATGGGCTCCATCGCCCAGGCGGTGAACGAGAGCCGCAGCGCCGTGGCCACGGGCCGCGCCATCGTCGAGGGCCTCGAAAGCCGAGTTTCGCAGGCCAACGACCAGATCGGCAAGGCGACCGACCTCAACCATGCCATCGCGCAGATGCTCGGCCAGCAGCGCAGCGCCACGGCGGAGATCTCGAACACCGTTCAGAACATCGCCGGCAAGGCTTCGAAGACCCACGAGGAAATCGCGCTGATCACCGACCGCCTGGTCAAGGCCGAAACCCTCGGACAGAAGGCCCTGGCGCACGGGGCGCGTGACCTCTCGACCTACGCCATCGTGCGCCTGCCGGCCGATATCGGCGCGTGGAAGCGCAAGCTCGCCCGCGTCCTCGTCGGCCTCGCCGAGGCGGATCGTGGCCTCGCCAAGCTGCCGTGGAACGACGGCGTGAGCCTCGGGGCGATCCTGCGCACGGGCCCGTTGGGCAACCACCCGTCCCTGCCGGAGTTGCTCAGGGCCGAAGCCAAGGCCCTCGAGGCGGCCGAGCGGATGATCGCTGCCCTCGCGTCGCAGAACTGGGATGTCGGAACGCCGGCCTACAAGGAAGCAGCGGCCGCCATGAAGACGATGCTCGACACCGCCCGGCTCATGCTCGGCGAATCCGCCTCGGTCTGACCCGGGGCAAGCCGGATCAGCGGATCGTGTCGCGCTGCGCAATCGCCGTGGCGGAGCGCGACTTCTGCATCACGCCGTCGATCTGCTCCCGCTGGCGGGAGAATTCTGCCAGCATCCGGCCGTCGAGTTCGCGCCCGCGCGGCACGCGGATCTTCATCGGATCGACGAAGTGTCCGTTGATGATGACCTCGTAATGCAGGTGGGCGCCCGTCGAGAGGCCCGTGGAGCCGACATACCCGATCACCTGCCCCTGGCGCACCTTCACGCCGGCCGCCATGCCCCGCCCGAAGCGAGACATGTGATTATAGGTCGTGACATAGCCGTTGATGTGCTGGATCTCGACCCGCCGGCCGTAGCCGGAATCCCAGTCCGCCTTGATCACGGTGCCGTTGCCGGCCGCGACGATGGGCGTGCCGATGGGATTGGACCAGTCCACGCCGGTATGAAGCTTGGCGTAGCCGAGCACGGGGTGGCGCCGGTATCCGAAGCCTGACCGCATGATGCCGTCGGCGATGGGCTTGCGGATGAGGAACTTCTTCAGGGACCGGCCCTGCTCGTCGAGGTAGTCGACGGTGCCGTCGTCGGGTGACTGGAAGCGATAGACCTTGCGAGCTTCGCCGCCGAGGTTAAGCGAGGCGTAGAGCAATTCCGGCCGCTCGGTGCCGCCCTGCCCCGCCTCCTCGTCGAAGGTGTAGAAGATGTCGAGGGCATCTCCGGGCGAGATGCGACGCTGGAAATCGACATCGTAGCCGAAGATGCGCACGAGATCGTCGACAGCGGTCTTCGGCAGCTCGTGCCGGGCGGCGGTCTCGTACAGGCTCTGATACAGCCGGGGGCCCGAGCCGTCCTCCTCCTCGTCCTCGGACGAGGCTTCGGTCTTGCCGGCGACCTTGGTCGAAGGCGCACCCTCCGTCGGCGGCGCCACGGATACGAAGGCGCCCCGGTCGTTGACGGCCGCGATGCCCTCGATGCCGGCCTCGCCGTAAAGGATGACGCGCGTCACCTGCTTGGGATCGCCGGGCTTAGGCCCCGGGGCGATCTGGAGGCGGAACTGCTGGCCCTCGGTGAGCTCGGCGATGCGCCCACGACCCCCGAGGGCCGCGACGATGCCGCGGACCTGTTCCTCGCTCGCCTGCCCCGTCGCACGCAGCACCGCGTCCAGGGTTTCGCCACGCTTGAGGGCGAGGTCTCGCTCGTCGACGAGGGACGCGTCGCCGGCCCGCAGGCTCACCTTGGCGAGCTTCGTCACGTTCTCGGGCACCACGAGAACGTCGATGGACTGGAACGGGCTGCCGCCGACGGACTGAGCCGTTCCATCGAAATCCGGAGCCGCGCCACCATGCTGCAGCGTGCGCGACAGCATGATCTGAGGCGCCACTGGCACGGCGCTGCGGCGGCCGGCCTCGGTGGCGAGGCGGCGCTCCTCCTCGACCTGCGCGGTGACGTCGTCGTCGGTGAGTGCGGGGGCGCCAGCGTCGACGGTGAGGCCGACGAGGTCCTGCTTGACCACCGACACCTCGCCGCCCGGCCCCTCGGCGATGCCGGGATCGGGCGCCCGCTCCGCCGGTTCGTCGGAGGTGAACTTCATCGGATCGAAGCGTGGCATCTCGGCCGCGAACACGCCCGTGGTCATGGACAGGGCCGTGGAGACGCGCATGAAGGGCCGGACCTTGATGATCTCCCGATCGGCCAGCCGCACGGTGACGGGCGCGCGAAAGCTCTGCTTGGCCGAGGCGATCATCACGTTGCGCACGAGGCGGTCGCCCTTGCGGGCAAGGGCGATGTCGTCGTCGCTCGGCGCCGGCCGGACCACCACGGCCGCCCGCTCGGGGATGGCCGCGAACGAGACATCGCTCTGGAACGAGACGTGGATGGCCGCCCCGATGAGACCGGCGCCCGTCAGGCCCGTGAGGGTGCTCGCGCAGAGCCAGCGCAGGTTGACTTCGCGCCGGTCGATGCGCGGCGCATCGGAGCCGAGGAGGTCCAGGGGCGCCTCGATTCCGTTGTGGAACCGCGGCGCGGGGCGTGTGTCCGGAGCGGTGGCCGGATGACCGATCTTGAGGCGACCGCGCTTCACGAAGACCCCTTAACGACGCTGACGGGCGGGGTGGATAAGCCCCGCCCCTGCCGGGTCTAGGGTTTCGAAGGTCAGCATGTCGAGAGTGAGGCGGGGCGTACCGCCGACGCGCCCCGCCCCCTCCGGTTCGTTCAGGCCGCGTCGGGCATGCGGTCGAGGAGCTTGTCGAGGGTGATGGGGTAGTCCCGCACCCGGATGCCCGTGGCGTTGTAGATCGCGTTCGCCACGGCGGCGCCGACGCCGCAGATGCCGAGTTCGCCCACGCCCTTGGCCTTCATCGGCGAGGACATCGGATCGACCTCGTCGAGGAAGATCACCTCCTGGTGCGGGATGTCGGCATGGACCGGCACCTCGTACCCGGCGAGATCGTGATTGACGAAGAAGCCGCGCTTCGTGTCGACGGCCAGCTCCTCCATGAGGGCGGCGCCGACCCCCATGGTCATGCCGCCGATGACCTGGCTGCGGGCCGATTTCGGGTTGAGGATCCGCCCGGCGGCGCAGACCGCCAGCATGCGGCGGACCCGCACCTCGGCGGTGTGCATGTCGACCCCCACCTCGACGAAGTGACCCGCGAAGGTGGATTGCTGCTGCTTCTTGGAGAGATCACCGTACTCGATGGAATCCTCGCCCGAGAGGTCGCCATCGGCCGACGCTTGGGCGAGCGGCGCCGCGCGGTTGCCGGACCGGACCTCGCCGTCCGCGAACACGGCGTCCGCCGAGTTGATTCCGAGCTTCTGCGCCACGGCCTCACGCAGCTTCACGCAGGCCGCATAGACACCCGCCGTGGCGTTGTTGGCGCCCCATTGCCCGCCGGAGCCGGCCGAGGCTGGAAAATCGGAATCGCCGAGACGCACCACCACCCGATCGAGGGGCAGGCCCATCATCTCCGCCGCCGTCTGGGCGATGATGGTGTAGCTGCCGGTGCCGATGTCGGTCATGTCGGTCTCGACCGTCACGATGCCCTTCGCGTCGAGCCGAACGCGGGCGCCCGATTTCGTCAGCTGGTTGTTGCGAAAGCCCGCCGCCATGCCGATCCCGACGAGCCAATGCCCGTCCCTGACCTGGCCCGGCGTGGGATTGCGCTTCGACCAGCCGAACCGCTCGGCACCCTGCTCCAGGCAGCCGACGAGGTTACGGTGCGAGAACGGGCGCTCCGGGTGCCCCGGATCGACCTGGGTGTCATTGCGGATACGGAACGCCACGGGATCTAGGCCGAGTTTCTCGGCCATCTCGTCCATGGCGATCTCGAGGGCCATCAGGCCCGGCGCCTCGCCCGGCGCCCGCATGGCGTTGCCCTCGGGCAGATCGAGGTGGGCGAGTTTCATGCCGGTGAGACGGTTGGCGCCCGCATAGAGCAGCTTCGTCTGATCGACGGCCGTCTCGGGCCGGCCGGACGGCAGGTTGCCGGACGTGCTCTCGTGCGCGATGGCGGTGATCTGCCCGTCCTTCGTCGCGCCGATGCGGATCCGCTGGATCGTTGCGGGCCGATGGGTGGTGTTGTTGGCGATGAGCGGACGCGTCAGCGCCACCTTGACCGGGCGCTTGGCCGCCTTGGCGCCGAGGGCGGCGAGGACCGCATCGGCGCGCACGAACAGCTTCCCGCCGAAACCCCCGCCGATATAGGGCGAGTCGACGCGGATGTTCTCGGCCGAGATCCCGAGGATCTTGGCAAGGCTGCCCTTGCTCCAGGCGATCATCTGATTGGAGGTCCAGAGGGTCAGCTTGTCCCCCTCCCACGCCGCGATGGTGGCGTGCGGCTCCATCATCGCGTGGCTCTCGTCCGGCGTCGTGAAGGTCTCGTCGAACCTCACCGCCGCGTCGGCGAAAGCCTTTTCGAAGTCGCCCGTCCGATCCTCTGCGCCACTGCCGCTCCCCTCGCCGCTGCCGCCCTCGACGGGCTTGGCGGATTTCGCCGCGGCGGCGAGATCGAACGCACCCGGCTCGGAGGCGTAATCGGCTTTGATGAGATAGGCGGCGGCACGGGCCTGCTCGAAGGTCTCGGCCACCACCAGGGCGATGGCCTGATGGTAGTGCTGGATCTCGGGGCCACCGAACAGGCTCGCGGTGTTCATTCGCCCGAGCCCGAGCTTCGGGGTATCGAGGGTGCTCACCACGGCGATCACACCGGGCGCGCGCCGTGCCGCCGCGACGTTCAGGCCGCGCAGCCGCCCCTTGGCGACGCCAGCGCCCAGCACGTAGCCGTAGGCCTGGTTCGCCACGACGTCGTGGCGCTCATAGGCGTAGGGCGCGGTGCCGGTGGTCTTGTACTTGCCGTCGATGCGGTCCGTCGGCTTGCCGACGACCTTGAGCTGATCGATGGGGTTCTGCCCCGCGGGCGTGTCGAACTTCATGGCTCAGGCCCTCGCTTCGATAAGCGCCGCCCCGAGCGTCCGCTCGGCCAGCTTGATCTTGTAGGCGTTGTCGTGGGTCGGCTTGGCGCCGGCCAGGAGTGCCTCGGTCGTCGCTCGAGCGCCGCGCGGCAAGGCGGCCTCGGCCGCTTCGACCCGCCAGGGCTTGTGGGCGACGCCCCCGAGGGCGACACGGCCGGATCCGTCCGGCTGAATCACCGCCGCGACGGAGACGAGGGCATAGGCGTAGGACGCCCGGTCACGGACCTTGCGGTAGATGTGCTTGCCCCCGAGCGGCTTCGGCAGGGTCACGGCGGTGATGAGCTCGCCGGGCTTCAGGGTGGTGTCGATCTCGGGCCGGTCACCGGGCAGGCGGTGGAACTCGGCCATGGGGATGCGGCGCGCGTTGCCCCGGGCGTCGACGGTCTCCACGGTGGCGTCGAGGACGCGCATGGCTACCGCCATGTCGCCAGGATGGGTCGCGATGCAGGCCTCGCTCGAACCGATGATCGCGAGTTGACGCGAGACGCCCGCGATGGCGCCGCAGCCTGAGCCGGGCTGGCGTTTGTTACAGGGCTGGGCGGTATCGTAGAAATACGGGCAGCGCGTGCGCTGGAGCAGATTGCCGGCCGTCGTCGCCTTGTTGCGCAGCTGCCCAGAGGCGCCGGCCAGCAGGGCCCGGCTGAGCACCGCGTAGTCCTTGCGCACGCGGGCGTCCGACGCGAGATCGGTGTTGCGCACCAGGGCCCCGACGCGCAGGCCCCCCTCCGGCGTCGGCTCGATCGCATCCAGCCCCAGGCCGTTCACGTCGACGAGATGGGTCGGCGTCTCGATCTGCAGCTTCATGAGGTCGAGGAGATTGGTCCCGCCCGCGATGAACTTGGCGTTCGGCTTCGCCGAAAGGGCCTGGGCGGCTTGCGCCGGCGTGCTCGGGCGCTCGTAGGTAAAAGACTTCATGCGGGCCTCCCGGCGACCTCGGTCATCGCCTCGACGATGTTGGAATAGGCACCGCAACGGCAGATATTGCCGCTCATGCGCTCGCGGATCTCGGCCTCGGTCACCTGCATCGGGCCGTTGAGGTCGGCCGTGACATGGCTCGGAATGCCGGCCTTGATCTCGGCCAGGACCGCCACGCCGGAGCAGATCTGGCCCGGCGTGCAGTAGCCGCACTGATACCCGTCGTGTTCGACGAAGGCCGCCTGCATCGGGTGGAGGTTTCCGGGCTGGCCGAGGCCCTCGATGGTTACGATCTCGGAATCCTGGTGCATCACCGCGAGGGTCAGGCAGGCGTTGATGCGCCGCCCGTCGACGATCATCGTACAGGCGCCGCATTGCCCGTGATCGCAACCCTTCTTCGACCCCGTCAGATGCAGGTGCTCGCGCGCCGCATCGAGCAGGCTCGTGCGGGTATCGAGCTCGAGCTCCCGGCGTTGGCCGTTCACCGTCAAGCCGACCTTGGCCAGAACCGGTTGATCCATAGAGGCTTGCTCCGCTTGGGCTCCCTTGGGGAGCGTGGTGAGGGCGCCGGCGGCCGTCGCTCCCACCACCAATTCGCGTCGGTTCAATTCGAAGTCTCTGGGACTCGTCATGGGTCTCCGAACCTGTTGAAGGGGTCTGCGACTGTCCCGGGCGGGCGCCTCGCTGCGTCACGTCCGGGGGCTCGGTCTGAAGTCTGGATTTCTTGTAAACTAGGGTTCGATCCCGAAAGGATCAGGGGACGGGCGCGAAATCCGAGATGCGTTTTTGCCGCGCAGCTGCGAACGGATCGGCCGAACGCGACGCCCGCCGCGCCGACGGCCCGGTCTCGACGCCCGGGTACCGGCGTCCTCCTGGCGATCGTCGGCACGTGAAGCGGGCGCCGACACGGTGGGGTGTCGACTTCGCCACCGTACGAAAGAGTCGTCCACTCCGAACCGACGGTCGCCGGACGGGTTGGATTTCACGATCCCATTCGTGAAGGACATTCCGCGTGATCTCGAAATATCTCCCCGTCTGTGCCGTCGTGTTCGCCCTCGGTTTTTCCGGAGTCGCCCTGGCGCAATCCCCCGCCGAGACCGGGACGGGCGGCGACGTCACCTCCACGCCCCGCGCCCGTAACACCACCGGCGTCGGCCAGACCAAGCCGCCTGGTGCCGCCGCTGGCGGCGAGGCCGACCGCAATGCCGATCAGCGCACGCCCCAACAGAAGAAGGACAACGAAATTTCCAAGGGCATCTGCATCGGCTGCAACTGACCGGCGGCGCAAACCTCACTGCAGGCATCGACCCGGAACACCGGCTGCGTTCCCGGCCGATGCCAACGGACGCCCGACCGACCACCGTGGCCAACCTCGTATCCGAGCGGGTCCACCGGATCTGACGTCCAGCTGGAGCGCCCGAACCAGGGGCGGAGCCCAGCGGCGGAGGCCGACAATCAAATCGGGAGCGAACCTATCTCAGATCAATAAAATTTCATTCCTTGATAAATTTGAAAAAATAAAGTATAAGTGATTACTGGGCGATCTAGGAAAAAGTGATCGCCTCGGAAAATCTGTCGCCATGACATCGATCATCAATCAAACCGGATTGGAAAATAGACTCCTTGCCAATCTGGCGCCCGATCTGTTCGCGCTGCTTGCGCCTCACCTCGCACGGGTTTCCCTCGAACAGGCGCAGCGCATCGAGAACCCAAACGAGGCGATCTCAACAGTCTTCTTTCCGGGAGCGGGTGTGATTTCTGTCGTCGCCAGGACGCTCGGCGGCGCCCGGCTGGAGACCGGCCTCATCGGGCCCGAAGGGATGACGGGATTGTCTCTACTCTACGGCCTTGAGAGTGCGCCGCACGAAGTCTTCGTTCAGATTCCCTGCAGAGCGATTCTAATCCCGGCCAGCAATTTTCGACAGGCGGTGGAGGAGAACCACGCCCTACATCTCTACTTTCTGCGCTACGCCCACGTCTTCTCGATCCAGGTCGCCCATACGGCGCTGTGCAACGGCCGCTTCACAATCGATCAGCGCCTCGCCCGCTGGCTGCTCATGTGCCACGATCGCATCAATCGGGAGGATATCACGCTGACGCACGAGTTCCTGTCCCTGATGCTCGGCGTGCGCCGCGCCGGGGTCACCACGGCCGTGCGCGATCTGGTGAACACCGGTGCGCTCGTCGTCCATCGGGGCTCCATCGTCATCCGCGATCGCACCGTCTTGCTGAACGCCGCCGGTGAAGCGTACGGAGTTCCGGAGGCGCAATATGCGGCCCTCATGCCCGCGCGGGAACTCCTCTCCGCGGTGTAACGGCGGCCCGCATCACGCACTGTCCCGCGGGGGCGAAAATCTCCGGGCAAGCGTTCGCGGCGGAACGACAGCGGGCCCATGGGTGGGTGACATGCGAAGCACTCGCGGCGGCCTCCTTGCCGGATGCGGAGCCCAAGGGAACGGATGAACACGTCTGACCTTGGCCGCGCCCAACGGGAACTTGGACGATGCGGGAACTTGGACGATGGACCCGCCGGGGCGTTCTCATCGCCGGCTGCGGCGCCCTGACGTCCAGCGCCGAAGATGAAATGCAGCGCAACCGGCGCTTGGCCACGGCGCACCTGAGCCGCCGCCTGCCGGTGATCCGCGCCGCCCTGGAGACGGCCGCGCCGGGATTCCTGTTCGTGGCCGGCAACTCGCACGCGGAACTGCTGGGGGGCGCTCTGTCCCGTACCCTGCCCGTCGTCAATGGCGGGGTCGGCGGCGCCTCCGCCCGTCGCTATGCCCAACTGGTCAATGCACTGCCGTTTCCGGTCCGGGCCGGGGTCGCGATTCTGATCGTCGGAACCAACGACATCCTGCGCAGCGGCGCCCCGTTGTCAGCCGCCACCATCGCCGGTTTCGAGACGACCGCGACTCGCCTTCTCGCCTGGCTTCGAACCAACGCCGAGACGGTGCTCGTCGCAGCCGTGCCGCCGCTCGGGCCGGAGGCGCGGGCGGATCGCGATCCCATCGCCGTGGGGGCCTATACGGCAATCCTGAAAAGCCTGTGCACGCGGTCCGGATGCCGGTTCTTCGATCCGTTCGCGGACCTGCGCGACGGTGAGGCGGGACTGACCAGACAAGCTGCGCTGCCCGACGGGGTGCATCTGCGCGACTACGATGCGCTTGCGGCCACTGTGCTCACGTGGCTGCCCAGACGCGACTGATCCGGCATCCGCTCGATCAAAGCGGTCGTTGGATCGCAAAGCCCGCGCGGCGCATCAGCGACGTCCAACTCCGCCATCCCGGAGGGATCAACGGATTTGGTACGAGAGTTTCGAATCAGGCTGCCTTGTCGAGGCAGCATTTCTTGAACTTCTTGCCGCTGCCGCACGGGCACGGATCGTTGCGGCCGACATCCTTGAGGGGGTTGCGCACGGGCTGGCCCGCCCCCTCGGCGGTCCAGGCCAGATCCGTCACGGGATCGTCGACGGTGCCGTACCGGTGCGGGTCGAAGCGGGCGAGGTCGTCGGGCTTGGCCTGTGCCTGACGCAGGGTGGTGCGGAACCACGGCGCATCGCTGAATTCGTCCGTGAGGCGCCCGTCCTTGCGCGCGGCAACGGTACGGGGCGCCAGATCGGCGAAGCCGAGGAGCGCGATGCTTTCCTCCCAGCCGACCCAGCCGAGGTCGCCCTCGACGGCGGCGCGCTTGTCGTCGAAGCGCACGAGGAGGTCGTGGGTCGCCTGCCGGTCGACGCGTCCCGTCTGGGTCAGGAAGGTCAGGGCCGCAAGGGCTTCCGAACGCACGACGTCGTCGAGGGTACCGTCGAGGATGAGTTGGTGAAGCGGGGCCACGTCGCCGTCGAAGACGCTGACGAGGATGCGGGCCAGCGTCATCGTCAGGGCATCGCCGAACAGGGCATCGAGGGTCTCGCCGTCCTGGTGCAGCAGGCGCATCAGGGGCACGAACGCGCGGGTGTCGCGGGCGGCGGCGAGCACGTGGATTCCGTAGAACAGCAGGTTGGCGTCGGCCTCCGACACCTCGGCCCCCGCGACGGGACCGGCCAGGACGCGCAGAATCTCGTCGGCCACCGTCTCCGGCGCCGCCACGGCGCGCCGGAGTTCATCGGCCGGGAGATACCGGGCCGCCGAGAGGGCCTCGACGAGGGCGTAGTCGGTCATGTCGGGGCTCCTGTCCGCTTCTCTGTCAGGCGCGCAGGGTCGCGCCGGTCTTGCGACCGACCTCGGCGACGATCCGGGCCGTCACCGCCTCGATCTCCGCGTCCGTCAGAGTCCGCTCCACCGGCTGGAGGCGAACGGCGATGGCCACCGACTTCGATCCCTCGGGAATGCCGACGCCCTCGTAGATGTCGAACACATCGATACCGGCGATGAGCTTGCGCTCGGCGCCCTGCGCCGCCTTCACCACCTCGCCCGCCGCCACGTCGCGGGGCACCACGAAGGCAAAGTCGCGCGAGACCGCCTGGAAGTCCGAGAGGGCAAGGGCCGGCTTGACCTTCGTCGGACGGTACTTCGGCAGGGGAACGGCATCGAGGGTGATCTCGAAGCCGACGATCTGCCCCTTGAGGTCGAGGGCCTTCATCACCCGGGGATGAATCTCGCCGAAATAGCCGACGGGGTTCTTCGGCCCGAACTGAAGGGTGCCGGAGCGGCCGGGATGGAGCCAGTCCGGCCCGCCGGCCACGACCTGCAATCCGCCCGTGGAAATGCCGAAGGCGGCGAGCAGCGCCAGGGCATCGGCCTTGGCGTCGAATGCGTCCACGGGGGACGCGGCACCGTCCCAATGGCGGCCGCCGCCACGATGGCCGGCCGTTCCCCGGCGGATCGCCGTGGCGCGGATGGTCTGGCCTTCGGGCTGATCGTTCTCGAAACACTGGCCGACCTCGAACAGGGCGATGTCGGGGAGCCCCCGGTCGGCGTTGCGCTGGGCGGCCCGCAGGAGGCCGGGCACGAGGCTCGGGCGCATGTCGGACAGGTCGGCCGCGATGGGATTGGCGAGGACGAGGTCCGCCCGGCCACCGCCGAAGAGCACGGCGTCGTCATGGGGGATGAACGACCAGGTCACCGCCTCGACGAGGCCGCGCGTCGCCAGCGCCCGCTTGGCAAGGCGCGTGCGCCTCTGGAGCACGGTCAGGACGGGTTGGCCGGCGGTGTCGTGGAGGGGCTCCAGGGGCTTGGCCACGATGAGGTCGAGGCCGGCGATGCGGATGATCTCCTCGACGAGGTCAGCCTTGCCCTCGACGTCGGCGCGCCAGGAGGGGGTGAGCACCTTCACCCGATCGCCGGTGCCGGCGACGTGGAAGCCCAGGGTCTCGAGGCTCACCTTCATCTCGGCGCGGGACAGTTCGAGCCCAGCGAGACGCCGCGTCTCGGTCCAGGGGAAATCGATGACCCGCCCGGTCTCGGGCGGCTCGCCGGCGATCGTCGGGTGGCTCGGGGTGCCGCCGCAGATCTCCAGGATGAGCCGCGTCGCGAGGTCGAGGCCCGGCAGGGTGAACGCCGGATCGACGCCGCGCTCGAAACGGTAGCGCGCGTCGGTGATGACCCCGAGGCGCCGCCCGCTCTGAGCGATGTTCACCGGATCCCACAGGGCGGATTCGACGAGGACGTCCGTCGTGCCCGCATCGCACCCGGTGGCCTCGCCCCCGATAATCCCGCCGATGGATTCCACGCCGTTGGCGTCGGCGATGACAACCGTGTCGTCCGTGAGTGCGTAGGTCTTGCCGTCGAGGGCCTTCAGCGTCTCGCCCATGTGGGCGCGGCGCACGGTCAGGCCGCCCGCCACCTTGGCGGCGTCGAAGACGTGAAGCGGCCGCCCCCGATCGAAGGTGATGTAGTTGGTGATGTCCACCAGGGCGTTGATGGGGCGCAAGCCGATGGCGCGCAGGCGCGCCTGCATCCAGTCCGGCGAGGGTCCGTTCGTGACGCCGGTGATCCGGCGCAAGATGAAGTACGGGCAGAGGTCGCGGTCCGCCGCTTCGAACTCGAGGGTGACGGGCACCGGGCAAGGCCCCTCCCCGCGCATCGGCGGCTGGTGCTCGTGCTTGAGGACACCGATGCCGGCCGCCGCGAGGTCGCGGGCGATGCCGTGGATCGAGGTGCAATCGGCGCGGTTGGGCGTCAGGTTGATCTCGACGACGGGGTCGTCGAAGCCGGCATAGACGGCGTAGGGCTGCCCCGTCGGCGCGTCCTCGGGCAGATCGAGGATGCCGTCGCTGTCCTCGCCGAGGCCGAGTTCGGCGCCCGAGCACAGCATGCCCCGGCTCTCGACCCCCCGGATGGTGCCGACCGACAGGGTGATGTTCTTGCCCGGTACGTAGGTACCGGGCGGCGCGAACACCGTCTTCATGCCGGCGCGCGCGTTCGGCGCGCCGCAGACCACCTGCACGGGCTGACCGTCGCCGGCATCCACCGAGCAGACGCGCAGACGGTCGGCATTGGGGTGCTGTTCGGCCGACAGAACGTGGGCGACCACGTAAGGCTTCAGGCTCGCGGCCCTGTCCTCAATGCCCTCCACCTCAAGGCCGATCCGCGTCAGGGTCTCGGTGATGATGTCGAGGGGTGCCTCGGTCTCGAGGTGGTCCTTGAGCCAGGAGAGGGTGAATTTCATGGGCCTGCGTATCCGTCGATGGAGTCAGGAACGGCGCGGTTTTGCGATGAGCAGAAAGGCCAGCTTCCGATAGGTCGTCTTGGGCAGCGCCTCGATGGGATCGATGGCTTCCTCAGGTTGCGCGCCTCGCGCCAGAGTTTCTGCCGGACGCGAACGAAAAGCCCGGCCGCCGGAGGGTCTCGGAGACGATCGGTCCAGCACTCTTCAGAGCCTCGGCGTTGGTCGGCATCTCGAACTCCCCTCCGCGTCGAACTATCCCGTCAACCCGGACACCAGACTCGGGATATCCAGCGGCCGGAAGCCGTAATGGTCCAGCCAGCGCGCGTCCGCCTCGAAGAACGGACGCAGGTCCGGCATGCCGTATTTGAGCATGGCGATGCGGTCGATGCCCATGCCGAAGGCGAAGCCCTGGACGCTGTCGGGGTCGAGGCCGCAGTTCCGGAGCACGTTCGGATGGACCATGCCGCAGCCGAGGATCTCCAGCCAGTCCGTCCCCTCGCCGAAGCGGATCTCGCCGCCCTTGCGCGAGCACTGGATATCGACCTCGGCCGAGGGCTCGGTGAAGGGGAAGAACGAGGGACGGAACCGCATCTTCACGGCCTCGACCTCGAAGAAGGTTCGGCAGAATTCCTCCAGCACCCATTTGAGGTTGGCGATGTTGGCGGTCTTGTCGATCACCAGCCCCTCGACCTGATGGAACATCGGCGTGTGGGTCTGGTCGGAATCGTGACGGTAGGTTCGCCCCGGGCAGATCACCCGGATCGGCGGCGCTTTCGACCGCATGGTACGGATCTGCACCGGCGAGGTGTGGGTGCGCAGCACCTTGCGCTGGCCGTTGCGGTCTGGCGCGAGGAAGAAGGTGTCGTGCATCTCGCGGGCCGGATGGCCGGGCGGGAAGTTCAGGGCGGTGAAGTTGTAGTCGTCCGTCTCGATGTCCGGACCTTCGGCGACGGAGAAGCCCATGGCGGCGAAGATCGCCGCGATCTCGTCCATGACCTGGCTGATGGGGTGGATGCGCCCGCGCACTTCCGGCGCCTCGCGCACGGGGAGCGTGACATCGATGCGCTCGGCGGACAGACGGGCACTGAGGGCGGCCTCGGCCAAAGCCTCGCGCCGTGCCCCGAGGGCGCCCTGGACCCGGTCCCGCAAGCCGTTGATGAGGGGACCGCGCACCTTGCGCTCGTCGGGCGTCATGGCACCGAGGGTCTTGAGGAGTTCGGAGACCGAGCCCTTCTTGCCGAGCGCCGCCACGCGCACACCGTCGAGGGCCGCTTCGTCGGACGCGGCCGCGACTTGGGCGAGGAGGTCGCCTTCGAGGGTGTCGAGATCGGTCATCGGGTTCAACTCAGCGGCTGCGCGGACGGTCACGGGGTGGCCGGGCGCTCATGAGGTCGGGCGGGCAATGCGTGAGGGTTTTGCGGGTCGAGGCCGCGTTTGCAAGCCATTGAGGCCCGCAAATCTTCGGCGCGACCATTGAAAACCGAAAAAGGCGCGGCCCCATGCGGAGCCGCGCCTTGTCCGTGGAGTCGCGATCCAAGGATCGGACGAAAGCGCGTCACGCAGCCTTGGCGGTGCCCTGCAGGGACGCCTTGGCCTTCTCGACCACGGCGGCGAAGGTCGCCGGCTCATGGATGGCGAGCTCGGACAGAGCCTTGCGGTCCACCTCGATGCCGGACTTGGACAGCGCGTTGATGAAGCGCGAATAGGTCAGGCCATGCTCACGGACGGCAGCGTTGAGACGCTGGATCCAGAGGGCGCGGAACGTGCGCTTCTTGTTCTTACGATCGCGGTAGGCATACTGCATGCCCTTCTCGACCGCCTGCTTGGCGATCCGGATCGTATTTTTGCGGCGGCCGTAATAACCACGGGCGGCCTTGAGGACTTTCTTGTGCTTCGCGTGACTGGTCACGCCGCGCTTGACGCGGGCCATGGGTTCTCTCCTGGATTACGAAAAAGGCAGTTCGGCGGGTGAAAAGCGACTTACCGGCTGTTGGGCAGGAAGTACTTCTTCACGTTGGCGGCATCGCCCTCGAACAGGGTGGTGGTGCCGCGCAGGTTGCGGATCTGCTTCGTCGTCCGCTTGATCATCCCGTGGCGCTTGCCGGCCTGGGCATACATGACCTTGCCGGTGCCGGTGATCTTGAAGCGCTTCTTCGCGCCCGACTTGGTTTTCAGCTTGGGCATTTGGCTCTCCTGAACGCGCATCGGCTCCGATCCGGAGGGATCGAAGGGATGCGCTCGGTTGATGCTTCTGATGGAGCAGCACGAACCGCCACGGCAGCCCGATCGGCCGGGCGGTTCAACGCGAGGGGGCGTATGACAGAAAAGAGACGCGCTTTCAATCCTGCGGGTGACGCGCGTCCGGCACGGGACATTCGTCCCGCACGGGACATTCGTCCCGCGCCAGGGCCCGGCGCACGTCGTCGTCCGTCACCTCGGCCATGGGCTTGGCGATCTTCACGGCGCGGGTCGGCCGTCCTGGCGGCATCAGGAGAAGAACCGTCTCCATGCCGGGGCAGGCCGGGTCGGCGCAGACGATCTCGTTGACCTTGATCACCGCGTCGGCGCCAAGACCGGCGGCGACGCGCGTCCAGGCCAGGATGGCATCGCGCGCGGTCGTGTCGGCGGGGGACGGACGGCGCCCGAATCCGAACAGGGCCACGGCGTCAACCCGGCAGGGTGAGGAGACCGGCGGCGCCATCGGCGCAGCCGAAGCCGAGGCGGGCGCCGCGCGCATCCCAGGCCAGGGCCGTGACGCCGCTGCCCTTCACGGACGGACGAACCAGGAGTTCCGATCCGTCGGCGAACCGCACCAGCAGGATGCAGCCGTCTTCATACCCGATGGCCAGCACCAGGGCCTTGGGGTGGAACGCCACGCGGGAGACCCGCGCCGGGCGAACCCCGCATTCGCGCGGAGCCTTACCGGTGGGGCCTTCCTTCGAGTCGAACGGCCAGACGATGGCTGCCTCGGCACCTCCGGTGGCGAGCCAGTCGCCGTCGCCGGACCAGGCGACGGAGCGGACCTTGCCGGGATACCCCGACATCCGCATGTGGCCCCGGTCGGGTTGGAGGCGCCAGCCGTGCAGGGCGTTCTCCTGCATCGTCGTGACGACGAAGCGCCCGTCCGGCGACCACGTCACGTCGATATGCGAGCCCTTCCATTCGATGAAATCGGGGGCCGTCTCGAGGTTCGGATACCAGAGGGTGGCCCCGTTGTAGTGCGAGACGGCGAGGCGATACCCCTTCGGCGCGAAGGCGAGGCCCCGCGCCGTGGAGGGGGCGGCGAACACCTTCTCGCGGCCCTTGGCGTCGCGGGCGACCACATTTCGCCCGGCCGCATACGCGATGGCGCCATCGGGATGGAGTGCCAGGGCGTCGATCCAGGCGCCGCCCTTGGCACGTGCCACCTCGACGACATCACCCTCGGGCGAGGTCGCCACCACGCGGCCGTCGTCGCCGCCTGTGACGATCCGGCGGCCGTCGCCGGCGGCGACCAGGATGGCGCCCTCCGGGTGGGATTCGATCCGGCGGACCTCGCCCCGGCCGGCCAGCAGCACGGCTCCATCCCCGAGGGCCAGGGCCAGGGTGTCCTTCAGCCACACGGCGGCGGTGACGTGGGCGCCGGCCTCGATGGGCGCGACGTGGTCGAGGAGGGAGGGGGTGGTCTCGGCCATCCGGCGGAAATCTCTCGTCACGCGGTTGCGATCGGCCCAGGGCGCTCGAATCTCACAGGGTGGGCGTACCGGAGGCACGCCGCGCCGTCAGGATCGTGGCGACGAGGGCCAGGACGCCGGCGATGCCGGCGGGAATGGCCAGGGCATACAACGCTAGGCGGCCGTAGGCGACCGCTCCGGCGAGGGACCCGACGAGGAGGGCGAGCCAGACGACGCCGTCGCCCACCCAGGCATAACGGGCGCCGCGCCGGGCCAGCGCCAGGGCGAGCTTGTGGCCGAAGCTGAACAGGGCCCCCGTGACGAAGGTGGTCCCGGCGCGAAAGCCCTGGACATGGGACAGGGCCGCGTTCTGCGCCCCCATGGCCAGGGCGAGCATGAGAGAGGCGAGCCCCGAATCCGGCGCGGCGACGGCGGCCTCGAAGGCCGCGGCGACGACGGCCGTCTCGAAGCCGAGGATCACCGGCGTGCCCCAGCGCGACGGCGTCAGGGCCGAGAGGGCGCCGCCGCAGAGACAGCCGAGGAGGAACGCGAGGATGAGAAGCGCCGGCAACAGGGCGAGCTGGGGTTGGCCATGCCCCAGGGCCACGGCGAACTGGGTCGTGTTGCCGCTCATGAACGAGGTGTAGAGCCCGCCCAGCCGGATGAAGCCGAGGGCATCGACGTAGCCGGCGATCGCCGTGAGGATCAGGCCGAAACCGAGGTGCCAAGGGCGGGTCATCGGTGCTGCTCTCCTGCGTTCACCACGGCCCCCGCAGGGTTAAAGCTTTGCTCACCAAGTCCACGCAATTGGATTGAACGCCCCCGAACGGCAGGCCGCCACGGTCCGTTGAAGAAGGGATCCGGCACGAGACCGTTCGTCCCCCGCCGGGTGAGTAGGAGTTGCGTCATGATCTCATTCGCCTGCGCCGCCCCGGCCCTTCCCGCCTTCCCCCTGCCCTCCTCCCTCGGCTCCTGCGCCATCGCCGAGACCGTGCTCGTCGTCGAGGACGAGATCATGGTCTGCGAACTGGCCGCCGAGGCGTTGCAGGAGGAAGGCTACCGGGTCCTCACCGCGTCCGACGCGGACGAAGCGGAGGGGATCCTGGCGCGTGAGCACGTGGATCTGCTCTTCACCGATATCGATCTGGCCCGCAACACGAACGGCCTCGCCCTGGCGCATCGCGCGCGACGGGTTCGCCCCGGCCTTCCCGTGGTCTACACCTCGGGTGGACGCGGTCACCTCGCCCACGGCGACGCCGTGACGGACTCGGTGTTCGTTCCCAAGCCCTACCGCCTCAGCGCCCTCGTGGCCCTGGCCAACGACATCCTGCGCTCGCACCCCGACCACGCCTGAGCGCCAACCCCCGGATTCTGCCGATGCGCACCATCCTCCTCGCCCTTGCTTTCGCGACCGCCACCCTGGGCACCGCCCAGGCCTGCGACGTGAAGGCGGCCAAGCTCGAAGAAGCCATCGCCGCCAAGAGCCAGCTCCGCGAGGCCGCCAACAAGCAGACGGTGCGCGATCTGCGCACCCTGCGCGACGCGGCCATCGTGCTCGAAACCTATGGGTACGGCTCGGAATGCGAGCGCGTCGTCGAGATCGTCCAGGCGCTGGCCGCCAACCCCGACAAGGCGATCGAGCGCGGCGGCGACACCGACGAGGAGAAGGCCGAGGAGGTCCTAGAGACCCGCGAGCCGAAGGCGCCCCCGGCCGAGGCCGCTCCGCCGGCCCGTAAGGCGAACTGAAACGAACTGACGGCGACCCGCCTCGGCCGCCCGTCGCACCGGCTTCCCGTGCCCGGGGCGACGCGCTACGAGCGTGACGGTTCGGTCGTCCGCCGAGGTTCGATCCGCCGAACGCGTGTCGGCGGAGCGACCGCGTATCCCAAGGACAGCACACAGCATGGCGACGGACACCCCCACCCGCGAGGCCGGCATCGCCCATGCTGCCGATCGCCTGCCTTCCGTGATCGTCGACGCCTACAACAGCGAATTGAAGACCGACGAGGGCTTCGTGGGCGACAAGGTCTCGAAGAAGGCATTCCGCGAGATCCTCGAGACGTGGCGTGAGACCCTGCGCAAGCTCGGCCCCGATCCCCTCGGCGACAAGCCGAGCGCCGACCTGAGCAAGAAGAGCCTCGATCGCACGCTTGCCGGGAGCGATCCCCTCGCCTCCGGACTGGTCTTCAGCGCCATCGAGGATTTCGCCCAGGAGCTTGCCGGCGTGGTGCGCCGGTTCCTGAAGCAGAAGGGCTGGCGCGACACGCAGGGGATCGTGGTCGGCGGCGGCTTCAGCGACAGCCGCGTCGGCCACCTCGCCATCGCCCGCGCGGGCGTCATCCTGCGGGCGGGCGGCCTCGACCTGACCCTGGAGCCGATCCGCCACCATCCCGACGAGGCGGGTCTCATCGGCTCCGTGCACCTCGCCCCGGCCTGGATCTTCGCCGGATACGACAGCCTCCTCGCCGTCGACATCGGCGGCAGCAACATCCGTGCGGGCGTCGTGGCGACGAACCTGCGCAAGGCGCCCGATCTGTCCCGCAGCGCCGTCTGGCGTTCGGAGATCTGGCGCCACTGCGACGAGGAGCCCACGCCCACCCGCGACGCGGCGGTGGATCGCCTCATCGCGATGCTCACCGACCTCGTCCGCCGGGCGGACCGCGCCAATCTCACCCTCGCGCCATTCATCGGCATCGGCTGCCCGGGCGTGATCGCGGCGAGCGGCACCATTGACCGAGGCGGCCAGAACCTGCCGGGCAACTGGGAGAGCGACGGCTTCAACCTCGCCGAGCGTCTCGTCGCGGCGATTCCGCGGATCGGCGACCACGCCACCATGGTGGTGATGCACAACGACGCCGTCGTGCAGGGCCTCAGCGAAGTCCCGCATCGGACGGAGTTGACGCGGTGGGGCATCCTCACCATCGGCACGGGCCTCGGAAACGCCCGCTTCACCAATCGTGGCGGTGACGAGACAGCCGACTAGGACCGTCGCGGGCGCCCATCGCCGTGTTAAACGCCAGATAACGATGCCGGTTTTCAGCCGGCCCCGCAGGGGGGCGTGCCGGGTCGCCCGCCCCCGTCTCACCGGATCTCTTGGAACGAGAACGGGTGGTGTCCGGACGTTTCGTGAAGCGACCTAAGGTCTTTCACAAAACGCCCGCTGCGCTGTGCTGCTCAAGATGAGAACGGGCGGTGATCGGGAGTTTTGTGAAGCGCTCTTAACGCCCACGTCCCGTCCCGGCGACCTTCTGGGCGATCCGCTCGCGCAGCTCCTCGGGAAGCTCGATATCGACGAGGCGCCAAGTCCAGCCGCGCAAACGAAGGCGCAGGCGCAGGCGGCGTTCCCGTGTCGCGTCGGGGGGCACCGGGATGACCACGGCACGAAAGCCCCGCATCTCGGAGGCCAGATAGAACGGCACCAGCCGCCGCAGGTTCTCGATCCGCAATCCGGGCTTCGGCGCCGCTTCGGGCGGAGCGGTGACGGCGGCCTCGCCGGGGCGCAGTTCGAGGGGGGCGGGATCGACGGAGTCCAATCGGCCATCGTCGAGGAGGTCGACCACGGTTTGCGGCGTCACCAGGGATTCGGCGATGGGAATCGCCAGGGCCACGAGGGCATCGGCGAGGCGTTGACGATCACGGGGCTCGGCGCCGGGGGTCTCGCCCCGCGACTGCGCGGCGACGGCGATCTGGCGGATCACCGAAAGGCGGAGCGTACGGAGATTGACGTGCCGTTCGACATAATCGGCGTCATGCGCCTGCACTGCACGGGCGAGGTCGTAGAGAGCCCAGAACGGCGTCAGCGTGAACACGAACCAGCCGAGGGCAAGGACGATGGGAACGGACCACCAGCGCATGGGTGGCCGACCTCAGACGCCGACCGGAATGGAGGCGCGCTTCACGCCGGACCATGCCAGTCGACGAGGCCGCCGAAGGCCGCCACGACCCCTTCGTAGACCGGGCGCTTGAACGGCACGATGAGGTCGGGCAACCCCACCATCGGCTCCCAGCGCCAAGCGTCGAATTCGGACGGGTGAGCGCCGCCCCCCGGCGCGGCCACATCGATTTCGCTGTCGTCACCAAGGAAGCCGAAGGCGAACCACTTCTGGGTCTGCCCGCGATAGCGTCCTTTCCAGACCTGCTTCAGAACCGCCGGCGGCAGGTCGTAGCTGAGCCAGTCCGACGCTTCGGCGAGTAACCGCACGGAGCCCGGGGCGACGTTGGTCTCCTCGTAGAGTTCGCGCAGGGCGGCCGCGTGCGGCGCTTCACCGGGGTCGATCCCCCCCTGCGGCATCTGCCAAGCGCGCCCGTCGGCCACATGCTCGGGCCCGGCGTCCGAGCGACGGCGACCGATGAAGACGAGGCCGCTGCGCGCGATCAGCGTGATCCCAACGCAGGCGCGGTAGGGCAGCTCGGTGCCGCTGGTGTCGGAAAGGACTGTCATCGGCGTGACCATAGGGCACGCCGTCCCGACGCTGCAACGCACAATCCCGCTCGGCTCGGACGAATCGGCCGTCCCCCCGTCAGGGGGCCGCGCTGGTGAGGCGCGTGCCGGCGGGGCTGCCGCGCAGAACGGCGCTCACGGGCACGAGGCGGATCCCCCGCGCTTCCAGGTCCCGCGACCAGCGCAGGATCCGGTCGATGGTCATCGGCATGGCCGTGGCGGAGACCAGGACGAGGCCTTTCGATAGGGCCTGGGCTTCGGCCCGGGCGAGTTCGCGATCGATGGCCTCGGGCCGGGGCAAGGCATCGAGGACGATCTCGGCCCGCGCGTTCGACATCTTCACCTTGGCGCCAAGGCCCGCCACGATCGATCGCGGCGAGGTGCCGTCGTCGACGTAGCCGAGGCCGCGTCCGGCGATCTCTCGCAGCATCGGCTCGAAGGCGGCGGCGTCGCTCGTGAGCTTGGCCCCCATGTAGTTGACGACGCCGATGAAGCCCTGGAAGCGGCTCATGGCCCAGGAGAGCCGGTCGAGATTTTCCGGGAGGCGTGCGGCCGCGAGCAGGGTCTGCGGTCCGGGATCGCTGTCGGGATAGTCGAACGGCTCCATGGGCACCTGGAGCAGGGCCTCATGCCCGGCCTCGCGGGAACGCGCGACGATGCGCTCGAGGTCGTTGCCGTAGGGGGCGAAGGCGAAGCTGATCTCGGGCGGCAGGCGAGTAATGGCGGTGGCGGTGGCGGCTTGACCGATGCCGAGACCGGTCAGGAGAATGGCGATGCGCGGGCCGGTGATACCGGGGTCGGGGCGCGCATAGACGTCGAGGGACCGCATCCGTCCGTCACCGAGGCGCGGCACGTTCCCATAGCGGCCCCGCTCGGCCAGGCGGGGGTCGAGGGCGGCGAGCTTGGGCGGTGCCGCGTCGGGCACGCGGATCACAACCGCGTCACCGGGTGCGTTGCCGCCGCCTGCCCGCACGACGGTGACGCCGGACGCCGATTCAACAGCTTCCGCGGAGCGTTGACCACCCGGGATCTTTTCCGGCGCCTTTTCGGGGACCTTGTCGGCTACCGCCGCCATGGGACCGGAGGGCGGGTCGCGTAGGGCGATGGTGGCGACGGCCACCGGCTCACCGCCGTGCGGATCTCCTGTCACGGCAAGGACGCTCACCCCGGCGACGAGGCCGAGGGCAAGGGCGCCGGCCGTCACCCGGGATGTCGGGCGCAGGGCCAAGAAGGCATGCAGCTGCCGCCGGGGCGCACGCCCGGTGCCGAGCGGCTGGGTCAGAATGTCGTCGGAGGTCACGCTCAGCCGCTTCCCTCAGAGTTCGGGGCGAGATCGGCGGTACCGCGTTTCAAAACGAAAGCGGCCCCCGATACCGGTACTGGACCGATATTGGGGGCCGTCATGGTTAACACGCGCTTAAGGCTTGGTCGTTCGATTCAGTTCGGCACGGGAGCCTTGGTGTTGGACGCACCCTTCTGGATGCCGCGCAGATAGTCGAAAGCGGCGATGAGCTGCTTGTCCTTGGCCGGGTCCGGCGGAACGTAGGCGGAGGAACCGCCACGCTCCTCCACATCCTTCTGCTTCAGGTGGCCCTTCAGGCCCGCCTCGCCCTTGGTCTCGTCCTTGCCCTTCAGCTCGTCGGGCACTTCCTGCAGGACTTCCTGGTCCGGCTCGATACCCTTGGCCTGGATCGAGCGGCCCGACGGCGTGTAGTAACGCGCCGTGGTCAGGCGAAGCGCGCCGCTGCCGCCGAGCGGGATGATCGACTGCACGGAGCCCTTGCCGAACGAGCGGGTGCCGAGCACCGTCGCGCGCTTGTGATCCTGCAACGCGCCGGCCACGATCTCGGAGGCCGACGCCGATCCGCCATTGACCAGCACGACGACGGGCTTGCCCTTGGCCAGATCGCCGGCCTTGGCGGAGAAGCGCTGGGTCTCGTCCGGGTTGCGGCCACGCGTCGATACGATCTCGCCCCGGTCGAGGAAGGCGTCGGAGACCGCGACGGCCTGGTCGAGGAGCCCGCCCGGATTGTTGCGCAGATCGAGGACGTAGCCCTTGAGCTTGTCGGCGCCGATCTCGGTGTTGAGCTTGTCGATGGCCGAGCGCAGGCCATCGTAGGTCTGCTCGTTGAACTGGGTCAGGCGGACGTACCCGATGTCCCCGCCCTCGGCGCGCGAGCGCACGGGCTTGATCTTGATCACGTCGCGATTGAGCACGACCTCGATGGGGTCCTTCGACTCCTTGCGGGTGATCTTGAGCTTGACCGGGGAGTTCACCGGTCCGCGCATCTTGTCCACGGCCTGATTGAGGGTGAGGCCCTGGACCTGATCCTCGTCGATCTGCGTGATCACGTCGTTCGAGAGGATGCCGGCCTTCGAGGCGGGGGTGTCGTCGATGGGGGTCACGACCTTGATCAGGCCGTCCTCCATCGTGACCTCGATGCCGAGGCCGCCGAACTCGCCGCGCGTCTGAACCTGCATGTCGCGGAAGCTCTTCGCGTCCATGTAGCTCGAGTGCGGATCAAGGGAGGTGAGCATGCCGTTCACGGCCGCCTCGATGAGCTTGGCCTCGTCGGGCTTCTCAACGTAGTCGGTCCGTACCTTCTCGAACACGTCGCCGAACAGACTGAGCTGGCGATAGGTTTCGGCGGACGCCGCCACGGCGCTGGTCCCGGACAGCAGGCGGGTCTGGGTCGCGACCATGGAGGACCCGACGCCGAGAAACGCGCCGAGGAGAATGAGGGAAACCTTGCGCATTATCCGCGAACCTTCTCGCTGGGGCTTTTGGCCCACCAAGGCTCCGGGTCAATGGAGCCGCCGTCTTTTCTGAACTCGACGTATAACATCGGATCGCCGCCGGCCGGAGCCGCACCCGGGCCGCCCTCGCCCATGGCCGCGACGGGCTCACCCGCCAGGACGAACTGGCCGACCTCGACGTCGATCCGGTCCATCCCGGCCAGCAGCAGATAGTAGCCATCGCCGGCATTGATGATCAAGAGTCGGCCGTACGAGCGGAACTGCCCGGCGAACGAGACCCAGCCATCGGCCGGAGAGGAGACCACGGCTTTGGGCCGGGTGGCGAGCGAAATGCCGCGGGTGGTACCGCCGTTGCCGTCGGGCTGGTTGAAGCCGCGCGACAGGGTACCACTCACCGGCCGGGGAAGCTCGCCGCGAGTCTCGACGAACCGAACCTTCGGAGCGAGGCGGGCCGGATCGCGGATGCCGGCGGCGGCGAAACGCTCCTGGGTGGCGCGGGCCTCGCGCGTCTCGGCCGCCCGGGCCTCGTCCGCCGCGCGGCGCGCGGAGGCGACCTCGCCTTCCATGCGCTCAAGGAGTTCCTTGAGGGAGCGGGCCTGAAGGCCGAGTTCGGCCGTGCGCGCCCGCTCGGTCACCAGACCGCTCTCGACCTCGGCCAGCCGCGCCTTGCGGGCGGCAATCAGGCCACCGAGGCGGAGCTGCTCGCGCGCCCAGCCCGCGAGATCATTCTTCAAACCTTCGCGATCCGCCGCGATGAGCGCCTTCAGGCGAACCATTTCGGTGAGATCGGCGGCCAGCGTCTCGGCCTCGCCGCGTAGTTCCGGCACCACGGCACCGAGCAGCATCGAGGTGCGGATCACGGCGAGCACGTCCTCGGGCCGCACCAACACCGCCGGCGGCGGCCGCCGGCCCATGCGCTGCAGGGCCGCGAGGATCTCCGCGATCACGCCGCGTCGCCCGTCGAGGGAGCGCCGGATGGCCGCCTCGCTCGTGCCCAGGGCCTTCAGGCGGTCCTCGAGCCGGGTCATCCGGTCTTCCGTCGCCTGGGCCTGCCGAGCGGCGTCGAGAAGGGCCGTGTTGAACTTGGCCCGGTCGCTGCCGATGGCCGCGATCTCGGCCTCTAGCTGCGCCTTCGCGCCGGTCGAGGCCGCCAGCGCCTCTTCGATGCGCCTCAGATTTTCCGCGCGACGAGTCTTCTCGGCGACCGCCCGCTCGATCGCGTCCGGCTCTGTCGTCGAGGCTTTCGCCGCGGCGTCCCTGGAGGGCTCCTGCGCCGTGGCGGAGCCGGTCAGGAGCGCGCTGAGAAGGACCAGGGCACAGCGCCCGTGCCCTCCCGTCCACGCCGTCCATCGTGACTTCGCCGTCGTCATCGCTCGCTGAGGTTCCCGCGGTGATAGGGATGGCCGGCGAGGATCGTCAGCGCCCGATACACCTGCTCCAGAGCTAGGACGCGCACAAGGCCGTGCGGCAACGTTGCCGCCCCGAAGGACAGCGTCAGGTCGGCCCGTGTCCGGACGGTGGGGTCAAGTCCGTCGGCGCCCCCGATGACGACGGCAAGACTTGGACGCACGGCATCGCGCCAGGCCGCGACCCGGTCGGCGAACGTCTCGCTGTTGAGGTCGGCCCGTCCACGCTCGTCGTAGACAACGAGGGCCGCGCCATTCGCGTGGGCGAGGATGGCGGCGCCCTCCTCAGCACACCGGTCCTGGGGACGCCGCGCGCGGCTCTCGGGGATCTCGACGATCTCACAGGTGGGAAAGCCGAGACCGCGCCCGATTTGCGCGGCCCGGTCGCGGTAGCGCGCGGCGAGATCGCGCTCGGGGCCGGTTTTCAGACGACCGACGGCAACGACGACGAGGCGCACGCGACGGGCAACCCGGCGGGGTTCACTCGGCCCCGGCGGCGCTCGACAGGTCGGCGGACGGGCGGTCGGCGCCCCACATCTTCTCAAGATTGTAGAAGCCGCGCACTTCGGGACGGAAGATATGGACGATGATGTCGCCGGCATCGATCAGCACCCAGTCGCAGGCCGGAAGCCCCTCGACCCTGGCGGAACCAAGACCCTTGGCCTTCATGTCCTGCAGGATGCGGTCGGCGATGGCGCCGACATGGCGCTGCGAGCGGCCGGAGGTGATGATCATGGTATCGGCGAGCGAAGTCCGGCCCATGAGATCAATCTCGATGGTCTCCTCGGCCTTCATGTCCTCGAGACAGTCGAGGGCAAGCGTCCTGAGGCTACCGATCTTACGGTCGGTCGCTTCGTCGGAACCCGGGGTTCCCTGGTAAACCGCGTCGTTCAGCGTCTCAGTTCCTGCGTGAGCCATGATCATGCGCCGATCGTACCCTGAATGCGCGCGACATGGAACGTTTCAGTTGCGCCTTCGGTAAATCGCCTCCGTCGCCTCTCATCCCTTTGCGCGCAAAGCGGTGGAGGAGAGATGCGAGCGTGGCCCGTGCAGGAACACCCAGGCCGGCGGATCGAGGTCGGGCAGGAGGTCGGCATCGGATTCATCGATGCGCCAGCGGCCGAGCGCATGGGCCGCTCGGGCCGCCGGGCCCTTCAGGGTGAAACCCGGCCGGTCGATGATGGCGATAGGCATGGTCGCGGCGATCTCGCGAAATCCCGCCCAGCGGTGAAATGTCGCGAGGCTGTCGGCACCCATGATCCAGACGAACCGCACGGAGGGGTGGCGCGCCGTGAGGTAGCGCAGGCTCTGGCGTGTGTACTGGGCACCGATCCGGCTCTCGAACGCCGTTACGGTGATGCGCGGATGGGCGGCGATCGCCTGCGCGGCGGCGACCCGCGCATCGATGGAGGCGAGGTTGGTCCGGTCCTTTAGGGGATTGCCGGGCGTGACCATCCACCAGATCCGGTCCAGCCCGAGACGCCTCAGGGCGACCCGACTGACGTGGCGATGGCCGAGATGGGCCGGATTGAACGAGCCGCCATAAAGCCCGACCCGCAGGCCGGGACAGGCAGGCGGCAGCCGGACCGGGCCGGACACCTCAAGGCGCATCAGAACCCGGCGATGGAGGGCCGCCGCCGTACGGCGTCAAGGACGCGTCTGCCCGCTTCCGTGCACCCGGTACTTGAAGGTGGTGAGCTGCTCGACGCCGACGGGCCCCCGCGCATGCATCCGGCCGGTGGCGATGCCGATCTCGGCCCCGAACCCGAACTCGCCGCCATCGGCGAACTGGGTCGAGGCGTTGTGAACGACGATGGCCGAATCGACCTCCGCGAGGAAGCGGGTCGCCTCAGCCCGGTCGGCCGTGACGATGGAATCGGTGTGGTGCGAACCGTAGGTCTCGATATGGGCGATGGCGGCATCGAGGCCATCCACGACCCGCACGGCGATGATGGCGTCGAGATACTCCGTCCGCCAGTCGGTCTCGGTGGCGGGCGTGACGCGGGCGTCGACGGCCTGCACGTCGGCGTCTCCGCGCACGGCGCAACCGGCCTCGAGCAGCATGGCGACGAGGGGCGCCAAGTGCGTCGCGGCGCAGGCCCGGTCGACGAGCAGGGTCTCGGCGGCGCCGCAGATTCCCGTGCGGCGCATCTTGCTGTTGAGGACGACGGTGCGGGCCATGTCGAGGTCGGCGGCCGCCGCCACGTAGACGTGGCAGATGCCGTCAAGGTGGGCGAACACGGGCACGCGGGCCTCGCTATGGACGCGCTCCACGAGCCCTCGCCCCCCGCGCGGCACGATGACGTCGATGCATCCCTGCAGGCCCGACAGCATGGCGCCGACGGCTGCCCGGTCGCGGGTCGGCACGATCTGAATCGCGTCGGCCGGCAGGCCGGACTCCTCGAGGCCGGCCCGCATGGCACGGGCGATGGCCATGGCCGTGCGGTGACTGTCGGACCCCGCCCGCAGGATCGCGGCGTTGCCGGCCTTCAGGCACAGGGCCCCGGCATCGGCGGTGACGTTGGGGCGGCTCTCAAAGATCACCCCGATCACGCCGAGCGGCACGGCGATGCGCTCGATGAGGAGACCGTTGGGCCGCTCGAAAGCGGCGACCTGCCGCCCGACGGGATCGGGCAGAGCGCCGATCTTCTCGACGGCGGCCGCGATGGCCGCGAGACGGGCCGGGTCGAGGGTGAGCCGGTCGATGAGCGCCTGGGTCTGGCCGGCGGTCCGGGCCGCCTCCACGTCCAGGGCGTTCTCGGCCAGGATCTCGGCCTGCGCACCCCGAAGGCGCTCCGCGATGGTCCGCAGCGCGATGTCCTTGGTCTGCGCTGGTGCCAGGGCGATGCCGCGCGCGGCCGCGCGGGCGCGCTGGCCGATGGCATGCATCTCCTCGAAGAGATCGGGAGCCTGGAACTCGGAACGCAGGTTCAGAACGGGCACGGCCTTCATCCTCGCGGGCCGTCGCGATCCGGCGCGCCCGCCTGTTGTCTCACCCGTCATCGCATGGCGGGCGGGCTCTAAACAAGCGTCGCGGGTGCCAGTCCGGTCATTCGCCCACCATGGCGAGATCATCGCGGTGCACCATCTCGGCACGTCCTGGATGCGTGAGGAGTTCGGCGATCTCGCGGCTCGGGCGACCGACGATCCGGGCGGCCTGGTCGCTGTCGTAGGCGACGAGGCCGCGCCCGAGGGTCCGGCCGGCGGCGTCCCGGATCACCACGGCATCGCCGCGCCCGAAACCGCCCTGGATCTTGATGACGCCGACGGGCAGGAGGCTCGCCCCGCCCTGAAGCGCGCGCGCGGCGCCGTCGTCGACGGTGAGGATGCCGCGCGGCTCGAGTGAGCCGGCGATCCAGGCCTTGCGCGCGGCCACGGGATTCGAGCCCGACAGGAACCAGCTGCAGCGCCCGCCCTTCAGGATGGATCCCAAGGGGTTCTTCGCGCGGCCATCGGCGATGACCATGTGGGTGCCGCCGCTGGCCGCGATCTTGGCGGCCTCGACCTTCGTGCGCATGCCGCCGCGTGACAGTTCGGACGCCGGCCCGCCGGCCATCGCTTCGATCTCGGGCGTGATGCGCTCGATCACCGGCAGGTGCCGGGCGTCGGGATCGGTGTGGGGAGGCGCCGTGTAGAGGCCGTCGATGTCGGAGAACAGCACCAGCACGTCGGCACCGATCATGGTGGCGACCCGCGCGGCGAGGCGGTCGTTGTCGCCGTAGCGGATCTCGCTCGTCGCTACGGTGTCGTTCTCGTTGACCACGGGCACGGCCCGGACCTCGAGGAGCTTGAGCACCGTCGCGCGGGCATTGAGGTAGCGACGCCGCTCCTCCGTGTCCTGGGGGGTCACGAGGATCTGGCCCGCTGCGATGCCGTGGTGGCCGAGGGCCTCTGACCAGTGCCGCGCGAGGGCGATCTGCCCCACGGCGGCGGCAGCCTGGCTCTCCTCCAGGCGCAGGGTGCCGGGCGGATACCCCAGCACCGTCCGTCCGAGGGCGATGGCGCCGGAAGAAACCACGAGCACGTCGGCGCCCCCGGCATGCAGATCCGCGATATCCTCGGCCAGGGCCGCGAGCCAGGCGTGGCGCAGGCGGCCACGCCCCCGGTCGACGAGGAGCGCCGAGCCGACCTTGATGACGATACGGCGAAAATCCTGGAGGCTGGGGGTGACCACGCGCGGGGAAACCATCGCCCCCTCGCTCACGGCTGCCATGCCTCGGCCGGCTGCGCCTCGGCCTCGGCGAGCTTGGCGTCCCCGATGGAGCGGGTGATCGCCCGCAGAGCGTCCTGAACGCCGAGTCCCGTGGCGGCGGAGAGGATCAGCGGCTTCTTTCCCGAGGCGCGTTTGAGGCGGGCGACCTGCTCCTTGAGGGTGTCGGGATCGACGACGTCGGCCTTCGACAGGGCGACGATCTCGGGCTTGTCCGACAGGCCGCCGCCATAGGCCTCAAGCTCCTTGCGTACGAGCTTGTAGGTCTTGCCCGCGTGCTCGTTGGTGGCTTCGACGAGATGCAGCAACACGCGGCAGCGCTCGACATGGGCGAGGAAGCGGTCGCCGAGGCCGACCCCGTCATGGGCGCCTTCGATGAGGCCGGGAATATCGGCCAGCACGAATTCGCGCTCGTCGGAACGCACGACGCCGAGTCCGGGATGCAGGGTGGTGAAGGGGTAATCGGCGATCTTGGGCTTGGCCGCCGTCACGGTCGCGAGGAAGGTGGACTTTCCGGCATTGGGCAGGCCGACGAGGCCCGCATCGGCGATGAGCTTCAGGCGCAGCCATACCCATTGCTCGTGGCCTTCGAGGCCCGGATTGGCGTGCTTCGGAGCGCGGTTGGTCGAGGTGGTGAAGTAGGCGTTGCCGAAGCCGCCGTTGCCGCCCTTGGCGAGGCGTACGCGCTGGCCGACATGGGTCATGTCGGCGATGAGGGTCTCGCCATCCTCGGCCAGGATCTCGGTTCCGGCCGGCACCTTCAGCACCACGTCGGCGCCGTTGGCGCCGTGCCGGTTCGAGCCCATGCCGTGCTCGCCTTTCTTGGCCTTGAAGTGCTGCTGGTAGCGGTAGTCGATCAGGGTGTTGAGGCCGTCGACGCACTCGACCCAGACGTCACCGCCGCGGCCGCCGTCGCCCCCATTCGGGCCACCGAATTCGATGAACTTTTCGCGCCGGAAGGCCACGCAGCCGGCTCCGCCGTCACCGGAGCGTACGTAGACCTTGGCTTCGTCGAGGAATTTCACGGGACTGCTCGTCTCACTCAAACGGATCGGACGCGCGAAACGATCTCGCGGGTCGGTTCCGGCAGGATGCCGGTGCTGGCGTCAGGCGCCGCTACGACGGCATTTTCCGTCGAGGTTCAGGTATTGGATACTCCGAAGTCCCGCCTCGAACCATGCGCTGGAGGACTTGGTACCCTCGTATCCGTACAGAACGATGCGAATGGCGTCGTCGGGCGACACCAGGGTGGGGGGTGATCCCATCTCGAAGGTCCAGCGCGGAGACGGCGTGCCGTCACCACCGAAAGTGGTTCGGGTCCCGTCCGCCTCGATCTGGTTGATCTGTGTGAAGGCCGGGGCCTCACCCTTGTGGGCGACGGCGAAGGTGAACCCCACCTTCGGGGCGCGGCCGACGAAGTTGTAGAACTCGCAGTACAGCGTCGGCGGCGCGGGCTTGGCCGCGACTTCGACGGGTGTAGGCTCGGGCGCGCGGCCACGCAGGATGAAAGCGGCAAGCGCGGCCGACACCAGGGCTGCCGCACCGGACACGGCGAGGGTACGCTGCATCACCTCGATCCCATCGCTGCGGGTGGAGTGGGCCCCACCTCAGACGACGAAAGGGAGGATGGATGCCCATCCTCCCCCACGCATGCCCCGATCGGCCGGAAACCCGGTCGATCGCGAGAGAATATTGCTTACTCGGCGGCTTCCTGCAGCGGCACGACGGTGACGAAGGCGCGGCCGCGCTTCGTCATGAACAGCACGCGGCCATCGGTCTTGGCGAACAGGGTGTGGTCCGTGCCCATGCCGACATTGGTGCCGGGGTGCCACTTGGTGCCGCGCTGGCGCACGATGATGTTGCCGGCGATGACGGCTTCCGAACCGAACTTCTTCACGCCGAGGCGCTGGCCGGCAGAATCGCGGCCGTTGCGGGACGAACCGCCTGCTTTTTTATGGGCCATTGTGGCTTACTCCGAAATCTCGAAAAACGATCTCGCCGTCAGGCGCTGATGCCGGTGATGCGCACCACCGTGTGGTGCTGGCGGTGGCCCCGCTTGCGGCGCGAATTCTGCCGGCGGCGCTTCTTGAAGGCGATGACCTTCGCGTCGCGGCCATGGCTGACAATCTCGCCGGTGACGCTGATGCCCGAGAGCAGCGGAGCGCCGATCTGGGTGGCGCCGGCACCGTCGGCGAACAGAAGCACGTCCCCGAAGGTGATGGTGGAGCCGGCTTCGCCCTCGAGGCTGGCGATCGTGATGGTGTCGTTGGCGGCGACGCGATACTGCTTGCCGCCCGTCTTGATGACTGCGAACATCGTTCTCTCTCGTGTTCTCTGCCGGCCTCCAGCCCACCCAACGGGCAAGCCTGGACCGTCTTCTTGTTCAGGTCATCCGCGACACCGGATCGAGACCGGGCGCGAACGCGAAACGCGCGGACTTCGTCGAGGAAGCCGCGCATTGCGCCGGTGCATAGGCGTCGGGGGAACGATTTGTCAAGGCAATGCCGATTCGAGCGACGCGGCCGGCCTCGCGCGGGTGGCGGCGTTACCGCTTCGTCAGGCCGCCGAGCACGTTCCGGAGGATCGCGTTGCCGACCTCCGTCCCGACCTTGCGGGCCATGGAGCGGGCGGCGTTACCGATGACCTGTTCGGCCAGGCTCTGGGGCGGTCGCCGCCCGCCCTTGGCAGCCGGCTTCGTCCCGAAGACGCCGCCCAGGAGACCGCCGAGCATTCCCGTCAAGCCCCCTTCGGAGTGCTGCGCCGCCTCGGCCGCACCGGCATCGAGGCCCTTGCGCTTGGCCAGGATCTCGTAGGCGCTCTCGTTGTCCACGGCCGTGTCGTACTTTCCCCGCACGGGACTGTTCGCCATCAGGCCGGCGCGCTCGGCCGGGGTGATGGGACCGACGCGCCCTTGAGGCGGGGCGACGAGGGCGCGCTCGACGACGGAGGGCGTGCCCTTGGGTTCGAGGAAGCTCATCAGGGCTTCGCCGACGCCGAGTTCGGTGATGGCTTGTCCGACATCGAAGCCTGGGTTCTGTCGAAACGTCTCGGCCGCCGCCTTCACGGCGCGCTGGTCGCGGGGCGTGAAGGCGCGCAGCGCGTGCTGCACCCGGTTGCCGAGCTGGCCGAGCACCGATTCGGGGACGTCGAGGGGGTTCTGGGTCACAAAGTAGACTCCCACCCCCTTGGACCGGATCAGGCGCACCACCTGCTCGACGGCGGACAGGAGGGCCTTGGGCGCATCGTCGAACAGCAGGTGCGCCTCGTCGAAGAAGAACACCAGCTTCGGCTTATCGAGGTCACCGACCTCCGGCAGCTGCTCGAACAATTCCGACAGCATCCACAGCAGGAAAGCCGCGTAGAGCCGGGGCCGCTGCATGAGCTTGTCGGCCGCCAGGATGTTGACGATGCCGCGCCCGTCGCGGTCGGTGCGCATGAAGTCGTTGAGGTCCAGGGCCGGCTCGCCGAAGAACCCGTCGCCGCCCTGGCTCTCGAGCATCAGAAGCTGGCGCTGGATGGCCCCGACGCTCGCCGCCGAGACGTTGCCGTACTGGCCCGAGACCGCCTTCAAGTTCTCGGAGACATACAGCAGGAGCGCGCGCAGGTCCTTCAGGTCGATGACCGGCCATTGATTGTCGTCGGCGATCCGAAAGGCGATGTTGAGCACGCCCTCCTGGGTGTCGTTCAGTTCGAGGAGCCGCGCCAGGACGAGGGGTCCCATCTCGATGACCGTGGCGCGGATCGGATGGCCCTGGTCGCCGAACAGGTCCCAGAACACCACGGGGAAACGGTCTGGCTCGTAGGTGAGCCCGAGTTCCTCCGCCCGCTTGACGAAGACGGGTTTGGACTCGCCGGCCATCGCCAGACCCGACAGGTCGCCCTTGATGTCGGCGGCGAAGACCGGGACGCCGGCGTTGGAGAAACCCTCCGCCATCACCTGCAGGGTGACGGTCTTGCCGGTGCCTGTGGCGCCCGCCACGAGGCCATGGCGGTTGGCGAGCCGCAGGGTCAGGGCTTCCGGCTTGGTGGCCCCGTCCTTCGAGCGGGACTTGCCCACCAGGATCGTACCGTCGCTCTGCATGATCGCCCGCCCCCGAACCGCGAAGAGCCGCATGCCGCGTCGCGCGCTCCGGTTATGCCGCCGGGGCGCGGCATTTTCCAGCGGCCGCGTCCCGTGTGCGGCGACGCCCTTGATTTACGCGCGGCAAGGCCGGACAGACGGCAATCCGAACGTCCTGGAGCGACCCGAGATGGAAGAGTTGATTGCCCGCGTCACCACGGTGACCGGCCTGGACGCCGCGACGGCTCAAACGGCCATCGGCCACATCCTGGCCTTCCTCCAGAAGGAAGGGCCCGCCACCGAGGTGAGCCAGCTCCTCGCCACCCTGCCGGGCTCGGAGACCGCCATCGCGGACTCCAACGCGGGCGAAGGCGGCGGCGGCGGCTTGATGGGGATGCTCGGGGGCATGATGGGCGGCGGCGTGATGGCGCTTGGTCAGAAGCTCATGGCGGCCGGCGTCCCCATGGGCCAGATGCAGCCGCTGGGCCGCGAGCTGTTCGCCTATGGCCGCGAGCACGCCGGCGAAGATGTGATGGGCCCCATCGTCGGCTCGATCCCCGGCCTGAACCAGTTCGTCTGACCGCGCGTCCGGCTCCCTTCGGCGGCTATCCATGTCACGCCCGGCGAAGGAGGTCCGGCTAAGCGCATCAAAGCACTGGGGCGTCACGACAATCCTTGTCATAAAAGCGTGCGCGCCACGTGGTGATGTGATCTCCTGAAGGCACGAGGCCGGGGGCTCCAGGGTGAGCCCGCCTCGCTGGCCTCACAGGCGGATGCGACCATGGTCCCGAACTTCGCGCGCGATGCGTCCACGGCTTGGCTCACCGGCTGGGAAACCCATGTCCACGCCCCCTTCAGCCGCCTGAAGCGCAAGCGTGCGGAGGCGGGGTTCCCCGTGCCGCCAGGGTTTCAGGGACGCGCACTGATCCCGCCGGGCGCTGTTCCCATCAAGTTCAAACCACGCCTGAAGAAGCCCCTGCCGGCCCCCGGCCTCGACCCGAGCCTCGGACGCATCGGCAACCTCGAGGTGCGCCTGGCGACCTGCGTCTCCGAGATCCGCCGAGCGCAGCGCCTGCGCTACCGGGTGTTCTTCGAGGAGATGCAGGCGGTGGCCACCGGCCTGTCCCTGCTGTCGCGCCGGGACATCGACGCGTACGACGCCGTCTGCGACCATCTCCTTGTCATCGACCATGCCGCCACGGACGAGACGCCGTTCCGGCGCCCGCGGCCCAAGGTCGTGGGGACCTACCGTCTCCTGCGGCAGGACACGGCCGACCGGCATTTCGGCTTCTACACGGCCGGCGAATACGACATCACGCCCCTGCTCGCCGCTCATCCGGGCAAGCGCTTCCTCGAACTCGGCCGCTCCTGCGTGCTCAAGCCCTACCGGACCAAGCGCACGGTGGAACTGTTGTGGGCCGGGATCTGGTCCTACGTGCAGCACCACCGCATCGACGCCATGCTCGGCTGCGCCAGCCTGGAGGGGACGGACCCCGAGCGCCTCGCCCTTCCTTTAAGCTTTCTCCACCACCATGCCCGGGCCCCGGAAGGCTGGGGCGCGCGAGCGCTGCCCGAGCGCTACGTCGCCATGGACCGCCTGTCCCGCGAGGTCGTCGACCCCAAGGCCGCCCTCCAGTCCCTGCCGCCGCTGATCAAGGGCTACCTGCGCGTCGGCGCCACGTTCGGCGACGGGGCGGTCGTGGATCACCAGTTCGGCACGACGGACGTCTTCGTAGTCCTGCCGGTCTCGGCCATCGCCGCACGCTACCGCGATCACTTCGGCGCGGCGGCGGACCGAAAAGCAGCCTGACTCCGGCCACGCGGACACGCGGCCGCCACGCCGGGTTCGGTGGAGTCGGCTCAGTCGTGGGTGTCCGCGACCAACGCCGCCAGCCCTTCGCGGTAGGTCGGATAAGCGAGTTCGACGCCGAGTTCCTCGCGGATGAGCCGGTTCCGCACGCGCTTGTTCTCGCCGTAGAAACTGCGCGCCATCGGGCTGAGGTCGGCGGTCTCGAAATCGATCTCGGGCGGCAGGGGCAGACCGGTCAGGGCGGCCGCGTATTCGGTCACCACCTGCGGCGGCGTCGGCGCGTCGTCGGTGACGTTGTAGACCGCTCCAGCGCGGGGCCGGTCGAGGGAGGCGAGCAGCGTGGTGGCGATGTCGTCGACGTGGATGCGGTTGAACACCTGCCCCGCCTTGATGATGCGCTGCGACTTGCCCTGGCGCAGCTTCACGATGGGGTTGCGGCCCGGCCCGTAAATGCCGGACAGGCGAAACACCTGCACGGTCTTGGCGGAGTCCCGCCCGAGGGCGAGCCACGCCTCCTCCACGGCGAGGCGCGCAAGGGAGCGCCGGCTCGTCGGGCGCGGCTCCGTCGCCTCGTCGATCCAGGCCCCCTGCTTGTCACCGTAGACGCCGATGGTGGAGAGGTAGCCGATCCAACCGATGCGGCTGGCCCGGATCGCATCGCCGTAGCGGGCCAGCACCGTGTCGCCGTCCCCGGCAGGGGGAGCTGAGATCAGGAGCACGTCCGTCTCGGCGAGGTCGGCGGCGATGCGGGCATCGTCCCCGTCCGGCCCGAACGTCCGCATCGCGACGCCGTCGAGGCCGGCGCCCGCCCGCGACGGATCGGTGACCGTGGCGCGAACCTGCGCGAACCGCCCGGAGGCCCGCTCGACGAACCGGCGCGCCGTGAAGCCGAGGCCGAAGACGAAGAGGTTCATGGGATCCAGGTGTCCTGCCTAATCCGGGTTCGCCGGGTGCTGCGCGAGGGCGTTCTGCCATTCCGCGCGCACCGCGTCATCCGTCTCGTCGGCGCCGACGCGCGCGAACGCGATGCGGAGGGCGGCCCCGTCGAAGAGGCGGCCGCTCGCCCAGACGGCGGCGCCGCGAACGAGGGGCGAGGCGTCGGTTAGACAGCGCATCGCTTCCGGAGCCAGGGCGGCCGAACCGGAATTGCCGATGGCGATGAGAACGTTGCGCAGGAAGTTGTCGCGGCCGGTGCGCTTGATCGGCGTCCCGGCGAAGCGCACCCGGAACGCCGCATCGTCGAGACGGGCGAGTTCGGCGAGCGGCGGGGCGGCGAGATCGACCCGCGCGGCGAGGCGCGCCTCGCCTGCCGTCGCGGCGAACTTGTTCCACGGGCAGACCGCGAGGCAGTCGTCGCAGCCGAAGATGCGATTGCCGATGGCGGCGCGGAACGCGTGCGGGATCGGGCCCTGATGCTCGATGGTGAGGTAGGAGACGCAGCGCCGCGCATCGAGGCGGTAGGGCTCCGGAAAGGCGTTGGTCGGGCAGATGTCGAGGCAGCGCCGGCACGATCCGCAATGGTCGCCTTCGGGCTCGTCCGCGACGAGTTCGGCCGAGGTGTAGATCGCCCCGAGCAGGAGCCAGTTGCCGTGGGTGCGGGAGACGAGGACCGTGTGCTTCCCCTGCCAGCCGAGACCGGCCGCCTCGGCCAGCGGCTTCTCCATCACGGGCGCGGTGTCGACGAACACCTTCACCCGGACGTCGCCCTTGGCCGAGAGGTAGCCGCCGAGCTCCTTCAGCTTGCCCTTCATCACCTCGTGATAATCGCGCCGTTGCGCATAAGCGGCGATGGCCCCCCGGTCGGGCCGGGTCAGGGCCTCGAGGGGGCTCTCCTCCGGCGTGTAGCTCATGGAGAGCACGATCACGCTGCGCACGCCCGGCCAGAGAGCTGCCGGATCGGCACGCTGATCGGCCCGGTCCTGCATCCACGCCATGCCGCCGTGATGTTCGGCCACGAGCCAGGCCGGCAGGCGCTCCACTAGGGCAGGCACCGCGTCGGGTCGGGTGACGCGAAAGCCGTCGAAACCGAGGTGGCGGGCGCGGGCCTCCACGGCCCGGCGCAGTGCGTCGCCCGCCAGAAGCTTCCTTGGCGGCCGGACCGTCATGGGGGCATCCGTCAGAAGTCGAGATCCGCGTAGTGGTCGGCGGGAGCCATGCCCGGCACGCGGTCCGCCAGGAGGGTGCGGAAGCAGGGGCGCGACTTCACCCGCGCGTACCAGTCCCGCGCCGTCTCGTCCTCGTCCCAGGGCACGTCGCCGAGGTAGTCGACACAGGACAAATGGGCGGCGGCGGCGAGATCCGCATAGGTCAGATGGTCGCCCGCGATCCATTTGCGGCGGGACATGAGGTAGCCGATGTATTTCAGGTGATAGCGCACGTTGGTGCGCGCCGCCCGGATGGCGTTCATGTCCGGCGGCCCGCCCCCGGCGGCACTGTTCATGAAGCGTTTGAAGATCTTTTCCGTGACGAGGTAGCCCGTCACTTCCGCGTCGAACTTCACCAGGAACCAGTCGAGGAGCCGGCGCACCTCGACGCGGGCCGCCGTGGTCTCGGGCAGGAGCCGTCGGCCGCTGAGCCCGAGGCCGCGCGTCTCGTCGAGATACTCCGCGATGATCCCGGCTCCCGGCACCGCGAGGCCCGATTGCTCGACCAGAACCGGCGTGGTGCCGGCCGGATTGATGATGAGGAACGCGTCCCGCCGCTCCCAGGGGCGTTCCTCCAGCAGGGAGGGCTCCATCCCCATCTCGGCGAGCACGAGGCGGATGAAGCGCGAATGGGGGCAGAAGGGGGAATGGTGAAGCGTCGCCATCGAGGCCGTTCGGACGGGGGAAGCTGCCGGGGACGAGCCGTATCGGGCCCCTCGCAGAGGGTCGCCTGTCGAGACTTATGTCCCGATCGTTGCCGCCTCATTAACACGCTCGACCAAACACGGTAACCGTCCGTCAACCGCGAGGGTCGAAAGCTGCCCCTCGCCTGAGGACCGAAACCCGGCGTGCGGCGTCTCGAATCGCGCCGCGACAGATTTTTCCAATCACCGATACGAGGCGATACCATGATGGACGCGATGAGCATCGCGAAGGCGGTCGTCCTCGCCGTCGTCGAGGGGGCGACGGAGTTCATCCCCGTCTCCTCCACAGGACACCAGCTCCTCGTCGGCCACTTCATCGGTTTCGAGTCGCCCAACAACACGTTCGAGGTGCTGATTCAGCTCGGGGCCATCCTGGCGATCCTGGCGGTGTATTTCGGACGTCTGCTCGGGATCGCCAAGGCCCTGCCGCACGATCCCAACGCCCGCCGATTCGTCCTTGGCATCCTCATCGCGTTCCTGCCGGCGGCCATCGTCGGCGGCCTGTTCTCGAAATACATCAAGTACTACCTCTTCAACCCGTGGATCGTGTGCGCGACGCTGGTGGCCGGCGGACTCGTCCTCCTGGTCCTCGACGAGACCGACCTCGAGGTGAAGAAACGCGACGTGTTCGACTTCTCCCTGCCGATGGATCTCAAGATCGGCCTGTTCCAGTGCCTCGCGATGATCCCCGGCGTCTCGCGCTCGGGCGCCACCATCGTGGGCGCCATGCTGATGGGCGCCGACAAGCGTTCGGCCACGGAGTTCTCGTTCTACCTCGCGATCCCGACCATGGCGGGCGCCTTCGCGAAGGACCTGCTCGACAACTACAAGAACCTCTCCCGGGACGACACCGGCCTCATCGTCATCGGCTTCATCGTGGCGTTCTTCTCGGCCCTGTTCGTGGTCCGCACGGTGCTCGACTACGTCGCCGCCCACGGCTTTCGCCTGTTCGCCTGGTGGCGCATCATCGTCGGGTCCCTGGGCTTCTTCGGGCTGATCGTCTTCGGCTAGACCGCCCCGTACCAAACCACCGCGCATCGGCGGGAACCGGGGATGGCGGAGGGCTGCCCCCCCGAATTTTGTATCCAGGATCGGGGGCGATTGCTTCGGCAAGCCTCACCGTGCAAGGGCTGTCGGAAGAGTGTGCAGAGCCCGGCCCCGACGCGGCCGGCGCCCCGATCCGAAGGCCCGAACGATGGAAAACCGTCCCCTCGCCGACCTGTTTCCGCCCGCGACCCGCGAGCGTTGGCTCGGTCTCGTCGAGGGCGTCCTCAAGGGCGGGGATTTCGAGAAGCGGCTGGTCTCGAAGACCGCGGACGGCATTCGCATCGAACCCCTCTACGAGCCGGCCGGCCCCGTGGCCCAACCCATGCGGGCGCCGGGTCCCTGGCGCATCGCCCAGCGGGTCGATCATCCGCAGTCCGACCGGGCGCAGGCCCTGGCCCTGGCCGACCTCGAAGGCGGGGCCGACGCCCTGACCCTCGTCTTTTCCGGCGCTCCGGCCGCCCGGGGCTTCGGCCTCACCGCCGCGACCGTGGCCGATCTCGACGCGGCCCTGACGGGCGTGATGCTCCCCCTCATCGCCCTTCGCCTCGATGCGGGCGGCCGGGGCGTCGAGGCCGCCACCCTCCTCAAGGGCGTCGCCGAGCGGCGGAACGAGGCCCTGGAGGGCCTCGACATCGACCTCGGGCTCGACCCCATCGGGACATTCGCGGCGACGGGCCGCCTCGGATCTGACTTTACTAAGGACCTATCCGACACCCTGGCGAGCTTCGACGCCGCCGGGTTCACCGGGCGGGCCTGCCTCGCCGACGGTCGGCCCTACCACGAGGCGGGGGCAAGCGAGGCCCAGGAACTCGCCGCCGTCCTCGCCACGGCGGTCGCTTACCTGCGCGCCCTCGAGGCCGGGGGCCACGATCTCGCCCGCGCGCGCGACGCCATTGCGGTGTTGCTGGTGGCCGATGCCGACGAGTTCCTGACCATCGCCAAGTTCCGCGCCGTGCGCCGGCTCTGGGCTCGGGTCGAGGCGGCCTGCGGGCTCGATCCGAAGCCCCTGCGCGTGCATGCCGAGACGGCGTGGCGGATGATGAGCCGGCGCGACCCGTTCGTGAACATCCTTCGCACCACCCTGGCGGCGGGCTCGGCAGGCCTGGGAGGCGCCGACAGCGTCACCGCCCTGCCCTACACGGCGGCGCTCGGCCTCGGCGACGCCTTCGCCCGTCGGGTGGTGCGCAACAGCCAGATCGTCCTCATCGAGGAATCCAACCTCGCCCGAGTCGCCGATCCGGCCGCGGGTGCGGGCAGCTTCGAGGCCCTGACGGATGAACTCACCCGAGCGGCCTGGAGCGCGTTCCAGGCCATCGAGGCCGAGGGCGGCATGGTCGCGAGCCTCCAAGCCGGTGCCCTCCAGGGCCGCATCGGCGCGATCGGCAACACCCGCGCGCGCAACGTCGCCACCCGCCGCGAGGCCCTGACCGGGGCGAGCGAGTTCCCGTTCCTCGCCGAGAAGCCCGTGACCGTCCTCGATGTCACCCCCCTGCCGGAGGCGGCCGTGGCGTTCGGCGCGGGCGAGCCCCTCACCTGCGAGCCGTTGCCGTCACGGCGCCTAGCGGAGCCCTACGAGGCCCTGCGCGACACGTCCGACGCGCATCTCGCCGCCTCCGGGCAGCGGCCGAGCGTGTTCCTCGCCAACCTCGGCGCGGTGGCGGTGTTCAACGCGCGCTCGACCTTCGCCGCCAACGCCTTCGCGGCGGGGGGAATCGAGGCGGTGAACGAAGCCGGATTCGACGAGGCCGACGCCCTGGCGCGGGCGTTCACGGAATCGGGCGCCCGCATCGCCTGCCTGTGCTCGTCGGATGCCGTCTACGCCGCGCAGGCGGTGGCGGCAGCGCGCGCCCTCGCGGCGGCGGGCGCGACGCGGATCTACCTCGCGGGCAAGCCGGGCGAACTCGGCGACGCCCTGAAGCAGGCCGGTGTCCACGACTTCCTGTTCGCGGGCAGCGACCTGCTGGCCCTCCTCACGGAGGCTCAGGCGGCGGCGCGCTGAGGCGCGCAACCGAACCGGGAAGCGGCGCGTTTGACCGAGCGTTGCCGTATCACTCCCGGACCGAAGACTCATGCGTCTCCAGATCCTTACCGCCGTCGCCCTCCTGAGCCTGACCGCCGAGGCGTCGGCCGCCGCCAAGAAAGTTCAGGTGCCGCACCGTTACGACGGCGCCTGGAGCATCGAGGTCGTGACCCTCGAGGGGCCGTGCGACCGCGCCTACCGCTACGGTGTTCAGATCCGCCGGGGGGTGGCGACCTATGCGGGTGGGGATTTCAGCATCAACGGCCGGGTGACCGGAAACGGTTCCGTGCGCGCCGTCATCAGCCGGGGCTCGGACAAGGCCGACGTGTCGGGGCGGCTCGGCCGTCAGGGAACGGGCGGCGGCACCTGGAACACCACGGGGCTCATCGGCTGCAGCGGACGCTGGAACGCCGAGCGGCGCAGCTGAAGCGTAGCGCGCCAGCGCGTGCCGCTGGAGCGCCGACGCGCGCCCGTCGCGATCTGTGATGCGCCGGGCACAGGACCGGCAGAAACCGTTCAAGGGCATCGCACGGCCCTGTTCCCGCCGGAATTCTCGCTGAATACTCGTTCAGATTCGACGATGGATCCGATCGGGGCGTCACGCCATGAAGACAGGGCTGCTCGGTGCGTTCGTGGTTCTCATCGGCCTCGGTGTCGGGGCTCAGGCCGCCACCCGGACCCCGGGTCGACCCCACCCGGTGATGACACCCCTCGAGACGGCGGCGACGGCGTGTTTCGCCGAGACTATTCTCGCCAACCCAGCCGCCATGAAGCATGCCCGCGCCGGGCGCTGGTACGAGGCCGCCGGCGTCACCGGCTTCCTGTGTCGTCCCGAGGTCGATGCCATGGTGCAGGCCCACGACGCCCTTCACGGGCGCGGCACGGGCGTGCGCTACTTTCGCACCGCCTACACGCGCCACCTCGGGGAACAGCTCGCTGGACGCCTTCAGCCGATCCTGATGCGCCATGACGTCGCCAGCGCAGAACCGGCGGCGGACAAGGCGGAGGTCGAGGCGGCGGGAAGCGACCACCCGGCCGAATAACGCCCGTCGGCGGACACCTGTCGGCCGGCGGATCGAGATCCGTCCGACGACAGGCGCCGTGGAGATCGAGAGCGGATTATTCCGCCGCTTCGGCGTCCGCGTCGTCGGAGTCGAGGATCGATTCCAGATCGCCGGTCAGGACATCGAGCTGCTCGGCGGTGGCGACGATCTTGAACCGGGTCCCATCCTCGGCCTCGACAGCGATCTCGACGTGGTCGCCGACCTTGGCGGCGATGGCCTGCTTGAGCGTGTAGGTCGTGACTTTTTCGGTGGTGGCCATGGGGTCTCCCGGTTCGTGCGTGTCTGCTTCGGCAGCAGGCAACGCGGGGAAAGCCGCAACGGCCCTGCGGCAGAACCTCCCAGGCTCGAACGACCGTAGCTCGTCCCTCATCGCTCCGGACGAAACCACGTGGCGTCCGCCCCGGGGGCAAGAGCTTTTCGCAACGAGTGTGGCCCATCGGCGGCTTGTCGCTCCGGGCATGGCGGGCGATAGCCGAAACGATCATGGCCGTACGCCCGCCCGTCGGTCTCCGCCCCGGCCGCTCCGTTGCCATCCGGGATCACCAGCCCGCCCGCCCAGTGAGGCCGCGCGGAAACGAAGGGACGCCGCTCCCGTGAGCGACCCGTTGGCATTTCTCGCCGGTGGCGGCGCTGCTGCCGAGATGATCCGCGCGCGCGACTGGACGGGGCATCCCCTCGGCCGCCCGGAGATCTGGCCCGTCGCGTTCAAGACCGCCCTCTCGCTCGTGCTCAACTCGCCCGAGAGCATGATCCTGGCCTGGGGACCGGACCTGTCGTTCTTCTTCAACGACACCTACTTCCCCCTCCTCGGCCCGCGCCTGTCCTGGGCGATGGGCGAGCGGTTCGACAAGGTCTGGGCCGACGGGTGGGAGCAGGCCAAGCCGATCATCGACGAGGCCCTGGCCGGACGCCCGCGGCGCTTCGTCGACCTGCCCTGGACCCTCGACACCGACCGGGGCCTGCGGGAAACGTGGTGGAGCTTCTCCTACTCGCGGGTGCTCGACGCCAACGGCGCGGCCGAGGGCCTGTTCATTTTCACCAACGAGACCACCCAGCGGGTGCAGGGCGATGCAGCCCTGCGCCGGAGCCAGGACGAACTCGCGAGCCTGAACGCCGCCCTCGAGCGACAGGTGGAAGAGCGCACGAAGGAGCTGCGGCTCTACCGCGATATCGTGCAGTCCGACACGTCGCCGATCCTCGCGTTCGACACCAGTCATCGTCCGATCGGGTTCAACCGGGCGCATCACGCCGATTTCCTGCGCGTGATGGGCCATGCGCAGCAGGTCGGTGACGACCTGCTCGACCAGCTCCCCCCTGAGCAGGCCGTCGTGCTCAAGGGGCTGATGGACAGGGCGCTCGCCGGCGAGACGTTCTCCGTCGTCGAAGCGTTCGGTGACGTCGAGCGAAGCAAGCCGACCTGGGAGATCAGCTACACACCCCTGCGCGACGAGGGCGGGCAGATCATCGGGGCCTTCCACCACGCGCGCGACATCTCCGCCCGGCTGCGGGCCGAGCGCGAACTCGATGCGGTGCAGGAACAGCTGCGTCAGTCGCAGAAGATGGAAGCCATGGGCCAGCTCACCGGCGGGGTGGCGCACGACTTCAACAACCTGCTCACCGTCATCAAATCCTCCACCGACCTCCTCAAGCGGTCGAACATCGCCGAGGACCGCCGGGCCCGCTACGTGACGGCGATCTCCGACACGGTGGACCGCGCGGCCAAGCTGACCAACCAGCTCCTCGCCTTCGCCCGGCGTCAGGCATTGCGACCGGAGGTCTTCGCCGCCGACGACAGCGTGCGGGCCCTTTCGGACATGGTGCGCACCCTCACGGGTTCGCGCATCGAGATCGTCACCGACCTTCCCGAGCAGATGTGCTGCGTGAACGCCGATACGAGCCAGTTCGACACCGCCCTCGTCAACATGGCGGTGAACGCCCGCGACGCCATGGACGGCGAGGGACGGCTCACCATTCGCGTACGCTCCGTCGATCACATTCCGGGCGCGCGCGGGCACGGAGCCATCCGGGGGGCGTTCGTCGCGGTGGCGATCAGCGACACCGGCACCGGGATCCCGGACGCCTTGCGGGATCAGATCTTCGAGCCCTTCTTCACCACCAAGGGCGTCGGCCACGGCACCGGGCTCGGCCTCAGCCAGGTGTTCGGCTTCGCCAAGCAGTCGGGTGGCGACGTTCTGGTCTCAAGCCAGGTCGGGCACGGCACCACCTTCACCCTCTACCTTCCCGAGGTGAGCGGAGCGGAACAGGCGACGCGAAAGGAGGACCCCGGGGCGCCGATGGACGGGCATGGAACCCGTGTGCTCGTGGTCGAGGACAACGCCGATGTCGGCACCTTCGCGGTCCAGACCCTGAGCGATCTCGGCTACGTTCCGGTGCTGGCGAACAACGCCGCGGAAGCCCTGGCGGAACTCGCCAAGGATGCCGGCCGCTTCGACGTGGTGTTCTCGGACGTGGTGATGCCCGGCATGAGCGGCATCGAACTCGGTCAGGAAATCCGCCGCCTCTACGACGGCCTGCCCGTGCTGCTGGCCTCGGGCTACAGCCACGTCCTGGCACGCAATGGCACCTACGGATTCGAGCTGCTGCACAAGCCCTATTCGGTGGAGCAGCTCTCGCGGCTGCTGCGCAAGGTCTCGACCCGGCAGCACCGCAGGCGAACGATCGGCGACGCCGCGCCTTGACCGACAGGACGGCCGGTTTGATTGCTTCGGGACGTTTAGGCACGCCGGTCACCCTCTCCTGGAAGGACAGGGTTTGGGGGAGGTGTGGTCCATCTCCGAAAAAGTCGCACACCTCACCCTATCCCTCTCCTTCCAGGAGAGGGGACCCGCGAGTCACCTCATCATCGAAGTGATCAGGCGGCGACAGTAACTCGCTCCGAGTGGGACGGCATGAACGGAGCGTCCGACCCGATCGGCCCCGTCGCCCAAACAAAAAGGGCCGGGAAACCCCGGCCCTCTTCCGATCGATTCGCGACCGCTCAAACAATCACTGACGCGGGCCCTGGGTGTTGCCGGCGGCCCCGAGGCCGACGCCGGTGTTGGAACTCGCCCCGGTCCCACCGCCCATGTTGCCTGCGGTCCCGGCCGTCCCGGCGGTTCCGCCCGTCGCGGAGCCCGTGGTGCGCTCGTCCGCCTTCTCGCCATTGCTCTTCACGCTGCCGGGATTGTTCATGTTGCCCGTGGCGCTGCCGCCACCGGCCGGCGTCTGTGCGAAAGCAGCGCCGGTGAGCGAGAGGACGAGCGTGGCCGCGAGGGTGAAAGCTGTCGTGCGCATGGTGCGTTTTCTCCGATTGGTTGGTGTTGCCGGAGAAACGCGCCGAACCGCAATGTCGTTCATCCAATTTCACGATCGAGACCGCAAACAATTCTTCCCATACCCTTGGAACATCTTTCACAACGCCCGAACGCTTGCGACAAACCTTTCATCTCGCTCAAGATTTTTCACCTCGCCGACGTTGCGGGCGCGAGGCGTCGTGATGATCGGACGTTTCGCGAGCCGCTTTTCGACTGCGAGAGACCAGCCGAATCACGGTTCGGCCGGTTCAAGCACGCCCGCCTCGCGTGCCGGCTCGACGCCCCCGGCATCGTGCGGTCCCAGCAGCGCCTCGACGCTTACGTCGATACGTTGCGCGATTCCGTCAGCCCTCAGGGCGGCCCGCACCAGTCCCCGGGCCTTCCGGAACGGAAGCCCCGGCGCCAGCGCTACCCCGGCGGCCACGGCGGCGGCCTCTTCGGCTTGCTCCGCCAGGATCGCGTGGAGGGGAATGCGGGCGTCGAACAGCGGGATCGGCAGGGTGAACATGAGCTTGTCGAAATGGCGTGGCCCTTGCTCGCCACGCGCTTGGAGCCCCACGATGCGGGCCCGTACGGTCTCGCTGTTGAGGATGGCGACGAGATAGAGGCCCTCAGCCCGGCTCTCCACCGGCGCCCAATAGAGGGTGTGATCGATGACCCCTTCGCCGCCCAGGAGGCAGGCCGCCGGCCGGGTGCCGGCTTTGGCGAACACCACCCGCATCGGCGCCAGGGGAAACTGCACCGTGAGCTTGCGGTTGTAGTCCCAGCCCGCCTTCAGGCTCATGGTGCCGGCGCTCTTCTGCGCCCACGCCGCCTCGGCCTCGCGCAACCACGCCGCAAGGCGGGGCGCTCCGCGTCCCGCGGCCTGTCGCGCATCGAGGAGAACGCCATCCTCGGCCACGGGGATCAAACCTTCGGCGGACTCCAAAGCGCGAAATGGGGCAATGGACGCCCCAAGATGAACGGGGCACAGGAACCGGGCTTCGATGCCCCCCTGCTGGCTCGGGTGGTCGCGCCAGGGCATTTTTTCGAGGGCCGACCGGAGGCTGCGGACGAGGGGGGCGCCCGGATTGGCGCCGAGCCGGCCAACGGGGACGCGCTCGACGAGGCAGAGCACGCGGGGAACCAGGGAAGCGCCCTGGCGGAAGCGGTCGCGGTAGGGTGAGGCGGCGGCGAAATCCACCGCCGCCGGCGCCGGGGCGTTCCGCAGGGTGAGATGCCGGTCGGCCAGGGCCTCGGGCGCGTCCTTCGAGGGCAGGCGCCCGGCGAACGCCGTGACCCGGTCCGGCGTCGCCCGCGCCGGGCCGTGGGTGACCTGCGCGAACAGAACGCAGGTCGGCACCCGGAAGACCGGCGCCACCGCCTGATTGTCGAGGACCCATCCCTCGGTGAACGCAACGGAGAGGCCGGTCCAGGCGCCCGTGCGGAAGGCGCGGAACTGCCCCCGGCTCAGGGCAGCGAGGGGCAGCACCATGGCGACGCGTCCGCCCGGGCGGCGTCCCCGGGGAGCGCGGGCATAGAGTTCGGCGGCACGGGCGAAGAACAGGCCGGACAGATCGGTCTGGGTCACGAGGCGGGCCTCGTCGGGGCCGACCCAGAGGCCGAGGCGCCGGGCGGTGTCGCGGAAAAGGCGCTGCATCGGGGCGGCCATGTAGCGGTAGGACAGCCAAGGCGGGTTGCCGATCACCACGTCCACCCGCGCGCCATCGGAGAGGGCCACGGGCCGGCTGAGGTTGCGCGCGACGAAGCCCCACACATGGTCGCGCCCGGCACGGCGCAGGCGGTCGTAGGTGGCGTAGGTCGCCCGCAGGGTCTCGACCTGCTCGGGCGGGATGCCGAGGCCGGGCAGGCTGAGGGCGAAGGCCTCCGGGCTCCAGCCGTCCTCGCTCGCGCCGTGAAGGGCGGCGATCACCCGGTCGAACGCCGCCGGATCGGCGCAGAGGTCGAGGGGAAAGCGCAGGAGCGGCGCCCCTTTCCGACCCTCGCGGGGGTCGCGGGGCACCGCCACCACGAGGTCGCGCATGAGGCCGTCGCGGGTGACGTTCCACTGCAGGGCGTCACCGAGGTAGACCGGGAGGGAGATGTCGCCCGCCCGCGCCGGCAGGGCGTCGCCCAGCGCCAGGAGATAGGTCACGCGGGCGAAGATGACGGCGACGGGATGCACGTCGAACCCCGTGACGGTGGCGCAGCAGCGGGCCGCCACGGCACCGGGTGCCACGCCCGCCGCGATCAGGGCCTCGCGCTTGAGGCGTACGGCGTGGAACAGAAAGCTGCCCGAGCCGCAGGCCGGATCGAGGCAGCTCTGGTCCGCCGGTTCGTCGAGGGCCCGGCGCACCACCTTCCGGGCGAGCCAGTCGGGCGTGTAGTACTCGCCGAGATCGTGGCGCTGCTCGGGGTCGATGAGGGATTCGTAGAGCACCTTGAGGAGATCGACGTCGACGCTGCCGAGGTCGAATCGCGCCGCGTGCGCCGCCAGCCCGGCCACGATGTCGGGCCCGCCCGGGGCATCGAGCACCCAGCCGAAGAAGTCGGTCTCGACGGCGCCGTGCACCCCGGCCTCGTGGAAATGGCGCCCCGACAGGAGATCGGCGGGGGTGGTGCGGGCCTGCCCCATGGTGCCGGCCGCGATGGCCTTGGCGAGGATCACCAGATAGGTGTGCTGGAGCCAGAGGGTGTCGTCGTCGATGGCCCGGCCGTAGACGATGCCGAGGTGGCGCGACCAGAGCTGACGCTTCAGCACGGCCTCCGGATGGCGGGCCAAGGCCGCCCAGGCGGCGGCGAGGAGGCCCAGGGTCCGGGCGAAGGCCGCGCTGCCGCGCCCGAGTTCGCCGGTGATGCCCAGCGCGTCGGCGGGCAGCCAGTCGCGCACGGCGATGACGCCTTCGAGCCAGGCGACGAGGCGCCCCGCCTCGCTCACCCGCACGTCGTGGCCGGTGAGGGCGACGAGGACGCCGTCGCGTATCTCGTAGGCCGCGAAGGTGGCGCCGTCGGTGGCCAGGCCGACGTAACGTTGTCCCGTGGCCGCCTCGCGCTCGGGCAGGTAGCGGGTGAGTTGCGCCTCCGCCGCCGGGCGCTCGCGGCGCAGGTCCGTCTTGATCTCGATGACCGTCCGCCCGAGGAGCGCGTCCGCCCGCCCGTTCACCTCCGGGATCCGGCGCTCGAACGCGATCTGCTCGCTGCGGGCGTCGAGGGCCTCGACCATCAGGCGATAGAGGAGCGCCCTGACCTTCTCGTGCCCCGGACGGGTGGCGAGTTCGAGGACGATGGCATCGAGGGCGGCATCGGCGAGCGGCATCGGCTGTCCCGGTTGTACCGAGACAGATCACATCACCTCAGATTTATTTTCAATCGCAGAATTTCTTTGAGGTTGCGAATGCGCCGCAAGAGGGGACTTTATCCCCCATTCGTGCGCAACCGGGACCGGACGGGCTTCCCCGTGCAGCGCCCGGACGCCGGATCAATCGTCCATCTTCAGCGCGGCGATGAACGCCTCCTGCGGGATCTCGACCTTGCCGAACTGGCGCATCTTCTTCTTGCCCTCCTTCTGCTTGTCCAGGAGCTTGCGCTTGCGCGAGATGTCGCCGCCGTAGCACTTGGCGGTGACGTCCTTCGAGAGGGCCTTGATGGTTTCGCGGGCGATGATCTTGCCCCCCAACGCCGCCTGGACCGGGATCTGGAACAGGTGGCGGGGGATGAGGTCCTTCAGCTTCTCGCACATGGCCCGGCCGCGATGCTCGGCGCGGGTGCGGTGGACGAGCATGGACAGGGCGTCCACGGGCTCGGCGTTGACGAGGATCGACATCTTCACGAGGTCGCCCTCGCGATAATCGGAGATGTGATAGTCGAACGAGGCGTAGCCCTTGGAGATCGACTTCAGGCGGTCGTAGAAATCGAACACAACCTCGTTAAGCGGCAGGTCGTACACCACCATGGCCCGCTTGCCGACGTAGTTGAGGTCGACCTGGGTGCCGCGCCGGTCCTGGCACAGCTTCAGCACGCCGCCGAGATACTCGTCCGGGGTGAGGATCGTGGCGCGGATCCACGGCTCCTCGATGGCGGTGATCTTCATCACGTCCGGCATGTCGGCCGGGTTGTGGAGTTCCTTGATCGTCCCGTCCGTCATCTGCAGGCGGTAGACCACGGAGGGCGCCGTCGAGATGAGGTCGAGGTTGAACTCGCGCTCCAGGCGCTCCTGGATGATCTCGAGGTGCAGCAGCCCGAGGAAGCCACAGCGGAAGCCGAAGCCGAGCGCCGCGCTCGTCTCCATCTCGTAGGAGAAGCTCGCGTCGTTGAGGCGCAGCTTGCTCATGGCGCTGCGCAGGGTCTCGAACTCGGCCGCATCGACCGGGAAAAGCCCGCAGAACACCACCGACTGGACGTCCTTGAAGCCCGCCAGCATCTCCTTGCAGGGGCGCTTGTCCTCGGTGAGGGTGTCGCCGACGCGGGTGTCGGCCACCTCCTTGATCGAGCCGGTGAAGAAGCCGACCTCGCCGGGACCGAGCTCGCCGATATCCTGCATCTTCGGCCGGAACACGCCGATCTTGTCGACGCCGTGGACGGCGTCCGCCCGCATCATGCGGATGTTCATGCCCTTCTTCAGGACGCCGTCGACGATGCGGACCAGCACGACGACGCCGAGATAGACGTCGTACCAGCTGTCGACGAGGAGGGCCTTGAGGGGCGCGTCGCGGTCGCCTTTGGGCGGCGGCAGGCGGGTGACGATGGCCTCCAGCACCGCCTCGATGTTCAGCCCGCTTTTCGCCGAGATCGCCACGGCGTCGGAGGCGTCGATGCCGATCACCTCTTCGATCTGGGCGCGGATGCGCTCGGGCTCGGCCGCCGGCAGGTCGATCTTGTTGAGGACGGGGACGATCTCGTGGTTGGCGTCGAGCGCCTGGTAGACGTTGGCCAGCGTCTGCGCCTCGACGCCCTGGGAGGCGTCGACCACGAGGAGCGAGCCTTCGCAGGCGGCGAGCGACCGCGAGACCTCGTACGCGAAATCGACGTGGCCGGGGGTGTCCATGAGGTTGAGGATGTAGGTCTTGCCGTCCTGGGCCTTGTATTCGAGGCGCACGGTCTGCGCCTTGATGGTGATGCCGCGCTCCTTCTCGATGTCCATGGAATCGAGCATCTGCTCGCTCATGTCGCGCAGGGCCACCGTGCCGGTGGTCTGGATCAGACGATCGGCCAGGGTCGACTTGCCATGGTCGATATGCGCGACGATGGAGAAGTTGCGGATGTTGTCGATGGGCGACGTGGTCATCGAGGCTGCGATCTCCGGCGCGCGCGGCCCGCCGTCGATCAGGACGGACGCGGCGCACGGTTGTTCGAGGTGGAAAACGGTTCGCCCGCGAGATAGCAGTGTGGACCCGTCGCGCCAAGCGCGGGGCCGCGCCGCCGGGGCGCCCGACCGGGCACTCACGGGGGATTCATCAATTCGTGGGACTCCCATGGCGGCCCGACCCGCCATGGCTCTCCGGGGTGCCCGTCCGCCCATGTTCCCGATCCCCCCGAACGAGGCCGAGCGGCTGGCTGAGCTGCGCGCCCTCAGCCTCTCCAGTCCCTCGCCCGCCCCCCACCTCGACGCCGTGTGCCGGACGGCGCAGGCGATGTTCGACGTGCCGATCTGCCTCGTCTCCCTCGTGGAGGAGCACGAGCAATGGTTCGAGGCCCGGTGCGGGCTCGACATCGGGACCACGCCCCGGACGGTCTCGTTCTGCGCCATCGCCATCCTGTCGGACGCGGTGATGATCGTCGAGGATGCGCAGCGCGACCCGCGCTTCCACGCCAACCCCCTGGTCACGGGCGAACCCCATATCCGCTTCTACGCGGGTGCGCCCCTCATTCTCCGCTCGGGCATCCGGGTCGGCACCCTGTGCCTCATCGACAGCAAGCCGCGCCGCTTCACCGAGGCGCAGGCCGGCCAGCTCCGGGATCTCGCCGGGATCGTCACTGCCCATCTCCACCTGCAGCAGGCCATGGCGGCGAGCCGGGCCCACGAGACCGAACGCACCCGCGCGGAGCAGGCCCTCCAGGCGAGCGAAGCGAGCTACCGGCTCCTCGCCGAGAACTCCTCAGATGTGATCATCCAGTGCGATCTCGACACCACGCGGCGCTACGTGTCGCCGGCAGCCGTGACGGTGCTCGGGTTCACCCCCGCCGAGATGCTGGCGATGCGCGCCGTCGACAGCGTGCACCCGGACGATGCGGCGGATTATGCACAGGTACTCGACAGCCTCACGCACGCACGGGTCGAGCGTGCCGTCAGCCAGCAGCGCTACCGGCGCAAGGACGGCACGTTCGTCTGGGCGGAAGTGTCCTTCACCCTCACCCGTGACCCCGTCGGGGGCCACCCAACCGGCTACGTCGCGGCCCTTCGTGACATCGAAGCGCGCAAGCGCGCGGAACGCGCGGCGGCCGAGAGCGAGGCGCGCTACCGCGACGCCATGGACACGGCGCACACCGCGATCCTGGCCCAGCTCGCCGAGGGCGTCATCGTCACGGACGCCGCGGGCCGCATCATCCTCGTCAACGAGGCCGCCGCGGCCCTCCACGGCGTCGCCCGCCTCGACGTGGAGCCCGACGACTACAGCCGCACCTACCACCTCTATACTGAGGACGGGGCGCCCTACGTGCCCTATGACCTGCCCCTGATGCGGGCCGTGCGGGGCGAGACGGTCCGGGACGCGCGCTGGCGGGTTCATCGCCCGGACGGCGTCGAGGTACACGCCGTCGGCTCCGCCCGCCCCCTCGTCGGCCGCGACGGCAACCGCCTTGGCGCCGTGCTGACGATGCGCGACGACACCGCGCGCAACGCCGCCGAGCGATCCCTACGGGCGAGCGAGGCGGCCCTGCGGGAGCTGAACGCCACCCTCAGCGACCGGATCGCCGCCCGCACCCGCGACGCCGAGGCCGCCCGCCGGGAAGCGGAGCGAGCGAGCGCGGCCAAGAGCGAGTTCCTCGCCGCCATGAGCCACGAGATCCGCACCCCCCTGAACGCCATCATCGGTTTCACCGACCTCATGGTCGGCTCGGGCCGCCTGCCGCCCGACCTTCAGCGCCAGGCCGAACTCGTGCGCACCTCCGGAGCGGCCCTGCTCACGGTGGTGAACGACATCCTCGACTTCTCGAAGGTGGAAGCCGGCGCCATCACCCTGGACCGGCAGGCCTTCGCTCCGCGCGGCCTCGTCGACGGCTGCCTCACCATCGTGCGGGGTCTTGCCGAACAGAAGGGCCTGCGCATCCACGCGGTGGTCGACCCGGCGGTGCCGCGCAGCCTCGTCGGCGACGAGGCGCGCCTGCGGCAGGTTCTGCTCAACCTGCTCAACAATGCCATCAAGTTCACGACGCGGGGGTCTATCATCCTCAGCGTCCGGCACACGGGCACGGGCGCGGCCGGCGAGGGGCTCCGCTTCGGCGTAACCGATACGGGCATCGGCATCGCGGCAGCCAAGCAGGACCGCCTGTTCGTCCGGTTCTCGCAGGTGGACGGGTCCATCGAGCGGGATTTCGGCGGCACCGGCCTCGGGCTCGCGATCTGCAAGCAGCTCGTCGACCTCATGGAGGGACAGATCGGTCTGCTGTCGGAGGAAGGCGTCGGCACCACCTTCTGGTTCTGCGTGAACCTGCCCCTCGGCCTAGCGGCGCCCGCCCCGCGCCTCGCCCTGCACACGTCCCCGCCCATTCGGGTCGGGCACCTCCTCGTCGTCGAGGACAACGCGATCAACCAGGAGCTGGCGCGCGCGACCCTCGAGGCCGGCGGCCATACGGTCGAGATCGTCCCGGACGGCGCGTCCGCGATCCAGGCCGTGGAACGGACCGCCTTCGACCTCGTGCTCATGGACGTGCAGATGCCGGGCATGGACGGCCTGACGGCGACCCGCCACATCCGCCGCCTCGGCGGGGCCTGCGCCACGATGCCGATCCTCGCCATGACGGCCAACGTCCTGCCCGAGCAGGTGCGGCTGTTCCGGGAGGCGGGCATGAACGACCATATCGGCAAGCCGTTCGATCAGGCCGGGCTCTTCCGGGTGATCGACCGGTGGCTGGCCGACGCGGCCGGTGCACACCGCGCCGCCACGGCGGCGGCCGAGGAGTCCGGTCTGCTCGACCGGGCGGCCTACGACGAGATCGTGCGGGTGATCGGCCCGGTTCGCGCCGCCGGCATCCTCGACGCCCTGGGCGAGGAACTGAAGGCCCGCTTCCTCGGCGAAGCGGCGACGGTGGAGGAGCGGGACCGCCTGCGCTTCGAGGCCCATGGCTGCGTCTCGTCCGCCGGCACCCTCGGCTTCGTCGCCCTGTCGGCGGCCTGCCGGGCCCTCGAAGGCTGCAACGAGCAGCGGATCGTGCAGGAGGGTGTCGGCGAGTTCCAGCGCCTCCTCGACGAGACCCGCGCCCTCGCCCGGCGGACGGCCCGCCACGCGGGCGAACTCGTGGTGAGGGAGCGCGATGCCCAACGCACCCTGGCGGCGGTCGGTTAGAGCCGCCAGCACCGTTTCTCGCGCGGCCGAGGCGGGCCGCACATCGGGCGGAACGGCCTATACCGTCAGCGACACCCGTTGCGCGGTGGCGCGTTCGGCCTTCGTGCCCACTTCGGGTGGCGCGATCTCGCCGAGGGACTTCGCCATGAACGCGACGCTTGCGGAGCGTAGCTTGCCGTCCTCGAGGGTCATGGTGTTTGACAGGGCCTGCGACTGCATCATCCGGGCGGTGTAGAGGCCCTGGGCGGCATCGCGGGCGTCGTCGTCCTTGGCCGCCCGGCGCTCCTGTTCGAACGCGTCCAGGGCCTTGCGCGCGGCCTGCATCGCATTGAGCGAGGCGACGTCCTCGAAGGCTTTCACCAGCTCCGGATCGTCCGCGAACATCTTCTCGATGCGGGTCTTGTAGGGGCTGTCCGTCGTCACCGTGCCGAGGCTGTCGAGGGTCAGGGTGATGGGCTCGTCCAGGGGGATGCCCCGGCGGGTCAGGGCTTCGCTCAACCGCTCGCTCAGCGCCTTCGTGCGCTCGGAGACCAGGGCGTCGAACGACTTGACCGCGCCGCCCTCGGCCTGACCGGTCGCATCGGTCCCGGACGCGGACGAGGGCGCCACGAGGGCGGCGAGCGTGCGGCGTGCGGCGGCGCCGAGATCGACCGTGACGGCGGCGCCGGCCACCGCCGAGAAGGACGCTGCGGGCTTCGCGGCTGTTTTCGACGGGGTGCCGCCGCGGCCGGAAGACTGCGTCGTGCTCGTGCTCACCGTCGTCATCGCCGAATACCCGCCAAGCGTGAAGAGTTATCCTCTCTACACTCTTGGTGTCTAAGGGAGCCTTTACGCCTCCCCGGCACGCGGGCGCGCTCGGCGCGGCGCGAGCCGGCGGACGTTTACGCCGGGCCGGCCTCGCCGCCCCCGCGCGCCTCCGCCGCCATGGCCACCAGCACCTTGCGAAGCGCCCCCATCTCCCGCACCGGCTCCGGGTAGAGCACCCGCGCCGTGCGGTCGCCGGCCAGAAGATCCATGCCCTCGGGGTCGAGGCCGGTGAGGCGCCACGGCCCCGCCTCGGCACCGGTCCCGGCGGCGTAGAGGGCCAGCGCGTCGAGGTGGTCGGCGTTCATGTGCGCGACGGCGCCGGCCTCGCCCGCCACCAGGGACTCGGCGCCCACGAGATCGAGGCGCAGCTCGTCGGCCCTCAGCACCGCGGCCTTGGCGAAGCCCCCGTTGAGATGGCCGGCGGCCGGCTCCAGGGCGAAGAAGCCAAAATCGGGGAAATCCGCGTAGAGCGCCGCCTTGGGATGGCGGGCGAGGAAGCGGGCGCGGTGGCGCGGCTCTTCGCTCTGGCTCGCCCGCCCCGTCACCGTGAGGCGCGGATGCGCCAGGGGATCGCCTTTGCCGCCGGCGCTGAACAGCAGGGAGGCGCGCGGGTCGGCGAGGAGATTGCGGGTATGGGCCGAGAGCCGCGACAGCAGCATCAGGGGCGTCCCGTCCGCGTCCGTGGCGATCGTCACGAGGGAGACGAAGGGCGTACCGTCCTCGGGATCGAGGGTCGCGAGGGCCCCCGACCGGACCGTGCGGAGGAGGTGGCGGGCGAGCCCGATGGCGTCGAACCCCGCCTCCGCCGCCGGGAGCGGCACCGCCGGCCCGCGCCGCCCATCCCTGGTCTGCGTCCCCTCCGCCATCGTCGCGTCCTCTTGATCGGTTGAACGGCCGGATGATAGCGGCGGCGCGGGCGGTTTTGCGAGCCCGCGCGAGTGCGGCCCGTTGGCCGCAGTCAAGCCGCAATGCAACGCCGCTCGCTTTTTATCCGGGGACCCTTTACACAGCCTGACTCTCCGCGCGAAAGCGGCTCCGCCCGAGAGGCGGGCCGCCAGCGCGTTTTTCGCCGACCCTGGTCACGGGGTGGGATGCGGGAGATGCGGGACGCAGCGTGCGGCCGCCACGACCGGATCCGAGCTTTAGGGAACGCGCATGCCGACCATCGCCCTCGTGGACGACGATAGAAACATCCTCACCTCGGTCTCCATCGCCCTGGAGACGGAAGGCTACCGGATTCAGACCTACACGGACGGCGCCTCGGCGCTCGACGGCCTGAAGCACTCCCCGCCCGACCTCGCGATCTTCGATATCAAGATGCCGCGCATGGACGGAATGGAGCTTCTCAGGCGTCTGCGGCAGAAATCCGACCTGCCGGTGATCTTCCTCACCTCGAAAGACGAGGAGATCGACGAATTGTTCGGCCTCAAGATGGGCGCCGACGATTTCATCCACAAACCATTCTCCCAGCGCCTGCTGGTGGAGCGCGTAAAGGCGGTGCTGCGCCGCTTCGCCCCGAAGGACGGGCCCGGCGCCGCCGCCCGCGAGGCCGATGCCGCCGCCCGCTCCCTCGAGCGCGGCCTGCTCATGATGGACCCCGAGCGCCACACCTGCACCTGGAAGGGCGAAGCCGTGACCCTCACGGTCACCGAGTTCCTGATTCTGCAGGCTCTGGCCCACCGCCCGGGCGTCGTGAAGAGCCGCAACGCCCTCATGGACGCGGCCTACGACGATCAGGTCTACGTCGACGACCGCACCATCGACAGCCACATCAAGCGCCTGCGCAAGAAGTTCAAGGTGACCGATACGAGCTTCGACATGATCGAGACGCTCTACGGCGTCGGCTACCGCTTCAAGGAAAGCTGATCGCCGCTCGCCCCCGTGCCCAGCTTCCCCGCCCCACCGAACCGGAACGACGTGGCGACCTCAGATCAAGCCGAAGACCGCCCGCTCCGCATGGTGGAGTGGCCCCGCGCCCTGTGGAACGCCATCGGCCAGCGGGCCTCGTCGAGCCTCACGCGGCGGATCGTGGTGCTCAACCTCGTAGGGCTGTTCGCCCTGCTGTTCGGCTTCCTCTACCTCAATCAGTTCCGCCAGGGGCTGATCCAGGCGCGGGTGCAGAGCCTGCTGATCCAGGGCGAGATCATCGCGGGCGCCATCGCGGCCTCGGCCTCGGCCTCGGGCGATACCGGGGCCATCCGCATCGACCCCGACCGGCTCCTCGAACTCCAGGCGGGGGAGACCGACGAGACGCCCTCGCCGCTCGCCTTCTCCCTCAACCCGGAGCGGGTCGCGCCGCTCCTGCGCCGCCTCATCACCCCCACGGGCAACCGCGCTCGGGTTTATGACGGCGACGGCGGCCTCCTGTTCGATTCGCGCACCCTTTCGGCCCGCGGCGAGCCGGCCGTACGTGAACGCAAGCGCACGTCCCTGGAGAAGGCCTTCGACTACGTGCAGGGCCGGCTCTTCGGCGCTCAACGGCCGATTCCGGCCGAGGAGGTCGGCCCGACGAGCGGCCACGGCCTCAAGGAAGTGCAGGTGGCGCTCGGCGGCTCGCGCGGCACCATCGTCCGGCGCAACGAGGCGGGCGAGACCATCGTGTCCGTGGCGGTGCCGATCCAACGCGGCAGCGCCGTGCGCGGCGCGCTCCTTCTCTCGACGCAAGGCGGCGACATCGACCGGGTCATCGCCTCGGAGCGGTTCGGGCTGCTGCAGGTGTTCCTCGTGGCGGCGGCCGTGATGCTCGTCCTGTCGATCCTGCTCGCCGGGGCCATCGCCGGGCCGGTGCGGCGCCTCGCCGATGCCGCCGAGAAGGTGCGCCTCGGCATCAAGTCCCGCGAGGAGATCCCCGATTTCACGGGGCGCACGGACGAGATCGGCCACCTCTCGGGGGCCCTGCGCGACATGACCCAGGCTCTCTACCGGCGCATCGACGCCATCGAGAGCTTCGCGGCCGACGTCTCCCACGAACTGAAGAACCCCCTCACGTCGCTGCGCAGCGCCGTCGAGACCCTGCCGCTCGCCAAATCCGACGAGTCGCGCGGGCGCCTGCTCCAGATCATCCAGCATGACGTGAAGCGCCTCGACCGCCTCATCTCCGACATCTCCGACGCCTCACGGCTCGACGCGGAGTTGGCCCGTGCCGAGGCGCGCAAGGTCGACATGCACAAGCTCATGACCACGGTGGTCTCCGTGGCCAACGAGCGTCGACGGCCGAAGGACGCCCCGATTCAGCTCGACGTCGCGCAGCCCGCCGGCGAGATCGAAGCACCGTTCGCGATCTTCGGACACGACAGCCGCCTCGGACAGGTGGTCAACAACCTCCTCGACAACGCCCGTTCGTTCTCGCCCCCCGACGCCAAGGTGCGGGTCGCCCTGCGCCGCGTGCGCGGCGACGTGGAACTCGTGGTCGAGGATGAGGGTCCGGGCATCCCCGAACACGCCCTGGAACGCATCTTCGAGCGCTTCTACACCGATCGGCCCGAGCAGGGCTTCGGCCAGAATTCGGGCCTGGGCCTCTCGATTTCGCGCCAGATCGTCCAGGCCCATCGCGGCGTCATCCGGGCCCAGAACCGCCCCGGCCCGGCCGACGAGGACGGCGAACCGACCGTGCGGGGCGCGCGCTTCACCGTGCGCCTTCCGGCGGCGCGCTGACAGGGCCGGTGACAGACGAGACGGTCCACGCCACGGCGGTGACGCTCGCGGGCGCGGGCGTGCTGATCCGAGGCGAATCGGGGGCCGGCAAATCGACCCTCGCGCTTCTGCTTCTCGACCGGGCGGCGGGGCTGGGAATCGAGGCGGCCCTGATCGGCGACGACCGCGTCCGCCTCGCGCGGGATGGTAAGGACATCCTCGCCCGGCCGCATCCGGCGCTGGACAATACCATCGAGGTGCGCGGCCTCGGCCTCTGCCGCGCGCGCGCGGTCGCGGACGCCCTGGCCGTGCGCCTCGTCGTCGACCTCGTGGGTCGCGCCCCGCGCCTACCCGAGCCTCCCGCACCGGCGCTTCTCCTTGGCCACCGCCTCCCCCGCCTCGTCCTCGACCGCCGCCTCCTGCGCACCGGGCTCGGACCCCGCCTTGTCCTCGACGCCCTGGCGGGCGTGACCGGCGGGGTGCACCGGCCGATTCTCGTGCTGCCGCCGCTGGTCCCACCGTAGCGCCCGGGCAACCATCGTGGCATGATCAAGACGTGCGGGCCTACAAAATGTCACGTTCACCTTGCGCTCGACCTTGCGGTGCACAAGATGGCGTTTCCGCTCACAGGGCGTTGGAACCCGCGTCGATGATTGGAATGGTGCTCGTCACCCACGGGCTGCTCGCGACGGAGTTCAAGGCTGCCCTTGAACACGTCGTCGGGCCGCAAAAGCAGATCGAAACCATCACGATCGGCCCCGAGGACGACATGGAATTGCGTAGGCTCGACATCATGACTGCCGTCGGCCGGGTGAATTCCGGCCAGGGCGTGGTGGTGCTGACCGACATGTTCGGCGGGACGCCCTCGAACCTCGCCCTCTCGTGTATGAACGGCGGCCAGGTCGAGGTGGTGGCGGGCATCAACCTGCCGATGCTGATCAAGCTCGCCAGCGTGCGCGACGCCGAGCCCCTCGGCGATGCTGTGCTCCACGCCCAGGAAGCGGGCCGCAAGTACATCAACGTCGCCTCGCGGGTTCTCGCGGGCAAGTGACCGGGCAAGTGACCAGGCGGGCGCGCCCGAGGTTCTTTCCCATGCGTCGCGTCGGGATCGAGCCGTCTGCGCACCCCGCCCACCTTTCTAAGGCCGTCGCGACGACCTACATCCAAGCGTGACGATGGCCGCCCCGTGCGCGCGCCGATCGGGGATGGCGGACACGCATGATCGACGATGACGATTCGGACGAGACCCTTCCCCCGGTCCCCGATGGCGGCTTGCTGAGGGTCCTTCCCATCGTCAACCGACGCGGCCTGCACGCACGCGCCTCGGCGAAGTTCGTCCAGACCGTGGAACGGTACGACGCCGCCGTCACCGTCACGCGCTCGGGCGAGACCGTCGGCGGCCGCTCGATCATGGGCCTGCTGACCCTTGGAGCGGCCCAGGGCACCAGCATCGCCGTGGTCGTCTCCGGCACCGACGCCGAGGCCAGCCTGCAGGCCATCACCGACCTCCTGGCGAACAAGTTCGGCGAGGACGAGTAGGTGCACCTGGCGGATTGACCGATTCGGGCGCACTCTGTACCGATCGGTACAGCGCCCGATGTCGGCGCGCCTGGGAGCCCGCATGTCCGACGCCCGTCCGCCCCTGCCGCCCTTCACCCGCGAGACCGCGATCCGGAAGGTCCGCGCCGCCGAGGACGGCTGGAACGGCCGCGACCCGCACAAGGTCGCCCTCGCCTACACGCCGGACAGCCGCTGGCGGAACCGTTCGGCGATTTTTTCCGGGCGCCCGGCCATCGTGGCGTTCCTCACCGAGAAATGGGCGCGGGAGCACGAATACCGGCTCATCAAGGAGCTGTGGGCCTTCACGGAGAACCGCATCGCCGTGCGCTTCGCCTACGAGTTCCACGACGCGGCCGGCGCGTGGTTCCGGGCCTACGGCAACGAGAACTGGGAGTTCGACGCGAACGGCCTGATGCAAGTCCGGCACGCCAGCATCAACGACCTCGCCATCACGGAATCGGAGCGCCTGTTCCGCTGGGACGCGCCGGGCCCCCGCCCCGACGATCATCCCGGCCTGACGGATCTCGGCCTGTAGTGATGGCTTCGAGCGCGCGGGAGGCGGCGATCCCGGCGCTGGCGGAGGTGTTTCGCGAGCACGGTTACACGGGGGCGAGCCTCGCCCTCCTCGGGGCGCGGACCGGCCTCGGCAAAGGCAGCCTCTACCACGCGTTCCCGGGCGGCAAGGCCGAGATGGCGCAGACGGTCCTCGACGCCATCGGGGCGTGGTTCGAGGCGGAGATCTACGCGCCCCTGCGGGACGATCCCGATCCCCGCGCCGCCATCGCGCGGATGTTTGCCGCCGTGGATGCATATTTCCAGTCGGGCCGGCGGGTCTGCCTCGTCGGCGCCTTCGCCCTGTCGGACGGGCGCGACCTGTTCGCCGCGAGGATCGCCGCCTACTTCGCGGCGTGGCGCGACGCCCTGGCGGAGGCCCTGAGCCGCGCCGGCCGAAACGACGCGGTGACGCTCGCCGAGGACACCGTCCTGGCGATCCAGGGCGGCCTCGTCCTCACCCGCGCCCTCGACGACCCGGCCGTGTTCGCGCGCCTGCTGATGCGTTTGGAGCATCGGCTCAACGGCTGACTGATGCGGTTTCCGGGTGATAGCCTCAGATCGGACCGACGCGACAGGCCCCCTCTCCTTCCAGGAGAGGGGGCCCGCGCTTGCCAGAGACCGAACAGATCAACCGGAAGCGGCATCAGACCGTGCACCCGTTTGCGGATCCTGCGGCCGGCAGGGTGCGGCCACGGGCGGCGGCCAGAACCGTGTCGGCTGTGACGTTCACCCAGGTCTCGCCGGCAAGGTCCGGCGTCGCCGCGACCCAATCCCCGGCGATGCGGGACCCCAAGGTGTAGCCGAGCCAGCGGGGATACCAGCCACCCATGCCGAAGAACCAAGCAGCGTGATCGTAGCCACACGCCGACAACGCCGCCGCATCAGGAGCACGCGCCCTCAACGTCGCGTCATCGACGGCGCACTCCCATGGTTCGGGCGGCGTTCCGAATAGGTGGTGGACGAACTGACCCGCCAGTCCCTCGCTCACCAGTGCTTCGCCCAGCGTCCAGCCATAACCAGGTCCCGCCATGCGCAGGCAATGGTGCACCTCGTGCGCCACCGTTCGGTGAACATCGCCCGCACTCAGGCTGTGCTCGAAGTTCGGATTCTCGGGATCAAGCGTCAGGGTGAAGAGGCTCGAACGGTGGGCGTACCCACCGGTTCCGGTCTCAGGCAGTACGCCGTCAGGGTCACGCTGCACGAGGATATCGATGGTGCCCGGAGGCAGCACGCTCGCCACGGCGCGGCGGGCGATTTCGATCTCCGAGACAACCGCTTCGCGCCACGGCGTCAGGTCGCCGGCCGCAGCGAGCCAGTGCAGGGTCCACGTCATCGGCCGACCCTGCCTACGGCCAGCCGGCTCTGCAACCGTTCCTTGCAAGGGCAAGGACTCGGAGAGCAGCCCTGGCTGATTTAGCGCCGGCCGCCCGCTGCCTTGCGCGGAGCGCCGCCGCGCGCATCCTCTTCGAACAGCTCCGCGAGCTTCTCCGTCATAGCGCCGCCGAGTTCCTCGGCGTCGATGATGGTCACGGCGCGGCGATAGTAGCGCGTCACGTCGTGGCCGATGCCGATGGCGAGGAGTTCCACGGGGGAACGGGTCTCGATGTCCTCGATCATCCAGCGCAGGTGCCGTTCAAGGTAGTTGCCCGGATTGACCGAGAGCGTCGAATCGTCCACCGGCGCGCCGTCGGAGATCACCATGAGGATCTTGCGCTGTTCAGGCCGGGCGATGAGGCGCTTGTGGGCCCAGTCCAGGGCCTCGCCGTCGATGTTCTCCTTGAGGAGCCCCTCGCGCATCATCAGGCCGAGATTTTTTCGCGCCCGGCGCCACGGGGCATCGGCCGACTTGTAGACGATGTGGCGCAAGTCGTTGAGGCGGCCCGGGGTGTTCGGCTTGCCCGCCGCCAGCCACGCCTCGCGCGACTGGCCGCCCTTCCAGGCGCGGGTGGTGAAGCCCAGGATCTCGACCTTGACGCCGCAGCGCTCCAGGGTCCGCGCCAGGATATCGGCGCAGGTGGCCGCCACGGTGATCGGCCGGCCGCGCATGGAACCGGAATTGTCGAGCAGCAGCGTCACGACCGTATCGCGAAAGTTCGTGTCCTTCTCCTGCTTGAAGGAGAGGGGCTGGAACGGGTCGGTGACCACGCGCACGAGGCGGGCCGGATCGAGCTGGCCCTCTTCGAGGTCGAAATCCCAGGCGCGGTTCTGCTGGGCCAGCAGCCGGCGCTGCAGGCGGTTGGCGAGGCGCCCGACCACGCCCTGGAGGTGGGCGAGCTGCTTGTCGAGGTAGGTCCGCAGGCGCGCGAGTTCCTCGGCGTCGCAGAGCTCCTCGGCGTGGATCACCTCGTCGAAGCGTCCATTGAACACCTTGTACTCGGGGCCGCGCGCCTCGTTGCCCCGGTTGGTCGGCGGGCGCCACGCCTCAGACGCCTCCTCGGATTCGGCGTCTTCCGCCTCCTCCGGCAACTCGCCGGAGGGTGCATCGGCGGACTCGGTGGCACCCTCCTGGAGATCGTCGGAAGCCTCCTCCGACACCTCCATCTCGGAGCGGTCGCCCTGCGACTGCTCCTCGGCCTCGCCCTCGCTGGGGGTCTGCTCGTCGTCTTGAGCCTCACCCTCGTCCTCGTCGTTGTCGTCGTCCTCCGGGTCGAACGGCGTCTCGTCGGCCATGTCGAGGGAGGTCAGGAGATCGCGCACGGAGCGGGCGAAGGCGCGCTGATTCTCGAGGGTGCCAATCAATCCGTCGAGGTTCGGCCCGGCCTTCTCCTCGACATGGGCGCGCCAGAGGTCGACGATCTTCTGGGCCGCCGGCGGGGGCGCCTGACCGGTCAGGCGCTCGCGCACCATGAGGGCGACGGCATCCTCCATGGGGGCATCGGCCCGGTCGGTGATCGCCTCGTACTTGCCGCCGCGATGGTAGCGGTCCTCAAGCATGGCCGAGAGGTTGTCGGCGACGCCGGCCATGCGCCGCGCGCCGATGGCCTCGACGCGGGCCTGTTCGACGGCATCGAACACCGCCCGTGCGCCGGAATTCTCAGGCGCGAGGCGGCGGTGGACGGCGACGTCGTGGCAACCGAGGCGCAGGGCCATGGAATCGGCGTTGCCGCGCAGGATCGCCACGTCCGCGGGGGTGAGCTTGCGCGGCGGCTCGGGCAGGCGCGCCTTGTCGCCGGTCAGCGCCGGCCGGTCGCTGGCATAGACCACCTCGACCTCGGCGCGCCGGGCGATGGCACGCAGGCACCCGGCCACCGAACGCTTCAGGGGCTCGGCGACGGGCTCGCGGCGGTCGCCGGCTTTGCGGTTGGAAATGCTCACGGGCGCTGCTTCTTAACCGAGTCGAAATCGAAGGGCCGGTTCAGGATGTCGTCCCAGGTGTAGGGACATTCGGACGGAAACTCGTCCGGCGGGAGATGAGTCTCGTCGGAGGCCCAATCGCGCGCGTCCGGGTATGCATTACCCAGAGCCTCGTGGATGCGCGGTTTGAGACCGGGATTGTCCTGGAGGACTCGTCCATAGCGCCGTCGCTGCTCGCGAATCGAAAAGATCCAGCTCGGCGTGCGGTGCTCCGGCTGCTGATCCCATTTCAGCATATGCATGACGAGGACGCGCAGGGCGCTCTGGAGCTTGGCAAATTCGCTCTTCGACACCCCTTCCAACTCCTCGGCGATGTGTTCGAGATCGAGCGCATCGACCCGTCCGGCGCGAAGGAAAGCGACCTGCTCCTGGACCCAGGTGTAGAGGTCGTCTTCGTAGCGCGTCCGATTCGGGCGAGATGTCCCGCCCTCTTGCGATTCGCCCTTCAGAGCCGGCTCACCCATCGCGTCCTCCGTCGTTGAAATCCCTAGCTCAGGGCCACGTTCGCGGAACTCTCCGGCAGGTCCTTGCCGAAGGCGCGCTGGTAGAATTCCGCCACCAGGGTGCGCTCGAGTTCGTCGCACTTGTTCAGGAACGTCAGCCGGAAGGCGAAGCCGATATCCTGGAAGATGTCTGCGTTCTCGGCCCAGGTGATGACCGTGCGCGGGCTCATGACCGTGGAGAGGTCGCCGTTCATGAACGCGTTGCGGGTGAGGTCGGCGACGCGCACCATCCGGCTCACGATCTCGCGGCCGCCGTCGCGCTGGTAGTGCTGCGCCTTCGACAGCACGATATCGACCTCGCGGTCGTGGGGCAGGTAGTTCAGGGTGGTGACGATGGACCAGCGGTCCATCTGGCCCTGATTGATCTGCTGGGTGCCGTGATAGAGGCCCGAGGTGTCGCCGAGGCCCACCGTGTTGGCCGTGGCGAACAGGCGGAAGGCCGGATGGGGGGAGATGACCCGCTTCTGGTCCAGCAGCGTCAGGCGGCCGGAGAGTTCGAGCACGCGCTGGATCACGAACATCACGTCGGGCCGGCCGGCGTCGTACTCGTCGAACACCAGGGCGACGTTGTTCTGCAGCGCCCAGGGCAGGATGCCGTCCTGGAAGGCGGTGACCTGCTTGCCGTCCTGAAGGACGATGGCATCCTTGCCCACGAGGTCGATGCGCGAGACGTGGCTGTCGAGGTTGATCCGGATGCAGGGCCAGTTCAGGCGCGCGGCGACCTGCTCGATATGGGTCGACTTGCCGGTGCCGTGATAGCCCGTGACCATGACGCGGCGGTTGCGGGCGAAGCCCGCCAGGATGGCCAGCGTGGTCTCCCGGTCGAAGATGTAGTCCGGGTCGAGGTCCGGGACGTGCTCGTCGGTCTTCGAGAAGGCCGGAACCATGAGGTCGAGGTCGATGCCGAACACCTCGCGCACGGAAACGGTCCGGTCGGGGCGCGAGCTGGGCGAGACGTCAGAGAGCATAAGGACCTCGTCGGAGCGGGGGCCGGCCGGGCCGGGCCGCGCGGGGCTGTGTCGGGCGAGAGGGTGTCACGGCTCCGGCGGAAGCCGCGTTCGACCCGTCATCTAGGGGACGGCGCCGGGCAACGCCAAGGGTGAACACGTGTAGCGACGCCAAGATAGCGCGGGTGGATGCCCACGATATAGGGCGCCGCCCCGCCGATTGCCGCCCCGACGGGCGTATTCCGTGCAGAAGTCGGGCCATCGTCGCCGCGAAACGGCGGCGTCCGCTGGCCCGGCGCTCAGCACAAGCCGGCGGCGCGCAGGGCGTCATGGGCGCGGATGATATCGCGCAGGCGCTCCTCGAAGGAGCGGTCACCGCCGTTGGCGTCGGGGTGGAAGCGCTTCACCAGCACCTTGTACTGCGCCTTGATGGCCGCCGAATCGGCATTCTCGTCGAGGCCGAGCACGTCCAGGGCCTTGAGGGTCGCCGCCGAATGGCGCGGCCGGCGCACCTCGGGCTCGCGCTTGCGCCGCGCGGTCTCGCCCACGCCCTCGGCGCGCAGGATGTCGAGGGGATCGACATAGGCCCAGTCGCGCGTCGCCTCGGGCTTGGGCCGCGCGGCGGCGGTGGCCGGATTCACCCCCATGGCCCAGGTCGGCCGATGGCCGATGATGGCGTCCTTCTGGAAGGCCTGCACGGCGGCGTCGTTCATGCCGTCGAAGTAGTTGTACGTCGCGTTGTAGGCCTTCACGTGGTCCATGCAGAAGCGCCAGTACTGGCCCTCCGCCTTGCGGCCCTTGGGGGCGCGGTAGAGGCCGGGATTCTGGCACCCCGGCGTGTCGCACCCCTGCGCCGACGCCTTCTTGGGCTCGTCGCAGGCGGGCTTGATGCGGATGCTGTCGAACAGGGGCGAGTTGAGATCCATGATGGGGCGATTATGAGAGGGCGGGTCGCAGACACAAGAGCATCGGGCCTGATGCCGCATGCGGTCGTCGGGGGTTGACGCGGGCGGCGCCGGAGCCCCGAACACGGGGCGACACGACATCGGAATCAGGCCGGGGAGACCGAACCATGACGACCCTGAAGGATTGGATCGACGAGACCCTGCGGGCCGCCCTCGGGCCGACCCATCTCGACGTGATCGACGAATCGCATCTCCATGCCGGCCATGCCGGGGCGCGACCCGAGGGGGAGACGCATTTCCGGGTCGATGTCGTCTCGGCGGCCTTCGACGGCAAGAGCCGGGTGGAGCGCCACCGCATCGTCAACGGCGCCCTCGATCCTGCGTTCAAGCGCGGCCTGCACGCCCTCGCCGTGCGGGCCCGGACGCCGGCCGAGGTCGGCTGAGAAGGCCGGACGGGAGACCCTGACCGTGGCGCTTCAATGCACGCCCCAGATCGCCATCGACGAGGCGGAGCTGGACGAGACCTTCGTGCGCGCCTCGGGTCCGGGCGGGCAGAACGTCAACAAGCTCTCCACCGCCGTGCAGTTGCGCTTCGACGCGCGGCGCTCGCCGTCCCTGCCCAACGCCGTGGCGGTGCGCCTCATGCGCCTCGCCGGCCGGCGCCTGACCCTCGACGGGATCATCGTGATCTCCGCCCAGCAGTTCCGGACGCAGGACCGCAACCGGGCCGATGCCCGCGAGCGCCTCGCCGCCCTGGTGGCGGAGGCCGCCGTGCCGCCGACTCCGCGCCGGGCCACGCGCCCGACGCTCGCTTCGAAGAAGCGGCGCCTCGACGAGAAATCGAAGCGCAGCGACGTCAAGCGGATGCGCGGCGACCGCGGCGACGGGTAAGTCGGCACCGGGGCTCGAAGAGCCCGGCCCTTCGAGCACCGATGCCCCTCAGAGCTTCGGCGCTGCGGCGCCGTCCGGCGGATGGTGCTCGATCTCGCCGCTGACGTAGCGGCTGCCCGGGCTCGCGATGGTGAGCACGAGGGCGACGACCGCGAGGAGGCCGGCCACGGCCGCCGGAAACAGGAACGCGTCCTCGCCGTAGCGCTGCTGCAGCACGCCTCCGATGACCGCGCCGGTGCTCAGCGCCGCCCATAGGGGAGCCTGGAGCCAGAACGAGGGTGCCACGGTCCCGAGGAGCAGGTTTGCGAGGCCCGTCCCGAACCGCACCACGGCGCCGGTGACGTAGGTGAGCGCGAGGCTGCGGCCGCCCTCGTCCTGGAGCGTCGCGTTCTGCAGACCGAGGGCGAGAACGATCGGGTAGGCGTGGAGCGGGAACGCGAAGGTGCCGTGGGGCACGATGAGGCCGACGGCGAGGAGCACCGCCTGGAGCAGAAGCAGGACCGACAGGCGCCAGCGCCCGACCCACGCAGCAATGAGCGTGCCCGCGAAGGCGCCGAAGCAGAACAGGATGATGACGGAGGCGACGCGCGACGTGCTCTCCCAATCGAACAGGCTCACCGAAACGCCGAACCGCGTCGTGTTCCCGCTCATGAACGACATGAACAGCTGCGAGAATTCGAGGAAGCCGATGGAATCGGCGCAGCCCGCCACGGCCGAGAGGGCGAGGGCGAACGGGATGCGCGTACGCGCGCTGGCGGGAAACGCCTTGTTCTGCGGGTCTGCCATAAAGTCTCCAAAGGTCGGATCCGGGCCAAGGAGTCCGGATTCAGTAGCGCCCAACCCCATACGCGTCAGGCTGGCGAACGGGTGCATGGGCATCGCGAATCGCATCCACGACGTGCCATGCAACACCTGCCCGCCCTTCCGGTTCAGTCGGGCGGGATGATTTCCGGACACGGTTTCGACGGCGGGCGCCGGGCGACGACGATCCGGCCCGGCACGGCAAGGCCGCGCTCGCGCCGGAGGGTTGCGGGTTCGAGGCACAGCAGGGTGAGGCCGGCCCGCGCCACGTCGTCCCGCACCAGGGCGTCGCCGTGGGCGTAACGCGCGTCCGCCCCGAGCACGAGGCCGCCGCCCGCATGGGACTGGACACTGAAGGCGAGAAGGCCGCCGGGCCGCAGCACCCGCGCGGCCCCCTCCACGAGGCCCGTCAGGGCGCCGACGTAGATCATCACGTCGGCGGCGGTGACGAGGTCAGTGCTCGCCGCCGGCTCGGCCGCGAGGCCGGCGATGCAGTCGCCTTCGACGAGGCGGGTATAGCGTTTCCCCCGCGCGGCCTGCGCCAGCATCAGGGGCGAGAGGTCGAAGCCGGTGAGGCGCCGGGCGCGGTCGCCGAGCGCCGCCCCCACGAGGCCGGTGCCGCAGCCGAGGTCGAGCCCATCGTCGTACCCGGCGGGCGCCTCCGGCAGGGCGTCGAGGGCCGCCACGATGAGTTCGTGCGCGCGGTAGCCGAGATCGTCCACGAGGTGGCGCTCGAAGCGCGGGGCGTAGGCGTCGAACAGGGCGCGGATATAGGCCGGCGAAATCGCCCCGAGGAGGCTGCCCTCGCCGATCTGGGCCAGCGCCATGCGGGCGCCCTGGGTGTCGTCGGGGTCGAGGTCGAGGGCCGCCGCGTAGGCGCGCAGGGCCGCGTGATGGTCGGCCGGATCGCCCCCGGCGCGATGGCGCACCTCCCGCGCCCGCCCGAGGAGGAACCAGGCCGGGGCGTAGCGCGGCGCGATCTCCAGGGTCTGCTCGGCCACCTCGATGGCCGCCTGCGCGTCGCCCTCGGCGAGGCATGCTTCCGCGTAGGCATAGCGTCTGTCGGCGAGGAGGTCGCCGGAACCGGATCGGCACGACATGGGGGCTTTGCGGCTTCGCTCGGAACGCGGGCGCCCTATATGCCGCGCCGATGACCTTCAGCGCCAGCGACCTCCTCACCCTGACCCGCGAGGGCCTCTATTGTCCGCTCGGCGGCTTTCACGTCGATCCGACCTGGCCCGTGCCCCGGGCGCTCATCACCCACGGCCACGCCGACCATGCCCGCTCGGGCCACGGACGGGTGCTGGCCACGGGCCAGACCCTGCGGATCATGGCCGTGCGCTACGGCGAGGATTTCTGCGAGAGCCGGCAGGAGGCGAAGCTCGGTGAATCGATCCGCATCGGCGACGTCACCGTGCGCTTCGCCCCCGCCGGCCATGTCCTCGGCTCGGCCCAGATCGCCATAGAGGCTCGGGGCGTGCGGGTCGTGGTCTCGGGCGACTACAAGCGGGCGCCCGATCCCACCTGCCTGCCCTTCGAGGTGGTGCCCTGCGACGTGTTCATCACCGAAGCCACCTTCGGCCTGCCGGTGTTCCGGATGCCCGACACGGGCGACGAGGTCCAAAAACTCCTCGATTCCGTGGCCCTGTTCCCCGAGCGTGCCCACATCGTCGGCGCCTATGCCCTCGGCAAGGCCCAGCGGGTGATGGCCCTGCTGCGCAAGGCCGGCTACGACCGACCGATCTACCTCCACGGCGCCATGGAGAAGCTGACGGAGGTGTACAAGCAGGAGGGCATCCCGCTCGGCGAGACGCCGAAGGTGATCGCGACGGAGCGGGCGAAACTCCACGGCGCCATCGTGCTGTGTCCGCCCTCCGCCATCCAGGACGTGTGGTCGCGCAAGTTCCCCGATCCCGTCGCCTCCTTCGCATCCGGCTGGATGCGGGTGCGCGCCCGCGCCCGGCAAAAGGGCGCCGAACTCCCCTTGTGCATCTCCGACCATTCCGACTGGCCCGACCTCTGCCGCACGATCCGCGAGACCGGGGCGGGCGAGGTCTGGGTGACGCACGGACAGGAGGACGCCCTAGTGCACTGGTGCGGAACGCAGGGAATCAAGGCCAAACCCCTGCATCTCCTCGGCTACGGCGACGACGGCGAGGCCGAACCGGCGGCCAACTCTGCGGATTGAACCCTCATCATGAGCACCGCAGAAATAATATCATTAATTGCAAATATAACTCAGATTATCGGGTTTCCTGTCGTAATTATTGCCTTCTACATGCAAGCACAATCATTAACAAAAACCAGAATATCAGTTATGAATGACGTTTCAGAACGTATCATCACTTCAAATAGATTGACGGGGCAAATCCACGAAGAAGAAATCACCGTCAAATGCACCAATATGGGATATTTCGCGACAGCCCTCGAACATGCGAGATTTGAGGTGCAATTTTTTGACGACAGACATCAGTGGAACACTTTGGACGTAATCCTCGCCGATATGGACACAGAACTATCAATGCCCATCAGAATCGACGTAGCAGAAACGGTTAAATTAAGATTCAATTTCACAAACAGCAATTTAGATAGAATTAGAAAAAATAGAGTTTTGTTTATACAAAGATTTTCTAGAGATAAAGAAGAAAAAATCCATGAGGTAAGCTTTTCTGAGGAAGGCTTCATGTTTGCAAAAAAGACAGCACAAACATGAACGACTTCGCCCACCTCCTCGACCGCCTCGCCTACGAGCCGCGCCGCAACGCCAAGCTGCGCCTGCTGCAGGACTACTTTTCGCGCGCGCCCGACCCGGAGCGCGGCTACGCGCTCGCCGCCATGACGGGCAACCTCAGCTTTCGCGAGGCCAAGCCCGCGATGATCCGGGGGCTGGTGGAAGCCAGGGTCGATCCGGTGCTGTTCGCCCTGTCGCACAACTACGTCGGCGATCTCGCTGAGACCACGGCGCTGATCTGGCCGGCGCCGGACGTCACGGCTTCGCGCGATGCACCTGCCTCTCGGGTTGCGAGCGGGCAGCGCGGGTCCCCTCTCCTGAAAGGAGAGGGACAGGGTGAGGTGCGTGGCTCATCCGGAGAGGTCCCACACCTCACCCCAGCTCTCTCCTTCCAGGAGAGGGAGCTTGTGGCGCCTCACGATGCCCCGGCGGGGACTTCTTCGAGCCGGCAAGAAGACGCCCCTCCGCCCCTCGGCCACAACAACCCGCCGCCCCCCATCCCGACCCTCGCGGACGTGGTGGAAACCCTCGCCACCGTGAAGAAGGCCGACCTTCCCGGCCACATCGCCGCCTGGCTCGATGTCCTCGACGAGACCGGGCGCTGGGCGCTCCTGAAACTCATCACCGGGGCGTTGCGCGTCGGCGTCTCGGCGCGGCTGGCCAAGACGGCGGTGGGGGCGCTCGGCGGCCACGAGGCCGACGCCGTGGAGGAGGTCTGGCACGGCATGGTCCCGCCGTACCTGTCCCTGTTCGCCTGGGTCGAAGGCCGGGCCGAGCGCCCGACCACCCTCAATCCGGCGCCGTTCCGCCCGCCGATGCTGTCCCACCCCATCGACGAGGAAGGCGATTTCGAGAAGCTCGATCCGGCGGCGTTCTCGGGCGAGTGGAAATGGGACGGCATCCGGGTCCAGCTCTCCGGCGGGCGCGACGAAGCCGGCGCGCAGGTGGCTCGGGTCTATTCGCGCACGGGCGAGGACATCACCCACGCGTTTCCGGATCTGGCGGACGCCATCACTTTCACCGGCACCTTGGACGGCGAATTGCTGATCCTGCGCGAGGCTCGGGTGCAGAGCTTCAACGTCCTGCAGCAGCGCCTCAACCGCAAAGCTGTGACCCCGAAGCTGCTCGACGAATTCCCGGCCCACGTCCGGGCCTACGATCTCCTCACGGCCGAGGGCGAGGACCTGCGCCCCCTGCCCTTCTCCGAGCGCCGGGCGCGCCTCGAAAGCTTCGTCGGTGCCCTCGACCACGCCCGCATCGACCTCTCGCCCCTGGTGCCGTTCGCGACTTGGGACGATCTCACGGAAGCCCGCGCCGATCCGGCCGCCGTGGGGGCGGGCGCGGATGCCGACGCCATCGAGGGCGTGATGCTGAAACGCCGCGACAGCCCGTATCTCCCCGGCCGTCCCAAGGGGCCGTGGTGGAAGTGGAAGCGTGAGCCGCATCTCGTCGACGCCGTGATGATGTACGCCCAGCGCGGCCACGGGAAGCGCTCGTCGTTCTACTCGGACTACACCTTCGGGGTCTGGCGCGCGCGGGAGGACGGCGGCCCCGAACTCGTGCCCGTGGGCAAGGCGTATCACGGCTTCACGGACGCCGAACTCGCCAAGCTCGACCGCTACGTCCGCAACCACACCACCAAGCGCTTCGGCCCCGTGCGCGAGGTCGCGTACGGCCCCGACGAGGGGCTGGTGCTGGAGATCGCCTTCGAGGGGGTGCAGCGCTCGACCCGGCACAAGTCGGGCGTGGCCCTGCGCTTCCCCCGCGTCCACCGCATCCGTTGGGACAAGCCGGCGGGGCAAGCCGACCGCATCGACGCCCTGGAGACCATCCTCGCCCGGGGCGAGCGCGAGATCGCACCGGGCGCCACCCTGGAGGAGACGGCATGACGCGCGACGCCAGGATCGGCGGCCTCGACGGCTTTCAGGCCGGTCCTGTGAGCCGGCAGGCGAGCGCTCGCCTCGTGGTCGCGACACCGGGCCAGGGGTTCACGGACATCACCGAAACGGTGGCCGCCTTCGTGGCGCGCAGCGGCCTCCGGCAGGGCGTGCTCACAGTGTTCTGCCGCCACACCTCGGCGTCCCTGACGATCCAGGAGAATGCCGACCCCGACGTGCGAATCGATCTCATGACGGCGCTGGACGGCCTCGCCCCGCGCCACGGCGCCTACGTCCACGGGATCGAGGGACCGGACGACATGCCGGCGCATATCCGCACCATGGTGACGGATTCCGGGCTGACGATCCCGGTCCTCGACGGCCGCCTCGCCCTCGGAACGTGGCAGGGAATCTATCTCATCGAGCACCGCGACCGGCCGCACCGGCGCGAAATCGTTCTGGCGGTGGTGGGAGCTTAAGGTGATTCCCGCGAAGCGGACCTTCGCGCCGCGAACGATTGCCACACGTTTGGCATAGAGGCACCCCAAAGCCCGATAGACGCTGAAGCCACGGAGGGCGGCGCTCCGAGGGCGGTGGCGTTTGACTCAAATCAAAGCGCTCGAGCGAAATCCCGCACACAGTGGGGACTCGCCGTTTCCAAGCCGCTTGAACGCGCCGCCGCGCGCAAGCCTCGGCAAACACATTCCCCCGACAGCCACCCCGTCGCTGACACCCGAGATTCAATGGAGAACACGCAAGCGCAGGAGGACCGTGCCATGAACAGACATCTTGCTTCGTCCGTCGCCGCTGCCGTTCTGACGATCGCAGCGGGTGCTTCGCCCACCCTGGCTCAGACTTATCGAACTCCGGCAGGGATGGGGTTTGCGGGCCCCCTGGTCGATCTGGACCGCAGAAGCTACGCCCCCCCTTTCACCGACGTCATCCTGTATGATCAGGACCGCGACTCGGCTCAGGAAGGCAACGCCAATCAGCCCAACTTCCCGGTCCAGCAATACGGCGAGACATCCGGCGGCCCTGGGCGGTAAGTTCGGCACCGGAGGCGTGCGGGATGGTTCACCCGTGACCGTCTACGACCTTAGGCTTCCCGAAAGCCGACGGACCGCTTCTCAACCATGACGGCAGCGCGAACGCCGTCGTCCGGTATCGGGCGAGCCTCACACCGCCTCCGCCGTGAACTGTGAAAACCCCTTCGCCCGGAGGACGCAGGCCGGGCAGGCTCCGCAGCCATACCCCCAGGCGTGCCGCGCGCCCCGTTCCCCGAGGTAGCAGGTGTGGCTCGCCTCCACGACGAGGTCGACGAGGGGACGGCCGCCGAGGTTGTCCGCGAGGCGCCAGGTGGCGGCCTTGTCGATCCACATGAGCGGCGTGTGGAGCACGAAGCGGCGGTCCATGCCGAGATTGAGCGCCACCTGCAGGGCCTTGATGGTGTCGTCGCGGCAATCGGGGTAGCCGGAATAGTCCGTCTCGCACATGCCGCCGACGATGTGGCGCAGGCCCCGGCGGTACGCGAGCGCCGCCGCGAAGGTGAGGAACAGCAGGTTGCGGCCCGGCACGAAGGTGTTGGGCAGCCCGTCGGCCGCCAGGGCGATCTCGGTGTCGCGGGTCAGCGCCGTGTCGGAGACGGCCCCGAGGGCAGCGAGGTCGAGGGTGTGATCGGGGCCGAGGCGCTGCTCCCAAGCCGGGTTCAGGGCCGTCATCCCGTCGCGCAGGGCGGCGCGGCCGTCGAGCTCGATGCGGTGGCGCTGGCCGTAATCGAACCCGAGGGTCTCGACGGTAGCGAAGCGGTCGAGGGCCCAGGCGAGGCAGGTGGCCGAATCCTGCCCGCCGGAGAACAGCACCAGGGCGCCGCCGTCGCTCATGGTTGGTTCGTACCCTGCGGGGCCGCCTCGCCCTCGTACTCGGCCCAGGACATCGGCGTCTCGTAGACCTTCACGGAGGACAGCGCCGGCAGGGCCGCCTTGGTCCGCGCCCAGATCCAGGCGGCGATGTGCTCGGCCGTCGGGTTCTCCAAGCCCTCGATGTCGTTCAGGCAGTAATGGTCGAGCTGGAGCAGCACGGGCGCGAAGGCGTGCTCCACGTCGAAGAAATCCACCACCCAGCCCGTCCGCGGGTCGACGGCGCCCGTGAGGGTGAGTTCGACCCGGTAGGAATGCCCGTGCATGCGGTGGCAGCGATGGGTCTCGGGCACGTTCGGCAGGCGGTGCGCCGCCTCGAAGGTGAAGGCTTGGGTGATCTTCATGGGGCGCAATCTACACGGCTCACTACGGAATTCCGATGATCTTGTGCGTCTGGAGCGAGAGCCGCCAGCGCGCGTCGCTCCGGCAATACGCCACCGCCGCCTCGGTGTTGGCGACGCGCTCCGGCCCGTCCATGGGCTGGAGCCAGTGGTGGCGAAAGGCGAGATCGGCAAAACGCGCCGGATCGGCCTCCGCTTCCGCCTGCGGGTAGACGAGCTTCAGCTCGTGGCCGGTGGTCTGCACCAGGGGATTGCCCGCCTTCGGGCTGACGCAGATCCAGTCGATGCCCTCGGGCGCGGCAAGCGTGCCGTTGGTCTCCACGGCGATCTCGAAGCCTCGGGCGTGCACCGCCGCGATGAGGGCGGGATCGAGCTGCAGCAGGGGCTCGCCGCCGGTGAACACGACGTAGCGATGGTGCGGCCCGCCCGTCCACGTCGCCGCAACGGCGTCCGCGAGGGCCTCCGGCGTGGCGAACCGGCCGCCGCCCTCGCCGTCCATCCCGACAAAATCCGTGTCGCAGAAGCGGCAAGCGGCCGTGGCGCGGTCCTCCTCGCGGCCGGACCACAGGTTGCAGCCGGCAAAGCGGCAGAACACCGCCGCGCGGCCCGCCTGCGCGCCCTCGCCCTGAAGGGTGTGGAAGAGTTCCTTGACCGCGTATGCCATGCTGTCCTGGGGCGCCCGCCGGACGGGCCGCCCGAATCCCTCGGGTGATGTTGCCCTGCACATAAGCCCGCCGCGCCCGCGAGGCCACACCCCCGGGCGGGCGGGAGTGGCTTCGCCATGCTCTCGCCACGGAAACGGGGTTTGTGCGGCGCAGGCCGGACATCGTCGGCGACCCGCCCCGGCGGGAGCGGACCGTCTCGCCGAAGCTTTGCCGTTGCCCTACATAAGTGTCCGCGCGGGCCGATCGTCATCGGGCCGGAACGGTCCCCTTCTCGAAGACAGGCCCGATGTCGAACCCCCTGTTGAGGCGCTCATTGTCCAGGCGCTTGGCCCTCGGTTTCGCCGCCGGTCTCGGCCTGTTCGGCGCCGGCTCGGCCGGCGCGGTCACGGCCCCGATCCTCGTGGTCGAGGTCGATTCCGGCAAGGTGATCTACGCGCAGGGCGCCACCGACCCGTGGTTTCCCGCCTCCATCACCAAGCTGATGACCACCTACGTCGCCCTCGACCTCGTGCGTCAGGGCAAGGTGTCGATGGATTCGCTGATCACCATCTCGCCCGCCGCCGCCGCCGAGCCGCCCTCCAAGATGGGGTTCCGGCCGGGCACGCAGCTCACCCTCGACAACGCCCTGAAGATCATCATGGTGAAGTCGGCCAACGACGTCGCCTGGGCCATTGGCGAGTCCCTCGGCGGGTCCGTCGAGGGCTTCGCAGCCCTGATGAACGACACGGCCCGGCGCATCGGCATGCACGAGAGCCGCTGGACCAACCCGAACGGCCTGCCCGACGCCCGGCAATGGACCTCGGCCCGCGACATGGCGGTCCTCGGCCGCGCCCTCATCCGCGACTTTCCCGACAGCCGTGGCCTGTTCTCCATCTCGGCGATCCAGTTCGGTAAGTCGATCATGGCCAACCACAACGGCCTGCTCGGGCGCTACCCCGGCGCCGACGGCATGAAGACCGGCTTCATCTGCTCGGGCGGCTTCAACGTGGTGTCGAGCGCCACCCGCAACGGACGCCACCTCATCACCGTGGTGATGGGCCAGCCGAGCGCCCGCGAGCGCGACCTCAAGGCCTCCGACCTGTTCGATTACGGGTTCGGCCAGTCCACGGGTTGGACCGCCCAGACCCTCGACTCCCTGCCGGCCTCCGCGATCTCCGAGCCGCCGGACCTGCGCCCCTACATCTGCGACCGCAAGAAGCCGATGCCGGTCGACGAGGGTCCGGGCGCCATCGCGGGGAACACCGACAGCTCCAACGCCCAGATCCTCGCCGCCGCCGCGCCCCCCGGCTCGGCTCTGGCGCTGGCCACCCTCAACAACGGCGCCCTGCGCGGCCGCGCCCTGCCGCCCCGCGCCCCGCTCCAGCCCATCCCCGTCTGGATCGGCCGCGATCCGGCGGAAGGGGCCCTGGCCCTGACCGCCCAGGCCGAGGCCGACAAGGCCGAGCGCGCCCAGGCGCAGGCCGCCGCCCGCAAGACCCGCCTCGACGCCGTCGCGGCCCGCCGCGAGGCGGCGAAGGACGCGCGTCAGGCCAAGGCCGGTGCGAAGCCCGAGGCGAAGAAGGCCCTGGCGCGTGGGAAATCTGCCGTACCGTCGACGGCCAGCGCCTACGCCCCCGCCGAGGCGACGCCATTGCTGGAGGGCGCGCCGAAGCTCAAGGTGAACACCCTGCACAAGCCGTCCGCCAAGGTGCAGCCCAAGGCCCAGCCCAAGACGGCCAAGCCCGAAGCGAAGGTGGACACGAAAGCCGTCGCCAAGCCGAAGCAGGCCGCCAAACCCGCCCGCGCCGCGAAGGCGGCGGCCGAGGAATAGGACCCCCGTCTTTCCGGAGCTGCGCTGGCAGAACCTCGGACCGACGGCGTGGATGCGGGGAGCCTGAACGGGCTCGTCCGCTGAAATCGAAGGGCGGCGGCGGATTGAGCCCGAGGCCCGGCCGGGTTAGGCCGTGGCCATGACCGAGTCCTCAGTCCTGTCGCCCACCGACCCGCGCGCTCCGGCGCCGATCCCGCTGACCGTCCTCACGGGCTTCCTGGGTGCCGGCAAGACCACCCTGCTGAACCGGATGCTGCGCGATCCGGCCCTCGCCGACACGGTGGTGATCGTCAACGAGTTCGGCGAGATCGGCCTCGACCACCTGCTCATCGAGACGGTGGACGAGGACATGATCCTACTCGGCGCCGGATGCCTGTGCTGCACCGTGCGCGGCGATCTCATCGCCACCCTCGAGGATCTCCTACGCAAGCGCGACAACGGCCGCATCCCGCCGTTCCGCCGCGTCGTCATCGAGACGACGGGCCTCGCCGATCCGGCCCCGATCCTCCACGCCCTGATCTACCACCCCTATCTCGTGATCCGGTACCGCCTGCAGGGCGTGATCACGGTGGTGGACGCGGTGAACGGGGCCGCCACCCTCGATTCCCATCCGGAGGCCGTACGGCAGGCGGCGGTGGCCGACCACCTCGTTCTGACCAAGGCCGATCTCTCGCGCGACGGCACCGACGCCCTCGCGGTCCGCCTGCGCGCCCTCAATCCGGCCGCCCCCCTGCACGGGGCCGACGTCCCGCCCGCCGAGCTGCTCGGCGGGTTCTTCGGCGTCGAGGGCAAGACCGCCGACGTCGCCGCGTGGCTGGGAGCGGAGGCCGTCGAGGCCCAACCTCACGGCCATCACCACCATGGTCACCACCATCACGACGTGAACCGGCACGACGCGGCCATCCGCGCCTTCACCCTAACGAGCGACGTGCCCGTGCCGCGCGCGCGCCTCGAGATGTTCCTCGATCTCGTGCGCTCGGCCCACGGCCCCAAGCTCCTGCGCCTGAAGGGCCTCGTCGCCCTGGCGGAGGATCCCGGGACCCCCGTGGTGATCCACGGGGTGCAGCACATCGTCCACGCGCCGGTGCATCTGGCGGCCTGGCCCGACGGCGACCGGCGCTCGCGCCTCGTCCTCATCGTGCGCGACCTCGACCCCGCCTTCGTCACCGGCCTGTGGGATGCCTTCCTCGGCCGCCCGCGTATCGACGCGCCCGACATGGCGGCCCTTACCGACAATCCCCTGGCGATCCCCGGCGGCTGATTTCGAATCCCGATGCGGGCCGCTGGGTGCGGCACCGTTCTTGGTCCGAAGCGGTCAGCGCGGCGCCCCGGAGGCGCCGAACCGTCCCGAAATGGGACGGTCGGGGGAGTCTGAGAGAATGGTGGAACGGCGCTTTACGGTGATTCCGGGCGGAGCTGCGGCAGAAGAGGCAGCGGATGCCGGGTCCTGGCGAATCGCGTTGTCGCGGCCCGGGCAGGTCGCGCCCGAGGCGGTCGTGGCGTGGCGCGCGCTCCTGACCCGGGTGGGCGCGCCCGACGCGGTCTTCGCCGATCCCGACTATCTCCAGGCGGCAGCCCAACATTGTGCCGCCGGACGCGAGGTGGTGTTCGCCCTGGCGTCCACCGGAACGGGCGCCGCGACCACCCTGCGCGCGGCTGTGGCTCTGACGGTGCCGCACCCGCTCTGGGGACGGGGCCGATTCGCGCCCTGGCATCCGCGCGGACACACCGTGGCGCCCGCCGTCGAGGCCCGCTTCGCGAATGATCTGCAGGTGGCCCTCGCTGGGCACCTGCGGGGTCTACGCCGGAACGCGGTCCTCGATCTCGGCCCAATCGCGCACCATCGCCCGCCGGGGCGTCCGACACTCAGTGCGGTGTCCGGCCTCCCCCGGATTCCGGCGCGTGACCTGATCGACGTCGGCGGACCGAGCGCCGCCGTGCGCGAGCGCATCGTCGAGCCGCACCGCATCCGGGATGCCGTAGAGGAATTCCTGGTGCTCGATGCCGCGCACGCGGCGCGGCCGATCCTCGACGATCCGTCGGAGGCGAGTTTCGTCCGGGTGGTGACGCGCCTGTTCGCCCGCCGGCAGCGCGCCGCCGTAGATCTCAGCCGCCGGCACGACCATGTCGTCGATGCCGTCCTGCGACTCGGCGCGGGGCCCCAAGCCGTGGTCTGGCGGCGAGCCTTCGTGGGGATGGACGCGGCGGAGCGCCGGGGTCGCTCGGCCTGAGGGGCTTCAGGCGTCGCCTTCGTTCCGATCTTCGCAAGCTGATCTCAACCGACGGCCTGGGCCGGTCGCCACACAAACCCTTGTGTTGGCGTGGCCCGTTCCGGCGCGGAACGTCACAAAACCGCCGCTCGCGATTAGGCGGGCGGCGGTTTCGAAACGGGAGCGATTCGGTCTGTGACGAACCGAAGACTCAGGCGGCGACGGGCGCCTCGACTTCGGCGAGCTTCTTGTGCAGCTCGCGCTTGATCAGGCGGGCCGTCTGCGACAGCTCGATCTCGCTCGCCTTGATGAGGAAGGCATCGAGGCCACCGCGATGCTCCACGGAGCGCAGGGCGTGGGCGGTGACGCGCAGGCGCACGCGGCGCTTCAGGGCATCCGACTGCAGGGTGACCTGGCACAGGTTCGGCAGGAACCGGCACTTGGTCTTGCGGTTCGAGTGGCTCACGAGGTGGCCGGTCTGCACGGCTTTGCCCGTGAGTTCGCAACGGCGCGACATAATTCTGTTTCCCGGTTCGTTCCGCGTGTCCGACAGGGCGATGGCGGGACACCCGCGGAGGGGCCTCTCGCACGCCAAGCCCGGTGGAGCGGCGTCTCATTGAAGGCGCGAGCCTATAGGGGATGGGGTCCCCTGCCGTCAAGGCGGGACCGGCTTTTTCGGCGACGGAGCCGTCGCGCCGCGTCCCTCGAACGATGTATTAACCATGGGGACCGACGATGCCGGGACAAGGACGGAACCCGACCCCGTCACCGCCGGGCCACCCGCCGCCCCCCGCGTTCCCAACCGAGTTCCCAGTCATGTGCGCCAAGCGCCTCCCTGCCAAGCGCTTCCTCGCCAAGCGCCTTCCGGTCGAGCGTCTTCTGGGCGCCGGCCTTGTTCCGGCCCTGCTGCTGGCGATGCCGGCGGCCGAGGCGCGGCCGAAGGCGGCCGCCGCCGCCAACGTCACGGTGGATTACGGCATCGCGCTCGCCGGCATCTCCATCGGCACCGCCCAGGTGACGGGGGCGTTCGAGAGCACGCGCTACCGCATGGACGTGTCGGCCCGCCTCACCGGCCTCGTCGGCGCGGTCACGGGCGGCATGGGCTCGGCCCGCGCCAGCGGCCTCATCGCCGCCGGCCCGCAGCCGAGCGCCTTCGCCATCTCCACCAAGACCGCGAATTCGGGCATCGCCGTGCGCATGGCGCTCGCGCGCGGCACCGTCACCCAGGCCGAGATCACCCCGCCCCTCGTCGACATGGGCGACCGGGTGCCGATCACCCCCGAGAACAAGCGCGGCGTCATCGATCCGGCGAGCGCCCTGATGATGCCGGCGACGGCGCGCGGCGACCTCATCGACCCGGCCAACTGCAACCGCACCCTGCCGGTCTTCGATGGCGCCACCCGGTTCGACGTGGTGCTGAGCTACGGCGAGACCCGGACGATCGAGAAACCGGGCTATGCCGGACCGATCCTCGTCTGCAACGCCCGCTATCAGGCCATCGCCGGGCACCGCCCCGACCGGCCGGGGGTGAAGTTCATGGAGGACAACCGCGACATGTCCGTCTGGCTCGCCCCCGTGGAGGGCACCCGCGTGCTCCTGCCGATCCGGATCTCCGTGCGCACCACCATCGGCACCAACATCATCGAGGCGACGCGCTGGTCCCGCAGCGGCGCGCCCACGATCACGGCGGCGGCCGGCTCGGCCGGCGCCCTGGCGAGCCTCGACGGACAACCCTGAGACACCCGCCTGAGACCCCCACCCGAGACCCCCATGCGCCGCAGCCTCCTCGCCCTCGTCGTCCTTGCGGCCAGTCCCGCCCTCGGCGCGCCGCTGACCAACGACCCGTCCGGATGCGGCGGCGACGCCTATTCCTCCGCCGAGGTGGTGGAGGGGCGCCGCCCCCGGCGCGGCCCGATCACCGCCATGCCCGACACCCTCTGCGCCGATCTCGCCGCGCCCGCCCGCCCGAACGGCGTCGATTTCTACGGCGCTCCGGGCGTGTACGGTCCTGGCGGATACGGGGTTGGCGGTTACGGCGACGGGTATGGACCGGGCGGCGGATACGACGCGGGCGGCCCCGGGCCCGGCGGCCTTGGCGATGGCGGGGTCTACGCCCCATATGGGGAACGGCTGCCGCCTCGCCCGCGCCGGGGCAACTGAGGGTTCCTCACGCGACGCCCGCGAAACCGCCTTTGCTCGAGATCGGGCCGGGCGGTGGACGGGTGTCTCGCGGGGCATGCTCGGAGCGGGGTTCGCCCCGCGTGACACCTCCCCGTCGCCGGTTCGTCTCGCCGAAGGGACCGCCCCTCGCCCATGATCCGCCCTTCCCTCCCCCCGCAGGCCCGCGCACGCGGTGTCACGGCGGTGCTCGGGCCGACCAACACCGGCAAGACCCACCTCGCCATCGAGCGGATGCTCGCCCACCCCACGGGGATGATCGGCCTGCCCCTGCGGCTGCTGGCCCGCGAGGTCTACCTGCGGGTGGTGGCCAAGGTCGGCGTCGACAAGGTCGCCCTCGTGACGGGCGAGGAGAAGATCAAGCCCGACCGGCCGCGCTACTGGATCTCCACCATCGAGGCGATGCCGCGCGACCTCGACGTCGCCTATGTCGCCATCGACGAGATCCAGCTCGCCGCCGACATGGACCGGGGCCACGTCTTCACCGACCGCCTGCTGCACCAGCGCGGGCGCGAAGAGACCCTGCTCATCGGCTCCTCGACGATGCTGCCCCTGGTGCAGTCGTTGATTCCCGGCGTGCACACGACGACGCGGCCCCGCCTCTCCCAGCTCACCTTCGCGGGGGAGAAGAAGCTCGGGCGCCTGCCCCGGCGCACGGCCATCGTGGCGTTCTCGGCGGAGGAAGTTTACGCCATCGCCGAACTGATCCGGCGTCAGCGCGGCGGCGCGGCCGTGGTGCTCGGCGCCCTGTCGCCCCGGACCCGCAACGCCCAGGTCGAGCTCTACCAGTCGGGCGAGGTCGATTACCTCATCGCCACGGACGCGGTGGGCATGGGGCTGAACCTCGACGTCGACCACGTCGCCTTCGCGGCGAACTGGAAGTACGACGGCACGCGTTTCCGCAAGCTCACGCCCCCGGAGATGGGCCAGATCGCGGGGCGCGCCGGGCGCCACCTCTCGGACGGCACCTTCGGCTCCACGGGGCGCTGCGCCCCGTTCGAGCCCGAGATGATCGAGGCCCTGGAGAACCACGATTTCGAGCCCCTGCGCGTCCTGCAGTGGCGCAACCCCGACCTCGACTTCTCCTCCCTGAAGGCCCTGCAGGAGAGCCTGGACGAGCATCCGCGCGAGCGGGGCCTCACCCGCGCCCCCATGGGAGAGGACCAGTCGGCGCTGGAAATCCTCATGCGCGAGGACGACATCCGCGACATGGCTTCGACGCCCGCCACGGTGAAGCGCCTATGGGACGTCTGCGGCGTGCCGGATTACCGCAAGGTCCATCCGCAGACCCATGCCGACCTCGTCGCCCAGCTGTTCCGCTTCCTCATGCGGGGCATGGCCGGGCGCATCCCCAACGACTGGTTCGCCAAGCACGTGGCGATGATCGACCGCACGGACGGCGACATCGACGCCCTGTCCCAGCGCATCGCGCAGGGGCGAACCTGGACCTTCGTGGCGAACCGACCGGACTGGCTCATCGATCCGGTGCATTGGCAGGGCGAGACACGTCGGGTAGAGGACAGGCTGTCCGACGCCCTGCACGAACGCCTTGCCAGCCGTTTCGTCGACCGGCGTACCAGCGTCCTGATGCGACGCTTGAGAGAGAATACGATGTTGGAAGCTGAGATCACCGCCGGCGGGGACGTTACCGTCGAGGGACAGCATGTCGGCCATCTGCATGGCTTCCAGTTCGTCCCGGACCCCGGCGCGGAAGGCCATGAGGCCAAGACCCTGCGCAGCGCGGCCGAGAAGGCGCTCGCCGGCGAGATCGAGGCCCGCGCCGAGCGGTTCTCGGCGGCCGCCGACGCGACGCTGGTCCTGAGCCACGACGGCGTCGTGCGCTGGACCGGCGATCCGGTGGCCAAGCTGACGCCCGGCGACAAGCTGTTCGAGCCGCATGTGCGCCTCCTCGCCGACGAGCAGCTCACGGGGCCGGCCCGCGACAAGGTCGAGGCCCGCCTCGTCGCCTGGCTGAAGGCCCACGTGGTGCGCCTCCTCGGCCCCCTCATGGAGATCGAGACGGCGGCCGACCTCACGGGGCTCGCCAAGGGCATCGGCTATCAGGTGGTCGAGTCGCTGGGCGTCCTCGAGCGCGCCAAGGTGATGCACGAGATGCGCACCCTCGACCAGGAGGGCCGCGGGGCGCTTCGCCGCCACGGCGTGCGCTTCGGCGCCTATCACATCTTCCTGCCGGCCCTGCTGAAGCCGGCCCCCCGCACCCTCGCGGCCCAGCTCTGGGCCCTGAAGAACGGCGGCCTCGACCAGCGCGGCCTCGACGAGATCGCCCATCTCGCGAGTTCGGGCCGCACCTCCATCAAGGTCGATCCCGAGATCGCCAAGGGCCTCTACCGCGCCGCCGGATTCCGGGTGTGCGGAGAGCGCGCCGTGCGCGTCGACATCCTCGAGCGCCTCGCTGACCTGATCCGTCCCGCCATCGCCTACCGCCCCGGCACCACGCCGGGCGACGCCCCGGTGGGCGCGGCCGACGGCGATGCCTTCGTCGCCACCGTGGGAATGACCTCCCTCGTCGGCTGCTCGGGCGAGGATTTCGCCTCCATCCTGAAATCCCTCGGCTACGCCGCCGAGACACGCCCCGGCCCGGCCATCACCGTGCCGCTCCTGCCGGCGGCCTCGACCCAGCCGGTCCAGGCGACCGTGTCCACCGAAGCGGCGGCGAGCGGTGGGACCGCCGAAGCCGTGACGGGTGAAGATGCTCCCGGTGAGACGCCGCAGGAGGACGTAACTGCCGGGGAGACCGGCACGGAGTCGACGGTCGAGCCCGGCTCGACGGCCGATTCGGTCGAGGCGCCCTCCGTCGCGGAGGCCGCCGACGCGTCTCCCGCCGAGCCTGCGGCGGACGCTCCCGAGCCGGCGAGCGCAGAGGCCGCCGAAACCGTCGCGCCGGAGCCCGTGGCCGAGGCAGCGAGCCTCGCCGACGCGGCCGAGCAGCCCGCCGACGCCACGACCACCGAGGCGACGCAGGCGTCAGACGCGCCGGGAGCCGACGAGACTCATCCCGTCGAGACCGGAACCGTGGAGGCGCCCGCCGAGGGCGAGGCGGCGTCGACGGAGAGTGAAAGCGCCCCCGCCGAGGTCGCGACCGTCGAGGTCTGGCGCCTCCAGCGCCAGCAGCGCAGCGCCCCGCGCCAGAACCGCCCCCGCGGCGGTGGCCGCGAGCGGGATGGCGCGGCCGCCCGCGCCCCCGGCGAGGGTCGGCCGGACCAGCGCCGGTCCGCCGGCGCTCCCGATGGTCAGGGCCGTCCGCGCAGTGGCCAGCCGGGCGATCGCCCCGAGGGCGGCCGTCGCGAGGGCGGGCGTCCGGAGAACGGTCGCCCGCAGCGCCGCGAGCGTTTCGAGCCCGGTCGGACCCGGCCGGAGCGCCGCGACGAGCCCCGCGCGGCTCCGCGCGACGAGCCGCGTCCGCAGCGCAGGGAACGCGCTCCGGATCCGGATTCGCCCTTCGCCAAGCTCGCCGCCCTCAAGGCGCAGCTCGAATCGGGCGGTGGGGACAAGCGGTGACGCGTCCGTGAGCCGATGAAGCCGGGGCGGCAGCGTCTCGACAAATGGCTGTGGTTCGCGCGATTCGCGCGAACCCGAACCTTGGCCGCGCGTCTCGTGGAAGCCGGCCATGTCCGGGTGAACGGGCGCAGGGCGGACGCCGCCGCGACCGCCATCGCGATCGGCGACGTGGTCACCGTAGCGGCGGCCCATACCACCGCCCTCGTCCGTGTGCTCGACCTCGGCGAGCGCCGGGGCGGCGCCCCAGAAGCCCAGACGCTCTACGCCGCCCTCGACCCGCCGCAGGGCTGATCCGAACGCCGCCCCGTCGATGGAAGGTGCGGACGATTCACAGGTCCGGCGCCGTGGCGTGCATACGACACCGGAGCCGTCCCTGCGCCGGGCATCGCCGGTGCGCTTGTCAGCCCTTCGGCCAGGGTCTAGAGCCACCCCCATCAGGCAAGAGCGGGTGTCGTCCCGTCCCGTGTCCAAGCGTCAATGGATCCGCGAAGCCATCGAGACGGCGGGCTTGCCCCGTCGAGGCCCTGGCGAGTGCGGATCGAGGACTGAAGGCCCCATGACCTACGTCGTCACCGACAACTGCATCAAGTGCAAGTACATGGACTGCGTCGAGGTATGTCCGGTGGACTGCTTCTACGAAGGCGAGAACATGCTCGTCATCCACCCCGACGAGTGCATCGATTGCGGCGTGTGCGAGCCGGAATGCCCGGCCGAGGCGATCAAGCCCGACACGGAGCCGAGCCTTGAGACCTGGCTGAAGGTCAACGCCGATTACGCCAAGACTTGGCCGAACATCACCCAGAAGAAGGACGCCCCCTCCGACGCGAAGGAGTGGGACGGCGTCGCCGGCAAGTTCGAGGCACACTTCTCGGCGAGCCCCGGCACCGGCGACTGAGGCATCGCCCGAGCCGCGATGGTGACGGCTCCGGAGGACGCGCACGGCCGCCGGGCTCTCCCCGCGAAAACGCAGGGGCCTGCGTCAAAGCGATGCGTTCGGGTGGGGATTCGAGCGGGATGCGGCGTGAGCCTGCGCCGGCAATCCTTTGATTCGGCGGCCTGAATGTGCTATGCCTATGGCCTGCCGTCGTTCGTGCTCGACGTGTTGCCTCCGGCCTTCACCAGATGGCCCTCTCACAACTTGAGAAAATGAGGTCGCATGCGATCGACCGCCGGAGGCGCCCAACGCCTTCTGCGGCCGATCCTTCGTTGCGCTGTGTCGGCTGGCCCGGGAAACCTTGGGTTCGGCGTCCTTCGGATACCGAATTCGTGGCCAAGGGCCGAGACCGGGTGACCCACCCCGGGATTACCGTTCGGCGCGGCGATCGGACCCGCGCGATGTTCTGGAGGCGCTTCTCGCATGACCACAGCCAAGAAGACGACGGCAGCAGGCCGGCAAGGCTTCAAGACCGGCGAAGCGGTCGTCTATCCGGCGCATGGTGTCGGGCGCATCACCGCCATCGAGGAGCAGGAGATCGCCGGCTACAAGCTCGAGTTGTTCGTTGTCTCGTTCGAGAAGGACAAGATGGTTCTGCGCGTTCCCACCGCGAAGGCCAACAGCGTCGGCATGCGCAAGCTGGCCGAGCCCGAGCTCGTTAAGAAGGCCCTCGACGTTCTCACCGGTCGGGCCCGGATCAAGCGCACCATGTGGTCGCGTCGCGCCCAGGAATACGAGGCCAAGATCAATTCCGGCGATCTGCTGTCGGTCACCGAGGTCGTGCGCGATCTCTACCGCTCCGAGGCCCAACCCGAGCAGTCCTACAGCGAGCGCCAGCTCTACGAAGCCGCCCTCGACCGGGTGGTGCGCGAGATTTCGTCGGTCAACCGCATCACCGAGACCGAGGCCCTGAAGCTCATCGAGCAGAGCCTCGCCAAATCCCCGCGCCGCGCCAAGGGCGAGGCGGAAGCCGAGGGCGAAGCCGATGCCGACGAGATTCAGGAGGAGGCGGCCTGAGCCGCGCCTCCCCTTTCCTGATCCGATTTCGGGCCCGGCGCATCAGCGTCGGGCCTTTTCGTTTGTCGCGGCGGCCGGGTCACGAAAAAGCGACCGGCTCACCCGGTCCCGCATCGGGAACAATCGTCTGGACGACCCCGTTGTCTGTCGCCACGCGAGGGACCTGAAAGCGACCCGTCTGACGGGACGCGGCGACCACGCGGCAGAAACGAACGTTTCAACGAGGCGGAGGCGGGGATGGCGGACATCGCTGGAATACGGCGTCAGTTCATACGCACGGCGATGGAAGCGCCTTTCCTGGCCCGAGACGAAGAACGCGGCCTCGCCGTTCGGTGGAAGGACAAGCGGGACGAGCGTGCGCTGCATGGCCTCATCGAGGCTCATATGCGCCTCGTCATCGCCATTGCCGGGCGGTTTCGTCATTACGGCTTGCCGATGGCGGACCTCATTCAGGAAGGCCATGTTGGTTTGATGGAAGCCGCCGCCCGATTCGAGCCGGATCGGGAGGTGCGTTTCTCGACCTACGCGACGTGGTGGATCCGCGCCTCGATCCAGGATTACATCCTGCGCAATTGGTCCATCGTCCGCGGTGGAACGAGTTCCGCGCAGAAGGCCCTGTTCTTCAATCTCCGGCGTCTTCGTGCCCGCCTGATGCAATCGACCGAGGAGCATGTGGGCGACGAGATTCATCGTCGCATCGCCACCGCCATCGGCGTCTCGCGCGAGGATGTGGCCCTCATGGACGCGCGCCTGTCGGGTCCCGACATGTCGCTCAATGCCCCCGTGGGCGAGGAGAGCGAAGCGTCGTCCGAGCGGATGGATTTCCTCGTGGATGGTGCGGCGCTGCCGGACGAGACCGTCTCCGCTCAGGTCGATGGCGAGCGGCGCCTGACCTGGCTCAACGAAGCCCTGGCGGTTCTCTCGGAGCGCGAGTTGCGTATCCTCAAGGAGCGCCGCCTGGCCGAGGATCAGGCGACCCTCGAAGCCTTGGGACTCCGCCTTGGCATCTCGAAGGAGCGCGTCCGCCAGATCGAGAACCGCGCCTTGGAAAAGCTGCGGCGCGCCCTGGCCGAGCGTTTCCCGCAAACGGCTGGCAACGTCTACGCCTAACGGATGGGTGCGGCGAACGTCACAGACCCAAGTTTGGGTGGCGGTGTGGCTTAATTAGAACATAAGAGTACTTCCTCTCCTGATGGGCATCGCGTTAACGTCATCGCCAGATGGGTGGCAGACGCGATGGCTAGGTTCGCAACGATCACTTGGAGATCGATCACGGTGCTGCCGCTGCTCATCGGCGCATCCGCCGGGGTCGTGATTCTGTTCGCCCTGAGCCAGCGATTCTCTCTGCATTTCAGCGCCGGTCTTCTTCTGAGCGTCCTCGCGGTGGTTGAGGTCGGATATCTCGCCCTCCTGATCGTTGTGAACCGGAACGGTCATACGCTGCCGCGTCGGTCCAGATCCCTGCGGTGAGGAACACGAGCGCGGATCGGTCCGGCTCGTCCCATCATCGTCCTGGCGCCGAGACATGGCCCGAGGCGGAGCCGGAGCCATGCGAAGGACACGGGATCTGGCGCGTTGAATTGACCCTCGACGACGGGCGCCGCGCGCGTTGCCTCTCGGTCCTCGATGGAAGCGAGCGCATCCGGGCCGAGCGGTTCCTGAGACGTGAGGATCGCGACCGCTTCCTCGCCAGTCATGCCGCCCTGCGCGTCGTCCTCGGCGCCGTCCTGGGTATTGAACCTGCTGCCGTTGCCTTCGCAGTCTCGCCGACGGGTCGACCGAGCTTGGTCGGACAGCATGCTGGACGCCTCGACTTCAACCTCTCGCATTCCGGCACGCACGCCCTCGTGGCCCTCTCCACCACGGCGCGGATCGGCGTCGATATCGAGGTCCACCGGCCAATTCCCGACCTCCTCAGGATCGCACGCACTCATTTCCACCCCCGCGAAATCGCCGCCCTCGAAGAAGCCGGGCCGGAACGGGAAGCGGCGTTCTTCGCGGCCTGGACGGCGAAGGAGGCCTTCGTGAAGGCCATCGGCGCGGGCCTGTCGATGCCCCTCGATGCCTTCGCCGTCGCGATTCCCCCCGCTCCCGCCGAACTCCTCGAGGCGGGGGGGGTACCGGCCCCAGCCTGGACCCTCATCGGCCTCGCTCCCGTGCCGGGGGTGACCGGGGCCGTGGCCATCGACGCGCCCCGTGCTCGCTGCCGAAGGGCACGGCTCCCTGCGGATTGGGCGGATCGGCTCTCGGTCTGAAGGCTTTCGGCTCGGTGGCGTTCGCCCTGAAGAAAGCGCACCCAAAGGCCAATGATCCGCTTGCAGGCCGCGTTAGGCCTCGCTATAGGTCCGCTCGTCGGCGCAGCGCGCCGGCCTTCGGAGTGTAGCGCAGTCTGGTAGCGCACCACGTTCGGGACGTGGGGGTCGCAGGTTCAAATCCTGCCACTCCGACCAGCCTTCCCTGGGAAGGCGGTCTTCCCGGCTCAGAGAGCACAAGCAATTCTTTAGAGTGAGCCTGTAGGTCTCGGCCATGCGTTGGTCGGGCGAAGCCCCGTTCCGCGCTCGCTACGGACTTGAACGTCGCCATGCTCGAACACGATGGTCATTGTGTCCGAGAGGAGCATGGCGTCCAAGGAGGCCATGACCTCTCTACGGCTCATGGCGTCGCGTGCTGGCCGTTCGGAACTCATACGGACCGCGTGACCGTCCCGGCCACCCTGCCGGATGGCCGGGCCTGGCCCAACCTTCTCATCCTCACGGCATCGGCACCCGACGCCCCCGGCTTTCGAGCCACCGCCGCCTCCGTCACGGCACAGGGATACGGACCGGTCGAGCATCACGCCATCCCGCCCGGTCCAGAGGCAGCCGCCGCGTGCGTCGATGCCCTGCTGTCGGAGACCGGCGCCGACTACGTCCTCGTCTTGCGCGCCGGGGATCTGCTGGCCCCCGGCGCCCTGGCGGCCCTCGCCCTGGAGGCGTTTCTCGACAGCGCCGACGTGGTCACCGGTCTGCGGGTGCTGTTCGGCGCGGCGGTGCTCGGCCTCGATGCCGTGGCGCAAGACCCCGGGCTCCTCGACGGGGCCGTGCCGAGCGGAAGCCTCGGTGCCTTCACGGGCGGCGAATGCCTGCTGTCACGGGCGGCGCTCCACCGGGCGGGGGGTCTCGATTTATCGCTTGCGCATCCCATCGCCGACCTGTGGCCCCGCCTCGCGGGCCTGCGCCTCGCCCGGATCGGCCGGCCCGTCCTGCTGCAATACGAACAGGACCTCGTCCCGGTACCGCCGCCGCCGGGACTCGCCATTGCGGCACTCACGGATCACGGCGCCGTCGGCGGAGCCGGCATTGCCCATCGGCGGCTGACCGAGGCCCTCGTCCTCGCGGGCCACGGGGTGACGAACCACCGGCTCGCCGGCGAGATCGTGCCGGCGGGGGCCGAGTGGCAGGACAGCTTCCCCCGCACGGAAGCGGCGATCCGCGACGGCGGCTACGATCTCCTCCTCGTGGGTAACATCCACGGCGCCACGCGTCGGCCCGGCATCCTCGCCCGCCTCGGACGACATCTGCCCATCGCCATCGTGCTGCACGATCTGTTCTCCATAACGGGCCGTTGCGCCTTCCCCTGGGGATGCACCCGCCTCGTCACGGGCTGCGACGCCCTATGCCCGACCGCGACGCAGTATCCGCACCTCGCCCCGTCCCGCATCGCCGGAATGCACGCCGAGAAGCGCGCCTTCCTCACGGCGGCCGATGGCCCCCTGCTCCTGGCGAACTCGGCCTGGACCCACGACTACACCCGCGCGAACGCCCCCGCCGACACGGCCCTCGCCCGGATCGACCTCGCGTTCCCCGCCGGGGCGTTCCGGCCCGGTGACCGCGCGGCCCTGCGGCGGCACCTCGGCCTGCCGGCCGGGGACGTGCTCGTGATGTTCGCCGCCGTCATCGCCGATGCCCCGGGCAAGGGCTTCCTCGACCTCGCCGCGACCCTGCGCCGGCTCGCGCGGCCGGGCCTCGGCTTCGTGGTCGTCGGGCGTCTCGACGATCCCGCCGCCCTCGGCCTGCCGAACCTCTTCGTCGCCGGCCCCATCGGCGACGAGGCGATCCTGGCGCAATGGTACGGGGCCTGCGACATCCACGTGACCGCGAGCCTCAACGAGACCCTCGGGCAGACGCCGGTGGAGGCGGGCCTGTGCGGCATCCCCACCGTCGCCTACCGCGCCTCGGGCCTGACCACGGCGGTGATCGACGGCGTCTCGGGTCTCCTCGTGCCGCACAGGCCCGGCGCCCTGGGGGAGGCCCTTGCCACACTGATCGAGGACGAGGACATGCGGCAGCGCCTCGGCGCCTATGCGCGGATCGCCTTTGAGAACCGCTTCACCCATGCCGCAGCGGCCCTGCGCTTCAACGATGTCCTCGTCGCGCGCGGTCTCGTGCCCGCGCCGATCGATGGACGCCTGCGCTTCTCGCCGGCCCTCCTCGGGCGGTTCGCCTTCGCGCAGGATCGCCACCCGGGCGAATCCGGCACCGTGCCGGCCCCCTCCTCCGCTCCCATCCGCCTCCTGCGTCGGGCCAAGCGCGCCGTCCTGGGGCGGGATCTGCCGCTGTGGGTCCGGCGCGGCCTCTATGCCGGCAGCTTCCTCGCGCGAACGTTGAGACGCCACCGATGAACGCCGCCCCACCGCGTCCCGTCTATCTCGACCTCACCAACCTGCGCGGCCACGTGACCGGGATCGAGCGCGTCGCCCTCGATCTGTTCGCTCCGGAGAACCTGGCCCCCCACGAGGTCCGCCCCGTGCGCAGCGGCAGCGTGCCCGGCATGATGCTCGCCCAGCATCTCGGCCTGCCGGCGCGGGCGCTCGCCGATCGCTCGGCCCTGTTCGTCTTCCCCGGTTTCCCGCCGGGCCCCCTCAGCGTCGCCTTCGGGGCACGCTGCATCACCTACGTCCACGACACCTTCCTGATCACCCGGCCGCAGGACCTCAGCTGGAAGAGCCGGCTCTACATGGCGCCGAGCTTTGCCTTCGCCATGCGGTTCGGCCGCCGCTTCCTCGTCAATTCCCGCACCACGGGCGAGGCCGTGCGCGACGTCTGCCGGTCCCGCGCCCTCGTGGCCCTGCTGCGGCCGGGGGTGCGCGACGTGTTCGGCCTCGCCGGGATGGCCGGGACGGCGGCCTACGATCCGGCAAAACCCCTGCGGCTGCTCGCCATCGGCACCATAGAACCGCGCAAGGATTACCCGGCGGCCATCGCCATCGTGGCGGCCCTCAACGCCGCCGGAATTCCGGCGGAGCTGCACGTCGTCGGCCGCGTCGGCTGGGGCCGTCACCCCTTCCTCGAGGCGCCGCCGCCCTTCCTCACCCTCCACGGCTATGTCGACGATGCCGGCCTGCGCCGCCTCGCCGAGAGCTGCCACCTCCTGCTCTCCACCTCGAAGGCCGAAGGCCTCGGCCTGCCCCTCCTCGAGGTCCAGCACGGCGGGCTGCCCGTCGTCGCCCCGCAGGGCGCTGTGTTCTCGGAGGTGCTCGGATCCTCGGCCCTGTTCATCGCGCCGGACGATCCCGAGGGCTCGGCCGCCCGCATCGCGGATTGGGCACGGACAGCTCTGCCGCGGGCGGCGGCGGCCTCGCGGGCCAACGTCGCCCGCTGGAACGGCCTCGCCACCGCGGACGCCGCCCGGTTCCGCGCCTTCCTGGACTGGGGACCGGCCGCCTACGCGGATTCGAACGGCGTCGTTCCCCCACGGGGATGACCGCCGAATTCGACGCCAAGCACAATGAAAACTCCATCGCTCTGCGACCAGGGGAGTTTTCCCGTGAAAAGTGTTCCCTAACCATAATCGCGCGGCGATGGGGGTCCGCCCGTGAAATCCGCGCGGCGCTGGTGCCTTGCTAGCGTCTTGTACACGGGCGCACCGTCAACCTGATCCCTGGTCGCGCGCCCTTCTTCACCGGCACGGATCGGGACGGCACGGATTGGCATGCCGGCTGCGAATCACGCCTCATCCACGTCCACGACGGGGGCATCCGTGCCGGATCGGCACGGGCTTTCCCCGGGTGGGACGGAACGGGGTGCGGGGCGTCACCCCGAAGCGGGATGGTCGGGAGACGGAACGATGTTCGATTTCGGGACGACGATGCGGGGTGAGCCGATCGCCATGGGGCGCACGGCACCAGCCCCCGATACCGCCGCCATCCTGCGCTGGCTCCGTCAAGGCACCGGCGTCATCGTGTTGTCGGGCGTCACCGCCGTGGTCCTCGCCGTCCTCGGCCTCAACCTGCTCAAGCCGACCTACACCTCGGTGCTGCAGATCCTCGTCGATCCCACCGACCTCTCCGTCATCGCCAACGATCTCACCAACCGTTCACCGCAGGCCGATAGCGGCGTCTCCATCGCCGAAAGCCAGGCGCGGGTGATCCAGTCCGACAGCGTTCTGCGCCCCGTCGTGGAGCGCCTGGGCCTCGGCAGCGACGACGAGTTCGTGCGCGAGCCTTCGACCAATCCCGTCGTGGTCGCCATGAAGGACCTGCTCGGCCTCGAACCGCCACCCGGGAACCGCGACGCCAACAACATCGCCCTCGACACCCTGCGGACGAAGCTCGGCGTGCGCCGGGCGGAGCGGACCTTCGTCATCGACGTCTATGTCCAGACCCTGGACCCGGAGAAATCGGCCCGCATCGCCAACGCCATCGGCGACGCCTATTTCGCCGAGGAGGCCCGCGCCCGGACAGACGCGGCCCGGCGCGCCTCCGATGCCCTCACGGCCCGGCTCACCGGCCTGCGGCGCAGCGTCGAGGAAGCCGAGGGCAAGGTGGTGAAGTACCGGGAAGCGAACCGCCTCGTGACCACGAGCGGACGCCTCCTCAGCGACCAGCAGTTGAGCGACCTCAACCAGCAGCTCGTCAGCGCCACGATCCGCACGGCCGAAGCCCAGTCGCGCCTCGATCAGGCCCGGCGGATGCAGACGAGCGAGGCTGGCACGGCTCTGCCGGAAATGCTGCAATCCCTCGAGATGCAGAACCTTCGGCAGGCCTACGCCACCCTGTCGCGCAACACCGCCGAACTGGCGACGCGCCTGGGCGAGAGACACCCCGCCATGGCCGAGCAATACGCCCAGCAACGGGACCTCCAGCGCCTGATCCAGCGCGAGAAGGAGCGGATCATCGAAACCTCGCAGAAGGATTACGACCGGGCCGCCGCGAGCGAGGCGGCCGTGCGCAAAAGCCTCGATCGGGCGAAGGTCGAGACCGCCGGAAACGACCGGGCCAATGTCGGCCTGCGTGAGCTGGAGCGCGAACTCGATGCACGGCGTGCCGTCTACGAGACCTTCCTCAAGCGGGCGCGCGAGACCTCCGAGCAGGAGCGCCTCAACAACTCCAACCTGCGGGTGATCTCGGCGGCGACGCCGGCGCGTCTGCGCAGCTGGCCGCCTTCGCCCAAGGTGATCCTGCCCGTCGCCCTCGTCCTTGGCCTTGGCCTTGGCGCTGGCCTCGCCCTCCTGCGCGGCGCCCGCCGCGACGGGACCCAGCGGACGCCCGCCCCCGTCGGCGCCCGCAGCTTTCGCGCCGTCGACGCCTGACACGGCCGAGCGCTCACGGGGGTCCGTCAGGCGGATCGCCGGAGGGTCGACCGCTCCGGGTCTAGGAAAACAGATCCGGGTGGCGCAGGCGCAGGGCGTAGACGAGGAGCAGCGTCTTGATATCGGTGATCTCGCCGCGGTCGCTCATGGCGCGCAAGGTCGCGAGGTCCATCTCGTGCACGATGATGTTCTCGTGCTCGGCATCCAGCCCGCCACCGGGACCGGAGCGGTCGTCGGCGCCGTAGGGGGCCAGGAACAGATCCATCTGTTCCGTCGAAATGCCCGGCATGCTCCAGCCGCAGGTGATCCGTTCCAGGGCGCCGAGGCGAACCCCGACCTCTTCGTAGGCCTCGCGCCGTGCGCCCTCCTCGGGATCGGCTTCATCGAGGAGTCCGGCGGGCACTTCGAGGAGCGATTCGGTGCCGGCGGCGTAGAGGGCCGGAGGCCGGAACTGCTCGACGAGGAGCGCCACGCGGCGAACGGGATCGTAGGGCAGCACCGCCACCGCCCGGCCGTGATCCTCGATCTCGCGGGCGAGACGGGTTCCGTCGGGCATCGTCACCTCGGCCACGAGAAACCGGCTCCAGCCGTCATGCAGGATCCGAGTGCCGCGGATGACAGGCGCCATGCTTCTTCCTCCATCGCCGTCCGGACCGGCCGGCGCGACGGGGCTTTAGCAACGGCTTGTCGCATGAATGAGGCGAAGGCCGGGGCGTCGGTCCACAGCCTCGTGGCAGCTAACCGAGCTTTCGCCGGATGAGGAACCGGACGGCGCCAGCCCGACGCTCCTGGCTCAGGAGGGTGTCGCCCTCGCCATGGACGAGGTGAGGAATGTCGATGGCCGCGAGGGGGTCGGTGCTGAGGACAGCCAGAGTCGCGCCGGGCGACAATCCCCGCAGGGCTTTCCGCGTGCGCAGAACCGGCAGCGGACATTTCAGGCCCGACAGGTCGAGTTCGCAGGGCTCGGGATTATCCCGGGGCGTCTCGGGCGGTTGGGCGGTCACGGACGTCTCGCGCCATGGAAAACCCGCCGGGCCTGGGGCCATCGGCGGGTGGAATGGGGTGGAGGCCCGGCAATCCGCCGGGCCACCCGGTGCCTCAGTAACCGTAGCCGTAGGCGGGGTAGCCGTAGCTGTAGGCCGGGGCCGCGTAGCCATAGCCGTAGGCGGGCGCGTACCCATAACCGTAGGCGGGGGCGCCGTAGCCGTAACCGGCCCCGACGTAGCCACGATCGTAATAGCCGTAGCGGGGGGCCTGGCTCGCCGCGATGGCACCGCCGATGATGCCCAAGGCCGCGCCGGCCGCGAGGGCGCCGCCGATGCCGGGGCCGCGACGGTAGCCGTAGCCGCGTCCGTAATATCCGCCGTAACCACCGCGCCAGCGCACATTCTCCACAGCGGCGCTCTCACCACCAACCTGGACGGCATTGAGCGCAGGAAGCGGCGCGGCCTGCGCGGCGGTGAAGGAGCCGGCGGACAGGCCGAGGGCCGTGGTACCCGCGAGGGCGAGGGACAGGATCCGAGACATGCTGAACTCTCCAGCTGGGAAACAGATACCCCTATGAACGGTATCGCCCCTGAACCGTTCCCGAACGATCACTGTCAAGCCTTCGTGAAGTACTGGCCATCAATGAATCGTCGTGCGGCCCCGGCCTCGCTTCAGAACACGCATTCGGTGAAGGCCGGCTCCACGGAGCGCTGCCAGCGGCCCTCGTAATCGGCAAGCCGCATCTCGGCGTGCGAACGCCCGTCGGCGACGATGGCCTCCAGGGGCTGGAGATAGCGGGTCTCGTCCTGCCCGTGGGCGTCGCGGCGGCCCCGCGCGGCGAGGCCAGAGCGGGCGAGGGCGAGGGCCTCGGCGGCCACGGCCCCGAGGGGACGGCCGCCGATGCGAGCGGCGAGGCCGAGACGCGGAACGGTGGCGCGCAGGCATTCGCGCTCGGCGTCAGTCCAGCCCTTGGCGATGTCCCAGGCGGCGGCCAGGGCCGCGTCGTCGTAGAGCAGTCCGACCCAGAAGGCGGCCTGGGCGGCGATCATCTCCGGACCGCCGACATCGGCGCCGCGCATCTCGAGAAAACGCTTGAGCCGCACCTCCGGGAAGGCGGTGGAGGCGTGATTGGCCCAGTCCGACACCGTCGCGCGCTCGCCCGGCAGGGCAGCGAGTTTACCCGCCATCAGATCGCGGAACGAAGCGCCGGAAACGTCGTGATAGGTCTCGCCACGCTTGACGAAGTACATCGGCATGTCGAGGAGCCAGTCGACGTAAGATTCGTAGCCGAAGCCCGGCGCGAAAGCCCGGGGCAGCATGCCGGTGCGGTCGGGATCGGTGTCGCGCCAGATCTCGGAGCGACGCGACAGGAAGCCGTTGGGGCGCCCATCGGTGAACGGCGAGTTGGCGAAGAGCGCCGTCGCCACGGGCTGGAGTGCCAGGGCGACGCGCATCTTGGCGACCATGTCGGCCTCCGAGGCGAAGTCGAGGTTCACCTGCACGGTGGCCGTGCGCAGCATCATGTCGAGGCCGAGCGTCCCGACTTTCGGCATGTAGCTTGCCATGATCCGGTAGCGGCTCTTCGGCATCACGGGCGTTTCCTCCCGTGTCCATTTCGGGCTCATGCCGAGGTCGAGGAAACCGATGCCGAGGGGTTCGGCCACGCGCTTGGCCGCCTCGAGGTGCGTGCGCAGCTCGGCGACGGTGGCGTGAACGTCGGGCAGCGGTGCGCCGGAGAGCTCGAACTGCCCGCCGGGCTCGAGGGAGATGGCCCCGCCCTCCTGGCCGGCGAGGCCGATGAGATGCCCCGCATCCTCGATGGCCTCCCAGCCGGTCTCGCGCGCGAGCCCTTCGAGGAGCGCCTGAATGCCCGCCGGCCCTGCGTAGGGCACGGGCCGGTTGCCGTCGCGGTAGAACGGCACCTTCTCGTGCTCGGTGCCGATGGCGAAGCGCGCGGGCGGCTTCTCCCCCTCGGCGAACCACGCGATCAGTTCGTCCCGCTTCGTCAGCGGCGTCGTGTCGGACGTATCGCGCGCCATGCGCTGGCCTCGTCGTCAAAAGCGTTCGGATGAGAGGCAGGCCCGACCGGGGTCGCGACAGCCCCATCGGGATGCCGTCTCCTTAGTCCACGGCCGCCATGCGAACAACGGACGCAAGGGCGCGGTGCTTCAGCGTGTGTCCCCGAGCACCGACTGCACCAGGGCCAGCACCGCCACGGCCGCCGTATCGGCCCGCAGGATGCGGGGGCCGAGCGACAGGGCGACGGTGTTGGGCCGGGCGGAGATCAGCGCGCGCTCCTCCGCCGAAAATCCGCCCTCGGGGCCCACCAGCACCGCGAGCGGCGGCGGGGATGCCGGGTCGGCAGCCCCGCGCAGGGCCGCGATCGGGTCGGACAAGGCCGCGTCCTCGTCGCAGAACACGAGGAGCCGCTCGGGCGCGAGGTCGGCCAGGGCGACGGGGAGGCGCACCGCCTCCTGGATCTCCGGCAGGCTGAGGATGCCGCACTGCTCGGCCGCCTCGACGGTGTTGGCGCGCAGGCGCTCGACGTTGAGGCGCTCCCCTTGCGTGAAGCGGGTGAAGACCGGGCGGATGGTCCCGGCGCCCATCTCGACGGCCTTCTGGGCGAGGTAGTCGAGGCGTGCGCTCTTCAGGGGCGCGAACAGGTAGTGCAGGTCCGCTCGCGGAGTCTGCGGCCGGGTCGCCTCCTGCACCACGAGGCTCGCGCTCTTGCGGCCGCTCTGCGCCAGGGCCGCGCGCCATTCGCCGTCGCGCCCGTTGAACAGCAGTACGGGGTCGTCCGGCCCCCGCCGCAGGACATTGAGGAGGTAGTTCGCCTGCGCCCGCTCGAGGGGCAGGACCGCGCCCGGCACGAGGTCCTGCTCGACATGGAGACGGGGCGCGGTGAAATCGTAGGCGGCCATGCCGGGGTGGTCGCGTGGCGCCCGCCGCCTGTCAACGGGGTCCCCGCTCCGGCCTCGGATCAAATGTTGCGAAAAGGTTACGCGGCCGGGCTTTCGTGCATTTGCCCACGGGCGAACGCCCAGGGCGGTTTGCGACTTGAAAGACGCCACATTCCTATGGCGAAACGCCCATCGGGGCTCGAATCGCGCGGGATCGACCGCATCCCCGCAGCGAATCGGCCATCGCGTCGGCGGTCAGGGGCAGTGCTCCCGCCGAGGCGTCGGGGAGACTCAAGGGAAGTCAGAGCATGTCGTTCAAGTTCATCGCGACGGTCGCCGTCGCCCTCGCGGGCTCCCAGTTCGTCGCGTCCGCGGCCTTCGCCCAGGCCGCCGAATGCGGCGAGATCCAGAAGACGCTGCAGGCCCGCAAGGACCTCGTGGCCAAGGCGAACGCCGCTTCGAGCTCGAAGAAGAAGATGACCCCGCAGGAAGCCTGCGCCCTGTTCGGCAAGCTCCAGAACAACGGTGCCGAGGGCCTGAAGTGGATCACCGCCAACAAGGAATGGTGCTCGATCCCCGATTCCTTCGCCGAAGGCTTCAAGGCGGATCACATCAAGGTCGGCGGCATCCGCACCAAGATCTGCGGCATCGCCGCCCAGGCCGCCAAGATGGAATCGCAGGCGCGGGCCCAGGCTCAGAACGGTGGCGGCGGCGGTCTCCTTGGCGGCCCCGGCCTCACGGGCGCGATGCGCATGCCCCAGGGCGCGCTCTGATCCGCTTCCGTTAGGGGCACTCCACCCCCGGCCCTGCCGGTTCTCGCATCGGGTCCCCCGCTGTGGAGGGCATCGCGTGGCTCGCCACCGACTTGTGCGGCGACGGGAATCCCGGCCATACGCCGCGTCATGAGCGGATTGCCGACGCCCCCTCCCCCGATCGAACGGCCCGTCGCCGATGCGGTGTCCGGCCACTGGGTCGACCGATGGGCGCCGCAGCGGACGCGGCCCTATCTGCGGCTCGCCCGGATCGACCGGCCCATCGGCTGGTGGCTGCTGCTGTTGCCATGCTGGTGGTCGGCGTCGCTGGCCGCCATCGCCTCGGGGACGGTGCCGAACCCCGTCCACCTCGCCCTGTTCCTCGTCGGCGCCGTCGCCATGCGCGGCGCGGGCTCGACCTACAACGACATCGCCGACCGCGACCTCGACGCGCAGGTGGAGCGGACCCGCTCGCGCCCCCTGCCCTCGGGCCAGGTGCGCGCCCGCCACGCCGCCCTGTTCCTCGTCGCCCAGACCTTCGTCGGGCTCGCGGTGCTGCTGCAGTTCAACGTCACCGCCATCCTTGTCGGCATCGCGTCGCTCGCGCCGGTGGCGATCTATCCGTTCATGAAGCGGGTGATGTCGATGCCGCAGCTCGTGCTCGGACTGGCCTTTGCCTGGGGGGCGCTGATGGGATGGGTGGCGGTGTTCGGCCGCCTCGATGCCCCGGCCTGGCTGCTCTATGCCGGCACCATCGCGTGGGTGGTGGGCTACGACACGATCTACGCGGTGCAGGACATCGAGGACGATGCCATCGCGGGGATCCGCTCCTCGGCCCGCACCTTCGGGCCGCGCCTGAAGGCCGCCATCGGGGCCTGCTACGCCGTCGCCGCCGGCCTCGTCGCCCTCGCCGCCCTGGGTGCGGGCGCCGGACCCATCGGGCTCCTCGGCGTCGCGGGGTTCGCGGCCCATCTCGGGTGGCAGACCCTTCGCCTGGAGGCGGGGAACGGGCGCGGGGCCCTCATGCTGTTTCGATCGAACCGCGATGCGGGTCTGATCCTGTTCGCCGGGCTCGCCCTGGACGCGGCCTTACGGGCCTGGATGGGGTAGTCTCGGGAGACCCGAGACAGCTCAGCAGACGCCCGACACGATCTCGCTCTCGCCGCGGTGGATGAGCGGGCGCACGGGCAGGGACGCGGTCTTGCGGCGCACGAGGAAGCGCGGGCGGCGGCCCGACAGCAGGCCGTGACGGCGGCGGGTGCGGGTGAGGCCGAGCATCACGGGCCCGAGCTGGCGCGAGACGCTGGCGAGCCCGCCATCCTCCTTCACGATCATCCGGGGCAGGCCGGACTTGTCCGCCACATCGCGCCAGACGGCCACCACCTCGGCCTCGCAGAACGGTCCGAGACGCTCGACGACGGCGCCCTCGGCATCCACGAGGAGGAGGTCGAAGCGATCCTCGCCGCAGGCGTCGGAGGCATCGTCCGAGAAGGCGAGGGCCACGCCCGTGGGCCGCAGGGCGGCGTTGCGGCCGAACACCGGCAGGCGGGCGGCGACGAAGGCGGGCATCGTCGCAGCGGTCTCGTTGCTGGCCGAGATGTGGTTCATGTTCGCGAAAGTGTTCATGGCTCGGACACCCTGTTGGAAGCAACGGCCTCTGTGAGACCGTCCGTCTATGACAAGCAGAATGGCCCCTGATCTCCTCCAGCGACCTTAAGAGTGAGCGTTAAGCGAATATGGACGGGGTCCTGATGCCAAGAATGCTCAACGGTTCCTTGCGTTGATCGCCGAGATCCCAGCGTATCGACCTCTGCGCGACGATCCTTGTGGCCGCCGGTGAGGCACCCTACAACGGACGGGACGGTGCCGCCGCCCCTCGCCCGGCCCCGGCGCGCTCGCGTCCCCAGCCGCTTTACCCACCCGACCGCCATCCGAATGGAGTCGCATGCCCGCCTCGAGAGTCCCGGATTCCGCCTACGCCCTCGTGCCGGCCCTGCGCGAGACGATCCGCGAGGCGGCCGGCCTCGCCCTGCCGTTCTTCCGGGCCGGTGAGAAGACGGCCGCGCGGATCTGGTCGAAGGCCGGCGGTTCGCCGGTCACGGAGGCGGATATCGCCGTCGACACCTTCCTGAAGGTCCGCCTCAGTTCCCTGCTGCCGGCGGCGGCGTGGCTCTCCGAGGAGACGGTCGACGACGCCCAGCGACTCGGGGCCGACCTCGTCTGGATCGTCGATCCCATCGACGGCACGCGCGCCTTCCTCACCGGGCATCCGGATTGGTCGATCTCCGTGGCGCTTCTGGCGGGCGGCGAGCCGGTCCTCGGCTTCGTCCACGCCCCCGTGAGCGATCATTTCTATGAGGCGGTGGCGGGCCAGGGGGCGACGCGCAACGGCACGCCGCTGCGGGCCTCGACGCAGGCCGCCCTCGCGGGCGCCCGGGTGACCGGGCCGAAGCCGATGATGGACACCCTCGCGCGCGGCGCGACGCGAGACGGCGTGACGCCGGATTTCGTCGTGGTGGAACGGGTGCCGTCCCTGGCGCTCCGCGTCGCCCGCGTGGCGGAGGGCTCCATCGATGTCGGGCTCGTCTCGTCGGATGCCCGGGACTGGGATCTCGCCGGGGCCGACCTACTCCTGCGCGAGGCCGGCGGCTCGGTGAGCGATCTCTCGGGGATCGCCACCACTTACAACCGCACCGACCCCGTCCACGGCGCGCTCATCGCCCTTCCGGATGGCCTGCGGGCCCAGACGGTGGATGCGCTGGCGCGGGGCTGAGTGTCTCTGGCGAACCTCCCGCTGCGTGATAGCGCGGGAGACGAAGAAAGGCGGATCGGCAACCGCGTGCGTCGTTCGGCCCCGGCTCTCCTGCTGAGAGACGGGGCCGCAAGGTTCAGGCGCTCGCCTGGATCCAGCGCGAGAGATCGCCCTTGGGAGCGGCGCCGACCTTCTGGCTCGCCAGTTCGCCGTTCTTGAAGATGAGCAGGGTCGGAATCGAGCGGATGCCGTACTGCGCGGCGATGCCGGGGTTCTCGTCGACGTTGACCTTGGCGATCTTCACACGCCCCTGGAGATCGGTGGCGATCTCCTCCAGCGCCGGGCCGATCTGCCGGCAGGGACCGCACCACTCGGCCCAGAAATCCACCACGACGGGCTCGACGGACTTAAGGACGTCCTGCTCGAAGCTCGCGTCGGTTACCTTCACCGTCGCCATCTCGGTCCCTTTCCCTACCTCTCGCGCCTGAGCGCGTCCCCTGCGACGAAACCGTGGGCCCGTCCGCGGGCCGGAACGCCCGGCCTGGGGTGCACCGCAAAAGCGGCGCCTCTGTGCGAGACTTGGCGACGCGGGGCGGGACGGTCAAGGCGGTGGGGTCCAGGACGACGCGGGACATCGCCCGTCGCGGGCCTTGTCCACCGTTCGGCGCCATCCCGGACGGCGGCGGCCCTCGTCAAACCCCCGGCCTCGCCCCATCTCCCCCTCACCCGCGCGGGCCCGAGCGGCCGGGTGGGGAGTCTTCGGCCGCCCCGAGCGCCGGAGCGCCTGACCCGGCACGCCGCCGCCATGGAGGACAATCCGACGTGAAGCGCATCTCCCAGACCCTGCTCGCCACCCTCGCCCTCGCCGGACTGCCCGCGAGCGCCTTCGCACAGGAGGCGGGCGGCGCCGCGCCCCGGCAGCCACGGGTCGAGGGCGAGGCCTTCACGGCGCCCACCTCGGACGCCGCCGGCACCGTGCCGGCCGAGACAGAGGCGCCCAACACCACCTACAAGCCGATGCTGCCCAATCAGACCCGGGCGCCCAAGCCCGCCGAGGCCACCAAGGTCAAGGTCGAGACCGTGGCCAAGGGGCTCGACAGCCCGTGGGCCCTGGAATTCCTCCCCGACGGGCGCATGCTCGTCACCGAGAAGGGCGGCAGCCTGCGCATCGTGGCCAAGGACGGCACGGCCGGACCGGCGATTCCGGGCGTGCCCAAGGTCGACGCCCGCGGACAGGGCGGCCTCCTCGACGTGGCGCTCAGCCCGAGCTTCGTCGCCGACCGCCTGATCTACTTCAGCTACGCCGAGCCCCGCGAGAAGGGCAACGGCACCACGGTGGCCCGCGCCAAGCTCGTGGAGGACAAGGGCGCCGCCCGCCTCGACGACGTGAAGGTGATCTTCCGGCAGATGCCGACCTATGACGGCGACAAGCATTTCGGCTCGCGCCTCGTATTCGCGCCGGACGGCAAGCTGTTCGTCACCGTGGGCGAGCGCTCCGACAAGGGTCCCCGGGTCCAGGCCCAGGACCTCACCAGCGGCCTCGGCAAGGTCTTCCGCATCGACACGGACGGCAATGCCGCCAAGGACAACCCCTTCACGGGCGGCGAGAAGGCCAAGCCCGAGATCTGGTCCTACGGCCACCGCAACGTCCAGTCGGCGGCCCTCGACCCGCAGGGGCGGCTCTGGACCGTCGAGCACGGACCGCGCGGCGGCGACGAACTGAACCGTCCGCGTCCCGGCGTGAACTACGGCTGGCCCGAGGTGTCCTACGGCATCGAGTATTCGGGCGAGAAGATCGGCGAGGGTAAGACGCAGGCCGCCGGCACCGCCCAGCCGGTGTATTACTGGGACCCGGTGATCGGCCCTTCCGGCATGGCCCTCTACACGGGCGACAAGTTCCCGGCCTGGAAGGATGCCTTCCTCATCGGCGGCCTCGCCAGCCAGGGACTCGTGGCGGTGAAGCTCGACGGCGACAAGGTGGTGACCGAGGAGCGCATTCCCCTGGAGAACCGCATCCGTGACGTGAAGGTTGGGCCGGACGGCGCGGTCTACGCCGTCACCGACGGTCCCGACGGCAAGATCCTGAAGCTGACACCGGGCACCTGAGAAGGTTCGGCGTCCGCCCGTTCAGGCGGGCGCCGTGCCGTCTGTCGCCGAGACTTGGCGGATCGCCGCGAGGCTCAGGCTCATCGGCCCCGCCGGGCCGGCGACGGCGAGGCGCTCGCTGCCGGTGGCGAGGAGAAGCGCGAGGGCGTCGCGCAACGAGGCGTCCCAGGCGATTTCGGGCGCGCCCTGCGCCGGTTCGGGAACGGCGAGCGCACCGACCGTGAGCCCGGCGAGACGCCGCAGGGCGCGGTCGGGACCGGTGAATTCAGCCACGAAGGCGTCGGCCGGACGCGCCAGGAGACCGTCGGGCGTATCGGCCTGGACGATGCGCCCGGCACGCATGAGCACGATGCGGTCCCCCATCCGCACCGCCTCGTCGAGATCGTGGGTCACGAGGATGACGGTCTTGCGCAGACGCTTCAGAATGGCGCCGATCTCGACCTGAAGACGGCCACGGGCGACGGGATCGACGGCCCCGAACGGCTCGTCCATGAGCAGCACCGGTGGATCGGCGGCGAGCGCCCGCGCGACGCCGACGCGCTGGCGCTGCCCGCCCGAAAGGGCGTCGGGCCGCCGCCCCCGGTACTCTGCCGGATCGAGACCGACGAGGTCGAGCATGGCATCGACGCGCGCGGCGATGCGGGCTTTGGGCCAGCCGAGCAGTTCGGGCACGGTGGCGATGTTGCGGGCCACCGTCCGGTGCGGGAACAGGCCGACGCCCTGAAGGACGTAGCCGATGCGGCGGCGCAGGCGGATCGGATCGACCCCGGCCACGTCCTCTCCAGCGAGGCGCACCGTGCCCGTATCCGGCTCCACCAGCCGGTTGACCATGCGCAGGGTGGTGGACTTGCCGCAGCCGGACGGGCCGATGAGGGCGCAGGTCTCGCCCTCCGCGATCACGAGATCGACGGCCTCGACCGCCGGACGGGCCGCTCCGGGAAACCGCTTCGAGACGCCTTCGAGGCGGATCATCCGGAACGGTTCAGCAACCCTTGCAGATCGACCCCATGGTGGTGCGCATCTTGGCGTCCCACGCCTTGTCACGGGTGGCAGCGGCGCGTTGGGCCTTGGCCATGTCGGCTTCCGTCGACGCGCGGGAAAACGGCGCCCCGGCCCGGCCCGGCGGCTTGGTGACGCCCGTGGCGGTGACGGTGCGGCCTCCCGAGGGCGCCTGTGCGGCGGCGGTCACCACCAGCAGCGGCAGGGCCAGCAGCGGCAGGGCGAAGGCGGCAAGGGAGCGGAACATGGAAAACCTGGGTCCGTCGACGTGACGCGCGGCGATCAACCCACGCGAGAACGGCGCCGACCATAGAGGGTGCCGAGCGGCTCGCAAATGGAGGCCGTTCCGGCGCGTGCGCGACGGCACGCGCCGCCGGGGATTACGCCTTCGGCGCGGCGCCTCGGCTCACGGCCGGCTCAGGAATCCCACGGGCTCGCGACCGGGCTGGGCAAGCCACAGCAGGAACGCTCCCAAGCCGAGACCGAGGAGGGAGGCGGGCGCCAGGGTCAGGGGCAGGACGAGGATCTGCCACAGCCACGGCGCCACGCCCTCGACGGCACCCTGCAGGGCGCTCGCCCGGTCCTTGAACAGAGTGAACAGGAGGTCGCTCACCGTCGTCACCCGCAGGCCGTTGTTGGCGATGGAGCGGGCGCCGTCATAGACGAAGCCGACGAAGCCCCCCGCGAGGAGGACGAGGCCGAGGAAGCGGCTGAGAAAACGAAGCATCGCGCCCGGTCATACCCGCCGACCCGATGCCGGCCGAGCCTTGAGTAGGGGTGCCCGCCGGCCCGTGCAAGCCGTTGCTGCATTGCGAGCCCGGTCCCGGGCATGCGACACCGCCCCACTTTCAAGCGCTGCGCCAAGCGCCCGATCCCGGACGGTTCACGACCCCGACCCCGGCGACACCGCGGGCATTTCGCTCGGCGCCGATTCCGAGGACGATCCTTGACCGACCAGACCGCCACCGCGCCCTTCGCGGACCCGCATGCCCCCCTCGCCCTGGTGATCTTCGACTGCGACGGCGTGCTCGTGGACAGCGAACCGATCTCCCTGATGCGCCTCACCCTCGGCCTCAACCGCATCGGTGTCCCCATCGACGTCGAGACCGTGCGGGTGCGCTTTGCCGGGACGTCCATGCCCTCGATCATGGCGCATATCGTGCGCGACTACGCCGTCGCCGTGCCGGACGATTTCGTCGATTCGGTCAAGGCCGACACCCTGCGGGCGTTCGATGCCGGGCTCGCAGCGATGCCGGGCGTCGGCGACGCCGTGGCGGGCCTCGCCCTGCCGCACTGCGTCGCTTCGAGCAGCGATCCGGTTCGCCTGGCGCACACCCTCGGGCTGACGGGTCTGCTGCCCCTGTTCGAGGGCCGGATCTACTCCTCGACCATGGTGGCGCGGGGCAAGCCGGCGCCGGACCTGTTCCTCCATGCCGCGGCCAATATGGGCGCGACGCCGGAAACTTGCCTCGTCATCGAGGACAGCGTGCCGGGGGTGCAAGCGGCCCGCGCGGCCGGCATGCGGGTCCTCGGCTTCACCGGCGGCGGCCACTGGGCCCACGACCGCACGGGCCGGGACCTCATGGCCGCTGGCGCCGCGCGGGTGTTCGACGATTTCGCCCGGTTCGCGGCAGTCGTGGCGGCCGCCTGAGGCGGAACCGAAGGAAGCTATCGCGGCGAGCCCGGCACGGGGCGCTTCCTGCCACGCCGCGCCATGCATTCGAAAGATCGATCCGTTGACGAATGCGCCGCCGCACAGCATCTTGAGGGTGTTCGGCGGCGGTCTCGACCACCGCCGAGCCGCGGTGATTTGAAGTGCGTAGCTTGCGCCGCGTCATCAAACGCTAAAGCACTGCGATGCGCCCGCGCCTCGTGGTCCTTATTCGATGAGGATGACTTGCTGTGCTGACCATTCCCAAGACCCAACCGATCCTGATGCCCTGCGATTGCTGTCGACGCTGATCCCCACCGTGGACCGCCCAGCACATCCCAGCCCGGCCAAACGCCGGATCCGGCCGCATGGCCGTCATCAGGAGATTTCGATTCCATGTCCTATCATCACGCCGAGACCGCCGCCCGAGCCCTGAACCAGCGCTCCCTCGCCCCGCCCCTGGTCGACCTGCAGGCCGTCCGCGCTCGTAACGAACTCCACGTCGACCGCCCGACCCGACGCGGGGCCGAGCCGGCTCCGACCCGCATCATCGAAATCGGGGAGGTCACCGCCGGGATCGCCGTGCCGGAAAAGGGCGGCGTGCGCTTCTTCTCCTCGCAGAGCGACTTCGACCTCCTCGACGGAACCGTGTTCGGCAGCGTCGAGCAGGCGGCGCGGGCGGCGCGCGAGCGGTTCCGCGCCCGGTCGGGCGGCCGGGGGCGGCCGGCCGAAGGCCGGCGCCTGATCGCCGTTTGAGCGAAGCACAGTTTCGAATCACGGCCAGCGCCGCGCCCCTCCGGGAGCGCGGCGTTCGCGCGTCCGGGGTCGGTCACGAAGCTTCCGTCGGGCCGGAGCCCGCTACTTGCACTCCTCGCGGGCGCGCTTCATTGCCTCGCCGAAGCCGGCCAGGGCGTACTCGTCGCTGGTCGGATTGCCGCGCATGGACGTGGTCTTGACCTGAAGTTTCGCCGTGCGCGTCATTTCGGTGACGACGCGGGTCTCCTCGGCTTGGTTCTGGAGCCAGGCATTGCTGTCCTTGATCACGAGGCCGTAGCGCGTGGCGCCGAGGTGGATGGCCGGGTCCGTGGCGGCGGCATTGGGCTTGGCGGCGGCGCCCGCCTGACTCGTCGCGGGCTTGGCCGGAAACCCGAGCATCACCGCGACTTCGTTGGCGATGTTCTCACCCTTGCGCACGGTGACGAACAGGTAGGCCGTGTCGCGCGCGAGGGTCTTGGGGGAGCGCGTGGTCGGCTGCGCGATGGCGTAGCACACGCGGGTCTTGCCATGGCCGTTGGCGAACACGTTCCAGTCGCCGAAGATCGCCACGGGCGTCGCCTGCTGCATGCCCGGCGCCGTCACGGCCTTTCCGCTCTTGCCCGAGCGGGTCCGACGGCGCTTGCTGCCGGATTCCTCCGCCGCGGCGGGTGCCGCCTCCTGGGCCTGGACCAGCCCGGCTCCAAGGGGCGATCGGCTCCCGGTGAGGGCCGCCGGTCCGCACAGGAGAGCCGTCGAGAGCCCGAGGAGGAGGCAGCGCCGGACGTCGAGGAGCATGAAGAAACCTTGTGGGCGGGACCGTATCGGCCTGGGGGCTGTGTGAAGCGCGCTTACGACGCGTGGGCCTCGACGGCGAAGCCCGCGACGGGAATCGCCGCCATCGGCACGTCGCGGACCGAGATCGACGGCTCCTCACGGCCGGCGGATCCGGCGGTGGCCTGGAGCGGCGTCGCAGCCTGAGGCTCCGGGGCCAGGGTCCGGAGCGTCGGCAGGGCCCGGGGCTTCGGATCATTGTAGGGCGTGTTGTAGCACTTTCGCACGGAGGCCCAGAACGCCCCACGCTCCTCCTCGCCCAGGCGTGCGAGGACGGCGTCGATGCGGTCCGTGGCCTGCGCGGCGAAGCCGGGGACATCGTCCGGCATCATCCAACTCTCGACGGGCAAACTCTCGACGGGCATGCGCGATCTCCGAACGGGCTCGGGCAGGTTTGGGGGCCTCTCGCGACGGCACGGGGCCGGCGCGAGAGGCATCTAGGCAGGATCACATAGCTGGACCGTGAACGCCACGCGTCACGGCCCCGCTTTTTCTCATGCGTTCGCGCCGTCCGCGGCCGCGCCGAGGTGGTCGAGCCAGCGCGTGGCCTGTGCGCGCACGTTGTCGGGCGCGGTGCCGCCGTAGCTGGTGCGGCTCGAGACGGAGTTCTCCACGCCGAGCACGGCATAGACGGCGTCGGTGATCCGGGGCTCGGCCGCCCGCATCTCGTCGAGGGTGAGTTCCTCGAGGCCGACGCTCCGGGCGGACGCCGTGCCCACGAGGCGGCCGGTGACGTGGTGGGCTTCGCGGAACGGCAGGCCGAGTTCGCGCACGAGCCAGTCGGCGAGATCAGTCGCCGTGGCGTAGCCGGAGCCGGCGGCCCGCGCCAGAACGGGGGCATTGGGTTCGAGGTCGCGCACCATACCGGTCATGGCGGCCAAGCAGAGCGACAGGGCCTGAAGGGCGTCGAAGGTGCCCTCCTTGTCCTCCTGCATGTCCTTCGAATAGGCGAGCGGCAGGCCCTTCATCACGATGAGGAGACCCGTCAGCGCGCCGATGACCCGACCGGATTTCGCGCGCACGAGTTCGGCGGCGTCCGGGTTACGCTTCTGCGGCATGATCGACGAGCCGGTGGTGTAGCCGTCCGACAGGCGCACGAAATCGAACTGCGCCGAGGTCCACACCACGAGTTCCTCGGCAAAGCGCGAGAGGTGGACGGCGCAGATGGAAGCGGCGGACAGCGATTCGAGGGCGAAGTCGCGGTCGGCCACGGAATCGAGGGAATTGGCCGTCGGACGGTCGAAGCCGAGGGCCGCCGCCGTGGCGTGCCGGTCGATGGGAAACGAGGTGCCGGCGAGCGCCGCCGCCCCCAGGGGGCATTCGTTCAAACGGGCACGGGCATCGCGAAAACGGCCCCGGTCGCGGGCCAGCATCTCCACATAGGCGAGGCAATGGTGCCCGAAGGTGACGGGCTGGGCCGATTGCAGGTGGGTGAAGCCCGGCATCACCGTGCCGGCGTGGGCCAGCGCCTTTTCGGCGAGCGCCCGCTGCAGGCCGGCCGCCTGCTCGTCGAGGTTGTCCAGGGTGTCGCGCACCCACAGCTTCATGTCGGTGGCGACCTGATCGTTGCGCGAGCGGGCCGTGTGCAGGCGCCCGGCGGCCGGGCCGACGATCTCGGTGAGCCGGCTCTCGACGGACATGTGGATGTCCTCGAGTTCGCGCTTGAACACGAAGCCGCCGCTCTCGATTTCCGTCGCCACGGCCTTGAGACCGTCTTGAATCGCCGCCACATCGGCCTTCGGCAGGATGCCGGCCTCGCCCAGCATCGCCACGTGCGCCAGGGAGCCGCGGATGTCCTGGGGCGCGAGGCGCTTGTCGAACCCGATGGAGGCGTTGATCTCCTCCATGATCTCGGCGGGGCCGCTCGCGAAGCGCCCGCCCCACATCCGGTTGCTCATGTCTGCAATGATCCTTCCAGCCGCCCCGTCCACCCTGCCGGCGACGCAACGATGATGCCCGTTCGCGCGGCGGGCCTCGCGGCCGGGGCCGTTCTCGTCGCCGCCGTCGGGGCGGGGCTTGCCGTATACGGGACGGGCCAGACCGGCGGCAACTCCGCCCCCTGCGCGGCGGCGTCCGAGGCCGTCGCCCGCATCGCCCCAAAGGCGCGCGGTGCCGTCGCGGCCCTGCAGGTCCTTGAGACGCCCCGTCCGGCCCCGGCCCTCGCCTTCAAGGGTCCGGACGGCGCCGACACGACCCTGGCGTCCCTCGACGGGCGTCTGCGGCTCGTGAACCTGTGGGCGACGTGGTGCGCGCCCTGCAAGGCCGAGATGCCGGCCCTCGACCGACTCGAGGCGGAGTTCGGCGGTCCGGATTTCGCCGTGGTGACCATCAACGTCGAGACCCGCGCCCTCGACAAGCCGCCGCAATGGCTCCGGGACAACGGCATCGCGCACCTCGCCTATTACGCCGATCCGGGCGGACGGGTGCTGCCGGCGATCCAGAAGGACACCGGCTCCCAGGGGTTGCCGACGACGATGCTGGTCGATGCCAAGGGCTGCACCCTCGGCGTGATGAAGGGGCCGGCCGACTGGAGCGGCCCGGACGCCAAGCATCTCATCGCCGCCGCCCTCGGCCGGAACTGAGGGCGAACCTCCCGAGGTCCGTGGCCGATGATCCGGCTCTCCCGCGAAGAAGCGAGCCGCGACAGTGTTAACGGAGCCTTAGGGCAAACGCTGACGTGGTCGGTGCAAATCCGGACTGCGGTGGTCAAGGCAAGCGATGTTCCTGAAAAATCTCTCACTCCGAGCCAAACTCGGCTTGAGCTTCGGCGTGCTCTGTCTCCTCGTCCTCGCCTTAGGGGGCCTGTCCCTCTTCCAGCTGAACGCCGTGAACACCGTCGCCCGGGAAATGCGCGACGATCACCTGCCGAATGTCCAACTGCTTGCGAAGATGCAGGTCCTGATCCTGCGCACACGGACCAATGGGGCTCGGCTGATCAGCGCCGACACGGAGGCCCTGCGGACCGAGGTCATGGCGACCCTCGCCCGGCGCGACGCCGAGATGAGCGCCGTCCAGGCCGCCTACGTGGCACGGCCGGCCGCGCCGGAGGCCCGCACGATCTACGCCGATTTCGAGAAGGCCTGGAACGCCTATAACGGCCTGCGCGAGGCCGCCGCCGCCGACGTGCGGGCGGGGGACAGTGCCAAGGCGCAGCGCACGTTCAACACGACCCTGTCGACGGGGGTCAACGCCGTACTGACGGAGCTCCAGAAGCTCATCGACCGCGAGGACCGCATGGCCCGCGCCAGCGGCGTCCACGCCCAGGAGACCTACGACACCGCGCGCCTCGTCACCGCGATCCTCATCGCCGTGGCACTCCTCTGCGCCGCCTTCGCGGCGGCCCTCCTCGTCCTCGGCGTCAGCGTTCCCCTGCGGCGGATGACGCAGACCATGGGCCGCCTCGCTGAAGGCGACGTGTCGGCCGAGGTGCCCTACGTCGGCCAGGGCGACGAGATCGGGGCCATGGCGGGCGCCGTCCGGGTGTTCAAGGACAACATCGTGCAGAGCCGCGCCCTGGAGGAGGAGACGCGTCTGGCACGCTTGGATGCCGACGCGCAGCGCCGGATGGCGACGCTCGGGCTCGCCGATCGGTTCGAAGCGGCGGTCGGCGGCATCGTCGCGCAGGTGAGCTCCGCAGCCACCGAGCTCCAGGCGACGGCTGGAAGCCTGTCGGGCACCGCCTCCAAGGGGGCGGAGCGCTCGACGCAGGCGGCAGCCTCGGCCGGCGAGGCGGCCACCAACGTCACCACCGTGGCGGCGGCGGCCGAAGAACTCGGATCCTCCGTCACCGAGATCGGCCGGCAGGTTCAGGGTTCGGCGAACCTGTCGCGCCTCGCCGTGAGCGAGGCCGGCGAGACCGTCGCCCTGGTGCGGGACCTCAACGAGACGGCCGCCCGGATCGGAGACGTGGTGGCGATGATCGCGACCATCGCGGGCCAGACCAACCTGCTTGCCCTCAACGCCACCATCGAGGCAGCCCGGGCCGGGGAAGCGGGCCGGGGCTTTGCCGTGGTCGCGGCGGAGGTGAAGGAACTCGCCAACCAGACGGCGCGGGCCACGGACGAGATCACCTCCCAGATCGGCCGCATACAGGTCTCGACCGGACAGGCGGTGACCGCCATCGGTGGGATCACCACCCGCATCCGCGAGATCAGCGCCGTGGCGAGTTCCATCGCGGCCGCCGTCGAGGAACAGGGGGCGGCAACCCAGGAGATCGTGCGCAACGTCACGGAGGCGGCCTCCGGCACCGATGCGGTCACCCGCATCATGGGCGGCGTCGCGGCGACGGCCGAAGAGACCGGCGCGGCGGCGGCGCAGGTGCTGTCAGCCGCCTCCGAACTGTCCCGGCAATCCGAGGATCTGCGGGGCGAGGTCTCGCACTTCCTCGCGACGGTGCGGGCTGCCTGAACCGTCGCGGCGTCGGGATCAGGCCCGGCGCAGGCGTAGGCCGAACGCCTTCAGGGTGGCGAGCAGCAACACGGCGTAGACGAGGGCACCCACCGTGCCGAGGACGCCAAGGACCGCCACCTCGCGCAGATGCGGCATGGCCGGAATCACCCCTTCGATCACGGGTAATCCGAAGCGGGCAACGAGCCCGAGGGCTGCGCAGGCGAGGACGACGCCCACGAGGGTGATGCCGAACCCCCGGCCGGGTGCCATCCAGCCGCGTCGCCAGGCCAGGGCCACCAGAAGGCCGAGGTTGACCCACTGGCCAATGGCCGTCGCCAGGGCGAGGCCGGTGACGCCGTAGGGGCCGGTGAGCACGACCTTCAAGGCCACGTTGATCGCGATGGCGGTCAGCGAGGCGATGAGCGGCGTCATCGTGGCCTGACGCGCATAGAAGCTCGGCAAGGCGCTGCGCAGGAGCACCACGGCGGGGAGTGCGAGGCCGTAGGCGGCGAGCACCGAGGCGGCGCGGGCCGCGTCCTCCGCCCCGAAGGCCCCACGCTGGAACAGGGCCGCCATGATCAGGCCCGGCAGGGTCAGGAACGCGACGGTGAAGGGCGCCGACAGAGCGAGAGAGAACCCCGCCGCCCGGTTCTGCGCCGCGTGCGCCCCGGCGGTATCCCCCGCCGCGATCCGCCGGCTCATCTCGGGCAGCAGAACCGTGCCGGCCGCGATGGCGATGACGCCGAACGGAAGCTGGTAGAGCCGGTCGGCATAGTACAGGGCGGAAACCGCCCCCGTGGGCAGGAAGCTCGCGATGATGGTGTCGGCGAAGGACGCGATCTGGAAGCCGGCCGAGCCGATCACCGCCGGCCCGAGCACCTTGAAGAAGCGCCGCATGGCCGGGTCGCGCAGGCTGGGGGCCGTGAGCGTCGGGGCGATCCCGGCGCGCCGGCACGCCCACCACACCAGGGCGAATTGCAGCACGCCGGACACCGACACGCCCCAGGCGGCGGCGTAAGCGGCATTGGGGAAGAGGGCCGCCAGGGCGAGGGCGGCCAGCATCGACAGGTTGAGGAGGACCGGTGCACCCGCCGCCACGGCGAAGCGCCGATGCGCGTTGAGCAACCCCGAGAACAGGGTCACCAGGGTCATGAACAGGAGGTAGGGGAAAGTGATCCGGGTCAGCGAGACGGCCAGCGCGAAACGCTCCGGGTCCTCGGAGAAGCCCGGTGCCAGGGCCCGCACCACCCACGGCATCGTCGGCATGGCCAGCGCCAGGAAGACGATCTGCACGAGGAGCATCAGGGTGAAGATGCGGTCGGCGAAACGCCGGGCCGCCCCCGCCTCGGCGGCCTCGGACAGGCCGGCATAGCTCGGCACGAAGGCGGTGTTGAACGCGCCCTCGCCGAAGATCGCCCGGAAGTGGTTGGGCAGGCGGAACGCCACCACGAAGGCGTCGGCCACCGGACCGGCCCCGAGGATCGCGGCCATCACCACATCACGGGCAAAGCCCGTGACCCGCGACACCAGCGTCCAGCCGCCGACGGAGAGGATGCTGCGGATCATGGGACTCGCTCGACGGACGTCACGACCCTCCCCCTACGGGTCGGGCGCCTGCGGAGCAGGCAAGACAGAACATTTCGATGTTCGGGCGGAAACGGAGCGTCAGCACGGGTCCCTTTCCTGGACGGAGAGGGGACCCGTTGCGATCAACGCTTGCCGGTCGAGGCTCGCGAAAGCAGTCGCGAGGACCTTCTGTCGGGCAGATGGCCGCCCCTGAACGTTGACACGGCAACGCCGCGGGCCTGGCGACCCGCGGCGCGGCATTCGCTTCTAAAAAAGGCTTACTTGGTGGCCTCGGCGTACATCTGCTCGACGTGCTCCCAGTTCACGAGGTTCTCGATGAACGCCTTGAGGTAGTCGGGCCGACGGTTGCGGTAGTCGATGTAGTAGGAGTGCTCCCACACGTCGACGCCGAGAATCGGCTTGGCGCCGTGGACGAGGGGGTTCTCGCCGTTGGGAGTCTTCTGGATCTCGAGCTTGCCGTCCTTGACGGCGAGCCAGGCCCAGCCGGAGCCGAACTGGCCGATGCCGGCCTGGATGAAGTCGGCCTTGAACTTCTCGAAGCCGCCGAGATCCTCGTCGATCTTCTTGGCCAGCGCCCCGGGCACGGCACCGCCGCCGTTGGGCTTCATCCACTGCCAGAAGTGGATGTGGTTGTAGTGCTGCCCGGCATTGTTGAAGAGCGGCTGGTTGTTGCCGTAGGCGGCCACCAGAACCTCCTCGACGCTCTTGCCTTCGAGGCCGGTGCCTTCGAGGAGCTTGTTGCCCGTGTCGACATAGGCCTTGTGATGCTTGTCGTGGTGAAACTCGAGGGTTTCCTTCGACATGTAGGGGCCGAGCGCGTCGTAGGCGTAGGGCAGTTCGGGCAGGGTGAAGGTCATCGGCAAATCTCCGGGTCGTGACGTCAGGGATGCGAAGGCAGGCGCGACAATGCGCCCGCCGCCCGCTCAACCAACGCGCCGATACCTAAGTCGATGCCGACGCGGCGGCAACGCCGCAGGGGTCCACGGGGTGTGGCCGGCGGGCCGATTTTGCAAAAGGGGCGCAGGGCCTTACTATGCGCGCCGCACTCCAGGTGCAGGCGTTTTTTCGAGAGTTTCATGAACATTGCGCTGTTTGCGCTTGCCATCCTGATGATCGTCGGCGGCGTGGCGTCGGTCATCCAGGGGTTCCCCTTCGTTCGGCTGGAGAGCGGCATGGCCATGACCGTCGCCGGGGCCACCACCGCTTCGGCCGGCGTCGTGGTCCTCGGGCTCGCGGCCGTCGTCAGTCATCTGCGGGGCCTGGGACAGCGGCTGAGCGAACTGCGTCTCGCGGCTCCCGCGACGGAGGCCGCACCGGCCCGGGCCCTCGCCCCCCCCATGCCCGAACCCACGTTCGCGCAACCCTCCTTGGCGGAATCGTCCTTCGCGGAGCCGGCCTTCGCGGAGCCGCCCCTGGCCATGTCCGGCGACCGACCGGCGCGTCAGCGGCCGAGCTTCGGCGAGCCCGGTCGCGATGGGGATTCCGGCGCGACGCCGGGCGTTGGAATGGCGAGTGTCGGAATGGCGGGGCTCGGTGCAGGGGTCGCCGCCGCGCGTTTCGCCCCCACCCCCGAGAGCGACGCGTTCGCCGGTGCGGGACCGGGGGGACGCGGAACGGAACCGACCTTCGTCCTGCCGCCCGAACCGGAGCCGGCGCCCCCGCCGGAGCCGGAGCCCGTCGAGCCGCTCCTGCCCGATCTCCTGCCTCCGGCGAGCGAGACCGCCCCCACCCCGGACGTGGTCGCGACGCCCGAGATTCCCGAGGCCGCAGAGGCGGAGCGGGCGGCGACGGACGAGACTCCGACCCCGACGCTGTTCGACACCACCGGCGACGCGGCGGCCGAGCCGCTGCGCCTGTATCCGACCCTCGACACAACGGCCGCCGCGCCGCCGGCTCCTGAGCCCGAGCCGGCCGTGGTCGAACTCGCGCCCGACGTCGTCGGTACCTACAAATCCGGGGGCAACACCTACGTGATGTTCTCGAACGGCTCCATCGAGGCGGAGACGCCACGCGGGCGCTTCACCTTCGGCTCCCTCGACGAGCTCAAGGACTTCGTCCGGGCCGGCGGCGAGAACGACGCGCGGGGCGCGGCCTGAATCGGGCCTTCCTTCGCGTGGGCCAAAGCATCGTCCCGAAAGGTGGCCTCCCGCTTTCGGGACGATGCTCGAAGTTCGGATCAGGGCAGGGAATCGAAGACCGTGCTGCGCGCCGGCAGCGGCGCCCGCATGTGCAGGCAGAAGCCGTCCGCGTGGTAATCCATCGTCACGTCCGCCCGGACCTGTGCCGTCAGCACCCGCTGCAACAGGCGTGAACCGAAACCCTGGCGTGTCGGCGGGCGCACGGCCGGCCCGCCGCTCTCCCGCCACGCGAAGTCCAGCATCCCGTTCGCCCCGTCCGTCGTGAGACTCCATGTGACCGCGACGCGGCCATCCGGCGTCGAGAGCGCCCCGTACTTGGCCGCGTTGGTGGTGAGTTCATGGATCGCCATGCCGATGGGCACGGCGACTTCCGAGGTGAGATCGACGGGCGGCCCCTCGAGGCGGAGGCGGGCGTCCCCAGCCCCATCCTGGGGAATGTCGACGTAGGGCCGTAATTCGTTGGCCAGGAGGGTGCGTAGGGAGGCCGTCTGCCAGGTGTCCTCGGTCAGCACCGAATGGGTGTGGGCCAGGGACATGATCCGCCCCACGAACGCCTCGTAGAAGCTCTCGATGCTGGACGCCGTGCGCGCCGTGGAGCCGACGATGGCCTGCACCGTCGCGAGGGTGTTCTTCACCCGATGATGCAACTCGCGGATGAGCAGGGTCTGGCGTTCCTCGGCCATCCGCCGTTCGGTGACATCGGCCACGACCCCGATGAGCCGGCGCGGCAGCCGGTGATGGGGGTCCTGCTCGAAGCGGCCGGCGAGATCGATGATGCGCCAGGCCCCGTCGCTTCGGCGCCGGATGCGGCCCGTGGCCTTGAGCACGGCGTCACCCCGCAGGGCATTCGAGATCGCCGTGCGGAAGGCGGCGCGGTCGTCTGGATGAAGGACGTGTTCGAGGAATTCGCGCTTGCCGACGGTCCCGTCCTCGACGCGGCGCCCGAAGATCGCGAACATGCGTTCGTTTTCCCAAACGGCCTGATCATCGAGCATGTGCCACTCGAAAATGCCGAGGTCAGCAAGGGAGGTGGCGATGCGCAGGCGCTGCTCCCCCGCATGCAGGGCGGCACGGGTCGCGACCTGGGCGGTGATGTCCTGCACCACGCCGACGATGGCCGTGAGGCCGTCCGCTCCCTCCCGCCGCGCCTCGCCGCGCAGACCGAGATGGATCTCGCTGCCGTCGTCCGAGCGGCGCACCCGGCATTGCAGGGTAAACGAACCTCCCCGCGCCAGGGCCTTGCGCACCTCGGCCTCGACCCGCTCCACTTCGCGCGCGTCGATACGGGCACGCAGGTTCGCCCAGGACAGGCTGGAGCCGGGCCGGTCGCCCAGGAGCTGGGCGGCGCGGCGCGAGAGCGCAACGCGGCCGGTCTCCGCGTCGAAGCGCCATTCCCCGAGACCGGCGGCGGCCAGCGTCGCCCGATCCTCGACGGCCGGCCCGAAATCCTCCGCCTCCGCTCCATCGACAACGAGGATCTGCACGCCGTCCGCCGGGGGCGAGGGCCGGACGCGAACATCGACGGCGCGGCCATCGGCACGGCGCCACCGCCGCAGACCGGCCGGCACCGGCACGGCAACTTCACCGAGATGCGCGAGGGATCGTCCGCTCAGGTCCCCGGGCGGATATCCGAGCAGCGCGCAGAGATGAGGGTTGGCGGCGTCGATGCGGCCGGCCCGCAGATCCAGTGTCAGGAGGCCGATCGCCGCCCCCGCGAAAGCCGTCCCGGTCGCCTGCTCCGCGGGCAGCGCAGCCGGTTCGATGCCGTTGTGATCCGCCGCGTCGCCCAATCCGCAACCTCGCTCAACGACGCCGCATCGCGCACAAAGCTCCCCCTGCCCGCTTCGGCAAAGCCGAGGAACGACGCGTCACGCGCATGCAAGGCCTTCGGGCGGCGGAAGGCAAGGGGGGTTCTTCCCCCACGGGCGCCCCTTACGGGGACGGCACCGCCCTAAACGGCGGCGACGCGCCGGAATTCGAGGTAGGTCGGTGCCCGGCCGGCAGCCAGGGCCTTGGCCTCGTAGCGGGTACCCGGCCAGTCGGACCAGGCGAGGCGCCAATCGTCGGCCGAGGCCGCAGTCCAGGCGAAACCGGGGCAGCGGCGGGCCCGCACCAGGGTCCAGCCGGCATAATCGTCGATGTCGCTCGCGAAGCGGAACACGCCGCCGGGCTTCAGGACGCGGGCGATCTCGCCGAGGGACTCGGGCGAGACGAAGCGTCGCTTGCGCTGACGGCGTTTGGGCCAGGGATCGGGATAGAGCAGGTAGACCCGCGAGAGAGCACCGTCGGGGATCGCAGCGAGGAGCGCCGTGGCGTCCTCGTCCCAGACCCGGACGTTGCGGAGCGCGCCGTCGTCCACGGCCCGTAGGAGCTTCGCCACGCCGTTGACGAAGGGCTCGGCGCCGATGATGCCCACGCGGGGATTGGCGCTCGCCTGGGCGGCCAGATGCTCGCCGCCGCCGAAGCCGATCTCGAGCCAGACCTCGTCGACCGGCGTCGGAAACAGCGCGCGCGGATCAAGGTGCGTGCCCGCCGCCGGCAGGGCCACGCGCAGGGTCGGCAGCAACTCGGCGATCCGTTGCTCCTGAACGGCGCGCAGGCGCTTGCCCTTGCGCCGGCCGAAGAAGGCCCGGTCGGCGCCCTCGGCCGCGTCCCCGCCCGGAAGGGGCGGGAGTTCATCCCGCCCCATGGTCATGGGATCAGGACAGGGCCGACTTGAGACTGTCGGCAAGATCGATGCGCTCCCACGAGAAGCCGCCATCCGCCTCGGGCGCCCGCCCGAAATGCCCGTACGCGGAGGTGCGAGCGTAGATGGGCTTGTTGAGTCCGAGCTTCGTCCGGATGCCGCGGGGCGACAGGTCGAAGGCGTTCATCAGGACGTCCTCGAGCTTCGCCTCGTCGACCCGGCCGGTGCCATGCAGATCGACATAGATCGACAGGGGCTTGGCGACGCCGATGGCGTAGGCGAGCTGGATGGTGGCGCGGGTCGCGAGGCCAGCCGCGACGACGTTCTTGGCGAGATAACGCGCGGCATAGGCCGCCGAACGGTCGACCTTCGTCGGATCCTTGCCCGAGAAGGCACCGCCGCCATGGGGGGCGGCTCCGCCGTAGGTGTCAACGATAATCTTGCGGCCGGTGAGGCCGGCGTCGCCGTCCGGGCCGCCGATCACGAACTTGCCCGTGGGATTCACGTGCCAGACGGTCTCCTCGGAGACCCAGTCCTTCGGAAGGGCGTTGAGAATGTAGGGCTCGACGATGGCGCGCACGTCGGCCGAATCGAGGCTCTCGTCGATGTGCTGGGTCGAGAGCACGATCTGGGTCACGCCGACGGGGCGGCCGTTCTCGTAGCGAACGGTGACCTGACTCTTGGCATCGGGGCCGAGCTTGGCCGCGTCGCCCTGACGGCCCTTGCGGGCGTCGGCGAGGTCCTTGAGGATCTTGTGGGCGTAGTAGATCGGCGCCGGCATGAGCTCGGGCGTCTCGTCGGACGCGTAACCGAACATGATGCCCTGGTCGCCCGCGCCCTCGTCCTTGTTGCCGGACGAATCGACGCCCTGCGCGATGTCGGCCGACTGGGCGTGCAGATGGATGGCGATGTCGTTGTTCTTCCAGTGGAAGCCCGACTGCTCGTAGCCGATGTCCTTCACCGCCTCGCGGGTGAGCTCTTCGAGGTGCTTGAAGGTTACCGAATCCGGGCCACGGACCTCGCCCGCGATGACGATGCGGTTCGTGGTCGCCAGGGTCTCGACGCCGAGGCGCGCCTCCGGCATCGCCGCGATATAGGCATCCACCACCGTATCGGAGATCCGATCGCAGACCTTGTCCGGATGACCTTCCGAAACGGACTCGCTCGTGAAGAGGTAGTTGGAACGTGCCATGGACAGCAAACCCGGTTCTCGGGTGCGCCTCATGCGATGCGTCGACCCCGGCTTGACGGAAGGCCGGGGTTCTCGCATCGCCCCCCAGGCCGGTCAAGACGAAAAACCGAACGCGTCCGGTAAAAAGAACGAAACGGGCGATCCTCAGCCCTTGAGCTTAGCGTCGAGGGCGTGGATCGCGGCCGAAAACTCTCGCCGCCGCTCCTCGGAGAAATGCTCGCTCACATGACGGGCCACCACTTCCACGAGCCCGTCCCAGCCGTCGCCGGACACGTAGGGCTGCTGAGGCGGCTCGGAGAAGCCGACGGCGACCGTGTCCTCGTCGGTGTGAGCGAGTTCCTCGAAGAAGTACGAGACGGGCACACCCGTCATCCGGCTGAAGCTCTCGAGGTGGATCGCGCTGATCCGGTTCGTACCCTTCTCGTATTTCTGGAGTTGGGCGGCGGACATGCCGAAGCGTTCGGCCACCCGCTTCTGGGTCAGGGACGCCTTCTTGCGCTGCTCGGCGATGCGCCGACCCACATGCACGTCCCGCGCGTCGGTCTTCTGGCCTGCCATCCTGCTCGTTTCCGTCACACGGCCTTCCGCCGAAGCCTCGGAAAAGCGCGGCCACCCCGTCGTCGCGACGGGATCGAGGCCTCGCGCTTCCGCTGCACCCGCGGTACGGGCTGAGAAGATGGTGGCGTCCCCGGCAGGTCTCGAACCTGCGACCCCAGGTTTCATACCACTTCGGCTTCCGCCGCCGCGCCCTCGCGGGTGCGTTCGTGGCCTGGACTATCCCTTCACCATGGGCTCCCGAGGAAGCCGTTAGGTGCCGCCCGTCTAGTCTCTACACCTTCCCGCCGCGCTCCTTAAGGGGACCGTGACGGGCTTGGCTCGGGATCGGCGGGGCCTGCCAGGGGCAGACCCTCGGGCTTTCCCCGAATTTGAGCGGATCCGCCGCGCGGTTTCCCCTCGCGACGCCCAATTTTGTCTAGGAAACCTGTGCTCTGTCCAGCTGAGCTACGGAGACTCACCGCCGTCTTCGTAGCACCAACGCCGGGGCAGGCCAACCGCGCCGAGGCCGCGCGGCGCGCGTTCTGTGGCGAGCCTGCCGCAGGGCGTCCGAAACGGTGCCGCGCGCGCAAGGCAGTGCTTGTTCCGCGGCCGGCTCTCTCCACAATGCCGGCCGAGGCTCAAGGAGAATCGGTGCATCATGCGGGATCGGCGGCGCGTCCGCGGCGCATTCGGCGCCTCCGTCCTGGCGGCCTTCGCCACCGGTTTCGGCCCGGCGAGGCCGGCCGTGGCCGCGGCGCCCGAATGCCGGAGCGCGTCCCTGCCGGCGACGGCGCTCGCGGCCGTCGGCCCGCGCGGCGAACTGGCGTTCGCGTCGGGCGCACGTGGCGTCCTCGACGGCTTGCGCTGGCCGGAGGCACCGGACCTCGCCGGGGCCGCCGCCGCGTGGCTGGAGAGGCACCGGAGCGTGCCCCTCACCCTCGTGGCGCGGGGCGAGACCGACCGCTGGGGCCGGGCCCATGTCGACGCCCTCGCGGCCGATGGCACCCTCGATCTCGCCGGCGGCCTCGTGGAAGCCGGCCTCGCCATCGTGGATGCGGGCGAGCGCGACAGCCTGTGCCGGCCGGGACTTCTCGCCGTGGAAGCGGGGGCACGCGGGGCCGGCCGAGGTCTGTGGCGCGAGGCGGAGCAGCAGGCTGGAGACGGCGCGGCCCTGCGGGCACGCCTTGGCCGCTTCATCGTGGCGCGCGGGCGCATTCTCTGGGTCGGCGAGCGGTCGCGGCGAACCTATCTCGATTTCGCGAGGCGCGGCGCTGACGGGCTCACGGTAACCGTGTCGAAACGCACTTGGCGCCAGTTGCAGGAACGTGGTTTGAGTGCGGCCACCCTGCGTGGCCGGCTCGTCAGGGTCCGGGGCATCGTCGAACTCTGGCGAGGTCCGACCCTCGATGTGGCGAGCGCGGACATGATCGAAATCTTGGACGCGGCGCAGGGGCGCTGATCGGTATGACGGGGGCCATGACAGGGGGCACAGCGCGGGCCTGGGGCATCGCGCGCGGACCGGCGGCGGCCCCGGTGCGCGTCGGCGCACGCGCGACCGCTCTCCTTCTCTTCACGCTGCTCTCGGGCTGCATCGGCGACCAGACCGGCGCGACCCTTCAGCCGGCCGTCGTCGCGGTGCCGGCGGAGGCACCCCGCGTCATCGGCCGCGAGCGCACCACGGCGGATGCCGACCATGCCAAGCTCGTGGCTTCGTTCGGGGGCGAGTACCGCGCGCCCGCGGCCCTGAAGCTCCTCACCGAAGTCACCGACCGCCTCGTGCGCGCCACCGACCGGCCGGAGGAAACCTACGTCGTCACCCTCCTCGATTCGCCGGTAATCAACGCGTTCGCCCTGCCCAACGGACGGCTCTACGTCACGCGAGGCCTCCTCGCCCTGGCGAGCGACACCTCCGAGATCGCGGCCGTTCTCTCGCATGAGATCGCCCACGTCACCCTGCGCCATGCCACCGCCCGCACGGAACTGGCGCTTCGCTCGCAGCTCGTGAGCCGGGTCGTGGCCGACGTGCTCAACGATCCGGTCACGGGCGCGCAGCTGCAGAACCAGTCGAAATTCGCCCTGGCGCGGTTCTCGCGCGATCAGGAACTCGAGGCGGACGGCGTCGGGGTCAAGACCCTGGCACGGGCCGGCTACGATGCCTTCGGGGCCGGTCGGTTCCTGCGCGGGCTCAGCCGCAGCACCGGAATGAAGACGGGCACGGGCCAGGGCGGCGAGCCCGATATGCTCGCGACCCATCCGGGCACGCAGGAGCGCATCACCCTCGTCACCCGGGCGGCGCGCCTCATCGGCGCCCCCGGCCTCGGCGTCGACGAGCGCGCGCGCTACCTCGCGGCCGTGGACGGCATCGCCTATGGCGACAATCCCGGCGACGGCACCGTGCGGGGTCACCGCTTCCTTCATCCCGGCCTCGGCATCGCCTTCGAGGTCCCGGCGGGATTCACCATCGAGAACACGCGCAACGCCGTTCTTGGCACCACCCCGGAGGGGAGCCGCAGGCTCCTGTTCGACCAGGTGGAGAACCCGGCCGGACAGGGCCTGGACGAGGTGCTGAAGGCCACCTGGAACGATGCCATCGAAGCCGGTTCGCTGGAGAGCCGGACCATCGGCGGGCATCCGGCCGTCACGGCCCTGTCACGGGGCAAGGACTGGACTTTCCGCCTCGCCGCCATCCGGGTGGGCGAAACCACGTACCGGATGATCATGGCCGCCAAAGGAGCCACGGACCCGGACGCCGCCTTCCGGCGCTGGACGGAGAGTCTGGCGGCCGTGGAGGCCGCCGAGACCCAGGCCCTGCGGCCGCTGCGGCTTCAAGTGGTACAGGCCACGGCGTCGGACACCGTGGAGGGTCTCGCCCACCGCATGCAGGTGCCCGACCGGGCCATCGACCGCTTCCTCGTGCTCAACGGCCTCGACCGCGGGGCCACCCTCCGTGTGGGCCAGGGCTACAAGATCGTCGTCGAGTGATCCCGCGCTGACGCTCACGTTAGCGAGAATCGCCACACTTGCCGAACGATCCTGTTTCGCCGTCCGCTGAAAGCGATCATCCTACCGGAGAGCTTGACTGTCTGGCGTCCGTCCTCGTACGGCGCAAACCTGGAACGACGACATGTTCGATGCCCTTGGGAGCTTCCTCGACCGAAGCAACCTTTCGCCCCATGGCATCTGCCTCCTGTGGCGGCCGGAACTGATCTGGACCCACGTCGTCTCCGATTTCGTGATCGGCGTGTCCTACTTCACCATTCCGGTGGCCATGGGGGTCTTCCTCCTCAAACGCCGGGATGTCGCCTTCGGGTGGATGGGCTGGGCCTTCGCGTTCTTCATCCTCGCCTGCGGCGCCACGCATTTCCTGGCGATCTGGACCCTGTGGGTGCCGGACTACGCCGCCGAAGCCCTGCTGAAGGCGTTTACGGGGATCGGGTCCTTCATCACCGCGATCCTGCTCTGGCGGCTGCTGCCGCATGCCGTCGCCCTCCCCTCCCCCGAGGCCCTGCGCCGCGCCAACGCCGAACTCGTCGACCGCATCCGTGAACGCGACGCCGCCCTCGACGCCCTGCGCACGGCCATCGCCGACCGCGAGCACGCGGAGGAGATGCTGCGCCAGACTCAGAAGATGGACGCCATCGGCGCTCTCACGGGCGGCGTCGCCCACGACTTCAACAACCTGCTCGGCGTGGTCATCGCCAACCTCGATCGGCTCGCGCGATTTCCCCTCGAGAGCGGCGCCGAGCGTGCCCGTAGCAGCGCCCTGACGGGCGCGGAGCGGGCCGCGAGCCTCGTGCAGAAGATGCTCGCCTTCGCCCGGCGCCAGCCCCTGCAGCCAACCCGCTTCGGCGCCAACGGCCTCATCGCCGACCTGTCCGAGCTTCTCCGTGGCGCCCTGAACGCCGTTGAGCCGCCGGAGATGACGTTGGCGCCCGACCTCTGGCCCGTGCGCGTCGACGCCAACCAGCTCGAGAACGTCCTCCTCAACCTCGCGGTGAATGCCCGCGATGCCATGCCGGAGGGCGGACGGGCGACGATCCGCACGCGCAACGTGCCCGCCGCCGAGGCGGCCGCCCGCGCCGGCCTGCCGGCCGTCGACCACATCCTCATCAGCGTGACGGATCAGGGCTGTGGCATGAGCCCGGAGGTCAGCGCCCGCGCCTTCGAGCCGTTCTTCACCACCAAGGCCGTGGGCGAAGGGACGGGCCTGGGGCTCAGCCAAGCCTTCGGCTTCGCCAAACAGTCGGGCGGACACATCCTGCTCGACAGCCGCCCCGGCCACGGCACCACCGTGGAAGTCTACCTGCCACGTGACCGCGACACCGCGGTCCGCCCGGCGAGCCGGGTGTCGGAGGCGACGGCGCCACCTCCCTTCGTTCCCGCCTCCAGCTTCGCCTGACCGGAGAGCCGCCCCATGACCGAACTCACCGCGCTCCGCATCCTCGTCGTCGAGGATGAACTCATGCTCCTGGAAGTGATCGCCTCCGAACTCGAGGATGCGGGCTTCGCCGTCGCTCAGGCGATGACGGCCGAAATCGCCCTTGGCCTCATCGAGGGCGGCGCGCCGATCGACATCCTGTTCACGGATATCCGCCTGCCCGGCGCCATGGACGGCTGGCAACTCGCCGAGGCGGCGCGCCGCCTGCGACCGGGCCTGCCGATCATCTACGCCACCGGCTTCACCCAGACACCGCCTCGCCTCGCGGAGGGCAGCCTGTTCTTCACCAAGCCCTACCGGGCCCAAGCGATCATCGAGGCGATCCGGACCCTCGGCTGCGCCCCCGTGTGACCTCCGAACCTGCCGGGGGTTCGGCCGTCGAAGTCCGACTTCTTGGCCGAACGTCCGCACCGACGAGCGGTCAGGCGGCGGCCAGGGACAGGGACATCGATTCCTTCTTCATCAGCTCGCGATAGAACCCGTCGAGGTGGGTCAGGTTGTCCGGCGAACCGTCCTGGATGATGCGCCCGCCCTCGAGCACCACGATCCGGTCGAAATCCTTCAGGGTCGACAGCCGGTGGGCGATGGCGATGACCGTGCGGCCGCTCATGAGGTTGGCCAGTGCATGGCGGATCGCCTCCTCGGATTCGGCATCGAGGGCCGACGTCGCCTCGTCGAGGAGCAGGATCGGCGAGTCTTTGAGGATGGCGCGCGCGATGGCGATGCGCTGGCGCTGGCCGCCGGAGAGCTTCACGCCGCGGTCGCCCACGATGGTGTCGAACCCCTCGGGCAGGGCCTCGATGAAGTCGGTGCAATGGGCGGCGGCGGCGGCCTTCCACACATCCTCGTCCGACGCGTCGGGCCGGCCGTAGCGGATGTTCTCCCGCAGGGTCCGGTGGAACATCGAGACGTCCTGCGGCACCACCGTGATGGCCTCGCGCAGGGAATCCTGCGTCACGCGCTGGATGTCCTGGCCGTTGAGGAGGATGCGCCCGCCCTGCGCGTCGTAGAAGCGCTGGATGAGGGAGAACAGGGTGGATTTTCCACCGCCCGACTTGCCGACGAGGCCGACGCGCTGGCCGGGCTGGATGGCGAGGTCGAAATCCGTGAATACGGCGCGCCCGTCCGGATAGGAGAAGGCGACGTGGTCGAAGGTGATCTCGGCGCCCGTGCCGGAAAGCGGCACGGCTTCCGGGTGGTCCGTGAGGTCGTGGGGCTGCAGCAGGGTGTGCAGGGCCTCCGACAGGCGGGCGGTGTGCTGGGTCGCATCCACCAGGGCCACGGCGAGGTCGCGGGTGGCGGCCAGGATCCGGATTCCGAGGGTGCAGACGAGAACCACCTGTCCGTTCGAGGCGGCGCCTGCCTCCCACAGGGTGATCGCCCAGTAGAGCAGGCCGAGGACCGCGAGCACGGTCAGGATCGCGTGCACGATGCGCAGCTTCTCGAGATAGAGCAGCGACGAGCGGCGGGACCGCATCTCGACGCCGATGGTGCCGTCGAAGCGGGTGTACTCTCGCTTGAACGCCGAGAAGGCGCGCACCAGGGGCATGTTGCCGACGAGATCGACCATCTCGCCATCGACGCTCGCGGCCTTGGCGGCGAAGTCGTGATGGAGTGGTTTTCCGGCCGCCGCCATCTTGAACATGAGCACCACGACGGCGGCGAAGATGCCGGCGAGCACAAGGGCCATCGTGAGGCTGACGGTGCCGATGTAGAGAATCGACAGGAACGCGGCCACGCAAGGCGGCATCACGTTGAACACGAACATGTTCTCGACGGTGAAGATCGCGTTCGAGGTGGCGGTGATGCGCGACGCGAGGGTGCCGGGTTGGCGGTCGGCGAAGAACGACGGCGAGTGCCCGGTCATATGGCGGAACAGGTCACGCCGGATGTCGCCGGTGACGCCCACGAAGGTGAAGGAACCCGTCAGACTTGCCACGCGCCAGAGCATGTTGTCGGCGGCGATGAAACCGACGAGGAGCGCGAGGGCGCCCCAGATCAGCCCGGCGTCGGGCCCCTTGCTCAGGGCGTCGACGACCCCCTTGAGGGCGTAGTCCGTGCTCACCGAGAAGCCGACGGCGCCCAGAACGGCGCACAGGATGACGAAATGCGGCAGGGCCCGACGGCGCAGGTAGCGCGCGACGAAGGCGAACGGCCTGTCGGCATAGACGCACAGGTCTTCCATCGCGGTGACAATCCCGTTTTCCGAGCGCATGCGCCCGTTTTTCAAGCAATCCTGCCTCTGCCCGAGGCCACCTTAGTGGACCATGGAGTCCGAACGACGTCAGGTCAGGTACACGACACTTTTTGTCCCCACCGTTCGCAACGCGAAGCTCGCGCGAGCGTTGCAGCCTCACGTCGAGCTTCGTCCTTTATGAGGAAGAAATCTGAACGTGGCTTGAGCGGCAAGCGAATTCGATGCCGCCGCCGACCCGAGAATCAGGAACCGGTGGCGCGACGGGTTTCCGGCATGATCAGGGCGATCATCACGAATCCGACGAAGCCCACGAAGGCAAGGCCGAGGAAGGCCGAATGGCTTCCGAGGCGGTCGGCCATGATGCCGGCCAGCGAGGTCGAGAGGGCCGCCCCGATGCCCATGGCGGTGCCGACGGCTCCCAGTGCGATATTGAAGCGCCCGGTGCCGCGGGTCACATCCGAGACCACGAGGGGCACCATCACGCCGAACACCGCCGCCGAGATCCCGTCGAACACCTGGATCGCCACGAGGAGTTCGGGACTGTCGGTGTAGGCGAACAGGAGCCCGCGGATGGGCAGGGCGGCAAAGCCGATCAGCAGCAGGGGCCGGCGGCCCCAGCGCTCGGCGGCGCGCCCCACGGCCGGCCCCGAGACGGCGAGCACCACCTGGGGCACGACGATGCAGGCGGCGATGAGGGCCGTCGCGGTCTCGCTCGCGCGCAGGGTCAGCATGCTGCCGACGAGCGGCAGCATCGCCGCGTTGGCGAGGAAGAACAGGGTCATGCAGCCGCCGAAGCACATGAGGGCCCGGTTGGTGAGCAGGGCGCGCACGGCGCCCTCCCGCCGGGGGGCAATGGCCCCGGCCGTGGGTGCGTTCGCCACGGTCACGGGGCCGATCTCGTCGGCGCGGATGAACGACAGGGCCACGAGGGTCGGGATCATCAAGAAGGCGGTAAGATAGAACACCGCGTCGTTGGAAAGGTAGTAGCCGCAGGCCCCCATGCCGGCGGCTGCAACGGCATTGCCGAGGGCCGAGAAACTGGCGTTGCGCCCGAGGCGCTCGCCGGCCCGGCCATGGCCGACGAGGCCGATGCTGATGGCCGCGATGGCGGGGGTGAGGATGCAACTCGCCGCCGAATGGGCGGCCATGGCGAGGAGCACAATGAGGAAGTTCGGCCACAGGGCGAGGGCGAAGGCGCTGAGCGCGATGGCCACCACCGACAGGCCGGCGGCAAAGCGCAGCGAGCGCATGGCATCGACGAAGGCCCCGCCCGGCACCTGACCGAGCAGACTGACGAGGCTGCCGATGGTGAGCGCGAAGCCGATATCCGATTGGGTCCACTTCGCCTGGGTGAAGTAGACCGCGAGGAACGGACCGAACCCCGTCTGGAGGTTGGCGACGAAGAACGCGAAGCCGTCGAGGCCGCGGCTGCTGGTGCGGGAGGGCCCCTCCATGTCGACGCCTTCCGCCCCCCCATCGACAGCCCCCCCGCGCCGGGGCACGGGGCGGGGCCGGAACTCGGGCCGGGCAACCTCCCTCGGCTTGAGGGCGCGGCGATCCTTCGGGAGGGGAACCGTCATTTGTCCGGCGTTCTCTCGGCCGGCTTGTCGGTGGGTTTCTCGGGGGACGCGGCGGGCGGAACAACGGCCGGGCTCGCGGGTGCGGCGGCGGGGGCAGCGGGGGCCGGGGCGGCGGCAGCAGGCCCTGCGGCCTGCTGGTCGCCCTCGGGCACGGCGGGGCTCGCCGGGCCAAGGACCACGATGGGGTCGCCCGGCTTGTACTCCGGCGAGACCCGGACTTGGTTCCGGGTCAGCTGCAGCACGAGGCGCGTCGGCTTGCCGTCGTTGGTGAACCGCATGGCGCGCCAGTCCACGGCGATCTTGCGCGAGCCGACGCCGAGGAAGCCCCCGAAATCGATGATGGCCGCGCGCGGACGCCCGTCCTTGTCGAGGATGATGTCAATGATCCGGCCCATGTCCTCGCCGTTGGCGCTGCGCACGGCCTTGCCGAGGACGCCCTCGTAATCCGCCGTGTCGAGGACGGTGGCCGGGGTGCCGGTGGGCAGAACCGGTCCCTGCGCCGGGGCGGCACTCGGGGCCGCAACCGGCGCGGGAGGAACGTTCGAGGCCGGGGCGGCGGCGGACGGCGCCGTTGGGGTCTGGGCGGGCGCGGATCCGGCCGGCGGAGTCGCCGGCGGCGCGGCACCCGTGGGCGCTGCCGACGCGGCGGGCATTTCGGCGGGCTTGCCGTTGGGCTGGGATTCCTCGGCGAGGGCGGATGCGGCTCCGAGGCCGATCGTCGTCGCGGCGATCATCCGGACAAATCTGAACACGTGCGTTCCCCGAGCGATGATCACGCCAGCCTTTGTGCAGAACCCGGATCCATCCGGCAGGCTCCCGCGGCGCCGCGGGCTCCCGTCACTGCGCAATGACCAAGGCGAAGTTGTGAAGGCCGCCGAAGCGAGCTTGACCGCTGTGCCACTCCACCCCGCGCTCCGCAATCGTTCCGTGCGTCAGCGCACGCATCCGTGGAGACCCGACCGAGAATGGGCGCCGGCCACGGATCCGCCGCGTCTGGTTTTCGCCAAGTCTGCGTCGTACACACCCGGAAGACCTTGCCACCCCGCCACGTGCGGGCTCCGATCGCCCGAGGACCTGTGCCGATGCCCTTCTTCCGTAACGCCAGCGCCACGGTGCTCCTCGCCGCCGCCCTGGGGGGCTGTCAGGCGCTGAGCGGCGGCGGCGGCGTGATGCCGGAGAGCGACGTCGGCCCGCCGCCCTCGATGCGTGGTTCGGTCCCGAATGCGGCGGGCCCGCGCTCGGCCCGCGTCGACCCCGATGGAAACCCGCTTCAGACGACGCCGACCCGACGCCTCGATCTGCCGCGCTCGGCCGGGGGCGCCACGCGCTCGGCCTCGTCCGAGGAGCGCCGCATTCGGCGCGAGGACATCGAGGGCAACAGCGAGGGACGCTCGGGTTCGAGCGGTGGCGTGGCGCCGAGCCTCGGTTCGGGCGGCGTCGGCGTCGGCGGCAAGTTCTGAGGAGTTCCTCCCGGGCCGGTCCTCCGGGAGCCGGCCTCGGCGAGCGCGCGTCTCAGACCGCGAAACGCTGCCCACCGTAGTAATCGTCGAGCCGCCCGCCGAAGGCCGGATCGGCGAAGGGATCCTCGCCGGCGCCGTGGGTCGGCGCCCGGGCGAGGGTGTCCCGGTCAATATCCACGATGTAACCGCCGAGTTCGACGCTGTAGCGCAGGGATCGCCACGGCAGCGGGTGATGGCCCTCCCCGAGGCCGAGGAACCCGCCGAAGGACAGGACCGCGTAGGCGACCTGCCCCGTGACCTTGTCCACCATGAAATTGCGCACCGTCCCGAGGTGCTCGCCGGCGGCATCGTAGGCCGCCGTGCCCTCGACCTTGTCGGAGGCGATCAGGCGGGGCGTCTCGTCGATGGCGACGCCCTCCCCCCTGGGATCGAGTTCGAGGGAGCCTGGCGGTCGCAGATGGCGCTCGGTGGGTAGGTCTGTCGGCATCGGGGCGCTCCGGGGTGTCGAGACACGGCCAACGCGCGACGGCCCCGGCCAGGTTCCCGGCTCCGCCCACACGGCCCCGGAGGCGGGGCCGTCGCAGGCCGGCCCTGGGGAAGCCTTGTGTCAGATCGAGACCCCACTGGCGGGGATGCCCGAGGCGTCGGCGGCCTCGGCCTGGATCACGGCGCCGAGGCCGCCGATGAGGAGGATGGCCGCGCCGAGGGCGAGGGCGAAGACGGACAGGATCATGGCGCGACCCTCGGGACAGCCCCTTAACCGTTCGTTGCCGAAGGCCGACAGAGCCGATCCGAAGCGAAATCACTGGAGGGCGCGAAGATTCTTTGGGATAGGCCGTCCTGTGGATGATGCGGCCCGCTCTATGCTCCACACGGCGGCACGACGGCTGGTCCGGAATCCGGTCGCGGCCGCGGCGCATGAGCGTAGACCTGCGCCGCACCGGAGATCCGTCCGGCGCAGCGGCGATGGTTTCCCTTTTAAAATTCGAGACTTAAGTGAATTTCGTCGGCCGCCTCCGGCGCCCGTCCTCCACCGTTTCCTGCCCTTCGGCCTCAACGGACCGGCGGGTGTCGAGCGCAAGTCCGGCGCGCGGAGGCGCCGAACTCGCGCGCTCGGCCGCCGGGCGATCCTGTTCACAGGTGCCGCTCCCTGTGGACGGGCCCGGCGCCCGGGGCGGATTCCCCTTGGAACGGTCGCAACACTGCTTAGTTGTTGCAGCTATGCGCTCCGAGGCCCCGTGCCGTGGGCGTACCGGCGCTGGCAGCCGAACCTTCGGAGGAATTCCATGGCCAAGACCACGACCAAGAGCCCCGCCAAGAGCGCGGACAAGGGCGCCGAGACGGGCGACGAGAAGCCGGCCGCCAAGGGCAAGAAGGTCGCCGCCCCCAAGGGCGACGGCGCCAAGCCCAACGCTCTTCAGCAGCCGCTCAAGCCCTCCCCCGAGCTCGCGGCCGTCGTCGGCGAGGCCAACCTTCCGCGCGGCGAAGTGGTGAGCAAGGTCTGGGAGTACATCAAGAAGCATGAGCTTCAGAACCCGGAGAACAAGCGCGAGATCCTGGCCGACGACAAGCTCAAGAAGGTCTTCGGCAAGGACAAGTGCACCATGTTCGAGATGAACAAACATCTCGCCGCCCATCTCAAGTCGGCCTGATCCGGCGGATCGTCGGGCCGGTCCCACATGGGGACCGGCGGCGGATTCTGCTCCAAGTCGCCGTGAGATGGTCGCCCTCACGGCGAGCGGCCTGATGGCCGCAGCCATCGGCTCACCCTCGTTGGCCGGCGAGACGCAACGCACCGACCCAGCGCCCCTGCGGATCGCCATGGTGCTGTTTCCCGGCATGACCGCCCTCGACGTGGTCGGACCGCAAGTCCTGCTCGCCGGTCTGGCAGGGCCTCAGCTTCATCTCGTGGCCGGACGTACCGGGCCGGTGGCGAGCGACACCGGCCTCGAGATCGTCGCGACGGCCGATTTCGACACCTGCCCACGCGACCTCGACATCCTCCTGGTGCCCGGTGGCGACGGGACGCCGGATCAAATGGCCGACGTCGCCCTCCTCGCCTTCCTGCGCGACCGTGCCGAACGGGCGGCGTGGATCGGGAGCGTCTGCACGGGGTCGCTGATCCTCGGCGCGGCGGGCCTGCTGACCGGTTACCGCGCGACCTCGCATTGGTGCGTGCGCGATGCAGTCCTCCCCCTCCTCGGAGCGATTTCGGTGGCCGAGCGCGTGGTGTTCGATCGCAACCGGGTGACGGCGGCCGGGGTCTCGGCCGGCCTCGATCTCGCCCTGGCGCTGTCCGCACGTCTGCGCGATCCCGACTATGCCCGCACGAGCCAGCTCGTGGCGGAATACGCGCCGCAGCCGCCCTTCGCGGCGGGCACACCGGAGGCTGCAGGCCCGGCGATCACACAAGCCGCGATGTCCATGCTAAAGGAGCTGACGGAACGCTCGCTCGCCGCCGCCCGGGCGCGCCGCGGCTGACCCGACTTTCGTACGGGACGGCCCGTGTGACACACCGCAACCGACTGGTGTGGCGGCGGATTTCCGCTAACGTCACGGGCATTGCCCCCTTCTCCCACAGCGAGACGACGTATGGCCGGCGGTTTGGCGGACGATCTCACCCGGACGAAATCCCTCGAGCGGCTGAACGCCGACGCCGAGGGCGGTGAGAACAAGCTCGCCCGCACCCTCGGCCCCTGGAGCCTCATCGCCCTGGGCATCGGCGCGGTGATCGGCGCGGGCCTGTTCTCCCTCACGGGGATCGCGGCCGCCGAGCATGCGGGGCCGGCGGTGGTGATCTCCTTCGCCATCGCCTCCATCGCCTGCGCCTTCGCCGGCATGTGTTACAGCGAACTCGCGGGCATGATCCCCGTGGCGGGCTCGGCCTACACCTACGCCTACGCCACCATGGGCGAACTCGTCGCCTGGATCATCGGCTGGGATCTCGTGCTCGAATACGCCGTCGGCGCCGCCACCGTGTCGGTGAGCTGGTCGAGCTACGTCACGCGGTTCCTGCGCGACACCCTGGGCATCAACCTGCCGCCGAGCCTCGTCCACTCGCCCTTCGAGACCTATACCCTCGCCGACGGCGCCACGGCCCACGGCCTCGTCAACCTGCCGGCGATCCTCATCATCGTGGCGGCCTCGGCGCTGCTCATGATCGGCATCCGCGAGTCGGCCCGGGTCAACGCCGTGGTGGTGATGGTCAAGCTCGCCGTGGTGGCGGTCGTGGTCGGAGTCGGCCTGTTCTACGTCAAGGCGCAGAACTACGTGCCGTTCATCCCCGAGAACACCGGCACCTTCGGCGAGTACGGCTGGAGCGGGATCATGCGCGGAGCCGGCGTGGTGTTCTTCGCCTATGTCGGCTTCGACGCCGTCTCGACGGCGGCACAGGAGGCGAAGAACCCCCAGCGCAACATGATGATCGGCATCCTCGGCTCGCTCGCCATCTGCACGGTGATCTACATCGCCTTCGCGGGCGTGCTCACCGGCCTCGTCCATTACGACCAGATGCGGGGCGACGCCGCCCCGGTGAACACCGCCATCGCGCAGACGCCGTTTCCCTGGCTGCGCAGCCTCGTGACGCTGGGCGTCATCGCGGGCTTTTCCACGGTGATCCTGGTGCTGCTGCTCGGCCAGAGCCGGGTGTTCTATTCCATGAGCCAGGACCGGCTGCTGCCGGGCTTCTTCTCGAAGATCCATCCCACCTGGAAAACGCCCTACCGCTCGAACCTGTTCTTCATGGTGTTCACGAGCGCGCTCGGCGGCTTCCTGCCGATCTCCCAGCTCGGCCACATGACCAGCATCGGCACCCTGCTGGCCTTCATGCTCGTCTGCGCCGGCGTGATCATCCTGCGCCGGACCCAGCCCGCAGCGCGGCGCGACTACCGCACGCCCCTGGTGCCCCTGGTGCCGATCCTCGGCATCCTCAGCTGCTTTGCCATGATGGTGTCGCTCGACGGCGAGACGTGGCTGCGGCTCCTCGTGTGGCTCGCCCTCGGCTTCGTGATCTATTTTGGCTGGAGCCGCCGCCACAGCCGCATCGGCCGCGAGGAGGCCGGCGCCTGAGCCGGCGCGACGGAATTCCCCCATGGCCAATCTCGATTACTACGACGAAGCTGGCCTCAGCGCGGCGTTCTACGACGTCGTGTCGAACGCCTACCCGTTCCGGGGCGACGTCGCGTTCTATGCCGAACTGGCGGGGCCGGCGGGCGCGTCGGTGCTCGAACTCGGCTGCGGCACCGGGCGGATCGTCATCGCCCTGGCGGAGCAGGGCTACGGCGTCTTCGGTGTCGATCTCGCGCCCGCGATGATCCAGCGGGCGGCGATGAAGTGCGAGCGCCTGCCCCCGGAGGTCGGCGGCCGGATCGCCCTGATGCGGGGGGACATGACGCGCGTGGCGCTGGGACGCCTGTTCGACGCGGTGATCATCCCATTCTACGGCTATGCCCACCTCGCGAGCCCGGACGCGCGGGCCGATGCCCTCGCGGTGGTGGCGGGGCACCTCAAGCCCGGCGGACGGGCCGCGATCCACCTGCCGGCCCCCGCCATGCTGCGCAGGCCGCTTGGCGACGAGGAGCTGTCCGGGCCCTACAACGAGGCCGGGGACCGTGTCCGCATCCGCGTCGTCGCGCGGACCTACGACGAGGCGACCGGCCGTTTCCTCCAGGTCATGGACTACACCCTCATGGATGCGGGCTGCACCGTCACCCGCCAGTCGCGCGAAGACCTCGTCTATCACGCCGTCGATCGCGACGAGATCGACGCCAGCGCGCGGCGCTGCGGCCTCACCCTCACGCGGGTCCAGGGCGATTTCGACGGCTCCGAGACGGGCCGCGAGGTGATCTACGTGTTCACCCGTTGAATGTGCCGGTGAATCGGCGGGCCGAACCCTGTCCAAGGGCGATCCCGACGGCCATCCTCCCAAGCGGGGCCGTCGACCAACGAACCGAAACCGGTCGTGGATCGTTAGGCTTCTCGACAAGGGAGAACGCATCATGAAAGCACTTTTTACAGCCGCGGCCGTGGGCATGAGCCTGCTGGCCCCGGTCGACCTCGCCCTGGCGCAGCCCTACGGCTACGACCGGCGTGATTCCGGCTACGACCGGCGCGATTCGGGCTACCGCGACCGGGACTACGACCGCCGTGGCCGGTACGACGACGATGATCGCGGCGGGCGTTCGCGCGGGCGCGACTTCGACCGTGCCGAGCGCGGCGGCGGGTTCGACGAGCGCGCCTATGTCCGGTGCAATCCCGATGTCGCCCAGGCCCTGCGCAACGGCCAGCTCACCTCGGCGCTCGCGCATTACCAGAAGTTCGGCCGCCGCGAGGGACGCCGCCTGAGCTGCTGAACCGCTCCGGCGCTTGTCCGCCGGACCTCCCTTCGTCCCGGCTGTTCGGAGACGACGCGGGAAAATGGGACCAATCCGGCCGTCGTTCGTTGACTGTGTGAGCAAGCCCTTTCGGCGTGGTGCGCCGTAGGGCCTTTCCGCCCTCCCATTCAAGGAACCGACCATGAAGACATTCTTCCTCGCGACCACCCTCGTCCTCGCCCCCCTGGCCCTGTCGGCCACGGCTCAGGCGCAGGGCACCCTCCGTGGCGCCGAGCGCGGCGCCGAAGACGGCAACCGCGCGGCGGGACCCGTCGGCGGCATCGTCGGCGGTGCGGTCGGAGCCGCGACCGGAACGGTCGGTGGCGTCCTCGGCGTCGACCCCGACCGCCGCGAGGACCGTATGGAGCGCCGTGAGGAGCGCATGGAGCGCGGCACGGGGCGCGAGCGTCGCGACCGCTGATCGACTCGGACAACGTCAGGGCCGGGGCTGATGCCACCGGCCCAACGGCGTTTCAGTCGATCACCTCGACGATCCGGCTCGTCGCCGGATCGACCAGGACCGGGTGATCGTTGACGATGGTGTAGTTCAAGCCCTTGAGGGCGAATTCGGGCGGCACGTCGTAGTAGACGACGCCGTTCGGCGGCAGAACCGTTCCGACCCGGACCGGGCCCGCATAGGCAAACGACGGCCGGCGCTCGCCGAGGGCGTAGATTCGAAACCGCTCGCGCCGGTCGATGCCGAGGATCTCGTTGGCTGTGCCAACGGCCCCGCCGATGGCGCTTCCCACCGCCGCCCCGAGGGGCCCGGCGATATTCCCGCCCCGTTCCGCCCCGTCCTGCGCGCCGCGCGCGAGGCCCTGCGCGTGCACGGCAGAGCCGAGGCCGAGGGCCAGCATGGCGGCGATCGTCACGGATCTCGAAATCATGATGTTTTCCTGGGGCGGGGCCGATCGGCGCGTCTCAGCGTCTCCGACAGACAACCCGGATCGGTCCGCTTCGGTTCGGGCGGCCCCTCGGCCGCCCGCTGTTCCACACACGCCACGGAGACGCGCGCGAACGGATCGAATCAGTAATCGATCACGTCTTCCAGGGCGTAGTGCTTCACCGTCTTGCGGTTGGCGATGAGCTCGTCGATGGACGGCTCGCCCTTCATGGCGCGGGCAATGGCGAGCTTCGTCGCCTCGTAGTTGGTGCGATAGAGATCCTTGCGATCGAGGTTGGCATCCTCGGCGCAGCGCGGATCGAGCCAGATCATGATGATCATGCACAGGTCGTCGAGGCCGTCCTTCGGCAGCACGCCGTCGATGACGCAGTCGATGATGGCGTCACCCGTCGCCGCCTGGACGACGCCGCCGAGCAGTTCGACGTATTCGGCCGTGTGGATCGTGGCCTTGGTCGTCATCATCGTGGCCGGGCGCACGAGCTGGTTGAGGTCGCGCACCACGAACATCCGGGTGTGGCCCTGGACCTGGCCCATCATGGTGGCGAAAGCCTGGCCGGCGGGACCACGGGTGGAGCCGATGAGCACCTCCGGCATGGCATCGGTGTACTGACCGTCAGCGGCCAGGACAGTGGCTTCGCCGGTTCGGAACCAGATCTCGGACATGGTGGTGTTTCCTGACAAAAGAGGCCCGGCGACGGGCCGAATGGGCCGGGGCGCACAAACACCAGAGGGCGGCGCGCCGTCAATCGCGGGGCACTACCCTGGCCTCGCGGGAGCGGATCGGTCATGGAGGGCGGGACCGGTCCCGTAGGGCCGGTGGAGCATCATCGCGGAAGGAACACGGGCCGATGAGCGGAGGGGCACACGACCGGGACTGGAGCCTGTCGGTCGCCGCCAGGGCGGACGGGGTTCAGGTCGAGATCGGCCTGCCCGATGTCGCCGGACAGCCGTTCACGGCAATCCTCGCCCTCGACCGGGACGAGGCGCGCACCCTAGCCCGCGCTCTGCTGGCGGCGGCGGGCGACGCCATCGAGCGAACGTTCTCGACGCCGCCCGAGGCCTGACGGTCAAAGGCCGACGCGCGAGCGGCCCGGCAGGCGCGGAACCTTGGTGTCGCGCGGCTCGATGGGCCCGGCGCAGGTGTAGGTGAATTCGGTCTGCAGATCGCTGAACACCGTCTCGCCGGTGATCTTGCAATCCTCCCGCACGGTCTCATCGAGATAGGCCCGTGCCGCCTCGCGGAACCGCTTGGCGCGGGTGAGCCCCGGATCGCCGCCGTCGAGGCGGTCGTCGCTGCCACAGCCGGTGAATTCGCGCAGGGCGTTCGACACGATCAGCATCTTGCGGATGCGGCGCTGGTCGTAGACCTCGTAGGGGTCCTTGCAGCCGATGGTGACCACCTGGGGCGTCAGGGCGACGTAGGTCTTCGACAGGTAGGAGAAGCCGGTGCAGCCCGAGGCCAGGAGGCCCAGGACGGCGATGCCGATGAGGCTGGTCAGCCGGTACACGATCGGGGCGCCCTTCCGTCTGGCCGTGTCGAAGTCCGGCCCAGCATTGAAGGGCGGGCGCCCGCACGGTCAAGCCTCGTCCGGCCACAGTCCCGGGCAATCGATAGGACTACCAAGGGACGGGTGTCGGGCTTGCACCCGACACCCGCCGTAGGGATGATCCCTTCGAAATCCCGAGGACCCTCAGCGCTACTCCGCCGCCGCCGCGAGGTAGCGGGCCGGATCGTAGTTGAGGATCGGCCCGAGCCAGCGTTCCACCTCCCGCAGATCCATGCCCTTGCGGGCGGCGTAATCCTCGACCTGATCACGCTCGACCTTGGCGACGCCGAAATAGTGCGACTCCGGATGGGCGATGTAGAGGCCCGACACCGACGAGCCCGGCCACATGGCGTAGCTCTCGGTGAGCTTCACGCCGATGCGCGATTCGGCCTTCAGCAGGTCGAACAGCGTCACCTTCTCGGTGTGGTCGGGTTGGGACGGGTAGCCGGGGGCCGGGCGGATGCCCGCATACTCTTCGCGGACCAGATCCTCGGGGGTGTAGCTCTCCTCGGCGGCGTAGCCCCAGAACTCGCGGCGGACCCGCTCGTGCATGCGCTCGGCGAGCGCCTCGGCGATGCGGTCGGCGAGCGCCTTCACGAGGATCGAGCGGTAATCGTCGTTGGCCCGCTCGAAACGCTCGGCGATGCGCACCTCCTCCAGGCCCGCCGTGACCACGAAGCCGCCGACGTAATCGGCGATTCCGGAATCCTTCGGGGCCACGAAGTCGGAGAGACACGTGTTGGCGCGCCCGTCGCGCTTCGACAATTGCTGGCGCAGGCCGTGGAAGGTGGCGAGTTTTTCAGACCGACTCTCGCCGGTGTAGAGGGCGATGTCGTCCCCGATGGCATTGGCCGGCCAGAAGCCGATGATCGCCTTCGGGTTGAACCAGCGCTCGGCGACGATCTGGGCCAGCATCTCCTGCGCGTCGTCGAACAGGGCTTTGGCCGCCGGTCCCTGGTTGGGGTCCTCGAAGATCGCCGGGTAGCGCCCCTTGAACTCGTAGGTCTGCAGGAACGGCGTCCAGTCGATGTAGGGCACGAGGTCGGCGACCTCGTAGGAGGCGAAGACCCTCGCACCCGTGAAGGTGGGTTTCTTCGGCGCATAGCCCGACCAGTCGATCCGGAACGGATTGGCGCGGGCTTTCGCGAGCGGCAGGCGCTGCTTGTCGAGTTCCGACCGCGCATGGGCGTCGGAGACTTTCCGGTATTCGGCGCGGATGGTGTCGATGGTCGAATCCCGCGTCTCCTTCGACAGCAGGCTCGACACCACGCCGACGGCCCGGCTCGCATCGGTGACGTACACCGTCTGGCCCCGGTTATAGGACGGGTGGATCTTGACGGCGGTATGGACGCGGCTCGTCGTGGCCCCGCCGATGAGCAGGGGCACCGAAAAGCCCTCGCGCTCCATCTCGGCGGCGACGTGCACCATCTCGTCGAGCGACGGGGTGATGAGGCCGGATAGGCCGACGATGTCGACGTTCTCGCGTTTGGCGACGTCGAGGATCTTGGCCGCCGGCACCATCACGCCGAGATCGATGATCTCGTAGTTGTTGCAGGCCAGCACGACGCCGACGATGTTCTTGCCGATGTCGTGGACGTCGCCCTTCACCGTCGCCATGAGGATCTTGCCGGCGGCCTGACGCTTGCCGTCGCCGCCATTGGCGAGCTTCTCCGCCTCCATGAACGGTTCGAGATAAGCCACCGCCTGCTTCATCACGCGGGCGGATTTGACCACCTGCGGCAGGAACATCTTTCCGGAGCCGAACAGGTCGCCGACCACGTTCATGCCGGCCATCAGGGGGCCTTCGATGACGTGGAGCGGACGCTCCACGCCGAGGCGGGCCTCCTCGGTATCGGCGAGGATGTACTCGGTGATCCCGTTGACGAGGGCGTGCTCGATGCGCTTCTCCACCGGAGCCTCGCGCCAGGAGAGGTCGGCGGTCTTGGCCTGGACGCCGCCGCCGGACTTGAAGCGCGCGGCGGCGTCCAGCAGGCGGTCGGTGGAATCGTCGCGGCGGTTGAGGACCACGTCCTCACACAGCTCGCGCAGCTCCGCCGGCAGCTCGTCGTAGATGGCGAGCTGACCGGCATTGACGATGCCCATGTCCATGCCGGCCTGGATGGCGTGGTAGAGGAACACCGCGTGCATGGCCTCGCGCACGGGCTCGTTGCCCCGGAACGCGAAGGACAGGTTCGAGATGCCGCCCGAGATGTGGGCATGCGGCAGTGTCTCGCGGATGGTGCGGGTCGCCTCGATGAAAGCGACGCCGTAGCCGTTATGCTCCTCGATGCCGGTAGCGACGGCGAAGACGTTGGGATCGAAGATGATGTCTTCCGGCGGGAAACCGACCTCCTCGGTCAGGACCCGGTACGCCTTGGTGCAGATCTCGACCTTGCGCTCCAGGGTGTCGGCCTGCCCCTGCTCGTCGAAGGCCATCACCACCACGGCGGCGCCGTAGGAGCGGCAGACCTTGGCGTCGGCGATGAACTTCTCGACGCCCTCCTTCATGGAGATCGAGTTCACGATAGCCTTGCCCTGAACGCATTTCAGGCCGGCCTCGATGACGTGGAATTTCGAGGAATCGATCATCACCGGCACGCGGGCGATGTCGGGCTCGGCGGCAACGAGGTTGAGGAACTCGACCATGGCCTTCTCGGAATCGAGCAGGCCCTCGTCCATGTTGACGTCGATGATGCTGGCGCCCGCCGCCACCTGATCGCGGGCGACGTCGAGCGCCGCCGCGTAATCGCCGGCCGTGACGAGCTTCCTGAATTTGGCCGAACCCGTGACGTTGGTGCGCTCGCCGACATTCACGAAGGGGATTTCCTTCGTGAGGGTGAACGGCTCGAGACCCGACAGGCGCATGAGGCGCGGCACTTGCGGAATCGCGCGGGGTTTCACGCCCTCGACGGCCTGCGCGATGGCGCGGATGTGGTCCGGCGTGGTGCCGCAGCAGCCGCCGACCATGTTGACGAGGCCCGAGGTGGCGAACTCGCCAACGAGCTTGCCCATGGCCTCGGGGCTCTCGTCGTAGAGGCCGAACTCGTTGGGCAGGCCGGCATTCGGATAGGCGCAGACCAGGGTGTCGGCGATGCGCGATAATTCGGAGATGTGGCCGCGCATTTCGCGGGCGCCCAGCGCACAGTTGAGGCCGATGGTGAGCGGGCGCGCGTGGCGCAGGGCATTCCAGAACGCTTCCGGCGTCTGGCCCGAGAGGGTGCGGCCGGAGAGATCCGTGATGGTGCCCGAGATCATGATCGGCAGGACCATGCCGCGCTCCTCGAACACCGCCCAGGCGGCCGCCACGGCGGCTTTCGCATTGAGGGTGTCGAAGATGGTCTCGATGAGGATGAGCTCGGCGCCGCCATCCATGAGGCCGCGCACCTGCTCCTCGTAGGCCTGCTTCACCCCGTCGAAGGTCACGGCCCGGTAGCCCGGATTGTTCACGTCGGGCGAGATCGACAGGGTGCGGTTCGTCGGCCCGATGGCACCGGCGACGAAGCGGCGGCGGCCGTCCTGCTTCTCCGCCAGGGCGGCGGCCTCACGAGCGAGGCGCGCACCCTGCGCGTTCAGTTCGTGGATGATCGATTCCATGCCGTAATCGGCCTGGGCGATGGTGGTGCCGGAGAACGTGTTGGTCTCGCAGACATCGGCGCCGGCAAGGAAGTAGTCCAGATGGATCTGCCGGATCGCGTCGGGCTGCGTCAGGATCAGGAGGTCGTTGTTGCCCTTCTGATCGTGGCCGTGATCCGCGAACCGGTCCCCGCGAAAATCCGCCTCGCCGTAGCCGAGGCGCTGGATCACGGTGCCCATCGCCCCATCGAGGACGAGGATTTTTTCCTGCGCCCGCTGACGCAGGGCCGCTTCGATCTCTTGTCCGTCCACGGGGCGAAGGTCGGTCATGGCTCTCTCGGTGTCATCCCGGGGCCGCGAAGCGGAACCCGGGATCCAGAACCGCGCAGGTTCTGAGGAAATCTGGGATGGCGGCCGGACGGTCTCGTCCGGTAACGCTGTCGTGTCCGGGTCCGGGATTCGCTCCGGGACGAAAGAAGATCAGGCCGCCTTGGCGGCTTCCACCTTCGGCGCCTGCGACCGCAGGCCGAGGAGGTGGCAGATGGCGTAGACGAGGTCGGAGCGGTTCATCGAGTAGAAGTGGAAGTCCTCGATGCCCTGGTCCACGAGGTCGAGCACCTGCTCGGCCGCCACCGCCGCCGCCACGAGGCGACGGGTGTCGGGATCGTTCTCCAGGCCCTCGAAGCGGGCGGCGAGCCAGTACGGCACCGAGGCGCCCGTGCGGCGGGCGAAGTTCGCCGACTGCTTGAAGTTCTGCACCGGCAGGATGCCGGGGATGATCGGGATGTCGATGCCGGCGGCGCGGACCTTGTCGACGTAGCGCAGATAGATGTCGTTCTCGAAGAAGAACTGCGTGATCGCCTGATCGGCGCCGGCATCGACCTTCGCCTTCAAGGCGTCGATATCGGCGTCCAGCGAGGACGCCTCCGGGTGCTTCTCGGGGTAGGCCGAGACCGAGACCTTGAAGTCGCCGATGCGCTTGATTCCGGCCACCAGATCCGAGGTCTGGGCGTAGCCGCCGGGATGCGGCCGGTAGGCAGTGCCGATGCCGTCCTGCGGATCGCCGCGCAGGGCCACGATGTGGCGCACGCCGGCATCCCAGTAGGATTGCACCACGGCGTCGATCTCCTCGCGGGTGGCATCGACGCAGGTGAGATGGGCGGCGGGCTTCAGGCTGGTTTCGCGGACCATGCGGGCCACGGTGTTGTGGGTGCGCTCACGAGTGGAGCCGCCGGCGCCGTAGGTCACGGAGACGAATTTCGGCTGCAGCGGCGCGAGGCGCTCGATGGACTTCCACAGGATCTGTTCCATCTCGTCGGTCTTCGGCGGGAAGAACTCGATGGAGACACGGATGGGACGGTAGCCGTCCCGGCTGGCGCGATGTTGAGAGGCGGTGGGCATCGGAGACGTCCTCAATGTCGGTCGGTTCAGACGATTCGGGCGAAGAGCGTGGGCGCCGTTCAGGCGACGGCGCGCTCGGGCATGGCTTCGGCGGCATCCACCCCGAGCCAGAGGGTGACGGTGAGCTGATGCGCGGCCTCCGCCGGTGGCGGCGCGAGATCGCGGGTGGTGACGGTGGACAGTCCGGCATCGTTGAGCCAGCCCGTCACCTGCTCGGGCGCGAAGCCGAGGCGGCGATGGGCCTGCGTCTCGCGCAGGAATTCGAGGCCGTGGGGGGCGAAATCCACCACGAGGAGACGTCCCCCCGGCGCCACGAGGCGCGCGGCCTCGCGGAGCGCCCGGGCCGGATCGTCGAGATAGTGCAGCACCTGATGCACGAGCACGAGGTCGAAGCTGCCGCGCCCGAAGGGGGGCGCATGAATGTCACCCTGGCGGAGATCCACCCGCGACAGGCCGGCCCGCTCCAGGTTGGCCCGGGCGACGGACAGCATGGCGTGGCTGGAATCGAGGCCGGTGGCTCGGGTGGCGCGATCGGCGAGCAGGCCGAGCATCCGGCCGGTGCCGGTGCCGAGATCGATGAGATTGTGGATCGGCCGGCTGCCGAGCACGTCGAGGACGGCGGCCTCAACCGTGGCCTCGGGGACGTGAAGGGAGCGCAGATGGTCCCATTTCGGCGCGAGGCGGGCGAAGAAGGCTTGGGCCGCCTCGGCCCGCTGGGCGCGCACGGCCTCGCGCCGCGCCCTGTCCTCCGACAGCGGCGGGCTTCCCGCATCGAGCCCGCCGATGAGCGGGTCGACGAGGCCGGCCCGGCCGTCGACGAGGCGGAAGAACGCCCACGCGCCCTCGCGGTGGCGCTCGACGAGGCCGGCTTCCACGAGGAGCTTGAGATGGCGCGAGATGCGCGGCTGCGACTGGCCGAGGATGTCGGTGAGGTCCGAGACCGACAGCTCGCCCTCGGCCAGGAGGGCAAGGATGCGCAGGCGCGTCTCCTCGGCCGCCGCGCGCAGCACGCCGAGGGCGTGCGCGAACGGCACCGGGACTGACACTGAGGAACCCGCGATAGACATAAAGATATCTTTATGTGCAATCCGTAGCCCTGGCAAGGGGGCGGACGGTCTCAGGGACCATCCGTGTTTCCATTCCACAGCCACGCCGCCCCGCGCACGCCCGAGGCGTCGCCGTGCAGGCTCGGGCGGATCGGCGTGTCGAACCGGTCGGAGAACACGTGCGGGGCCGTGAGGTCGCCGAGCCCGTCGAACAGTTCGGGGAGGCGCGAGAGGCCGCCGCCGATCACGATGGCGTCGGGATCGAGGATGTTGACGACGTGGGCCAGCGCCCGGCCGAGGCGGTCGCGGTAACGGGCGAAGGTTTTTTCCGCGCTCGGGTCGCCTACGCGCATCGCCGCCACGACGGCCTCGGCCGTGAGGGTGGTGCCGGTCTGGCGGGCATGGTCGGCGGCGAGTCCGGGGCCGGAGAGCCAGGTCTCGATGCAGCCGGTTCGCCCGCAATAGCAGGCCGGACCCGGCCGCTCGTCGTCGCGGGGCCGGGGCAGCGGGTTGTGGCCCCACTCACCGGCGATGCGCCCCCGGCCCGCCAGTGCCCGGCCGTCGAGGGCGATGCCGGAGCCGACGCCGGTCCCGAGGATGATCGCCCAGACGATGGAGGCCCCGGCCCCCGCCCCATCCACGGCCTCGGAGACGGCGAGGCAATTGGCATCATTCTCGACGCGCACGGGCCGGCCGAGGCTCTGGGCGAGGTCGGCGGCGAAGGGGCGGCCGTTGAGCCAGGTCGAATTGGCGTTCTTGACGAGGCCGGTCCCCGGCGCGATGGCCCCCGGCATCCCGACCCCGACGCTCTGGACGGGGCCGGACCGGGCCTCCAGAGCGGCGACGAGGGCGACGAGGGCCGCGAGGGTGCCGGCATAGTCGTCGCGGGGCGTCGGGATGCGGGCCTCCGCCCGCGTCGCCCCTGTCCCGTCGAGGACGATCCCGGCGATCTTGGTGCCGCCGAGATCGATGCCGAGACGCAAGGTCGCTTCGCTCACCGCGCGTGGGCGGGGATCGGCGCGGCGGCGGCCGACGGTGTGGTCGCCGGATCCATATTGGGAGCGTGATCCGAGATATCCGTGCCGATGGAGACGGGGTGCTCCATCACCTGACGCAGCTTCTCGCGGTCGAGTTCGCCCTCCCAGCGGCTGACCACCACGGTGGCGACGCCGTTGCCGATGAGGTTGGTGATGGCCCGGCACTCGGACATGAACTTGTCGACGCCGAGGATCAGGGTCATGGCGGCGACGGGCACCGGGTTGTTGGGAATGGCCGACAGCGTCGCCGCGAGGGTGATGAAGCCAGCGCCCGTCACGCCCGACGCACCCTTCGAGGTCAGCATGGCGACGAGGATGATGGTGGCGTACTGGGCGAACGACAGGTCCGCCCCCACGGCCTGGGCGAGGAACAGCGTCGCCAGGGTCATGTAGATGTTGGTGCCGTCGAGGTTGAACGAATACCCCGTCGGGATCACGAGGCCGACCACGGAGTCGGAGGCGCCCAGCCGGCGCATCTTCGTCATCATGTGCGGCAGCACCGTCTCGGACGACGAGGTGCCGAGCACGATGAGGAGCTCGTCCTTGATGTAGGCGAGGAAGCGGAAGATCGAGAAGCCGGCCACGCGGGCGATGGCGCCGAGGACGACCACCACGAACAGGAAGGCGGTGACGTAGAAGGTGCCGACCAGCCAGGCGAGATCGACCACCTTGCCGATGCCGTACTGGCCGATGGTGAAGGCCATGGCGCCGAAGGCGCCGATGGGCGCGAGCTTCACCACGAGGCCGATGATGCGGAAGAACACCTGCCCCATCGTGTCGATGGCGTGGGCGATGGTCTCGCCGCGCTGGCCCATCCCGGTGACGACGACGCCGGTGAGGATCGAGATCAGCAGCACCTGGAGCAGGTCGCCGGTGGCGAAGGCGTCGAAGAAGCTCTTGGGGATCAGGGCCATGATGTGGCCGGTCACAGAGTCATCCGCCGCCAGCTTGGCGTATTTCTCGACGGCCTTGCCATCGAGCTTGGTCACGTCGGCATTGAAGCCCGCGCCCGGCCTGACCACCTCGCCGACGAGGACGCCGATGAGGAGCGCGACGGTGGAGACCACCTCGAAGTAGACCAGGGCCTTGAGGCCGACGCGGCCGACCTTCTTCAAGTCGCCGATGGAGGCGATGCCGTGCACGATGGTGCAGAAGATGATCGGCGCGATCATCATCTTGATCAGGGCGATGAAGGCATCGCCCAGCCACTTGACCGACTTGCCCCATTCCGGCTGCAGGTAGCCGAGCAGGATGCCGAGCGCGATGGCGATCAGCACCTGGATATAGAGAACCTTGTACCAGGGCTCAGCCACCCGAGGGGGCTCGGCCACGGTGCCGTGAGTCGTCGCCTGGGACATCGCTTCCTCGCCCGTGCGCTCCGGAACCCGCGCACACCGTTCTGTTTCTTGGCCGGGAAGCTAGCGAAGTTGCACGCGCTGCTCAATCAGGGAGTGCGGGATGAAAGTGACATTCCAGCACGTGCGACCATGGCCGGAGGCGCGGCGAGCACGCCTCCGGGGCCGATTTCAGGGGAATCAGGTCTGATTGCGACGCGGACGGACGGTCCAGCGCTCGAACTCGGCGGCCGTCTCCTCCGCGCGGGCCGGTTGGGCGGGCTCGCCCTCGGGCGGCAGGGGCTGCGGATTGCCGAGCGCCTGCGACAGGCTCTCGATCACCTCGTCGATCCGCGCGTCGTTGGGGCCGGCGGCCTCCTGCGGCGCCGGTTCGGCCGCAGCGGCGGGCGCCTGCGGGGCGGGCGGGGGAACGGCCCGGCGCAGGGCCTTCATGCCGTCATCCTCCGCGGGCTTCGGGGCGCCGCCGTACCGGCCGAAACCGAAACGGGGCTCGACGAGGTCGAGGACGGCTTCGAGGGCGGCGTTGCTCAGGGCGACCTCACCCGGCTGGGGAACCCCTTGGAGGGCAACGGCGTGGCGCTCGTAGGCGGCGTCCCCCGTCACCTCGGGGCCGAACCAGACGGGGACGGTGAACGCGTTGGCGTCGCCAATCTCCTCGAAGACCACGCTGACGAGATCGAGGGTGCCGGGGGCCACGTACCGGTCGATGCGCGCCTCGCGGCCCGCGCCGAGGGCGACGGCCGTGCGGTCGTACAGGGCCTTGCCGCCGCAGACATCGAGGAGGGCGTCGCCATGGGCGCGCGGCACGTCCGTGCGCTCCTCGCTCGAGGTGCCGTCCGGTCCCGTGTTGACGAGGACGAGGTGGCACTGCTGCCCGTCGACGCGGACATAGGACACGCGCCCGCCCTGGGGTGCGAAGTAGCCCTCGGTGATCCGTGCGCCGCCGCGCTCCTTGCGGATGAGGCGGACGAGGGAGGGGGCGACAAGGAACCGGCGAACGATGCTCATACGGACTCTCCGGGGGTTCGTTCGTCCCACGGCCTGGGTTCCGCCGGACTGGGGGTCGGGGCCGCCCCGGTCACGAGACCGAGGCGGCTTCAGGAGGCACCCATCATCGGATGCCCCGGTATTCATCGGAATATGTCTTCTGGGACTAAGCAAAACACCGCAGAAATCAAGGTCGCGCGCCGAATCGCCCCCTCGATCCTCCGTTTCGTCCCCATCTTCGCGACGCGCTCGTCCGTCCGGCGCCGTTCAGGCCTCGGGCTCGAACCGGAGCGAGATCCCGTTCATGCAGTAGCGCAGGCCGGTGGGTGGGGGACCGTCATTGAACACATGCCCCAGATGGCCCTTGCACCGGGCGCAATGGGCCTCCGTGCGGGTCATCCCGTGGGAGCGGTCCGTCTGGGTCTCCACGGCCTCGGGGAACGGAGCGAAGAAGCTCGGCCAGCCCGTGCCGGATTCGAACTTCGTGCCGTTCTCGAAGAGCGGCGCGTCGCAGCCGGCGCAGTGGAACACGCCCGGACGCTTCTCGGCGTTGAGGCAGCTCGTGCCCGCGCGCTCGGTGCCGTGCTCGCGCAGGACCCGGAACTGCTCGGGCGTGAGAATCTCGCGCCACTCGGCGTCGGTGCGTGTGTCGGGGTTGGGAAGGGTCATGAGCTGATCCAGCGGCGGAAGGGAAAGGATCTCCCTAGATAGGGTCGCGGTCCCCTCCCGTGGAGGTCACGCCACGGCGCCGAGGGTGTCGGCCATCCGGGCCTGGCGCGCGCCCATGGGCAGTTCGGCCCCCGTGGTGGTGTCGCGCGCCGTCTGGTGCTCCATCTCGGCGTTGATCTCGCCGCCCAGCAGCACGATGGTGGTGGAGATCCAGATCCAGGTCATGAAGCCGATGGCGGCGCCGAGCGAGCCGTAGGTCTCGTTGTAGTTGCCGAAGCTCGACACGTACCAGGAGAACAGGATCGAGGCGACGAGCCAGAGGATGCCCGCCAGGGCGCCGCCGACGCCGACCCAGCGCCAGCGCGCCCGCTCCCGGCTCGGGCCGTAGCGGTAGAGCACCGAAAGGCCGCCGAGCACCACCACCAGCAGCGCCGGCCACCGCAGGAGCGCGAGGAACCAGGCGGTGTCGCTCAGGCCCACGAAGGTGAACACCAGGGGCAGGACCACGATGCTGACGAGGGCCAGGATCGTGAACAGCAGGGCACCGATGGTGAAGGTGAGGGAGCGCAGGTTCAGCATCACGAACGAGCGCTTCTCCTCCTCCTCGTAGACGACGTTCAGGGCATCGAACATCGCCTTCATGGCGGCGTTGGCGCTCCACAGGGACACGACGAGGCTGGTGAAGAAGGTCAGCCCCAGGGTTCCCCCGCCCTTGGCGGCGATGCGCTTGACCTGATCGCCGATGATCTCGATGGCGCCCGACGGCAGGACGCCTTGCAGGCTCGCCAGATGCTCGTTGATGGAGCCGACATCGGCCACGAGGCCGTAGCACGAGACCAGGGCGGCGATGGCCGGGAACAGGGACAGCAGGGTATAGAACGTCACCCCTGCGGCGACGGACAGGACCCGGTCCTTGTTGAACTCCAGGTAGACGCGGACCAGGATGTCCTTCCAACCCGAGCGGGTGATGTCGAGGGGCGTGCGCGCGTTGCGGCCCCGCTCGGTCTGCGTGGCGGCGACCCATTCGGCGGATCGACCGCTGTAGGAGCGCGCGCCGTCGTTTCGGACCGGCTCGGGCGGCGTGAGGGCGGCACTATCCGTCCGCGGACGGGCACGGGTGCCCGCCGTGAGGACAACGAGGGCCGTTCCAAGGGCCAGGGTCCACAGTACGGGGGCGGCGCCCTTCTGGGCGGGCGCCGGGTCGGGGGAGGAAGACATCGCGGCGGTGACCGGTTCGGGCGGGAAGGCCAAGCTTGAGCTTACGCCGATCCAAACGTCGAGGCGCGCACGGACGTTCCCGGCCGGGCCACCTCAGGCGCGGTAGAGATTCGCGTGGGTCTCGCGCAGGAGGTTCTTCTGCACCTTGCCCATGGTGTTGCGGGGCAGATCGTCGACGAACAGCACCCGCTTCGGGCACTTGTAGCGGGCGAGGCGCGCCTCGAGGGTGCGCAGGATCGTGGCCTCGTCGGGGGCGCCGTCGCGGGCCACCACCACGGCCGTGACCCCCTCGCCGAAATCGGCGTGCGGTACCCCGATCACCGCCGACTCGACCACGCCCGGAAGAGCGTCGATCTCGTTCTCGACCTCCTTCGGGTAGACGTTGTAGCCGCCCGTGATGATGAGGTCCTTGCCGCGCCCGACGATGTGGACGTAGCCGTCCGCGTCGATTTTGCCGAGGTCACCGGTGATGAAGAAGCCGTCGGCCTTGAACTCGGCCGCCGTCTTCTCCGGCATGCGCCAGTAGCCCTGGAACACGTTCGGGCCCTTCACCTCGATCATGCCGACGGCGTCGGGGCCGAGGCCGGCTCCGGTCTCGGGATCGACCACCCGCACGGAGACGCCCGGCAGGGACGGCCCGACGGTGCCGGCCACCCGCGCCCCGTCATAGGGGTTCGAGGTGTTCATATTGGTCTCGGTCATGCCGTAGCGTTCGAGGATGGCGTGGCCGGTGCGGGCCTGCCAGTCGCGGTGTGTCTCGGCCAGCAGTGGCGCCGAACCCGAGACGAACAGGCGGATGGCCTCAGTCGCGGCCGCGTCGAGGCCCGGCTCCTTGAGGAGGCGGGTGTAGAAGGTCGGCACGCCCATCATGGCGGTGGCGCGCGGCATCAGGGCCAGCACTTGGCGCGCATCGAACCTGGCGAGGAACAGCATCGTCCCGCCCGTGGCCAGCACGGTGTTGGTCGCCACGAACAGGCCGTGGGTGTGGAACACCGGCAGGGCGTGGATGAGCACGTCGTCCGCCGTGAAGCGCCACGTCTCGGCCAGCGTCCGGGCGTTCGACGCGAGGTTCTCGTGGCTGAGCATGGCGCCCTTGGAGCGCCCGGTGGTGCCCGAGGTGTAGAGGATGGCGGCGAGATCCTCGGGGCCGCGTGCCACGTCGGCGAAATCGCCCGCGGCCGCGTCGGCGGCTTCCGCCATGCTGCCGCGCCCGTCGGCGCCCAGGGTCCGCACCCGCGCCACGCCGGCCGCGCCCGCCACCGCCTCCAGGGCCTCGCGCTTGCCCGGATCGCACACGAACAGGGCCGGCTCCGCGTCGCCGAGGAAGTAGGCGATCTCGTGGGCGGTGTAGGCGGTGTTGAGGGGCAGGAACACGGCGCCGGCGCGCACCGTGCCGAGATACAGGAACAGAAACTCGGAACTCTTTTCGGCCTGGACCGCCACCCGGTCACCCGGCTTCACTCCCAGTCCGACGAGTGCCGCCGCGTAGGCCCCCGAGCGGGCGAGGAGGTCGGCATAGGTGTAGCGCGCGCCCTCCCCCGTCTCGATGAAGGTCTTGGCCGCGGGATCGGCGGGCAGGCGCGCGCGGACGAGGTCGAACAGGTGGTTGGACATGCGGGCTTCGGACTGCTTTCAGGCGTCCGCCAAGGCGACGGCGCGTGCGGGCGGCAGGTTGTTGCGCAACTCGCGGGTCACCGCGCTCGATGCGGCGACGGTGCCGAGGTTGGCGAAGGTCTCGTGGTTCTTCTCGATGGCCGAGAGATCGTAGAGGTAGTTGACCATGAGGCCGCGCGATTGGGCCAGCCCCTTTCGCGAGACGTCGCCGAGGAAGTTCAGGCGCTCCAGGCGGGCGCCGTTGCCGAGGTGGAACCGGGCGACGGGATCCAGCGGCTTGCCGCGCTCGTTCTTGGCCCGGAGGAAATAGGCCGCCGCCGCCGGGATCATCGCCTTGCGCACGATCTCGGCCTTAGCCTTGTCCGCATGCCAGTCCGGCTCGTCGATGAGGCGCAGGGCCTCGACATCCTCGCGGGTGAGCCCCTGGGGGGCGTCGGCCCGGCGCTCGCGGTCGAGCCAGGTAGCGAATCCCGGCACCGGCGACAGGGTGACGAAGGTCTTGAGCGAGGGGATCTCGCGGGCGAGGTCCTCCACCACCTGCTTGATGAGGAAGTTTCCGAAGGTGACGCCGGCAAGCCCCTTCTGGCAGTTCGAGATGGAATAGAAGATTGCCGTGGTGGCCTCGCGCGGCGCCAGGGGTTCGCGCTCATGGGCCAGGATCGGCGCGATGGCCGGGGCGATGCCGGCGGTGAGGGCCACCTCGACGAAGATCAGCGGCTCGTCGACGAGGGCCGGATGGAAGAAGGCGAAGCAGCGCCGGTCGCGCGGGGCGATGCGACGGCGCAGATCGTCCCAGTCGGCGATGGCGTGCACGGCCTCGTAGCGGATGATCTTCTCGAGGATATGGGCCGGCGTGGTCCAGTCGATGGGGCGCAGCACGAGGAAGCCCCGGTTGAACCACGAGGCGAACAGGTGCTCGAAATCGCTGTCGAGGCTGTCGGCCGCATCGATGAGGTCCGGGTCGGCCTCCTCGTCGCGCAGGGCGCGGCGCAGGCTGAACAGGTCTTCGCGCATGCGCACCAGGGCGAGGGTTCCGTCGCGGGCGAGGTTGAGGCGCCGGATGAGTTCCTGGCTGCGCGGCTCGGCCGCGTCGTGCAGAGCGCCTAGGGCCGCCCTGCTCGGGGCCGCCCGATAGGCCGCGATGGCCTCGTCCACGGCGTCATGGTCGGCGGCGAACTCCGTGGCGGCCATGCGCAGGAAATTCGCCCGCTCGGGCCGCGCGAGGCTGGCGTAGCGGTCGAGGATGAGCCGGGCGAGGGCGACGCCCGAGGCCTCGCCCCGCCGGGAGATCAGATCCTCGCAGAGCTTGATCAGCTCCTGCGCGTTGGCGCGGGCGGCAAGGTCGCCGCGGCCGAACCCGATGAGGTCCCGCCCCCGCTCGCTGATGGTCTGCAGCAGATCGCCGAAGAAAGAGATCGCCGCCATGAAAGCCGTCCGTCCCCTTGCCGATGCCCGAACCGGGCGGTCCCGCCGCGCACATCCGCGCACGCTTGCGCGACCACTCTATGACGGCCAAGCTCGGAGGGCCAGAGAGCCGCGGCGTCGGGGGGAGACCGGATGGCGATCGCGCGGGAGACATCGCGAAGGCCCGGCGCTCCGGAACCGACGATGCCGCGTCCCTTAATTCGTGCCGCCGCCGGCGATGATCTCGGCGCGGTCGGCGCGCTCCCGCCAATCCTCGACGCCGTGGTGGCGGGCGAAGCGCAACTCGGCCGCACGCAGCGCCCGCATGGGATCCCGCGCCCGGACGATGGCCACGGACCCGACGGGGAAGGGCACGCCCAGAATCTCCTTGGCGAATTCGACACGATAGTTCGGCATTCGAAGCTCCGTCGTCGGACCGGGCGAGGCAATCCGCCGGAACGGAATGCGATTCGCTGGCCCACATTGGGGATCAGACCGCAAAACCTCGCGTTTTCCAAGGGGTTGCCCGGGTCCTATGCGGTCGTTTTCCGGCCCTTGGGCGCCAAATCGTGCGGATCGTTCTCCAAAGAGATGAGATCGGCCTCATCCCGAGGTAACGGTCCTGCGGCGACGCGTCCGATTCGAACGTCCCGCCGGGACCCCGGGCGGGCGTTACGGGAGTGGAACGCCCGGAGCCACGCTTGCGAGGGGCAGCACTTACGAAGGGCAGCACTTACGAAGGGCAGCACTTGCGGGCCCGGCGGCCCACGCCTTACTCACCCGTCCCCCCCATCGGAAAGTCCACGGCCATGACAGCGACGCTCGACTTCCGCCCGGCACCGGGCCGGGCCACGCCATGAGCGGGGCGGCATCGGCAGACGGCCACGGCTTCACCCTCAAGGCGCGCCTCGGCCTCACCCTCATCGCCGGGGGCGCGGTCGCCAACATCTATTACAACCAGCCCCTGCTGGCGCTGCTGGTGACGGAGTTCGGCGACCGGGCGGCCACCCTCGTGCCGACGGCCTCCCTCGTCGGCTACGGCCTCGGCATCCTCTGCCTCGTACCCATGGGCGACAGCCTGCCCCGGCGCGGCCTGATCCTGGCACAAATGATCGGCCTCGCCGTGGCGCTGCTGGCGGCGGCCCTGAGCCCGAACCTCGGCACCCTGGCGGCGGCGAGCCTCGCCATCGGCTTCCTCGCCTCGGCGGCGCAGCAGGCGGTGCCGTTCGCGGCCGAACTCGCGCCCGACGCGACGCGCGGGCGCATGGTGGGCCAGGTGATGACCGGCCTCCTCAGCGGCATCCTGCTCGCCCGGACGGTGAGCGGGTTCGTTGGGGCTCATTACGGCTGGCGGGCAGTGTTCTTCGCCGCCGCCGCCGTGGCCCTCGTCATCGCCGGGATCGCCGCCGCGACCCTGCCGCGCACGGTGCAGACGAAGCCCCTGCGCTACCGCGCCCTGATGGTGTCGATCCTCCACCTCGTGCGCACGCAGCCGGCCCTGCGCCGCGCCAGCCTGTGCCAGGGCTTGCTGTTCGCGAGCTTCAACGCGTTCTGGACCACCCTCGCCCTCCTGGTGGAGGCGCCGCCCTTCGACCTGACGGCGGCGGGCGCCGGCCTGTTCGGCGTCATCGGCGTGGTGGGCGCCTTCATCGCCCCCCTGTCGGGGCGCTACACCGACCGGCGCGGCGCACGGCCCGTGGTGGTGGCCGGCGGCCTGTTCGTGGTGGCGGCCTTCGTGGTGCTGTGGGCCGGGGGCGCCGTCTCCCTCGTCGCCGTGGGCCTCGGCGTGCTCCTCATCGATATCGGCCTCAACGGCGCGCTCATCGCCAACCAGACCCGGGTCTACGCCCTGGTTCCGGGGGCGCGCGGCCGGGTCAACACCGTGCTGTTCACGGTGATGTTCGTGTTCGGGGCACTCGGCGCCTTCGCGGGCACGCAGGCATTCCTCGCGGCCGGCTGGTCCGGCGTCTGCGCCGTCGGCCTCGTCCTCTCGGGAGGCGGCCTCCTCGTCGCCCTCCTCGAACGGGGGAAGCCGGCGCGGACTACTTGAGGATCCGCGAGAGCCGGCACCATTCGGTTCGGTCCGCCGGCAGGCCGAAGCGCAGGCGGGACGGGGCGGCGGCGAAGCGCCGGACGTAGATCCCCGCCGCGCCGAGGCGCCCGAACAGACCCGGGCCATCGGAAAAGTCCGCCGTGCGGAACAGGCGGGTGCCGCCGACGACCCGGCCGCCAGCCCGGGCGATCATCCGGTCGAGGCGGTTCGCGTCGGCGCCCCGCAGGATCGCGGCGTCCCGGCGCCAGCCGGCATCGGCCAGGGCGACGCGACCGATGGCCAGCGCCGGGCCGGACACCGCCCAGGGGCCGAGCGCCTCGGCGAGGCGGGCGGCGAAGCCCGACTCGGCGAGGGCGAAGCCGAGGCGCAGGCCGGCGAGCCCGTAGGTCTTGCCGAAGGAGCGCAGGACCACGAGGCCGGGGCGAAGGTGGCCCCCGAGGGACTCCACGGCTTCGAGGTCGGCGAAGGCCTCGTCCACCACGAGGAGCCCGCCGCGCGCCGCCTGACGCTCGGCGTAGGCCAGGAGGGCGGAGGCCGCCCATGTCCGCCCGTCGGGATTGTTGGGGTTGACCACCACCACCACGTCGGCCGCCGCCTCGAGATCCGCCACCGGGGTGACGGCGTGCCCGGCCCGGGTCCAGGCGGCCTCGTGCTCGGCATAGGTCGGCCCCACGACGGCGACCCGCCCCCGCGCGACGAGGCGCGGCAGGGTCTCGATGAGGATCTGGGTTCCGGGCGCGGCCACGATGCCGGCCGGATCGGCGACGCCGTAGGCTTTCGCCGCCGCCGCGTTGAGGGCCGCGAGGTCGGCGGAGGACGGCAGACGCCGGAACGCACTGGCCTCCAGGGGCGGACCGGGATAGGGCACCGGATTGATCCCCGTCGAGAGGTCGATCCACGGCAAGGGCGCATCCGGAAACAGGGTGCGGGCCGCGTCGAGATCGCCGCCATGCGCGAGGGGGGGCGCCACGCTCACCGACACCGAATGCCCTGGACCGCCCTCACCCATCCACCCGCCACGCTCATCGTCCTGCTGCTCGCCCTCGCCGTCGAGGCGGCGTGCGGCTATCCCGACCGGCTCTACAGGGCCCTCGGCCACCCTGTCACCTGGATCGGCGCCCTCATCGCCGGCCTCGACGGGCGCCTGAACCGGGGCGGCCCGGCCCGCCGCCGGGCCATGGGTGTCGTCGGACTTCTGACACTGCTTGGCGTGGTGGCGGCGGTCGCCTGCGGGCTCACCGCCCTCGCATTGCTGCTCGGCCCGTGGGGCGGCCTCGCGGCCCTCGCCCTCCTGTGCGCCAGCCTGCCGGCCCAGCGCAGCCTCCACGACCACGTCGCCCGCGTCGCGGCGGACCTGCGCGCCGAGGGATTGGCGGGCGGGCGCGTCGCCGTGTCGATGATCGTGGGGCGCGACCCCGAGAGCCTCGACGAGGCCGGCATCTGCCGCGCCGCCATCGAGAGTCTGGCCGAGAACTTTTCCGACGGGATCGTGGCTCCGGCCTTCTGGATCGGCCTCGGCGGCCTGCCGGGCGGGGCGCTCTACAAGGCGATCAACACAGCTGACAGCATGATCGGCCACCGCACCCCACGCCACGAAGCCTATGGCTGGGCGGCCGCCCGCCTCGACGATCTCGTCAACCTCCCGGCTTCGCGGCTGGCCGGCGGCCTCATCGTGGCGGCCGCCCTGTTCCACCCCGGCGCCGCGCCGGGCGCGGCCTGGCGCGCGCTCCTGCGCGATGCCGGCCGCCACCGCTCGCCCAATGCCGGTTGGCCCGAGGCCGCCATGGCGGGGGCGCTCGGCCTGCGGCTGGCCGGCCCCCGCGTTTACGGCGCCACGCGGGTCGAGGATGCCTGGATGGGGGATGGCCGCGCGGAGGCCGGGCCGGCCGACGTGGAGCGGGCGCTCGCCCTCTACCGCACGGCCTGCGGCCTGCTGTTCGGCCTCGCCGCCTTCGCGTTCGGCGCCTTCGCGGCCGCCGTGTCATGATCCTTGAAATGCCCCTGCACCGGAGCCCCCCGATGATGCGTCGTTCCCTCCTCACCCTGGCGTCGGGGCTGGCGCTCCTGTCCCCGGCCGGCGCGCAAGTGCTCCATCCCGTCGGCCAGCCCTACGCCGTGGGCGCGGGGCTCACGGGAGAGATCACGAAGAAGGGCGGGGGCAAGCCGGCGGAGGATATCTCCGGCATCGCCTGCGCGCCGGCGACGGCGGGCCCGCGCACCTGCCTGGTGGTGGACGATGAGGCGGCGGGCGCGCAGTTCGTCACCCTCGACGGCACCACCCTGACGCCGGGCGTCGTCGTCGACATCGCCGGCCGCAAACCGCCGAAGGCCGCCCTCGGTGCGCCCCCGACCACGGGGGATTGCACTCTCGGCCAGGGCGCGTATCGCGAACTCGACGGCGAGGCCGTGGCCTATGCCGCCCCCGATTTCTACGTCACCGGCTCGCATGGCTGCAGCCGGCGGGGACGCGAGTTCAAGCTCTCGACCGCCCTCCTCGCCCGCCTGCATCCGGACGCCGCCGGCACGGGGGCCAGCGTCGAGATCACCTACCGCCTCGGCGATGCCCTCCGGGCCGCCGACACGGTGGGACCCTACGTCCTGAAGGACCTCGAACCGCGCGAGGGCGGCAAGCCGCTCTCCGGCCTCAACGTCGAGGGCCTCGCGGTGGTGGGCGACACGCTCTATGCGGGCCTGCGCGCGCCCGTCCTCGACGGCACGGCCTTCCTCGTCTCCGTGCCCGTCGCCCCCTTGTTCGCCCCCGGCGACGGGCCGCTCGCGGCCAAATCCGTGACGATCCCCCTCGCCCTCGGCCCCGACGCCGGCATCCGCGACCTCACCGCCCTGCCGGACGGACGGCTCCTCGTGCTCTCCGGCCCGACCCGCAACGGACTGAGCGTCCCCTACGGCCTGTTCCTCGCCGAACTCCCCTCCGGCAAGGTCACGCCGCTGGGCACCCTCGCGCCCCTCGACGGCGACGACGCGCGGGCGAAGCCAGAGGGGATCGTCCGTCTCGGCCCCGGCCGCGTGCTCGTGGTGTTCGACAGCGCCCTCAACGGCGCGCCGCGCGAGTATGCCGTGGCGATTCCGTAGGCGCTTCGCGGCCGATCGCGGGTCGGGCATGCTGGCGGTCACGGGCGATTCCCGAACGCGGCCATGCATCGGCCGCCATTCATAGGGGATTCGGGGTGGTGAACCGATCTGGGCTCATCATCCCGAAGCGGCTGTTCATGAACTCGTTTCCCGGGCGGGAACGATCGACAATCCGACCAGGATGACGGCGGGCACGAGCGCGCACCAGAAGGACAGGGCGGCCACACCGAACGCCCCCGCCAGTGCGCCCGCCGCGAAGGCGACCACGGCCGACAGCGTGCGCCGCAGCCGGGTGCGAACCTGCTCACTGAGCCTCGCCCCACACAGGCGGTCGGTCAGATCGATCACCGCCTGCGTGACGTTTACGGTCATCACCGTCGTCGCGGCCAGGTGGCCGATCACCAGACGCCCGATGCCGTTCTGGATGCCCATCGCGGCAACCCCCAGCATGCCGACACAGATCGCCGCCGGGCTGTCGGGTGAACCGAGCGGCGACAGGGCAACTCCCGCGATCGCAAAGGCGATCAGAACGGCAGCTTCGAGCACCAGCAAGGGGCGCAGCGGCGACGCCCCTCTCCGCTCGAGGGCCAGTGCGATCAGGCGCGTGACGGCAACGGCCAGGATGAACGTCGGCAGGGCCAGCAGCTTGGCGAGGACGCCGGTCGAGGTCGAGACCAACTCCGCGCCGATCAGGACGAAGTTGCCGGTGACGTGGGCGGTGAAGAGGCCCGTCAGGGCGATGAAGGCGGCGGCGTCAACGAAGCCGGCGACGAAGGCGAGCCCGACGCCGATCGCGATATCTCGAACAGAGTTCGTGGACACGGTGCATGCGTCTCCTCACCAACCCGACCTGTTGATCGGCCTTCAACCACCAGGCTACTCACAAGCGGACCGGGGCGAAATTGTCCGCGCCCGCCGCACGGTTTGATTTCATCAGGCGCCGGAACGCGGATCCTCCCGGAGCCTGCTCGAGTCAGCGAGCGACCTGCGATCCGGGCACCCCGATCGTGTTTTGTCCCTACGAGGCGAAGCTCAGCAGGCGGTCGCAATCCACATGCGTCTCGAGGTGGTCGGCGAGCGCGTCGAGCACCGTCTCGATCCCGGCCTCGTAGGCGATGCCCCCCGCCGCAGCCCCGAGGCGGGTAAGCCAAGCGGCGCGCTGGGCGTCGTCGGCGAAAAGGCCGTGGACGTAGGTGCCGGTGATGCGCCCATCGGCCGAGACGGCACCGTCCGGCCGGCTGTCGGCGAACCGGACGAGGGGACGCCCGGCATCGGGACCGGTGGTGTCGCCCACATGCATCTCGTAGCCGGAGAACGGCACGCCGTCCGGCTGGGTGGTGCCCGTCACGGCCTCCAGGCGTTTCACCGGCGTCATCACCGTCTCGACGTCGAGGAGGCCGAGGCCCGGCACCGTCCGGGGTGCCCCCTCGATCCCGTGGGGATCGGCAAGGGTGCGCCCGAGCATCTGGTAGCCGCCGCACAGGCCGAGCACCCGGCCGCCCCGGCGGACATGGGCGGCGAGATCGATGTCCCAGCCTTGACCTCGAAAAAAATCGAGGTCGGCGAGGGTAGTCTTCGAGCCCGGGAGGAGCACGAGGTCGCAGACGGGAATCGGCTCCCCCGGACGCACCAGCACCACGGAGACGTCCGGCTCGGCCCGCAGGGGGTCGAGATCGTCGAAATTGGCGATGCGGGGCAGGACGGGCACCGCGACCACCTTGCGACCGGCCGCCCCGGCCCCGGAGCCGACGAGCCCCAGGACATCCTCGGCCGGCAGGCGGGCGGCGTCGGGAAAATGCGGGATCAGGCCGAGGCTCGGCCAGCCCGTGTGCTGCGCGATGAGGGCCATGCCGTCGGAAAACAGGCTGGGGTCGCCGCGAAACCGGTTGACCAGAAAACCCCGGATCATCGCGGCATCATCCGGATCGATCACCGCCCTGGTGCCGACGAGGCTCGCGATGACGCCGCCCCGGTCGATGTCGCCCAGCAGCACCACCGGCGTGCCCGAGGCGCGGGCAAAGCCCATGTTGGCGATGTCGCCGGCCCTGAGGTTTACCTCCGAGGCCGACCCCGCGCCCTCGACGAGGACGAGGTCGGATTCGGCCTTCAGACGCGAGAAACTCTCGATCACGGCGGCGAGGAGGCGCGGCTTCCAGCCCTGGTAGTCGCGGGCCGTGGCCTGACCGACCATCCGGCCCTGCACCACGATCTGGCTGCCGGTCTCGGACTGCGGCTTCAGGAGCACCGGGTTCATGTGGACGGAGGGCGCCACCCCGGCCGCCCGTGCCTGGAGCGCCTGCGCCCGACCGATCTCGCCGCCCTCGGTCGTGACGGCGGCGTTGTTCGACATGTTCTGCGGCTTGAACGGCCGCACCCGCAGGCCGCGCCGCACGAAGACGCGGCACAAGCCCGCCACCACGAGGGACTTGCCGACATCCGAGCCCGTGCCCTGGATCATGATGGCGCGGGCGGTCATGCGGCGGGCTTCCGGTCTGAGTGGGAACACGGCCCTATCACGGCGTCATCGCACCGGCGACGGGGCGCAGGCGGGATCGGGTTCGCGCGCGACGCGGGAGAAGGCGAGGATCGCGGAACCGTAGGTCTCGACGACCTCGGCGAACGGCACCCGATCGCCCGTGAACAGCACGGCGCGGTGGCGGAAGAGTTGCGCCGGGATCGCGAGGGCGCCACAGGTCCCGGCCGACGGCGGGGCCTGATCCCATCCCTCGGGAACCGGGCGCCACAGCATCTCCGACGCCACGGTCTGGCGGGTCGGCGCGAGGGCCTGAACGGCGCGGCCGAACGGAGTGTCGGTCGTCTCCAGGCTCCGGTTCATTTCGGGTGTCAGCCGCTCTGGCACGTACCAGTTGTCGGCCTCCGACAGGACATGGTCGCCGCAGGTCAGGCGGACCCGCCGATAGGCGAGCCGGATGTCCGGGCCGACGCCGAGACGGGCGCGGGTCTCGGGCGGCGCCGGTTGGTCGAGGCCGCGCTGGAGATCGGCGACGAGGCGGGCGGGGTCGGCCATGCCGTGGGCGCCGCACCAGGTCTCGAGCGTCGCGGTGGCGCTGCGGCTCGCAAGAAGCCGCGCGTTGAGGTCCTGTATCACCGCCATCGCCTCGACCCGGCCGAGATAGGTGTCGGGCCAGGCCGGCGCCGGCCGAGCGGTGACCGGGGAGCCCCCCGGCATCGCCAAGACCGTCAGAGCCGAGACTGCCAGAACCGAGACTGCCAGAAGCAGGGCGGCCCGCCTCAAAACTCGATCCCCTCCTGCGCCTTCACGCCCGCCGCGAAATGGTGCTTCACGGCTGTCATCTCGGTGACGAGGTCGGCCGCCTCGATCAACGCCGGCTTGGCGTTGCGGCCGGTGACGATGACGTGGAGATCCGGCCGGCGCGCCCGGAACGTCGCCACCACGGCGTCGAGGTCGAGGTAATCGTAGCGCAGGGCGATGTTGAGTTCGTCGAGCACCACGAGACGGATGGTGGGGTCGGCCATGAGGTCGAGGGCCTTGGCCCAGGCGTGCTCGGCCGCCGCGATGTCGCGGGCCTTGTCCTGCGTCTCCCAGGTGAAGCCCTCGCCGAGCGTGTGCCAGTCGATCTGGGTTCCAAACGCCTTGAGGGCGTGCTTCTCGCCCGTGTCCCAGGCGCCCTTGATGAACTGCACCACGCCGACACGCCAGCCATGGCCGAGCGCCCGCAGCATCAGGCCCAGAGCCGCCGTAGTCTTGCCCTTGCCGGGGCCGGTGTGGACGATGAGCAGACCCTTCTCGATGGTCTTTTCCGCCACCTCGGCATCCTGCACGGCTTTCCGCTTCTCCATCTTTTCGCGGTGACGGTCGGCGTCTGCGTCGCTCATGCGTGGTCTCCGGGCGAGGGGGTGTGGGGTTGGGGTTTCACGATCATCGGCAGGCCCGCCACCATGAACACCACGCGGTCGGCTTGTCGCGCGAGGCGCTGGTGCAGGCGTCCGGCGGCGTCGCGGAACCGGCGGGCGAGCGCGTTGTCGGGGACGATGCCGAGGCCGACTTCGTTGCCGACGAGCACCAGGGGGCCGGGCGCGGCGGCGCAGGCCGCGAGCAGAGCCGCGGTGGCGGCCTCGACGTCGGCCTCCGCCAGGATGAGGTTGGTGAGCCAGAGGGTGAGGCAATCCACCAGCACCGGCCCCGGCGCGGCGGCGACGGCCTCGGGCAAAGCCATGGGCACGTCGCGGGTGATCCAATCGGCCGAGCGCCGGTCGCGGTGGAGCCGGATGCGGTCGCGCATCTCGTCGTCCCAGGCCTGCGCGGTGGCGAGGTACAGCCACGGGGCGGGACAGGCCTCGATCAGCGCCTCGGCATGGACGCTCTTGCCCGAGCGGGCACCGCCGAGGACGAGGGTCAGGTGAGGAGGAGGCTGCGGCATAAGCCTGCTTTAACCCGGAACACGGGACTGTGGTCAAAGAAGCCGTGAAACGGAGCGCGCTTACGTTGTCACCGGTTCGCGAAGCGCGTAGAAGCTTGGGATCGGACGGTGCCCCGGCGACGGGGTGAAAAGGGAACGCGGTGAGGGGTCACAGGCCCTGAAACCACGGCTGCCCCCGCAACTGTGAGCGGAGACGGGCCTGCCATCGGCCACTGGAGCGATCCGGGAAGGCGGCAGGACCGAACGACCCGCGAGCCAGGAGACCTGCCGTCCGGCCCCGGGGACCCTTCCGTTCCCACCCCTGACCAAGGCCGCCGGCGGGGCGGCCAGGAGACCGACCGATGACCACCAGCACCCTCGTTCTTGCCGGCACCCGCACCAACGAGCGCCTCGGCGCCGTGCTCGTCGCCGCCTTCCTCGGCCTCGGTCTCGTGTTCATGGCGGGCTTCGCCCCGGCGATGGCCCTGCACAACGCGGCGCACGATTTCCGCCACACCCAGAATTTCCCCTGCCACTGAGCGCCACGCGCCGCAGGCAGACACCCCCATGATCATCCGGCTCGTGTCGGCGGCTCTGGTCGCCGGCTTCCTCGCGGCTGTCGTCGCGTCGGGCCTGCAATTCGCGCTCACCTCGCCGCTCATCATCGCGGCCGAGCGCTACGAGACGCAGGCCTCGACCACCGCGCCCCACTTCGCCTCCCTCGTCGTGCGGGTCCATGGCGGACACGACCACGGCACGAAGGATCCCGCCGTCAACGGCGGCGAAGTCGCGCCCGAATGGCAGCCCGGCCCCGGCCTACCCCGCATGGCGTTCACGGCGCTCGCCACCCTGGTGGGCGGCGTCGGCTACGCCCTGCTCCTCGGCGCCGTGCTCCTCGCCTGCGGGCGTGAGCCGACCCCCGAGACGGGCTTACGCTTCGCCATCGCGGGCTTCCTCGCGGTTGCCCTCGCCCCGGCCCTCGGGCTGCCGCCGGAGCTGCCCGGCATGGAGGCGGCACCCCTCGCCGAGCGCCAGTTCTGGTGGGTGATGACGGCCGCCGCCACTGCCATGGGGCTCTACCTCATCGCGTTGCGCCGCTCGACCATCGCCATCGCGGGGGGACTCGTGCTCCTCGTGGCGCCGCACCTCGCCGGGGCGCCGGAGACGAGCCACGCCGCCTCCGCCCTGCCGGCGGGCTACGCGGCGCAGTTCGCCGCCCGCTCCCTCGGGATCGCCTTCGTATTCTGGGCGGTGATCGGGCTGGCCTATGGCTGGGCCTGGACCCTGTTCGGCCGCAAGGCGACGGCGCATGCCTGATCCCTTGCCTGATCCCTTGCCTGCCCCCCTGACCGACGCGTCGAACGACACCGTCACCCTCTACGTCTGCACCGCCTGCCGCGCGGCGGGCGACGAGGCCGAGCCCCGCGCGGGCACCCGGCTCCTCGCCGCCCTGCGGGACGCCGCCGACGCGCATGCCGCTCCCGGCCTGCGCATCGAAGGGGTCGAGTGCCTCTCCGTCTGCAAGCGCCCCTGCACCGTGGCGGTGGCTTCGCGCGGGCGCTGGACCTACGTCTACGGCGATCTCGACCCCACCGAATCCGCCCACATCATCCTCGCGGGCGTCGGCCTCTACGGCCAGACCCCCGACGGGGTGGTGCCGTGGAAGGCGCGCCCGCAGGAATTCCGCAAGGGCGTCGTCGCCCGCATCCCGCCGCTACCGACACCGGACGCCGCCGAATGAGCCTCGTGGACAAGATCCCCTGCACCATCGTCACCGGCTTCCTCGGAGCCGGAAAAACGACCCTCGTGCGCCACCTCGTGGAGAACGCGAACGGCCGGCGCCTAGCCATCATCGTCAACGAGTTCGGCGATATCGGCTTCGACGGCTCGTTCCTGGCCGCCTGCGGCATCGAGGGCTGCGGCGACGAGGACATCGTCGAACTCGCCAATGGCTGCATCTGCTGCACGGTCGCGGACGACTTCGTTCCCGCTTTGAACAAGCTCCTCGACCGGGCCGACCCGCCCCAGCACATCCTCATCGAGACCTCGGGCCTCGCCCTGCCGAAACCCCTCGTGCAGGCGTTCCAATGGCCTGCGATCCGCTCGCGGGTGACAGTGGACGGCGTCATCGCGGTCATCGACGGACCCGCCGTGGCCGCCGGCTTCTTCGCCGACGATCCGGCGGCTTCCGCCGCCCAGCGCGCCGAGGACACGAACGTCGACCACGACAATCCCCTCGAGGAAGTGTTCGAGGATCAGCTCCTCTGCGCCGACCTCGTGGTGATGAACAAGGCCGACCTCCTCGACGAGGCCGGTCGGGCCAAGGTCCGCGCCGAGGTGAACGCCCACCTCCCCCGCGCCGTGAAGATGGTGGAGGCCGAACACGGCCGCCTCGACCCGCGCGTGATCCTCGGTCTCGGCGCGGCGGCCGAGGACGATCTCGACGCCCGGCCCTCGCACCACGGTGACGGCGAGGACCACGACCACGACGATTTCGACTCCGTCGCCCTGCCCGTCCGCGCCACGGGAACCGCCGAGGATCTGGCGATCCGCGTCGCGCGCGCCGCCGAGACCCCCGGCGTCCTGCGCATCAAGGGGTTCGCCGAAGTCACCGGCAAGCCCATGCGCCTCGTGGTCCAGGGCGTCGGCGCCCGGATCAGCCATCACTACGACCGGCCGTGGAAGGGCACCGAGCCCCGCGACGGCCGCCTCGTGGTCATCGGCCTCAAGGGCTTCGACCAGGGCGCGGTGGCCGCCGCCCTGGCGGGATAAGCCATGCACCTGATCCGCATCGATACGGTCTCCCTCGACGAGGGCGAAGCCGCGATCGATCTCGGTCAGGCGCCGGGCGACATCGTGTTCCTGTCGTTCACGGATTCCGATCTGTTCGGAGTCGCCGGGGCGTATTCACAAGCGTTTCCTCCGAGCGGTTCGGACGGCGTGCCGACGCTGCGTCTCGCCAAGCTGGCGAAGCTTCGGCACCCCATGTCGGTGGATCTCTACGTCGAGGGCGTGATCGCGCGTTCGAAGATCGTGGTCATCCGCTGCCTCGGCGGCCTCGATTACTGGCGCTACGGCATCGAGCGCGCCGCCGCCGCCGCGCGGATGGGCGGCGTCAAGCTCGTGGTCCTGCCCGGCGACGACCGGCCCGACCCGCGCCTCGACGCCTTCTCGACGGCGCCCGACCTCGCCCCCGTCCTCGATGCCTATTTTCGAGCGGGGGGCGGCGACAACCTGCGCCGGATGCTCGGGCGCCTCGCGGCCGAAATCGGCTTTCCCTGTCAGACGGAAGAACCGCAAGCCCTGCCGCGCGGCTTCCTCTGCTGCCCGGGCTGCGGCCCCATCGAGCGCGACCGGGCGCTCGCCGCCGGGCGCCCCATTCTGGCGGGCACGGCGCCTCTCGCCCTCCTCGTGGTCTACCGCTCGGCCATCCTGTCCGGCGACACCGCCCCCCTGGCGGCTATCGGTGATGCGCTGCAGGCGCACGGCCTTCAGGTGACGATGGTGGCCGTGTCGAGTCTGAAGGATCCGGCGGCCTTGAGCGCCCTGCGCGACGCCATCGCGGCCCGCAAGCCCGACCTCGTCGTCGCCGCCACGGCGTTTTCCGCCCGGGAGGATGCGGGCTTCGTCCTCGACGGCGCCGATTGCCCGGTGATCCAGGCCTACACCGTCGGCGCCGCGCGGGCCGCCTGGGAGGCCTCGGCCCGGGGCCTGGCGGCGGCCGACCTCGCCATGCAGGTGGCGCTGCCGGAATTCGACGGGCGGCTTTCGGGCTTTCCCATCTCGTTCAAGGAAGACGGCCCGGAGATCGACGGCTTCTCCGAGCGCCGGGCACGGCCCTATCCGGAGGGCATCGCCGCGCTCGCCGACCGGGCGGCGGCCTGGACGCGCCTCGCTCGGACCCCGCGTGCCGCGCGCCGCCTCGCCGTGGTGCTGTCGGATTATCCCGCGCGCGGCGGCCGGGCGGGCTTCGCCGTCGGCCTCGACACGCCCGAGAGCGCGCGGGCCATCGTGTCGGATCTGGACGAGGCGGGCTACGCCGCCGGTCCCCTGCCGGACGCGGACAGGCTGATGCGCGCCCTCACCCATGGGCCGCACACCTTCTTCGTGGGGCTCGACACCTACCGGGCGTGGTTCGCGGGCCTGCCGGAGGCGCAGCAGGCCGAACTCATCGCAGCTTGGGGGCCGCCCGAGGCCGATCTGCTCTGCATCGACGGCGCCTTCCGTTTTCCCATGGTTCTGGCGCCACCGCCCGAGCCCCAACACGCCGGACCACCTCAACGCCTTCACGGGCAGCGCGGGTCCCCACACCTTCCAGGAGAGGGACAGGGTGAGGTGTGTGACCTCTTCGGAAATGGACGACACCTCACCCCAGCCCTCTCCTTACAGGAGAGGGGGCCTGTTGCGCCCGACGCCACCGGGGTGAGACTTTCGAGGGCGGCCTTGGAAACGGGCACCCCGACAGGTCACGTCGCCCTGTTTCTCCAGCCCGACCGGGGCCGGGCGGCCGACCGCAAGGCCGGCTATCACGACCCCGACGCGGTGCCGACCCATGCCTATCTGGCGTTCCACCTCGGGCTCCGACAAACCTTCGACGCCCTGATCCACCTCGGCACCCACGGCACCACGGAGTGGCTGCCGGGCAAGGCCGTCGCCCTGTCGCCCGGATGCTGGCCGGCCCGCGCCATCGGGTCCCTGCCGGTGGTCTACCCGTTCATCGTCGACGATCCGGGCGAGGCCGCCCCCCTGAAGCGACGCCTCGGCGGCGTGGCCTTGGGCCACCTCACGCCCCAGACCGAATGCGCGGGGCTCGATCCGGCGGCGTCGCATTTGCGCGAACTGGTCGAAGAATATTCGGCCGCGAGCGTGCTCGATCCGCGCCGCGCCGCGATCCTCGCGCGCACGATTCTAGAGGAGGCGGACTCGGCCGGGCTGCTCGCCTCCGCCGGCATCGATGCCGGCACCGCCATGCCCGACGCTCTCTCCGCCCTCGACGCGCATCTCTGCGACCTCGGCGAGGTCGTGACCCGGGCGGGGCTCCACGTCTTCGGCCGCGCCGCCCCCGACGACCCTCCGGCGGTAGCCGCCTGCGCCACGGCCGAGCGCGACGGGCTGCTCGCCGCCCTCGACGGGCGCTTCGTTCCCCCCGGCCCCGCCGGCTCGCCCTCGCGCGGGCGCACCGACGTGATGCCGACGGGGCGCAACCTCACCACCCTCGACCCGCGCAGCCTGCCGACCCGTGCCGCCACCACCCTCGGCGCCAAGGCCGCCGATGCGGTGGTGCGGCGCTACCTGCAGGACGAGGGCGAGTATCCGGCCCGCATCGTCATGGACCTGTGGGCCTCGCCGACCCTGCGCACGGGCGGCGAGGACGTCGCCCACGCCCTCGCCCTCATGGGGGTGCGCCCGGTCTGGGACCATGCCTCCACCCGCGTCACCGGCGTCGAGGTGCTGCCGCTCGCCCTCCTCGACCGGCCGCGCATCGACGTGACCGTGCGGGTCTCGGGCGCGTTTCGCGACACCTTCCCCGACACCCTGGCGCTCCTCGCCCGCGCGGCGGACGCCGTCGCCACCCGCGAAGAGGACGATTCCGAAAACCCCCTCGCCGCCGCCCGCCGCCGGGGCGAGGCCGGGTCCCGCGTCTACGGCGCCGCCCCCGGCCGCTACGGCGCCGGGGCCGGCGGCCTCGCCCTCGACGGGGACTGGGAAGGCCGGGACGACCTCGGCCGCGCCTATCTCGACGCCACCTCGCACGCCTATGGCGGCAAGGAGGATGTCGCCGATGCCGGGTTCGCCGCTCGCGTTGCCCAGGCCGACGCCTACGTTCATGCCTTCGATGTCGCCGAGCGCGATCTCCTCGATGGAGACGCCGCCGTGGAAGCCATGGGCGGATTCGCCGCCGCGGCCGGCCTCACCGGGGCCCGCCCGACCCTCTACAGCCTCGACGTCGGCACTCCCGAAAGACCGAAGGCCCGTACGGCCCGCGAGGACGCCACCCGGCTGATCCGGGCGAAGCTCGCCCATCCGCGCTGGATCGCGGCGCAGCTGCGCCACGGCTATCGCGGCGCCCAGGAGCTGGCGCAGGGGGTCGATGCGGTCTTCGTGCTCGCGGCCACCACGGATGCCGTGTCGGATGCCGACCTCGACCGGCTCTACGGCGCCCTGATCGCCGACCCCGACACCTTCGACGCCCTGCGGGCGGCCAACCCGGAGGCGGCCCGCGCCATCCTCGAACGCTTCGATGAGGCCCGGCGGCGCGGCCTGTGGCGGACGCGCCGCAACGCCATGGCGGCCGACGAACTGATGCCGAGCGAGCCTTTGCCGGAGGCGGCCGAATGAACGCGGCCTGCCCCACGCCGCCCCCCTCGCCGGGGCGCCGCGTCCTCCCCGAGGCGCCGAGCCGGCGTGGCTGGTGCCCGAGCCTCGCCCGCCCCATGCCCACGGGCGACGGGCTCCTCGCGCGGGTCCACCCCGCCCTGGGCCGCCTCACCGCCGCCCAGGCGCGGGCCGTGGCGGAGGGCGCGCGACGCTTCGGCAACGGCCACATCGATGTGACCGCCCGGGCCAACCTTCAGATCCGCGGGGTGACACCGGAGACGCAAGGTCCCCTCGCCCATCACCTCGGAGCCGTTGGCCTCGGCGACGTGCGCCACGACGGCGGCCCGCAGCGCCTCACCCTGACGCCGCCCCTGTTCGGGCACGACGCCCTGGCGGAGGCCGTGGAGGCGGCCGGCCGCGCGGTCCCCGGCCTGCCGGCCAAGACCCTGGTGGCCATCGAGGCGGCGGGCGGCTTCGGCCTCGGGGCGGTGGAAGCCGACATCTGGCTCCGCGTCCTCGGCCCCGACCGCGTCGCCGTGGCCCTCGCCGGTCCGGACGGGCCGGTCTGGTTCGCGCCCGTCCCGGCGGCCGCAGCCCTTACGGCCGTCTCCGAATGGCTGCGCATCCTGGCGGCGAGCGGCGCGCGGCGGATGCGCGACCTCGACCTCTGGCGGGAGACGCGTGTCGCCGACCGCATGGCGGCGCCCGCTACCCTCCCGCCCCTGGTGCCGGGCCTGCACGATCTCGGCGACTGCACGGCGCTGGCCGTGGAGGCGGCCTTCGGGCGCTGCACGGCGGAGGACCTCGTGCACCTCGCGGCCTGGAGCGAGCGCCTCGGCGCGCCCCACCTCGCCGTGAGCCCGACCCGTGGCATCGTCCTCGTCTCGATGGACCACGACGGCGTGCGCCACGCCCGCGATGCCCTCGGGGAACAGGGCTTCATCCACGCCGCCGACGATCCGCGCGGGCTGGTCGCGGCCTGCCCCGGCGCCCCCGCCTGCGCCTCCGGCTCCACGCCGACGCTTGCCGATGCGGCGCGCCTCGCAGAGGCCCTGCGGGGCTCAGGCGTCGACGCCCACGTGTCCGGCTGCGCCAAGGGCTGCGCCCATCCGGGCGCCGCCGCCCTCACCCTCGTTGGCCGCGCCGGGCGCTACGGCATCGTCCTCCACGGGCGCCCCGATGCCGAGCCGGCGATGCAACTCACTTTCGAGGCCGTGCTGGACCGCGTAAGGAATGCGGATTCGGCCGGTTCCCTCGGCCGGGCCCTTGCCCTCGCTCACGCCTTCAGGACCACGATTCCATGAGTTCGCCCGCATGAGTTCGCGCCTCGACTATCTGCGCGACGGGCAGGCGATCTACGCCCGCTCCTTCGCGATGATCCGCGCCGAGGCGGACCTCGCCCGCTTCCACGGCACCGCCGAGCGGGTTGTGGTGCGGATGATCCACGCCTGCGGCATGACCGACCTGCCCCGCGACGTGGAACTCTCGGACGATTTCGCTGAAAGGGGCGAGGCCGCCCTGAAAGCCGGAGCGCCGATCCTCTGCGATGTCCGCATGGTCGCCGACGGGGTCACCCGGTCGCGCCTGCCGGCGAACAACCGGGTGATCTGTTCGCTCAGCGATCCGCGCGTGCCCGAGATGGCCGCCAGCATGGGCACCACCCGCTCGGCCGCCGCCATGGAATTGTGGCGCGAGCACCTGCCCGGCAGCGTCGTGGCGGTGGGCAACGCCCCGACCTCCCTGTTCCGGCTCCTCGAACTCCTGGACGAGGGCGTGCCGCCGCCGGCCGCCGTCATCGGCATCCCCGTCGGCTTCGTCGGGGCCGCCGAATCGAAGGAGGCCCTCGCCCGCGACGGCCGGGTGCCCTTCGTCGTGGTGCACGGCCGGCGCGGCGGCAGCGCCATGACGGCGGCCGCCATCAACGCCCTGGCGCAGGAGATCGAGTGATGGAGGCGGGCGCTCCCCTCCCCCCCGCCGCCCTGGACGAGCCCGCGCAGCCCGTGGCGAAGCTCACCGGCACCCTGTTCGGCGTCGGCATGGGGCCGGGCGAGCCCGATTACCTCACCGTGCGGGCCATGAAGGTGCTGGCGGCGGCCCCTGTCCTCGTGCATTTCTGCAAGAAGGGCCGGCGCGGCAACGCCCGCACCATCGCGGACGCGGTGCTGACGCCAGACCCGGCGCGCGAATGCGCTCTGGCCTACCCCTACACCACCGAGCTGCACCCCGAGCATCCCGACTATGTCGCGGCGCTCGCGGGCTTCTACGACGACGCGGCGGCCCAGCTCGCCGACCACCTGGGTGCTGGCCGCGACGTCGCGATCCTCAGCGAGGGCGATCCGTTCTTCTACGGCTCGTTCATGCACCTGTGGCGCCGCCTGAAGGACCGCTTTCCCGTGGAAGTGGTGCCGGGCGTCACCGGCATGTCGGGCTGCTGGACCCGGGCCGGCACGCCCATCACCTGGGGCGACGATGTCCTCACCATCCTGCCCGCGACCCTGCCGCACGCCGCCCTGGTCGCGCGGCTGACGCAGACCGACGCCGCCGTGATCATGAAGCTCGGCCGCCACCTGCCCAAGGTCCGCGCCGCCCTGAAGGAGGCCGGTGTGCTGGAGCGCGCGGTCTATGTCGAGCGCGGCACCATGGCGGGCGAGCGCGTGGTTCCCCTGCACGAGAAGCCCGACGACACGGCGCCCTACTTCTCCATGGTGCTCCTGCCCGGCGAAGGCCGCCGGCCGTGACCGGCTCCGTCACGGTCATCGGCCTCGGGCCGGGCGACCCCGACCTCCTGACCCGCGCCGCCGAAGCGGCGCTCGCCCGCGCGCAGGACCTCATCGGCTACATCCCCTACGTCGCCCGCGTGCCGGAGCGGCCGGGCCTGACCCGGCACGCCACCGACAACCGCGTCGAGGTCGACCGCGCCCGCCACGCCCTCGAACTCGCCGCCGCCGGCCGTCATGTCGCCGTGGTGTCGGGCGGCGATCCCGGCGTGTTCGCCATGGCGGCGGCTGTGTTCGAGGCGGTGGAGGCCGGCGATCCCCTGTGGCGGACCCTTACCATCACCGTCGAACCGGGCATCACCGCCATGCTGGCCGCCGCCGCCCGCCTCGGCGCGCCGCTCGGCGGCGATTTCTGTGCCCTGTCCCTGTCGGACAATCTCAAGCCCTGGGAGGTCGTGACCGCCCGGCTGGAGGCCGTGCTGCGGGCCGATTTCGTCGTGAGCCTCTACAACCCGATCTCGAAGGCGCGGCCATGGCAACTCGGGCGCGCCCTGGCGCTGACCGCCGAGATCCGCGCCCCCGACACCCCGGTGATCTTCGCCCGCGCCGTCTCGCGGCCCGACGAGGCCATCCGGGTGCTCACCCTGGCCGAGGCCCGCGAGACCACCGCCGACATGGCCACCATGGTGATCATCGGCGCCTCGGGCACCCGGCTGATCGAGCGGGGGGACGGGGTCCGTCCCTACGTCTACACCCCGCGCAGCGTGCCGGCGTGAGACGGGCCTGCCGGCCTTTGTCTATCGGGGGCCATCGTCTTCGTCCGTCGTGCGGGCGGCAGGGGTCCCCTCGCCTGGGAGGAGAGCGACAGGGTGAGGTGTGTGACATCTCCGAAAAGGTCCCACACCTCGCCCCAGCCCTCTCCTTGCAGGAGAGGGAGCGTGTTGCGGGTCACGTTCTCGTATTCCCACGGACGATGGATCCCGATGTCGTTAGGATAAGCTGCTTAACGGCTCGTCAGCCACGCCAGCGCGGCAGCCGCGTCGGAAACGCTCGGCCCATCGGGCTTCGGCGGCCGGGCCACCATCACCACCGGCAGGCCCAACCCCCGCGCGGCCGCGATCTTGCCGTAGGTGGCGGCCCCGCCGGAATTCTTGCTCACCAGCACGTCGATCCCCTGATCTCGCAAAAAGGCCGCCTCGTCAGCCTCGGCGAAGGGGCCGCGCGCGGAGATCGCCGTGAGGCGCGGGACGGCCAGGCTCACGGACTCGATGGCGCGCACCACGTAATCGTGCTGGGGCGCGGCCGCGAAGGCATCGACCTCCTGGCGGCCGACTGTGAGGAACACCCGGCGCAGCTTTTCGCCCAACGCCAACGCGGCCGCCGCCATATCGGGCACGAGGGTCCAGCGATCCCCCGGCACCGGGTCCCAGGCCGGGCGGCGGATGGCCAGCAACTCCGTGCCGGTGCGGGCGCAGGCACGCGCCGCGTTCGCGCTCATGCGGGCGGCGAACGGATGGGTCGCGTCGATGACGCAGGTGATCCGGTTCTGGGTGATGTAGGCCGCGAGGCCGTCCACGCCGCCGAAGCCGCCGATGCGGGTCGGCACCGGCTCGGCCTTCGGCGCCTGGGTGCGGCCGGCGAGCGACAGGGTGGCGTCGAGTCCGAGGGGCAGGCTCCGCACCAGGGCGCTCGCCTCGCCCGTGCCGCCGAGGATGAGGCAACGCTTGAGCATGGGACGCTTTCTCCATGAGCCGTGAGCCTGTGTCGAGCCAAGCGTGGCTGACCCTCGTGGGCATCGGGGAGGATGGCCGGGCCGGGTTGAGCCCCGCCGCCGCCGCCGCCCTCGACACGGCCGCGTGCATCTATGGCGGCCGGCGCCATATCGAACTCGCCGGGCCGCTCCGCGCCGAGGTGCGGCTGTGGCCGAGCCCCATCGCGGACGCCTATCCCGGCATCCTGGCCCGGCGCGGGCAGCCGACCTGCATCCTCGCCACGGGCGATCCGTTCCATTACGGCATCGGCGCCGAGATCGCGCGCCTCGTCCCGGCGGAGGAGGTGCGGGTGTTCGCCCAGCCCTCCGCGTTCAGCCTCGCCTGCGCCCGCATGGGCTGGCCCGTCGCCGAGACCGCCTGCCTCACCCTGCACGGCCGGGCGCTGCCGAACCTCATCCCCCATCTCCAGCCCGGCGCCCATCTGCTCGTCCTGAGCTGGGACGGATCGACGCCGGCCGCCGTCGCCGCCCTCCTCACCGAGCGGGGATTCGGGGATTCGACGCTCACGGTGCTGGAGGCCATGGGCGGCCCGCGCGAGAACCGCCGCGACACGGCGGCCGGCACCTTCGCCCTCGATGGCATCGATCCCCTCAACACCCTCGCCATTGCGGTCGTGGCCAACCCCGACGCCCGGGTGCTGCCCCTGGCGCCGGGCCTCGACGACGCCTGGTTCGAGAATGACGGACAGCTCACCAAATCCGACATCCGCGCCGTAACCCTGGCGGCCCTGCGTCCTCGTGCGGGTCAGCTCCTGTGGGATATCGGCGCCGGGGCCGGCTCGATTTCCATCGAATGGATGCTGCGCCGCCCCGGCCTGCGGGCGCTGGCCATCGAGGCGAACCCGGCCCGGGTCGCCCGCATCCGGCGCAACGCCGCGAACCTCGGCGTGCCGGGCCTCGCCGTCGTGGAGGGGGCCGCCCCCGAAGCCCTGAGCGGTCTCGACCGGCCAGACGCGGTGTTCATCGGCGGCGGCGTCACGGCACCGGGGCTTCTCGATCAGGCGCGGGACGCCCTCGCCCCCGGCGGCCGCCTCGTCGCCAACGTCGTGACCCTGGAGGGCGAGGCGGTGCTCCTCGCCGCCTTCGCCCGGCACGGCGGCACCCTCAAACGCCTTTCCGTCGCGAAAGCCGATCCCGTCGGCCACCTCCACGGCTGGCGCACGGCGATGCCGGTGACGCAGTGGGTTTGGACGAAGCCGTGACCGAACGGGTCGTCGCCGGAATCGGCTTTCGCCACGCCACGGCGGCGGACGAGATACTCGACCTCGTAGGGCACGCTCTGGCGAGGCAGCCATTCCTCCTCGAGAGCCTCGCCACCGCCGCCGACCGGGCGGACGAACCGGCCATCCGTGCCGTGGCCGCAACCCTCGGCGTGCCGCTGATCGGCGTTTCGGCCGAAGCCCTCATCGCCATGGACGCGCGGGTCGTCACCCGCTCGGCCCGCATCACGGCCACGCGCGGCGTCGGCTCCGTGGCGGAGGCCGCCGCCCTCGCGGGGGCCGGCCCCGGCGCGACCCTCATCCTCCCCCGCATCGCGAGTGCCGGGGCGACATGCGCCCTTGCACTCGGCCCCAAATCCGTCACTCAGGCACCATGACCGTCCATTTCATCGGCGCCGGCCCGGGCGCCGCCGACCTCATCACCGTGCGCGGACGCGATCTCATCGCGCGCTGCCCCGTCTGCCTCCATGCCGGCTCCCTGGTGGCGCCGGAGATCCTGGGCTGGTGCCCGCCGGGCGCGCGGATCGTCGACACCGCCCCCCTCGACCTCGACGCGATTCTGGCCGAGTGCGCCGCCGCCCACGCGGCGGGGCTCGACGTCGCCCGCCTGCATTCGGGCGATCTCTCGATCTGGAGCGCGCTGGCCGAACAGACCCGGCGCCTCACCCAGGCCGGCATTCCCTACACGGTGACGCCGGGCGTGCCCGCCTTCGCCGCCGCCGCCGCCGTACTCGGGCGCGAACTCACGGTGCCGGGCCTCGCCCAATCGGTCATCCTCACCCGCACGTCCGGCCGGGCCAGCGCCATGCCGGAGCGCGAGACGCTCGCCGCCTTCGCCGCCACGGGCGCGACCCTGGCGCTGCACCTCTCGATTCACGTCATCGACGCGGTGGTGACCGAGCTGACGCCGTTCTACGGCGCAGACTGCCCGGCCGCGGTGGTGTTCCGCGCAACCTGGCCCGACGAGCGGGTCCTCACCGGCACCCTCGCGCGCATCGCCGGACAGGTGGCGGAAGCCCGCCTCGAACGAACGGCCCTCATCCTCGTCGGCCCGGCCCTCGACCCGGCGGAGTTTCGCGAGAGCGCCCTCTACTCCACCGACTACGACCGGCGATTCCGGCCGCAATCCGGCACAGGCGCGGCCCGCACGGTGGCGGGAGAGCGCCCGTGAGCGTTCCGGGCCTCCTCGTCGCCGCCCCCCGCTCGAGTTCCGGCAAGACCACCGTCACCCTGGCGCTCCTGCGAGCGCTGCGCCGGCGCGGCATCGCCGTGCGCGGCGCGAAATGCGGGCCGGACTATATCGACCCGGCCTTCCATGAAGCCGCCACGGGGTTTCCGAGCTTCAACCTCGACAGCTTCGCCATGGCGGAGCCCATGCTCGACGCCGTGGCGGGCCTCGCGGGGACGGACGCCGCCCTCGTGGTGGCGGAAGGGTCCATGGGCCTGTTCGACGGGATCGTGGCGGGGGCCGGCCGCACGGGGGCCAATGCCGACATCGCCGCACGCTACGGCTGGCCCGTCCTCCTCGTCCTCGACGTGTCGGGGGCGGCGCAATCGGCCGCCGCCGTGGCGCTCGGCTGCATGCATTACGATCCGCGCATCCGCATCGCCGGGGTGGTGCTGAACAAGGTCGCGAGCCCGCGTCATCGGCGCCTCGTGGAGGCGGGGCTGGCCAAGATCGGCCTGCCGGTCTTCGGGGCCCTCATGCGCGACGCGGGGCTGACCTTGCCCGAACGCCACCTCGGCCTGGTTCAGGCCCGGGAGACCAACGATCTCGACGTGCGCCTCGACCGGCTGGCGGATCTGGCGGAGGCGGGCCTCGACCTCGACGCCATCCTGGCCGCCGCCGCCGGGGTCACACCCTCGCCCCGCGCCGGGGCCCTGCCGAACCCGCCGGGCCAGCGCATCGCCGTGGCGTCCGATGCCGCCTTCTCGTTCCTCTATCCGCACATGGCGGCGGGTTGGCGGGCGCAAGGGGCCGAACTCGTCCCGTTCTCGCCCCTCGCCGACGAGGCGCCGCCGGCCGGGTGCGACGCGGCGTGGCTACCGGGTGGCTACCCGGAACTCCATGCGGGGTACCTCGCCGCCGCCACGACGTTCCTCGCGGGCCTGCGCGCCTTTGCCATGGACCGCCCTGTTCACGGCGAGTGCGGCGGCTACATGGTGCTCGGCGAAAGCCTGGAAGACGCCGAGGGGGTCACCCATCCCATGGCAAACCTCCTGCCGGTGGCGACCTCGTACCGGGTGCGCAAGCTGCACCTCGGCTACCGCGTGGCCACCCTCGTCGCCGACGGTCCCCTCGGGCGGGCGGGCACCCGCCTTGTCGGCCACGAATTCCACTATGCCAGCGAGCGCACCCCGGCACCGGACGCGGACGGGGCCCTGGCGTCCGTCACGGATGCGGAGAACGTGCCCCTCGGGCTCGCCGGTCATCGCCTCGGACGGGTGACGGGCAGCTTCTTCCACCTCATCGGCTGAAGCGCCGTCCGCTCAATCGCAGCACGATCGCGAAAGACGTTTCCACACGGCCTCTTCGAGAAGCGAACCGACCGGATCGGCTCACGTCTCGAAAGATCCGAACGGGATCGAAGCGGCCTACTCGGCGACGGGATCCGGCTCCGTCGGCGCCAGTTTGCCCATCTTCGAGATGGTTCGGACGATGGCGAGGGCATCGCGCCGCAGCTGGTCGTTGTCGATCAGCGCATAGGCGCGCAAGAGTTCGATGGCGCCCTGAGCACTGAGGAAGCCGAAGACGTCGGACTGCGTGCCGCCGGCATCGTCATCCTCGAAGAAGGCCGAAACCGGCACTTCGAGAAGGCGGGCGATCTCGCGCAGGCGGCCGGCGCCGACGCGGTTCTGGCCCTTCTCGTACTTCTGAACCTGCTGGAACGTCACACCAACGGCGGTGCCAAGCGCGGTCTGACTCAGGCCACGCGCCTTGCGGAGGGCGGTGATTCGCAATCCGACGAGGCGATCAACATCGGTGGTCTGTTTGGGCATCATATCTCGATTCAGTCCTGAAACTCGTGAACGCCGCCGTCCGGACCAACGAAGGGATCGGGCCTAAAAGAACGATTCCGCACGATATCGTACAAAACTGATTTTCGTTAGGGATCCGATCCTCGGACACGACACGATCTATTGGATCTAAGCAGAAGCTCATCCCTACGCCGCACGCGACGCCTGCGGTCATTCTATGCGGTTTCGTTCGAATTCCTACAGCGGCGGCAGCTTGACCACAAAGGCGGCACGAAAAGCAAGAGCTTCCGCTATGGAACCTTTGTACGGGTCTGCGGCGCCGGGGTCGGCCCAGGTTCCGGTATCCGGCAGAAGGGCCGCCCCGGTTGGTCCTTCCGATTGCCGCGCCACCTGGGCTAGGGTGTCGGGCATCCCGACCCCCGTCGGAAAACACGGATCCAGACATGTATATCGCGATGAATCGCTTCAAAGTCGTCAAGGATTCCACCGCGGATTTCGAGCAAGTCTGGCTCGGGCGCGACAGCCAGCTCGGCGAGATGCCAGGCTTCGTGGAATTCCACCTGCTGCGGGGGCCCGAGCATGAGGACCACGTCCTCTACGCGTCACACACGATCTGGGCCTCGAAGGCCGACTTCGAAGCCTGGACCCGCTCGGAGCAATTCCGCAAGGCGCACGGCCGGGTGCCGACGACGAAGCCGCTCTACCTCGGGCATCCCCAATTCGAGGGGTTCGAGGCGATCCAGACCCTCGGTGGCGCGGGTTCAGGCTCGGCGGCCTGAGTCCGCTTCAAGGGCCGGGCGAGGGGGCCGGGCTCGCCAGTCCTCCGGCCGGCCCGTACGGTGTCATCGGGCGAGGCGCGGCAGGAACGCCGCCGAGAGTCCGATGAGCGGCAGGTAGGCGCACAGGGCATAGACCGCCGTGATGCCGGCATGATCGGCCACCTCCCCGAGGATCGCGGCGCCGAGCCCTCCCATCCCGAACGCGAAGCCGAAGAACAGTCCGCCGACGAGGCCGATCCGGCCGGGAAGAAGTTCCTGCGCGTAGACGAGGATCGCCGGCATCGCCGAGGCCAGGATCATGCCGATGGGCACCGTCAGCACCACGGTCCAGGTCAGATCGGCGTGGGGCAGAGCCAGGGTGAAGGGAAGGACCCCGAGAATCGAGCCCCAGATCACCGGTTTGCGCCCGATGCGGTCGCCGATGGGGCCACCCAGGATCGTCCCCGCCGCCACCGCGCCAAGGAAGACGAACAGGTAGATCTGCGACTGGGGCACGGACACGCCGAAGCGGTGGATCAGGTAGAAGGTGTAGTAGGACGAGAAACTCGCGAGATAGAAGTATTTCGAGAAGATCAACGTCAACAGGATCGCGATGGTGACGCCGATCCGTCGGCGCGAGAGGGGCGCGGCACGGGCCACCGCGCGGGAGGCGGGGCGCAGCTTCGCGCGCAGCCGTCCGGCATACCAGCGGCCGACGAGGGCAAGCACGCCGATGCCCGCCAACGCCACGAGGGAGAACCATGCCACGCTCCCCTGCCCGTGCGGCACCACCACGAAGGCGGCGAGCAGGGGCCCGAGCGCCGTCCCGGCATTGCCACCGACCTGAAACACCGATTGTGCCAAGCCGTAACGCCCCCCCGAAGCGAGGCGTGCGACGCGCGTCGCCTCGGGATGGAACACCGCCGAACCGAACCCCACGAGGCCGGCGGCGAGGAGCAGGAGGCCGTAGTCCCATGCCACGGACAGGAGCAGGAGGCCGAGGAGGGAGGATCCCATCCCGAAGGCCAGGGAGAACGGCAGTGGCTTGCGATCGGTATAGAGGCCCACGATGGGCTGGAGCACCGAGGCGGTGAGCTGGAACACGAAGGTGATGAGGCCGATCTGGCCGAAAGCGAGCCGGAACTGTGCCTTCAGCAGCGGATAGATCGCCGGCAGCAGGGACTGGATGAGATCGTTGAGGAGGTGCGACAGGCTCAAGCCTGCGAGCACCACGAAGGCCGGGGTGGCACCGGTGACCGCCGCAGGCGGCGCCACGGCAACGGTCGCCCCCGCGTCCGCGCCCAACCCTTCATCCGCGACGGCCTGTCCGTTGGTATCCAGCATGGACGATACTCGCCGCATCCTCGGTGTTTCGTGAAAAAACGTCAGCCTGCCGTGATCCATTAGGGATGAATTGGCGCCGCGCAAACGTTTACGACGCCGTCCTGGCACGACGCCTTGGAACCCGCCGATGGCGCCCATTGATGTCGCGATCATGGCCGAGGGCGGCGTCTGATTGCGGCGCAGTATGCGAACGCCTCGGACCGTCGCGAGACACGCCTCGATCCGAACCGGCACCCAAACGAGGCCGCCACCGAAGACTTTTCGGTGGATAAGTCCAGAGCAGATTGCTGACGCTCGGAAGCTTTTCTAAGCCAAGAACGAAAGATCTCGAACTCCTTAGAGGGCCTCGAAGTCTTGACTCGATGAAAGCTGGACCCGCTCCAGCAGATGTTCCCACTCTCGACGATCCGGTTCGCGCAAGACCGGGGACGAAGGTCCGAAGCTTGCGCCGTGATGTGACGAAACCGGGATCGACCGGCCAATTGGCCCGATTCGGGACACTTTCCGCCTCACGACGGGACATGGCATTCCAGATGTTTCAGGAACCGATCCAGAAAATCTATGAAGCCGCACCGCAGGCCATGTCGATCAAGACGGTCGCGCGCCGCGATGTCTGGGCAGCCCTCCTGCCCCGGCGCCGACGCGCGGCCTTCCGCCTCGGCATCAGCGCATCCGTGGCGCTCGCCGATCTCGTCGCCATCCTCGGCACCGCTTATGCGGTGGACGTCACCTATTCCCTCGCCGTGCTTGGGGAATTCCCGCCAAGCGGCGCGAGCGGCGGACTGCATATCGCCGGCCTCATCGCCGTGATGGTGCTCCTTACCAACCTGGCGCGAGACGAATACAGCATCGAGACGGCCCTCTCGCATGGACCGCACCTGCGGCGCACCGCGACCCTCTGGGTCTCGGCCTGGGCGGTCGTGCTCATTCTCGGCTTCGCCACCAAGACCACCAACGACTTCTCGCGCATCGTCTCCCTCGGCTTCTTCCTTACGGGCCTGCCGGTGATGCTCGGGGTTCGCGCCGCGATGATCGCCCTGGTGCGCGGAGCGATCCGGCCGGACTCGGCCTCCATCAACCGCATCCATCTCGTCGGATACGAGGACGACATCGCGCGGTTCTACGCCCACAACGACACGGAAGCCCTCGGCCTTCGCGTCATCGGAACCAGCTACCTGCGCCGCACGGATGGCGAGGCCGACGCCCTCACCCGCACCGCGCAGATGGCCGAGGACCTCGATCTCGCCGTGTCGGTGGTGCGCTTCCTGCGCCCCGACGACGTCTTCATCCTGGTGCCGTGGTCGGAGGCGAGCGACATCGAGCGCTGCATCGACGCGTTCCTGCGCGTGCCCGCCGCCCTGCACCTGCGCCCCGGCTCGGTGATGGACCGCTTCCCCGACATCAAGGTCGGGCGCGTCGGGCGCCTGTCCGGCCTCAGCATCGGCCGGCGCCCGCTCCAGCCGGGTGAAATCCTGCTCAAGCGCGCCGTCGACCTCACCCTGGCGGCCACCGCCCTGGTGATGCTGGCGCCGCTCTTCGCCGCCGTCGCGGTGCTGATCAAGCTCGACAGTCCGGGGCCGGTGTTCTTCCGTCAACGCCGCTACGGCTTCAACCAGCAGGCCTTCAGGGTCTACAAGTTCCGCAGCATGAAGGCGGAGGGCGATACCGTCTTCCGGCAGGCCTCGCGCAACGATTCCCGCATCACCCGCATCGGCGCAGTGCTGCGCCGCTCCAACATCGACGAGCTGCCGCAGCTCATCAACGTGCTGCGCGGTGAGATGGCCCTCGTCGGCCCGCGCCCCCATGCCCTCGCCCATGACCGCAGCTTCGAGCGGCGCATCGCCCACTACGCGCGGCGGCACAACGTGATGCCGGGCATCACCGGATGGGCCCAGGTGAACGGCCTGCGCGGCGAGACCCTGACCGACCTCGACATGGAGCGCCGCGTCGCCCACGACCTGTACTACATCGACAACTGGTCGATCTGGCTCGATCTGCGGATCATGGTCCAGACCGTGATCTCGCCGCGCGCCTACAACAACGCGTTCTGAAGCATACTCCCGACGGTACGGGGGCAGTCAGCCCTCGGCGACCCGTCCGAGGCAGGCGCCGCACTCGCCCTCGACCTCCAGGATCCGGCTCGACGGCCGGAAGCCCGCCTTGGCGAGGGTGCGGCCGAGCTGGTCCTCGATCTCGGGCGAGGTGGTCTCGTCGATGCCGCCGCAGGAGCGGCAGATGAGGAAGACGAGGCCCGCGCCGTCCGTGTGCGTGTGCCCGCAGGACACGAAGGCATTGCGACTGGCGATGCGGTGAACGAGGCCGTTCTCGGTGAGGAAATCCAGGGCGCGGTAGACCGAGACGGCGGCCACCCGCTTGCCCGAGGCACTGAGGCGCTCGGCGATGTCGTAGGCCCCGAGAGGCCGCGCCTGGGACGCCACCACTTCGAGGACGTCCCGACGCAGGCGGGTGAACTGCAGGTCCCGCGCCCGACACACGGCCTCGGCCCGCGCCAGGGCCTCCTCCGGCCCGTGATGACCGCAACACTCCGCTTGCGTGCCGACGTGGTGGTGCATGGGCTCCCGATCCCCGTGAGCATGCCGGTCCGTCCCGGCCCGTTGAACTCCCACAATGTTACAGTGTATCAGCGCGCAACGTAAGCCGATGCGCCCGTTCGGTTCGATTGCCCTCCCGTGACCCGTTCCAGCCCCCTGCCTCGCCCCTCGCTGTTCCAGGCGGGGGCCCCTCTTCGCTTCGTCGTGGCGGCGCTCCTGGCCGCCCTTCTCTGGGGCGCCATCCTGTGGATCCTGGCGTGAGCGCGCCGGCCGGCGCCATCGCGCTCCACGGCCTCACCCTCGGCTACGACCGCCATCCGGCCGTGCACCACCTCGACGGTACGATCCGGCCCGGCGCCCTGCTCGCCCTCGTCGGCCCGAACGGCGCCGGCAAGTCGACCCTCCTCAAGGGCATCGTCGGGGAAGTGCCGTGCCTCGACGGCCGGATCGACCGGCCGGACCTCGCCGGCGCCATCGCGTATCTGCCGCAATCGGCCGAGATCGACCGGGGCTTTCCCCTGCGGGTCCTCGACCTCGTGGCCATGGGCCTGTGGCGCCGCATCGGTCCGTGGCGCCGGGCGGCGCCCTATCGCGACCGCCTCATCGAGGCCCTTGGCCTCGTCGGCCTCGTCGGCTTCGAGGACCGGCCCATCGGCACCCTGTCGGGGGGCCAGTTCCAGCGGGCCCTGTTCGCCCGCCTCATCGTCCAGGATGCCCGCGTCATCCTCCTCGACGAGCCGTTCACGGGCGTCGACGGGCGCACCAGCGCCGACCTCCTGCGCCTCATCGGCGCCTGGCACGGTCAGGGCCGCACCATCGTGGCGGCGTTGCACGATCTCGCTCAGGTGCGCGGGCATTTCCCCGAGACCCTGCTCCTCGCCCGCGAGCCCGTGGCGTGGGGGCCGACGGAAGCCGTGCTCAGCCCGCGCAACCTCGCCCGCGCCCAGACCCTGTCGGAGGCGTGGGACGAGGACGCGGCGATCTGCGGCCGCGCCGCCGGCGAAACGCCCCATGCCCATTCGCACGCGCATGGCCCGGGCCACGACCACCCGCACCACCACGGGCCCGCGCAGCCCCACGACCACCGGGACGCCCCGTGACCGCAATCCTGATCGATGGGCTGTTCGGCCCGTTCCTCGAATTCGGCTTCATGCGGCGCGCCCTCGTCGGCTGCCTCGCCCTGTCGCTGTCGGCCCCCCCGGTGGGGGTGTTCCTCATGCTGCGGCGCATGAGCCTCATGAGCGATGCCATGAGCCACGCCGTGCTGCCGGGGGCCGCCATCGGCTTCCTCGTGGCGGGCCTGTCCCTGCCGGCCATGACCCTGGGGGGGCTCGTCGCCGGTCTCGCCGTCGCCCTCCTGGCCGGAGCGGTCACCCGCTCGACCCTCATCAAGGAGGATGCGAGTCTCGCGGCGTTCTACCTCATCTCGCTGGCCGCCGGCGTGGTGCTCATCTCCCTGCGCGGCTCGCAGATCGACCTCCTGCACATCCTGTTCGGCACCGTGCTGGCCCTCGACGACCCGGCCCTGCTGCTGCTCGGCGGGATCGCCACCATCACCCTGTTCGGGCTCGCCGCCCTCTACCGGCCCCTGGTGATGGAATGCGTGGACCCGCTGTTCCTGCGCACCGTGAGCCGGGCGGGCGGGCCGGTCCACTACGCCTTCCTCGGCCTTGTGGTGCTCAACCTCGTCGGCGGCTTCCAGGCGCTCGGCACCCTGCTGGCCGTGGGCCTGATGCTGCTCCCCGCCATCACGGCCCGGTTCTGGGCGCGCGACCTCGGCGGCATGATCCCGGTCTCCGTCGCCTGCGCCATGGGGGCGAGCGTTCTCGGCCTGACCCTCTCGTACCGGGCCGACCTGCCGACGGGGCCCGCCATCGTCCTGGCGGCGGGCGCCCTCTACCTGTTGTCGATGCTGTTCGGGCCACAGGGCGGCCTGGTGCGCCGTTTCGTACGAGCGCGCCATCTCGAAGGGTGACCCCAAAAGCGGCAGGGCTCGCGTCGGCCGCCTTGTCAGAGCCTACAGGTTGAACAGGCTCATGACGCCCGAGACCAGGGCGTAGACGAAGCCGGCATTGAGCAGGACGCCGAGGGCGCCCACGGCGAGGCCGGCGAGCACCACCACGCCGTCGCGCTCCACGAGGCCGAGCCCCACGAGGCAGATGGCGAGACCGAGGGGAATCTGCCCCACGATGGGCGCCGCCACGATGAGCGCCAGGGACAGGGTGAGCAGAATCAGACCGACGCCGCGCAACCCGATGCCCGTCTCGAACAGGCTCATGCGCGGGCGTGACCAGTGTTCGAGGCGCCGCAGCAGCGGCACGGCCCGGTTGGCCGCCCGCTCGACGTCCTTGCGGGCCACCGAACGGCGCAGGAGCGCGCGGGGCAACCACGGCGCCGACATGCCGGCGGTGATCTGGACGGCCACGAGGAGCAGCAGCAGCCCGCACACGAGGGGGATCGGCGGCGGCATCGGCAGGCAGTTCGGCAGGCCGAGGATCACGATGAGAAGCGCGAAGGCACGATCCTTCAGCACCGCGACGATGTCGCCGACGGTCAGCCGTTCGCTCTCCTGTTCGGAGAGCACGGTCAGCACTTCGGAAGTTCGGGCACCTGGAGACAAGAAAGCTCGGCCATTGGCGACGGTCCTGTCGCGGGCTGTAGCCTAGTCCGACACCAGCGCCAAGCGGAGCCCCGGAGGGACGATCCCACCCCGTGCGCCAGCACGCATCCCGGACCCCGCGAAACCACAGGTTAACTTTAATCCACCATTCTAATCTCAAGTATATTTTAGCTCGTAGAACTTTCGGTTGGCCCCTGTTGGACTGGACAAATCCAACTTCGCAAAAGTTAGGACTCGCTCAATCCTAAATTACCTTGCTAACTTCTCTGCACGTTGCGGAGATGTCGGATGTGGCGGGAACGGGACGCGGGCTCGAAAGAATCATTCGGAGCGCCATCGCGGGTCTGGCCCTCGCCGCCCCGGACCTCGTCTCGCGGGGCGCGCGGGCGCAGGACGATCCAGCGTCGGTGCTGCTGTTCGGCACCCTAGAGACCGGTCCGTCCACCTTCCTCACCGCAGGCGCCAAGCTCGCCCTCGACCGGATCGACCGGGAGGGATTCGTCGCCCTCGCGACCCTCGGCGGGGGCACGCGGCGAGAGGGAGTAGGCCGGCGCGAGACCGCCTCCGGGGCGGCGGTGCTCGGCTACCAGTGGTTCCGAGATTGGGGCGTGATCGCCGCCTATGTGGGCCTCGAGGGATCCCTCGAAGCTCTGACGACGGGCGGCGTGACGCGGCTGGATCCGAGCCGATTCGGCGCGCGGCTTCAGGGAGAGCTCTGGGCCCGCCCGACGGAAACGACGCTTCTTACAGCCACGGCGATCCTCGATTCCTCACGGACCGCTGCGTGGGGGCGCCTGTCCTGGGGATGGCGGGTGGCGCCTTGGTCCGGTTGGAGCGCCTATCTCGGCCCCGAACTCGCCCTCTACGCCGACCATACCGGCTACGGGAAGTGGACGCTTGGACTCCACGCGACGGATTTCGCCATCGGCCGCTTCCGCTTTCGTACCGCGACCGGCCTGCAGTTCGAACCCGAGAGCCCGGTGGGTCCCTATGTGAGCGTCACCGCCTGGACACCGTGGTGATCCACTCCGGCCCTCCGTCGGACGGCGAACGGGTCGACCCTTGGTGCGCAGGGCCGAACGTCCCCCGTCGACGCCGATGACCTGGCCGGTGATCCAGCCCGCCTCCGGCGAGACGAGGACGCTTGCGAGCCCGGCGATGTCCTCCGGTATTCCGAGACGCTGCAGGGCGTGCATCGCCGCGATGCCGGACGCCAGGGTTCCGCTGTTGGTGATGGCCGCCGATAGGGGCGTCCGCGTGAGGGAGGGCGCCACGACGTTGATCCGGATGTGCGGGCTCGGCTCGGCGGCGAGGGAGAGGGCGAGCCCCTCCCCGCCCCCCTTGGCCATGGCGACGGGGGCATGGCCGGTGAAGCCCTGCGCCACGGCCACCGTCGAGAACAGGACCACGCCCGCCCCGGCCCCGGCCTTGAGGGCGGGGGCGGCGGCTTGGATAGCGAGGAAGGCGCCCGGGGCATTGATCCGGAAATCGGCCTCGGCATCCCCCGCCGTCAGCTTCGCCAGGGGCCGCAGGTTGATGGTGCCCACCGCGTAGACGAGACCGGCGAGTTCACCGGCCGCCTCCTCCGTCGCCCGAGGGAAGAAGTGCGGATCGGTGACGTCGCCGGTCGTGAAGATGGTGTTTCCGAGTTCGGCGGCCGCCGCCACGAGGCGTCCGCCGTCGTCCGGCCGATGCCGCCGGTACCACCGTAGAGAAGGACCCGCCCATAGCCGCTCCCATCGCGTTGCCGGTCGATCAGCGAGGGCGCATAGGAAAGAAGCGGAGCCTTTCCCGCCCGGATCGCATCATCCGTGGCGTCGCAGCCTTCCGAGGTAGACAGTCCATGAAGTTCGCCTTTGCCGGCATCGATTTCCTCGGTGGCGTGTTCGACAGTCTCATCGGGGCGGGTTGGACCCCGATCAAGTTGTTCACCCGCCCCTGCGACGGAATCTACGATCACAACGAGACCGTCGTGGCGCAGGCGCGCGAGCGCCGATTGCCGATCCAGCTCTCGCGCATGAAGGCCACTGATCTGGAGGCCCTGGCGGAGGCGCATGGCCAAGACTGGGCCCTCGTGGTGGCGGGCTACCCCTGGCTGATCCGGGGCTGGCGCGGTCTGGCGGCCTACGGGGTCAACATCCACCCCTCGCCCCTGCCCCTGGGGCGCGGCCCCTATCCGCTGTTCAAGGCGGTGGCAGACGGTCACACGGAATGGGGCGTCACCGCGCATGTCCTCGGCGAGGAGGGATTCGATACCGGCGACATCCTCGCCCAGGAGCGCTTCACCCTGTCGGACCGGGAGACCCACGAGAGCCTCCTCACCCGGTGCCAGCTCGCCGCGGGCCGGCTCGCCGCCGGCCCCATCGCCCGTGACCTGCCCGCCCGCTGGCGCGGCGCGCAAGCCCAGGGCGAAGGCTCGTACTGGCCCCGTGTCACCGACGCCGATCGCACCCTCGATTTCCGGGCCGACGTGGAGGCGATCCTGCGCCGCGTGCGGGCCTTCGGGGCCATCGAGACCATCGCGCGCCTCGGGGACAACCGTGTCTACGTGGCCGCCGCCGAAGGCTGGCGCGAACCCCACCGCCATACGCCGGGCACGGTGGTCCATCGCTACCGCCGGCACATCGTCCTGGCGGCGCGCGACGGCTATATCCAGCTCAACCGCTGGAGCCCCGTGGCGGTGACGGAGGCCGTGCATCTCGGGCGGTAGTTCGCCTGGAACGGCTACGGTTCGAAGTCCGAGACGAATCCGTTCGGCGCACCGAGACACTGGACGCGAGAGACTCCATGGCGCGGATGCGCAAGAAGGCCGACCTCCCCACGAAGATCTGCGTCACCTGCGGCAAGCCGTTCACGTGGCGCAAGAAATGGGAGCGGGTCTGGGACGAGGTCCGTTACTGTTCCGACCGCTGCCGCGCGGACGCGAAGCGTGCCCGGCCGGACGCGCAATCCTGAGGTGTCAGACGAGCTCCGCGAGGGCGGCGGGCGTGTCGACGTCCTGGAGCACCGCCGGGTCGAGGGCGACCTCGCGAATGTCGGTGCGGCGGGCGAGGAGGCGACCGGCGCCGCGATCGCCCGTGAGGGCCGCGAGTTCCGCCGCGAGGAGGCGCCGGTTGAGCAGGACCGGATTGCCGCGCTGGCCGGCATGGACGGGCACCACGGCGGCCGGGGCCGGGCCGGGCTGCGAGAAAGCCTGTACCAGGGCCTGGAGGTGATGGGGCCCGATGCGCGGCATGTCGGCCAGTAGCACGAGGACGGCCTCGGGTTGCGGCAGAGCGGCGAGGCCGGCACGCAGGGATGTGGACAGGCCCTCGGCATGGGCCGGGTTCTCGATGAAGATCACGCTCAAGCCGCCGAGGGCGGCGCGGACGGCCGGTCCATGGGCGCCGAGGACCACCACCACCGGGCCGAGCCGCGCGTCGAGGGCCGCCCGCGCCGCGTGGCGGACGAGGGGCTCGCCATCGAGGAGGCCGAGGAGTTTCGGCGCCGGTCCGAAGCGGGTGCCGCGCCCGGCGGCCAGCAGCACGAGGCCGAAGTCAGGCATCGTCGTCGGCCGGGGTGCCGCCGGAGCGGGGCTGGGGCCGCGAGACGATCTCCATGAGGAGGCCGCCGACGCCGAGGCCGACGATGTCGGCCCGGGTGACGGCGAGGCCCGCGAGCAGGCGATGCAGCACCCAGTCGAACCCGTTCTCCTTCGGCGAGCGGGCGCAGCCGGGGGCTCCGATGACCGGCACGTCCCCGAGCCCGCCGACGAGGAGGAGATTGCCGGGATCGACGGGCATGCCGAGGTGATCGACCCGGCCGCCGGCGGCCTCGATGCCCGCCGGGATCACGTCGCGCCGGTCCGAGATGGCGGAGGCGCCGAACACCACCACGAGGTCGGCGCCCTCCGCCGTGACGGCCCGGATCGCCGCGCCGACGGCCGACGCCTCGTGCGGCACGCGCAGATCGGCGACGACGGCCGCCCCTGCGGGCGCGAGACGCCGGCCGAGGGTCGTCAGAGTCTTGTCCACCGTCGCCGCCTTGAGGCCGGGCAGCAGGGTCGAGACCACGCCGACACGGGTCCGGACATAGGGTACGATCCGCAGGGCCGCGTCGGGCGCGACCCGGCAGGACCGGTCGAGGGCGGCTCCGGCCACGGCGTAGGGGATGATCTTGACCGTCGCCACCATCTCGCCAGTCACCACCGGGCGGTAATCCGGGAGGGTCGCCACGGTGATGGCCTCGTCGACGGCGTTCACGGCGTCGATGCCGGCCCGGTCGACGCGCAGGAGGCCGGGCTCCGTCGCGAACAGGTTGCAGCGCCCCGTAAACGGAGCCTCGCGGCGCAGGCCCGATCCGGCGAGGCGCGCGGCGAGGCGGGCGGCGGCCGCGTCCTCGCCGACATCGCCTGGTTCGAGGCTCACGGCCACGAGCTCGCCCATGCCCGCCGCATCGAGGCGGGCCGCATCCTCGGCCGGGATCGGCTGCCCCTTGCGCAGGATCACGTCATGGGCGCGCACCGTATGGGCCGCGATGAGGCCCGCCGCCTCCCGGGTCGGCACGGCGCCGAATCTCATGGTGCGGCCCGGTCGCGGGGCGCGCGCAGGACCGCCACGATCTCGGCCAGGATCGAGACGGCGATCTCGGCCGGGCTGATGGCGCCGATGTTCAGCCCGATGGGGGCCGCGATCCGGCCGATGGCCTCCGGCGCGAAGCCGGCCGCCGCGAGCCGGGCGACACGGGCCGCATGGGTCTTCTTCGAGCCGAGGGCGCCGATGTAGAAACACTCCGCCCGCAGGGCCGCCGCCAGGGCCGGGTCGTCGATCTTCGGATCGTGGGTCAGGGCGGCGACGGCGCAGTAACGGTCGAGGACCGGAACCGCCGCGCCGAGGGCTTCGTCGGGCCACGCGCCGACGAGGTCGATTCCCGGAAAACGTTCGGGCGTGGCGAAGGCGGTGCGCGGGTCGATGACCGTGACGGCGAGGTCGAGGGCCGTGGCCATCGGACCCAGGGCCTGGCTGATATGCACGGCCCCGACGATCACGAGGCGCACGGGGGGCGCCTGGACCGTGAGGAAGAGCTGGCGCCCCTCGACCTCGGCGATGCCGCTGCGGCCGGACGCGAGGCGTCGTGCCAGGAGGTCCGCCAGGGGATCGGCCGCGATATCGGCCTCGCACACCACGCGCTGGGCCCCGCCGTCGAGGTCGGTGACCAGGATGGCGGCCCGCCGGGCGACGCGCTCGGCGTTGAGACGGGTCAGGACATCGAGCTGCATGACGGGCCTCAGGTGATGGGCTCGACGTAGACGCGGATGCGCCCGCCGCACGAGAGGCCGACCCGCCACGCGGTCTCGTCGGCGACGCCGAATTCGACGACGCGGGCGCGGCCGTCGGCGATGGCCTCGATCCCCTCGGTGATGACGGCGCCTTCGACGCAGCCCCCCGAGACGGAGCCGAGGAAGTTGCCCTCCCCGTCGACGACGAGGTGGCTGCCGACGGGCCGGGGCGCCGACCCCCAGGTCTCGATCACGGTGGCCAGGGCGACGCCGCGTCCGGCCCGGCGCCACGCCTCGGCCGCGCTGAGGATATCGGTTTCGGTGGAGAGCATGGGGTGACTCCGGATCGGGACGCCCGCCCCTCTCCTCGCAACACGCAGACCAGGAGTTAGGCTCCCCCGACCCGGCAACAATCCGGCCGGTCGGCCCTCCGATGCCCGGAGGTGACTTTCCGCACGCCGACGGCCCCCCTATTGTCGTCAGGCTTCAACAGAGCGGTCGCCGTCGGTGCCGCAAGGCCCTCGGCGGATGACGGTATGGCACGCAGGGAGACGGCCGGCATGAAATCGTTGGCGGTGGCCTTCATCCTCCTCGCAGGCGCCGCCGTGGCCGAGCCGGCCCCCGTCGCCATCGGCCTGTCGGCGCCCCTGACCGGGCCGGATGCCGCCTTCGGCCAGGGCATGCGGGCCGGGGCCGAGCAGGCGGTGGCCGACATCAACCGGGCCGGCGGGATCGACGGCCGGCGCCTTAGCCTCATGGTGGCGGACGATGCCGGGGATCCGAAACAGGGCCTCGCGGTGGCTCGCCGTTTCGCCGCCGAGCGGGTCGGCCTCGTCGTTGGCCCCCTCAACGCCGCCGTGGCCGGCGCGGTCGTGCCGGTCTACGCCGAATCGGACATCGTCGCGGTGACGCCGGGCATCGCCTGGGCGCCCCTGACGGCGCGCGGATACTGGAACGTGTTTCGCACCGGCGCCAACGAGGCCGGGCAGAGCGCGGTGGCGGGCGCCTACCTCGCGGGACATTTCGCCGGCCGGCGCATCGGCCTCGTGCACGACAAGACCACGTTCGGGCGCGGCCTCGTCGACGGGGTGGCCCGCGCCCTGAAGGCCGCCGGCCAGAGCGAAGCGGCATTCGAGACCCTGGCGCGGGGCGACAAGGACCCGTCCGGCCTCGTCGCCCGCCTGAAGCGGGCCGGGGTGGAGGTGGTGTATTTCGGTGGCCTCGCGGCGGAAGCGGGCGTGCTCCTGCGGGCCATGCGCGAGGCCGGGCTCAGCGCGCCCCTCGTCGGCAGCGACGGTCTCCTCGACCGGGAGCTGTCGCAGAATCCCGCCGCCGAGGGGACGGTGATGACGCTCGCCCCCGCCTCCCCACCCTTGCCGCGCCCGCCGGAAGCCAGGGGCGTGCCGGCCAAGCCTCGTGCGCCGGAGCTCGACGCCTTCGCGGCGCAGGGCTATGCCGCCGTCGAGGTGCTGCGCGCGGGCATCGTCGGGGCACGCTCGACGCAGGGCCGGGCGGTGGCCGCCTTCCTCCACGGGGGACAGCCGGTGAAGACGGTGCTCGGCTCCCTCGCCTACGATGGGCGCGGCGACCTCAAGGCCGATCCGCAGCGTCCGGCCTACACCCTGCAGGTCTGGCGCCGAACCCCGGACGGCAGACTCGACTACGCGGGCAGTTCGATCGACCCGTGATCCCACGCGGCGTCGCGGCGAGATCAGCGGTGCGACCGACCTGACCCGAGCCATGGTTTCGACGGGACGGCCGGCAAAGTGAACCGACGCAGGACTTCGACGCAGCGCCCGGTCCCGACGATCTCCTGTCGATGAAATTCGGCGTTCGCCCGGAAAAGCTTGCTTCGCGCGAGCCCGAACATTATGTCGGGGCAACGCTCGCCGGTGTTGCGCATCCGATGGGATCGGACCCGCCGCCCGCCGCGTTCTGCCGAACGGCTTCGTTTTATATCCCGGGTCGCCCCGTTCAGGCTGTCCGGCTGGAGAGTGTGGATGGCGAAAGAAGAGTTGATGCAGTTCGACGGTCTCGTGATCGAGATCCTGCCGGACGCACGCTACCGCGTGCAGCTCGACCAGGGGCACGAGATCGTGGCCTACACGGCCGGCAAGATGAAGAAGAACCGCATCAAGACTCTGGCCGGCGACCGCGTCACCGTCGAGATGTCGCCGTACGACCTGGAGAAGGGCCGCCTCGTGTTCCGTCACAAGGACGAGCGTTCCGCCGGTCCGCGTCCGCCCATGCGCGGCCAGTTCCGCCGCCGCTGAACGATGGGCGCCAGGGGCGCCCTTCGAGACTGAACGTGTCTCAATGGCGATGCCCGCTTCGGCGGGCATCGCCATTTTTACTTCACTTTCCGAACCGCTCGAACTTCGGAAAGCTGCGCGTCATCAGGGTGCCGGCGTCGGATCGGTGGCCCATCCATTTCTCAAGGACGCTCGCGCTGGCGAGACGGGCCTCGCCGCCGGTCTCGCGCCAGGGTAGCCCCTCCGCGAGGGTGAAGACGCAAGCATCCGTCAGGGTGGTCTGGCGGCAGCGCTGCAGGCGCACGCCCTTGCCGCGCACGAGTTCGGGCATCTCCGCCAGGGGGAAGACGAGGAGCAGGCGGTCGGCGCTGCACACGGCGACGTGGTCGCCGCTCGCCGGCACCAGCAGGGTCGCGGTGGCCGGCTCGTCGAGGCCCATGATGCCCTTGCCCTTGCGGGTGTTGGCCACGAGGGCGTCGGCGGGCGCCACGAAGCCGCGCCCGTCGGAAGCCGCCACGAGGAGCTTGGCGCCGGGCTGATACGGCAGGGCCGCGACGATCTCGGTGCCGTCGTCGAAATCCACCATGAGGCGGATCGGATCGCCGAAGCCGCGCCCGCCGGGGAGTTTCGCCGCCTCCAGGGTGAACACCTTGCCGTTGGACGCGAGCACGAGGAGTTTCGCCGTCGTCTCGCTCGGGAAGGCGATCTTGAGGCTGTCGTCCCCCTTGAAGGCGATGCCGGAGAGATCGGCGACGTGCCCCTTCAGGGCGCGGATCCAGCCCTTGGCCGAGACGATGACGGTGATCGGCTCGCGTTCGACCATGGCGGAGGTGAAGTCGATCCCGGCGGTGTCGGGCGGGTTCTCCAGGGTGGTGCGCCGGGCGCCGATCTTCGTCTCGGGACCAAAGGTCTTCTTCACCGTTCGGATCTGCTTGGTGATGTCGGCCCATTGCAGCTTGTCGGAGCCCAGCAGCTCCTCGAGCCCGTGCTTCTCCTTGGTCAGCGTGTCGAGTTCGCGCTTGAGCTCCATCTCCTCGAGCTTGCGCAGGGAGCGCAGGCGGGTGTCGAGGATGGCGTTGGCCTGCACCTCGGTGAGGGCGAACCGCGCCATCAGGGCGGGTTTCGGCTCGTCCTCCTCGCGGATGATGCGAATCACCTCGTCGAGGTCGAGGTAGACGATGAGCAGGCCGCCGAGGATCTCCAAACGGCGGTCGATCTGGGCCAAGCGGTGGCGCGAGCGACGCTGGAGCACGACGCGGCGATGGTCGAGCCATTCGCGCAGGGCTTCGGCGAGGCCGATGACCCGGGGGACGAGGCCGCCCACCAGCACGTTCATGTTGAGCGAGATGCGGGCCTCGAGCTCGGTCAGCCGGAACAGCGATTCCATGAGGATGACGGGATCGACGTTGCGGGCCCGCGGCTCGAGGACGATGCGGACATCCTCGGCCGATTCGTCGCGCACGTCGGCGAGCAAGGGCAGCTTACGCTCCTGCAGCAGCTCGGCGAGCTTCTCGATGAGGCGGGCCTTCTGCACGCCGTAGGGGATCTCGGTGACGACGATGGTCCAGGTGCCGCGCCCGAGATCCTCCTTCGCCCAGCGGGCGCGCACGCGGAACCCGCCGCGCCCGGTGCGGTAGGCCTCGGTGATCGATTCGGCGCTGTCGATGAGGATGCCGCCGGTGGGGAAATCCGGCCCCTTCACGAAGGTGAGGAGCTGGGCCGAGGTCGCGTCGGGATGGCCGATGAGGTAGAGCGCCGCGTCGCAGAGTTCGGCGGCGTTGTGGGGCGGGATCGAGGTCGCCATGCCCACCGCGATGCCCTGGGAGCCGTTGGCGAGGAGGTTCGGGAAGGCCGCCGGGAGCACCACCGGCTCCTCTTCCTGCCCGTCGTAGTTCGGGCGGAAATCCACCGAATCGTCGTCGAGACCTTCGAGGAGGAGGCGGGCCACCTCCGTCATCCGGGCTTCGGTGTAGCGCTGGGCGGCGGCGTTATCGCCGTCGATGTTGCCGAAATTGCCCTGGCCGTCGACGAGGGGATACCGCTGAGCAAAGTCCTGGGCCATGCGCACGAGGGCGTCGTAGGCCGCCGTGTCGCCGTGGGGATGGTACTTGCCGATGACGTCGCCGACGATGCGGGCGCACTTCTTGAAAGCCGATGTCGGATCGAGCTTCAGCAGCCGCATGGCGAACAGGATGCGGCGGTGGACGGGCTTCAGGCCATCGCGGGCATCGGGCAGCGCCCGATGCATGATCGTCGAGAGCGCATAGGCGAGGTAGCGGTCCTCGAGCGCGGATTTCAGCTCGACGCTCTCGATGCCGTCGGAGCCCGACGGTGGCTCGAAAGGCTGACCCATCACCATCTCCGGGGGCGCCCGCGCCCCAAATCAGAACAAATCAAGAACACGATCTAGGCGCTTCCGGTGCCCAAGGCAACGAAGCGCGTGCGTGCGTCCGGGGGGACGATCGCGCGTGGCCCCCAGATGTGCTGGTCGAGGAAGTACCCCGTCAAGGTAAACCCCGCGGTAACGTCGCGCCCATCGGGGGTCATCGGCAGGGGCGCACCCGGCTCCCTTTCGCGGAGGAAATCGGGCAGCGCCAGAAGCTTGTCGCGATAGGGCTCGCCGGCGGATGCGCTCACGGCCCGTCCGGAACGGGGCGAGACGTAGATCAGGGCGTCGTTGCCTCCCGTGGCGGCGCAGGCCGAAAGATCGAGGCCGAAGCCGAGTTCGGCCAGGATCGCGAGTTCGAACCGGACCATGAGCGGGGGCGCGATGTCGGGATCGTGCAGGTGGTCGATGAGGAGGCGGGCGGCGGCGTAGAGTTCGGGATGGGGGTCGCGCTCGGACAGGAGGCGCAGCAGGCCGGCGAGGTGGGCGATGCCGTGGAGGGCGAGGCCCGAGCCCATGAGGCGCGAGGCGACGGATTCGACGGGCTCGACGGCGAAGGCGCCGAGACCCTCGTCGAGGCGCGCGCGCCAGGTCGCCTGCACCCGGTTCCCGGGTTGGAGCACCGGCTGCATCCGCCGCGAGCGCCCGCCATGGACGAGGCCGAGATGGCGCCCGTGGGCGGCGGTCATGAGTTCGAGCACCACGCTCGTCTCGCCCTGCCGGCGCAGGCCGAGCACGAGGCCGTCGTCGGTCCATTGCATCAGCCTGTCATAGGCCGTTGCCGGTGCGAAGGAAAAGGGCCGCGACGGATGGGATCGTCGGGCGAAGAAACTTCCCGCAGACCGGGAACAGGCTTAAGCTTGCACGCTGCGGGAAAGCGTGGGGGCATGACGATGGGTGGTTCGGTTCGGCTCCTGCTGCTTGGTCTCGTCTTTGCGCTTCCGGCCTGCACGCCCCGCCCGGCGCCGCCGGCCGGCGCGTCCCTGCGCACCCGGATCGCCACCCTCGCCCTGGCGCAGACGGATTTCGGCGCGGTCTCGGTGATCCCGGTGCGGTTCGAGCACAGCCGCATCGCCGGGCCGTTCGAGGATGGCGGGCGCACCCTCTACTGCGTCTCGACGCGGATGAAGGGCCGCACCTTCGGCAAGGGCGAACGCGCCAAGGCCGTGATCCGCGACACCGGCGGGGTGCTGAGCGTCATCGAGGACGACGAGGAGGTCTGCTCCGGCCACCGCACCGAGCCGTTCGCGGAGTTGGAGACCCTCGGCAACCGGACCTGATCCCCCTTGCCCGGGCACGGAGCCGATGGAACCATGCGGCCATGCCCAAACGCCCCCTGAGTCTCAGCCTCGACCTCATCGCCCGCGCCCATCCCGATCCCGTCCGCGACGACCCCTCGGCGCTGGCCCTCCTCACCGACGACGAACTCGGCCCCGGCCTCACCCGGGTGCTCACCCGGCGTCCGGAGCCGCAGGATGGGCTCTGGGTGTTCGGCTACGGCTCGCTCATCTGGCAGCCCGAATTCACGTTCACCGAACGGCGCACGGGCACCGTGCGGGGCTATCACCGCCGGTTCTGCCTGCTGCAGCGCCGGTTCCGCGGCAGCGTCGCGCGGCCCGGCCTCGTGCTGGCCCTCGACCGGGGCGGCCTGTGCCGGGGCGTCGCCTTCCGGCTCGCGGACGAGGATCCCCACGCGACCCTGCTGCCGGTCTGGCGCCGGGAGATGCGCGGCAACGGCTATCTCGGCCGCTGGGTGACGGTGGAGACGGAGGCCGGACCGGTGACGGCCCTGACCTTCGTCGTCAACCGCGCCAGCGACCGCTACACCGGCCGCCTCACGGAGGCGGAGATCGCCGACCGCATCGCCACGGGCGCCGGCCATCTCGGGCCCAGCGCCGAGTACCTGTTCCGCACCGCGGAGGCCTGCGCGCGGGAGGGGATTCTGGATTTGCACCTGTGGACGTTGCAGGCTCTCGTCGCCGAACGCTTGGAGGCGCGGGCCGCCTCCTGAATCAGGGTTCGAAGGGCCGAGCCCTTCGCGGGGGCCGGGGCAGTGCCCCGGAGAGACATCGGGCTCCGCCCGACACCCGCCGAGGGGATGATCCCCTCGGAACCCCGGATCAGTTCACCTCCACCTGCACCACGCCCGGCACCGCCCGCAGCGCCCCGGCGATCTGCGGCGTCGCCTGATACTTGCCCGGCAGCTTCACCTCGACCTCACGGTCGCCGTTGTCGAGGAGGAGGATGAGGGAGACCTCGCCCTCGCCCCGCACCTGCAGGCGCTGCTGCACGGACGGAATCGGTCGCTCGTCGCGCAGGTACACGCGCATGCCCTTCTGGTGGCGCGCCACCGCCACGTCGAGGGGTTCGGCCGTCATGATGCGGGCGCGGACATCCTCGCCTTCGAGGTTGGCCTGAAGCTGGAGCACGAGGGGGCGGCCGGGCTCCAGGATCTCGCGGTAATGCCCGAGGCCTTCGGAGAAGATGATCGCCTCGAAATGCCCGGTCTGGTCGGACAGGATGACGATGCCGAGCTTGTTGCCGGTCTTCGTGCGTCGCTCCGACCGGTCGAGGACGGAGGCCGCGACGCGCCCGACACTGGTGGTGCCCGCCCGCACGGCCCGGCAGAACTCGGCCCAGGTCTGGACCCGGAGCTTGCCAAGGAGATCGCCGTACTCGTCGAGCGGATGCCCTGAGAGGAAGAAGCCGATGGCGTCGTATTCGCGCTTCAACTTCTCCGCCATGGGCCAGCCCTCGTAGGCGGGCACCCGCAGGGTCACGTCGGTGGAGGTGACGCCGCCGAACATGTCGGCGATGCCGGTGCTTTCGGCCTCCGCCGCCCCTTGCGCGAGCTTCATCATCGGCTCGATGGCGGCGAAGGCCCGGGCCCGGTCGGGCTCCAGCACGTCCAGCGCCCCGGCCGAGACGAGGTTCTCGAGGGTGCGCTTGTTGATGAGGCGCGGGTTGATGCGGCGGGCGAGGCAGGCGAGTTCCTTGAACGGCGTGGTCCCGCGCGCCTGGACCACGGCCTCGACGGCGCCGCGCCCGACGCCCTTGATGGCCGAGAGGGCGTAGACGATCCGCCCGTCCGTCACCTCGAAGTTGACGCCCGAGGTGTTGATGGAGGGCGGCTCCACGGTGATCTTCAGGCGCTGCGCGTCCTGGCGGAACTCGGCAAGCTTGTCGGTGACGTCGATGTCGAGCTGCATGGCGGCGGCCAGGAACTCCACCGGATGGTTCGCCTTGAGGTAGGCGGTCTGGTAGGTCAGCAGGGCGTAGGCGGCGGCGTGTGATTTGTTGAAGCCGTAATCGGCGAACTTGGCCAGCAGATCGAAGATCTCGTCGGCCTTGGCCTTGGTAAGCTCGCGCTCCATGCAGCCCTTTACGAAGCGGTCGCGCTGGGCGTCCATCTCCGCCTTGATCTTCTTGCCCATGGCGCGGCGGAGCATGTCGGCCTCGCCGAGCGAATAGCCGGCCAGGACCTTGGCCACCTCCATCACCTGTTCCTGGTAGACGATGATGCCGAAGGTCTCGCGCAGGATCGGCTCCAGCTTGGCGTGGGGATACCAGCTCGCCTCGTTGCCGGCGTCGCGCCCGAGCTTGCGCTCGCAATAGACCGGGATGTTGGCCATGGGGCCGGGCCGGTAGAGGGCCACGAGGGCGATGATGTCCTCGAACCGGTCGGCCTGCATCTCGACCAGCGCCTTGCGCATGCCGGCGGATTCCACCTGGAACACGCCCACCGTCTCGCCGCGCTTCATCGGCGCGTAGGTCGCCTTGTCATCCAGCGGCAGCGACGCGAGATCGACGATGATCCCGCGCTTGGCCAGAAGGTCGGTGCAGTACCGCAGCAAGGTCAGGGTCTTCAGACCCAGGAAGTCGAACTTCACGAGACCGGCGGCCTCGACCCACTTCATGTTGAACTGGGTCACCCGCATCCCGGTCTTCGGATCGCGGTAGAGGGGGACGAGCTGTTCGAGGGGCCGGTCGCCGATGACCACGCCGGCGGCGTGGGTCGAGGCGTGGCGGTGCAGGCCCTCGAGCTTCTTGGCGATCTCCATGAGGCGGGCCACGATGGGCTCCTCCTCCATGGCCGCCTGGAGCTTGGGCTCGCCCTCGATGGCCTGGGTCAACGTCACGGGGTTGGCGGGGTTCTGCGGCACGAGCTTCGTCAGCTTGTCGACCTGCCCGTAGGGCATCTCGAGGACGCGGCCGACGTCGCGCAGCACGCCGCGCGCCTGCAGCGTACCGAAGGTGATGATCTGGGCGACCTGGCGCTCGCCGTAGCGCGCCTGCACGTACTGGATCACCCGCTCTCGGCCATCGACGCAGAAGTCGATGTCGAAGTCGGGCATCGAGACGCGCTCGGGGTTGAGGAAGCGCTCGAACAGCAGGCCGAACCGGAGCGGATCGAGGTCGGTGATGAGGAGAGACCACGCGACGAGGGAGCCGGCGCCCGAGCCGCGGCCGGGTCCGACGGGGATGTCGTGGTCCTTCGCCCACTTGATGAAGTCCGACACGATGAGGAAGTAGCCGGGAAACTTCATGCCGACGATGACGTCGAGCTCGAAGGCGAGACGGTCGCGGTAGACCTGCTCGGTCATGCCGGGCGCGGTGCCGTGCTGCGCGAGACGCAGGTCAAGGCCGGCGATGGCCTGACGGCGCAGCTCCTCCGGCTCGTCCAGGGGCGGGGCCGCGGCGACGTCGGGGGCGGCGGCGTCCAGCGCCGCCACGACGCCGAAATTCGGCAGGATGGGTTTGCGCGTGCGCACGCGATAGGCGCAGCGCATGGCGATCTCGACGGTGGCGTTCAGGGCATCCGGCAGGTCCGAGAACAGCTCGGCCATCTGCGCGCGGGTGGTGAAGCCGTGGCGCGGGGTGAGCTTGCGGCGACGCTCGTCGGAGACGAGGCGCCCGTCGGCGATGGCGAGCAGGGCGTCGTGGGCGTCGTAATCTCCGGTCTTGGCGAAGAACGGCTCGTTGGTGGCGACGATGGACAGGCCGTTGGAATCGGCGAGGCGGAGCAATTCCCGCTCGACGGCGCGCTCGTCGGACAGGCCATGGCGCAGGATCTCGACGTAGAGATTGTCTTCGCCGAACGCACCCTTCAGCTGCGCGAGGCGCGCGGCGGCGAGTTCCGCACGGCCCTGGCGCAGGGCCGTGTCGAGGGGCCCAGTGGTGCCGCCCGTGAGGGCGATGAGGCCGCCGGCGCATTCCGCCAGCCCCGCCGCGCTCACCCGGGGTGCGTCGCCCAGCGCGCCGTCGAAATAGACGCGGCTCGCCAGCCGCAGGAGGTTGGCATAGCCCGCCTCGTCCTGCGCGAGGACCACGATGTTGGCGCAGCCGGCCTGCCCCGGCGCCACCCGCGCCATCGGGTCGGGCGTCTCGAACGCCACGGTCACCTGCAGGCCGGCGATGGGCTGGAGCCCGGCACCCGACGCCTTTTCCGAGAATTCCAGCGCCCCGAACAGGTTGTTGGTGTCGGTGAGCGCCAGGGCGGGCTGCCGGTCGGCCGCCGCCGCCTTGACGATGTCCCCGACCTTCAGGGCCCCTTCGAGGAGCGAGAACGACGAGTGGACATGGAGATGGACGAAGCCAGGATCTTTGAGGATGCGCGCCATGCTCTCACGTGGACCCGTCATGGTGAAGAATCCATTCCGAAAGGCGCGCCCTTTTCGTTTGTCTGTGGAGAGGTCGCGCCCGTGATGCCGGTGCAACGCCTACCTTAACGGTGCCAAGGCTACGGCCCAGATCGCGACCGCACCCGCCAGGAGCCCGAAGGCCATGAATTCGACCATGCCGGTCAGGATCATCCGCTTGAACATCGGCCCTGCCTTCTGTTGAGAGCCCTATTTTGTTCCTGTTTTGTTCTATGTAAAGTGGAAAGCCGCTGCTCGCGCCGAACAGAGTCAATCATTCGTCAATCAGCTGATTTCAGATGCCAACTGGGGCGATCGAGCATCGCGCTGACGATGAATTGATTTAGATCACAAGATTCTCTTCCGTTTCCAGCACTTAGAATTCGATTCGATCCGGTATTCAGGCCTGCAACCCCACTTGGCCGGCGTGTGATGCCGCACGTCACCGAGATGGAAAAGTTTTTACCGGCCCACACATCGTGATCATCCACGAAGACGGACGCTCTTCTCCAATTCAACATCCGCGTTCCGCGTCACAAGGCAATCATGCAGATCAAACTGGTGGCCGTCGGTTCCCATGGCGACGTGCTTCCCTTCATCGGCCTCGGCACCGAACTGGTGCGGCGCGGACATGCCGTGATCCTCGCGGCACCGGCCCCGTTCGCGTGCCTGGCCGCACGCGCCGACCTGCCGTTCCATGCCCTCGGCACCTGCGCCGACTATGACCGGGCCGTCGCATCGCCCGACCTGTGGCATCCGCGGCGGGGCGCGTCGGTCCTGTTCGAGCATTTCGCGGCGGCGACGGAATGGACTTACGACTGGCTCGCGCGCACGAGCCGACCGGGCGAGACCCTCGTGGTCGCCTCCACCCTCGGCGTCGGCGCGCGCGTGGCGCAGGACAAACTCGGCCTGCCCGTCGTCACCGTTCACGTCATGCCCATGATGGTAGAGAGCCGGGACGCGGCTCCGGTCCTGCCGGGGATTCCCTTCGCCCACCGCCTGCCGTCCCGCCTGCGGCACTGGCTCGGCCGGGGCGCCGACCGCTACGTCATCGACCGGGCCGCCCTGCCCCGGCTCAACGCCCTGCGCCAGCGCCTCGATCTCTCCCCCGTGCGCCGTTTACGGCACTGGTGGAACAGTCCGACGCGTATCCTCCTGATGTTCCCGGACTGGTTCGCCGCGCCTCAGGCGGATTGGCCGGCACAGGCGACGCAGGTCGGCTTTCCCCTCGTCGATCGCTTCGGCGATGCGCAGGCCCTGAGCCGGGACTTGGCGGATTTCCTCGATGCCGGCCCCGCGCCCCTGGTCTTCACCTACGGCTCGGCGATGCGGCAGGGGCAGGCCTTCTTCCGCACCGCCTGCGCCCTGTGCCGGGTCACGGGCCGACGCGGCGTCCTGCTCGCTCCACAAGACGGTCAGGTGCCCACGGATCTTCCCGCGGGGATCGTGCACCTGCCCTACGCGCCCTTGAGCACCCTCCTGCCGCGCGCCGCCGCCCTGATCCACCACGGCGGCGTCGGCACCGTGGCCCAAGCCCTCGCCGCCGGCATTCCGCAGCTCGTGATCCCGGTGGCGTTCGATCATTTCGACGAGGGTCTGCGCCTTCAGCGCCTCGGCCTCGGCGCCGTCCTCCGCCGCCGCCGCTTCACCCCCGCCCGGGCGGCCCGGGTCCTGGACCGCCTCCTCGCCTCGAACACCGTGGCGGAGGCCTGCGCGACGGCGCGAGCCCGAGTGTCGCGCGAGGACGGCATCGTCACCGCCTGCGACGCGATCGAGCGCCTGATCGCGAGCCGATGAGCTGATCGGCTCGAACCGGCCGGTGTCCGGATCAGTCGAGCTGCTCGATCAGCCCTTCGCGAATGGTCACCCGCCGGTCCATGCGGGCGGCGAGGTCCATGTTGTGAGTCGCCACCAGAGCGGCGAGGCCGGACGCGCGCACGAGGGAGACGAGGATACCGAACACGTGGGCAGCCGTATGCGGATCGAGGTTGCCGGTCGGCTCGTCGGCCAGCAGGAGGCGCGGGCCGTTGGCGACCGCCCGGGCGATGGCGACGCGCTGCTGCTCTCCGCCCGACAACTCGGCCGGACGATGGGCGAGGCGGTCCTTGAGGCCGAGGAAGCTCAGGAGTTCCGTCGCCCGGGCCTTGCCCTCCTTGTGGGACAGGCCCCGGATGAGCTGGGGCATCACCACGTTCTCAAGGGCCGAGAACTCGGGCAGGAGATGGTGGAATTGATAGACGAAGCCCATCTCCTCGCGGCGGATGCGGGTGCGCTCGGCATCTGCCATGGCGGCGGTGGGCCGGCCGCCGATATAGACCTCGCCCGCATCCGGCCGCTCCAGCAGGCCGGCGATATGCAGCAGGGTCGATTTACCGGCCCCCGACGGCGCCACCAGGGCGACGAGTTCGCCGGGCCAGAGGGCGAATTCGGCGCCGCGCAGGATATCGAGCGCCCCCGCCCCTTGGGCGTAGCGCCGCTCGACCTTGGCGAAGAACAGGGCCGGGACCGGCTGCGCGCCGGGCGCCTCGGCTTTCGTTTCCATGGAGATCCTCTCGGGGGCCGCTCGTCTTTGGTGTCCGCATCGTCTTCGTTCGAAAGCCGGCCACCGCCTTTCGGGACGATGCGTTAGCCGTAGCGCAGGGCCTGCACCGGATCGAGTCGGGCGGCGCGCCACGAGGGATACAGGGTCGCGATGAGCGACAGGGCGATGGAGGTGACGACCACCACGGTGATTTCCCGGGTGTTCATCTCGGCGGGAATCTCGGCGAGGAACCGCACGGTCGGGTCCCAGGCGGAGGGAAACAGCACCCGCTGGATCGGCTTGATGTTGAGGGTGATGAGGATGCCGAGGCCGAGGCCGCTCAGCGTCCCGACGATGCCGATGAGGGCGCCATTGATGAGGAACACCCGCATCACCGTGCCGGGGGTCGCCCCCATGGTGCGCAGGATGGCGATGTCGCTCGACTTATCGCGCACGAGCAGGATGAGGCCCGAGACGATGTTGAGGGTCGCCACCACCACGATGAGGCTGAGGATGAGGAACATCACGTTCCGCTCCACCTCGAGGGCGCCGAAGAAGGTGCGGTTGCGCTGGCGCCAATCGGTCAGCAGCACCGGGCGTTCGGCCGCCATCTCGAGGTCGGGCCGCATGGCCGCCACCCCGTCGGCATCGTCGAGGTAGATCTCGATGAGGCTGACATCGGCGTCGCGGTTGAAGAAGGCCTGCGATTCGGCGAGGGGCATGAACACGAAGGTCGAATCGAACTCGGTCATGCCGATCTCGAACACCGCCTTGACGGTGTAGGCCTTCGTGCGCGGCGCCGTGCCGAACGGCGTGGTGGCGCCCTTCGGCGTCGAGAGGGTGATGGAATCGCCGGCCTGGAGGCCCAGCGCCTCTGCCAGACGCCGGCCGATGGCGACGCCGGTGCCGTCGTCGAACCCCTCCAGGGTGCCGCCGCGGATGTTCTTGGCGATGCTCCCGATCTTGTCGAGGTCCTCGGCCCGGATGCCGCGCACGAGCACGCCGCTGCCGCCATAGGGCGAAGAGGCGAAGGCCTGCCCCTCGACGAGGGGAATGGCCGCGCGGACCCCGGCGACCTTCGAGAGGCGGTCGGACAGGTCCTCGAAATCCGTGAACAGCCGGTCGATGGGTGTGACGAAGACGTGGCCGTTGATGCCGACGATCTTCGAGAGCAGTTCCGTGCGAAAGCCGTTCATCACCGAGAGCACGATGATGAGGGTGGCCACACCCAGGGCGATGCCGAGGACCGAGAAGAACGCCACCACGGAGACACCGCCACCACGGCGGCGCGCACGCAGGTAGCGCCCGGCCAGGATCCATTCGAACCCGGCGAAGGGTGGGGTGCCCCCCCGCCGGAACAGGGCGCCGGCCCCCTTCAGCCGCTCCATCATCGCCGCCGCCATGGCGGACTCAGACCCGCTTCAGACGGGCGAGGAGATCGATGGGCGCGATGGTCTCGCGCTCGCCGCCGGCCCGGCGCTTGATCTCGACCTTGCCCTCGGCCAGCCCGCGCGGCCCGACGATCACCTGCCAGGGCAGGCCGATGAGATCGGCGGTGGCGAACTTGGCGCCCGGCCGCTCGTCACGGTCGTCGTACAGCACCGTGAGGCCGGCGGCCTCCAGGCTCCCCTGGATCTCCATGCAGGCCGCGTCGGTCGCCGCATCCCCGCTCTTGAGGTTGATGAGCGCGACGTCGAAGGGCGCCACGGCATCCGGCCAGATGATTCCGGCCTCGTCGTGGGAGGCCTCGATGATCGCGGCGACGAGGCGGCTCGGGCCGATGCCGTAGGAGCCCATATGCACCGGGCGCTCGACGCCGTCGGGACCGGTGACCTTGGCGCCCATGGGCTCGGAATACTTGGTGCCGAAGTAGAAGATGTGGCCGACCTCGATGCCGCGCGCGGCCATCTGGTTGTCGGGCGCGACTTCGGCGAAGGCCGCCGGCTCGTGCATCTCGCTCGTCGCGGCATAGTGCGAGGTCCAGCGGTCGACGGTGCCCTGAAGCCCGGCGACATCCTCGAAATCCGTCGTGACCGGCGGCGTCTCGAACTCGAGATATTGCCGGTCGCAGAACACCTCGCTCTCGCCGGTCTGAGCCAGGATGATGAATTCGTGGCTGAGGTCGCCGCCGATGGGGCCGGTGTCGGCCCGCATGGGGATGGCCTTCAGGCCGAGGCCCGCGAAGGTGCGCAGATACGCCACGAACATGCGGTTGTAGGCGTGGCGAGCGGCCGCCTGGTCGATGTCGAACGAGTAGGCGTCCTTCATCAGGAACTCGCGCGAGCGCATGGTCCCGAAGCGCGGGCGCACCTCATCCCGGAACTTCCAGGAGATCTGATAGAGGTTCTTCGGCAGATCCTTGTAGGACCGCACGCTGCCCCGGAAGATTTCGGTGACGACTTCCTCGGCGGTGGGGCCGAACAGCATCTCGCGGTCGTGCCGGTCGGCGATGCGGAGCATCTCCTTGCCGTAGGCCTCGTAGCGGCCCGATTCCTTCCAGAGCTCGGCCGACTGGATCGCCGGCATCAGGATCTCGATGGCGCCGGCCCGGTCCTGCTCCTCCCGGATCACCGCGCAGACCCGGTTCAGCACCCGCAGGCCCAGCGGCAGCCACGCGTAGATGCCGGCGGCTTCCTGGCGCACGAGACCGGCGCGCAGCATGAGCCGGTGGGAGACGATCTCGGCCTCCTTGGGCGTCTCGCGCAGGGTGGGGAGAAAGTAGCGGGAGAGACGCATGGAAGGCCCTGGAACCAGCGCGCCGCACCGTCGGACGCGCCGGGGCACACAACACATTGCACCGGGAAAACACAAGCGCAGCCAGGCGACACCCGGGATGCATCATCCCGAAAAGAGCACCTCCGGCCGCCGAGAAGACACGAGGTCCGCCGGGGCGGTTCGCCCTGTACCAAGACAGGGCCGCTTTCTAGACAAGCTCGCAAGAGGATTCCGAAAGGACCCGCTTTGTGCGGCTCATGACAAATCCGGGCGTTTCTGGTGAAAAAACGCAGGATCTCCCCTCCCATGGCGTGACAATGGGAATTCCTCTTCCTATAAGCGCCTTGCGCTGGTCGCACGGCCCGTTAGAGGCCGCGACAGGCCCGAGTCTTGGGAGGAACAATCAGCCGCCACGCCGTCAAGATGCGTGAAACAATGAGGCTGTTCCGACGATCATCTTTTCAAAAGCAAGGCTCAGGCCTTGCTTTTTTTATGTCCGATCGTCCGACCCTTCGCTTCTAGAGCCCGGCCAGCTCGAACAGCGGGATCGCCACGAGGAACACCACGCTGGCGAGGGCCGTGGTCCAGAGCGCCTTCTCGCGCAGACGTGGCGAGGCCGGAGCGCCCGGGTCCTGGCCCGGGACGACCCGGTCCGGATCGGTCTCGGCCTGATTGCGGATGGGCAGGATCACGAACAGCAGCGTCCACCACACCACGAAGTAGAGCGCCACGGCCCCGAACACCGTGAGCCGGAACTGGCTCACCGCGATCACCACCACGAGGGCAATGACCGCCAGCATGGCGGCCAGCGTCCGAAGGGTCGTGGCGGCGACGGTGTCGAGGACGGCGCCCATGGGATCAGACCTGCTCGAGCTCGACCAGGGTCCCGAGGAAATCCTTGGGGTGGAGGAACAGCACCGGCTTGCCGTGGGCGCCGATCTTGGGCTCTCCGGTGCCAAGCACGCGGGCTCCTTGGGCCTTGAGCTTGTCACGGGCGGCCAGGATATCGTCGACCTCGTAGCAGACGTGGTGCACGCCGCCCTGTGGGTTGCGCTCGACGAAGCTCGCGATGGGCGAGCCCTCGCCCAGCGGCGCCATGAGTTCGACCTTGCTGTTGGGGAGGTTCACGAACACCACCGTGACGCCGTGCTCGGGCTGGGGCAGCGGCTCGGTGACGGTGGCGCCCAGGGTATCGCGATAGATGGCGCAGGCGGCCTCGAGGTCGCGCACGGCGATGGCAACGTGGTTGAGGCGTCCGATCATGTTTGCTCCCTCCGTAATAGCGCGCTGCGCGACAGACCTTCCCTCCCCCGTGGCGGGGGAGGGTCGAGGCGGCTTCAGACCTCCACCACCTGCACGTGGCAGGCCGGCTTCTTGCCCCAGGCTTCGTTGACGCCGGAGCGGATCGCCCGGTCGACGGCCTTCTCGACGGCCTCGGCGTCCCGGCGCTTGGCCTTCGACAGGCCGGACAGGGTTCGGGCGACGCATTCGATCACCACGTCCAGCATCGGCTGGCCGCCGCGGCCGCGATTGGGCAGGCCGATGATGTCGATGGCGGGCTCGCCCAGCACCTCGCCCTGCTCGTCGATGGCGATGGCCACCGAGACCAGGCCGGCCTGAGCGAGCTTGCGCCGCTCGGGGATCGCCCGGTCCTTGGCATCGATGAGGATGTTGCCGTCCTTGAACAGGCGACCGGCCTTGACGTGATCGACCACCTCGGGCGTGCCGGGGGCGAGGCGCACGACGCTGCCGTTGCGGGCCTTGACGACGTTGGGCACCCCTTGCGCCCGGGCGAAGCGCGCATGCTCGTCGAGATGCAGGGCCTCGCCGTGGACAGGGATGGCCGTCTGCGGCCGGGTCCAGGCATACATCTCCGCCATCTCATCGCGCCGGGGATGGCCCGAGACGTGGACGAGCTTCGTGCGGTCGGTGACCACCTCGATGCCGGCGTTGATGAGATCGTTGATGATCGCGCCCACCGCCCGCTCGTTGCCGGGAATCGCGCGCGAGGAGAAGATCACCCGGTCGCCGGCCGTCAGGGTCACGTCGGGATGGTCGTCGCGCGAGACGCGGGCGAGCGCCGCGCGCTCCTCGCCCTGCGAACCCGTGAGCAGGCACACCACCTTGTCGCGGGGCAGGTAGCCATAGGCGTCCGCCGAGCGGAAGTCAGGCAGGCCGTCGAGAAAGCCGCATTCGCGGGCGACGCCGATGACCCGGTCCATGGCGCGACCGACGGCGACGACCTCGCGGCCGCAGGCCTGGGCGGCCTCGGCCACGGCGCGCATGCGCGCGACATTCGACGCGAAGGTGGTGACCGCGACGCGGTGGGGCGCCTCGGAGATGAGTTCGCGCAGGGTCGCGGCGACCTCGGCTTCGCTCGGGGAGCGCCCCTCGCGGACGACGTTGGTCGAATCGCTGATCATGGCGAGGATGCCCTCGTCGCCCAGCGCCCGGAACGCGGCCTCGGAGGTTACGTCGCCGAGGATCGGGGTCGGATCGAGCTTCCAGTCGCCGGTGTGGAGCAGCAGACCGTGGGGCGTCCGGATCGCGACGGCGTTCGACTCGGGGATCGAGTGCGACACGGGCACGTACTCGATGTCGAACGGACCGAGCTGGATCCGGCGACCGGCCTGGACTTCCTTGAGCACGACCTTCGGCGCACCCGGCTCGCTGAGACGGCGCGCCTCGAGCAGGTTCTTGGCAAAACGCGTGGCATAGACCGGCGCCTTGAGCTTGGGCCACAGCTCACCGATGGCGCCGATATGGTCCTCGTGCGCATGGGTGATGAAGATGCCAAGGAGATCCTCCTTGCGCTCCTCGATGAAGCTCAGGTCGGGGAACATGAGGTCGATTCCCGGGAAGCCCTCCTCCCCGGCGAACCCCATGCCGCAATCGACCATGATCCATTTGCGGCGCTTGGCCGGTCCGAAACCGTACAACGCCGCATTCATGCCGATCTCGCCCACGCCGCCGAGCGGCACGAAGACGAGTTCGTCTTGCCCTGTCGTCATCTTCACTCAAACCTCAAGCCGCCGTCGCGGCCGTACCCAGATGCACCTCGCCCGCCGTCACGGTCCGTCGCGTTCCATCGTCCGATCGGATGACGAGCCGTCCCGCTCCGTCGATCGTCTCGAAAATTCCATGCACGCGGGTGTCGCCGGTCCGCACGGTCACCGGCGCGCCGAGTCCGGCTGCGTCGGCGATCCAGCGTTCGCGGATTCGCGCGAATCCCCGGCCACGGTCCCAATCACGCGCGGCCTCGACGATCCCGTCCGTCAGATGGACGAACAGATCCTCGGCGCGCGTGGTGTACTGCATCTGCCTGAGGCAGGTTGCCGGATAAGGCAAGCCCTCCGGTGCCGCAGCGACGTTGACGCCGAACCCCATCACCACCGATCGGCGCCCGCCCGGAAGGGATTCGGCTTCGAGGAGAAGACCCGCGAGCTTGGCGCCGGAGGCCAGGACGTCGTTGGGCCATTTGAGCGCGAGGCCCGCGACTCCAGCCCCGCGAAAGGCGGCCATCAGCCCAACACCGGCGACGAATCCAAGGGTCGGCACGTCGGCCGGATCGACGTCGTTCACCGGCCAGAGCAGGCTCGCGGTGAGGTTGCCGGGCTCCGACGTCCAAGTGTTCCCGCGCCGGCCGCGCCCGGATGTCTGGCGGTGGGCCACGATCCAGAGGGGACCCACTTCACCGGCCCGCGCTCGCTCCAGGGCCTCGGTGTTGGTGGAGCCGAGGCTGTCGTGGACGTGAAGCCGATGCCCCGCCGCCCGTGCCAGACTCCCCAAACGGTATCCGCTCAACGGTCCATCTCAGGACCCGGCGAACAGCGATCGGGCGGCGGTGCCGGCCGCGCCGACGAGGGGCGCCGGCACGATCCAGAACAGCACCACGACCACGCTCGTCAGGCCGAGGACGATGCGCAGGCCCGGCGCCATCGGCTCGTACGCCGCCACGGGCTCGTCGAAGTACATCACCTTGACGAGTCGCAGATAATAGAAGGCGCCGATCACGCTGGTGACGACACCGATCACCGCCAGCGCCACGAGGTCGGCTTTGATGGCGGCGGCGAAGACGTAGTACTTGGCGAAGAACCCGGCCAGCGGCGGAATACCGGCGAGGGAGAACATCATGGCGGCAAGGCAGAACGCAAGGACGGGGTGGGTCCGGGACAGGCCGGAGAGGTCGTCCACGGTCTCGAACATCTGACCGCCGCGGCGCAGCGACAGGATCACCGCGAACGCGCCGAGCGTCATGGCGAGGTAGATGATCATGTAGATCACCACGCCGCGAATGCCCTCCTGCGAGCCGGCGGCCAACCCCACGAGGGCGTAGCCGACATTGCCGATGGAGGAATAGGCCATCAGGCGCTTGATCGAGCGCTGGCCGATGGCCGCGAACGACCCGAGGGCCATGGAGGCGATGGCCACGAACACGATGATCTGCTGCCAGACCGCCGTGACGTCCGGAAAGGCGCCGATGAAGATCCGGACCGTCATCGCCATGGCGGCCATCTTCGGCGCCGAGGCGAAGAAGGCGGTGACCGGCGTCGGCGAGCCCTCGTAGACGTCGGGCGTCCACATATGGAACGGCACCGCCGCGAGCTTGAAGGCGACGCCGGCGGCAACGAACACGATGCCGAGCACGAGGCCGAACCCCACGTTCGTGTCATTGAGGGCCGCGACGATGCCGGGGAACGAGACCGTTCCGGTGAAGCCGTAGACCAGGGACGAACCGTAGAGCAGCATGCCCGACGAGAGCGCGCCGAGGACGAAGTACTTCAGCCCGGCTTCAGTGGATTTGAGGTTGTCGCGGTGGAAGGCGGCGATGACGTAGGCCGCGAGCGACTGAAGTTCGAGGCCGAGATAGAGCGAGATGAGGTCGTTGGCCGACGCCATCACCATCATGCCGAGGGTGCACAGGATGATGAGGATCGGGAACTCGAACCGGTCGATGCGCGCGCGCTGGAAATAGTCGCGCGCCAGCAGGATCGAGGCGGCGGAGCCCAGCAGGATCAGGGCCTTCATCACCTTGGAGAAGCCGTCGACGATGAATGACCCGTTGAGGGTCGTCACCTTGGCGCCGGACTGGGACATGACCACGAACAGGGCCAGGATCAGCAGGAGCAGGGCGCCGACATTGACGCCCTCGGCGGACCGCTCACCCCGGAACGAGCCGTAGAGGACGAGGACGAGGACGCCGACGGCGAGGATCAGCTCGGGCAGGGCGGGCCAGAGCGCGGGCAGCACGGATGGGGCGACAATCATCGGAACGGTGCTTTCAGCGCGCGACGGGCGGGATGGCGGCCGCCGTCTGCGTGTTCGAGAGCGCGGTCTTCATGCTCTGCATCAACGCCTCCGTCGAGGGAGCGAAGGTGTCGAGGATCGGAGCCGGGTGAACGCCGTAATAGATCGTCAGCGCGACGAGGGGCGCGATGATGATCTTTTCGCGCAGATCGAGGTCGAGGATGCCCTGCAGGTTAGGCTTCTCGAGCTTGCCATAGATCACCCGAGCGTAGAGCCAGAGGGCGTATCCGGCCGACAGGATGATGCCGAAGACCGAGAAGAACGCCACGGTGGGATTGGCGCGGAAGGCGCCCATCATGGCCAGGAACTCGCCGACGAAACCCGACGTGCCCGGCAGGCCGACATTGGCCATGGTGAACACCATCATGGCCGCCGCGTAGAGAGGCATGCGCTTCACGAGGCCGCCATAGGCGGCGATTTCGCGGGTGTGCATCCGGTCGTAGACCACACCGACGCAGAGGAAGAGCGCCCCCGACACGATGCCGTGCGAGATCATGAGGAAGAGGGCGCCCTGGATACCCTGCTCGTTGAGGGTGAACAGCCCGAGGGTCACGAAGCCCATATGCGCCACCGACGAGTAGGCGATGAGCTTCTTAATGTCGGTCTGCACCATGGCGATGAGCGAGGTGAAGATGATCGCGATCACCGACAGGGCGAATACCATCGGGGCGAAGGCCTGGGACGCGTCGGGGAACATCGGCAGGGAGACGCGGATGAAGCCGTAGCCGCCCATCTTGAGGAGGATGCCGGCGAGGATCACCGAGCCGGCGGTGGGCGCCTCCACGTGGGCGTCGGGCAGCCAGGTATGGACCGGCCACATGGGCATCTTCACCGCGAAGGACGCGAAGAAGGCGAGCCACAGCCAGGTCTGCATCTCCACGGGGAAGCGGGTGTGCAGCAGGGTCGGGATGTCGGTGGTGCCGGCCTGCCAGTACATCGCCATGATGGCCAGCAGCATCAGCACCGACCCGAGCAGGGTGTAGAGGAAGAACTTGAAGCTCGCGTAGATGCGCCGCTTGCCGCCCCAGATGCCGATGATGAGGAACATCGGGATCAGGCCGGCCTCGAAGAACAGGTAGAACAGCACCAGGTCGAGGGCCTGGAACACGCCGATCATCGTCGTCTCGAGGACGAGGAAGGCGACGTAATACTCCTTCACCCGCTTGTCGACGGAAAGCCAGGACGCGCCGATGCAGAACGGCATCAGGAACGTGGTCAGGAGGATCAGCGGCATCGAGAAGCCGTCGACGCCGAGCTTGAACCGGGTCGCCTCGCTCAACCAGACGTGGCTCTCGACGAGCTGGAAGCTCGCGGTGCCCGTGTCGAAGCGGCCCCAGGCCACGAGCGACAGCAGGAAGGTGGCGATGGTGGTGGCGAGCGCCGCCCAGCGCGCGTTGCGCTTGGCGGCCTCCGTCTCATCCCCGAGGGTGAGGATGAAGGCCGCGCCGCACAGGGGCACGATCAGGAGGCCGGAGAGGATTCCGAGGCCGAACATCTAGCGGGCGCTCCCGTTCTTATCCGCGACCATCAGTGTCCGACCTTGGGCAGGCCGGCGAGCATGTACCAGCTGATGAGGCCGGCAACCCCGACGAGCATGACGAAGGCGTAGTGGTAGACGTAGCCGGTCTGGAGCCGGACCACACCGCGCGTGACGTCCATGACACGCGTGGCGATGCCGTCCGGCCCCATGCCGTCGATGACCCGCCCGTCGCCCTCCTTCCAGAGGAACTTGCCGAAGTCCTTGGCCGGCCGGACGAAGATCCGGTCGTAGAGTTCGTCGAAGTACCACTTGTTGAGCAGAAACCGGTACAGGCTCGGCTGTTGGGCGGCGAGCTGCCCCGGCAGTTCGGGCCGGCGGATGTACATCCAGAACGCCAGGACGAACCCCACCAGCATCATGATGAAGGGCGCGTAGCTCACGAGGGCCGGCACGTGGTGGATGTCGTGCATGATGTGGTTGTCGGGGCCGTGGCCCAGCGAATGCCCCCAGAAGCGATCCATGCCCTCGCCGATGAAGCGGTTCTTGAAGATCAGGCCGGCGAACAGAGCGCCGAAGGCGAGGATGCCGAGCGGAATCGTCATCACGAGGGGGCTCTCGTGCGGCGTGTGGGCGTGGTCGTGATGCTCGATCGCGCTGTGCGAGGCCGGCTCGACGTCGTGGCCGTGGTCGTCGTGGGCGACGCCCTCATGATGCCCCGGCGCGCCATCGGCCTGCGTCGCCGCATGCGCCACGGCGTGATGTTCGTCGTGGTGCGCGGCGCCGTGACTTGCGCCGTGGCCTGCCCAACGCGCCGGCCCCTCGAAGGTGAGGAAGAAGAGGCGCCAGGAATAGAACGAGGTCATCAGGGCCGCGATGACGGTACAGAGGAACGCCAGGGTATGGCCCGGCCGGGTCGAGGCATAAGCCGCCTCGATGATCGCGTCCTTGGAGTAGTAGCCGGACGTGAACGGGAAGCCGATGAGCGCGAGCGTCCCGATGGTCATCATCGCCGTGGTGAACGGGATGTAGCGGCGCAGATTTCCCATGTTCCGCATGTCCTGCTCGTGGTGCATCGCGTGGATGACCGAGCCGGCGCCGAGGAACAGCAGCGCCTTGAAGAAGGCGTGGGTGAAGAGGTGGAACACGCCGGCCGAGTAGGCGCCGACGCCGAGCGCCACGAACATGTAGCCGAGCTGCGAGCAGGTCGAGTAGGCGATCACCCGCTTGATGTCGTTCTGGACGAGGCCGACGGTGGCGGCGAAGAACGCCGTGATGGCGCCGATGACCGTGACCACGATCAAGGCGTTCGGGGCGAGTTCGAACAGCGGAGACAGGCGCGCCACCATGAACACGCCGGCCGTCACCATGGTGGCGGCATGGATGAGGGCCGAGACCGGGGTCGGGCCCTCCATGGCGTCGGGCAGCCAGGTGTGGAGCAGGAACTGCGCCGACTTGCCCATGGCGCCCATGAACAGCAGCAGGCAGGCGAGGGTCCAGACGCTCCAGTCGTAGCCGAGGAAATGGAAGGTCGCGTCCTTGATCTCGGCGGCGCGGGCGAAGATCCCGTCGAAGGCCACCGAGCCCGTGAGGACGAAGACGAGGAAGATGCCCAGCGAGAAGCCGAAATCGCCGACGCGATTGACGATGAAGGCCTTCATGGCCGCGGCATTGGCCGAAGGCTTCTCGTACCAGAAGCCGATGAGCAGGTAGGAGGCGAGGCCGACGCCCTCCCAGCCGAAGAACATCTGCACGAGGTTGTCGGCGGTCACCAGCATCAGCATGGCGAAGGTGAACAGCGACAGGTAGGCGAAGAAGCGCGGCCGGTGCGGATCCTCTTCCATGTAGCCGATGGAGTAGAGGTGGACGAGGGTGGAGACCGAGGTCACCACCACGAGCATCACGGCCGTGAGGGTGTCGATGCGAAAGGCCCAGTCGACCACGAGGTCGCCGGCGGTGAACCACGTCGCGACCTGGACCCGCGTGGCGTGGTCCGTGCCCGGAATGTCCAGGAACACGCCCCAGGACAGCAGCGCCGAGAAGGCGAGGAATCCAGTGGTGACGGCCTCGCAGAGCTTCGGGCCGAGCTGGCGGCCGAACAGGCCGGCGAGCAGGGCGCCGATGAGCGGGAAGAAGACGATCGCGTGATACATCGCTGGCTTGTCCGGCCTCCTGGGTCGTGCCCGGCCCCGCGCCCTGCGCGGAGCCTCGCGAACGAGCCCTGTCTTCGTGTCACCGCGCGGGGCCGGTGGCGGCCCCGTTCGGTCGGGTCTTGCGTCCGGGGCGCGCTCAGCCCTTCATCATGTTCACGTCCTCGACCGCGATGGAGCCGCGGTTGCGGAAGAACACGACGAGGATGGCGAGGCCGATGGCGGCTTCGGCCGCCGCCACGGTGAGCACGAACAGGGCGAAGACCTGGCCGGTGATGTCGTTGAGATGGGTCGAGAACGCCACGAGGTTGATGTTCACCGCGAGCAGGATCAGCTCCACGGACATCAGGATGACGATGACGTTCTTGCGGTTGATGAAGATGCCGAGCACCCCGAGGGTGAACAGGATCGCCGCGACTGTGAGATAATGGCTCAGGCCGATCATCGGATGATTCCCCCGTGGTCCGGCATCAGACTTCCACGCCCTGGCGCGAGGGCACCTTGCGGGTCTCCACCGCGTCCGCCTGGGTACGCGCGTTCTGCACGGCGATGTTCTGGCGCTTCACACCGGGGCGGTCGCGCAGGGTGAGCACGATGGCGCCGATCATGGCGGTGAGCAGGATCATGCCGGCGAGCTGGAAGTAGAAGACGTAATCCGTGTAGAGCACCCGGCCCAGCGCCTGGGTGTTGGTGACGCCTTCGGCACTGGCCAGGGGCCCGAGGGGGGCCTGGAGCAGATCGGGATCGATGCTCCATGAGCCGACCACGAGGACGAGCTCGATGAGGAAGATCGCGCCGATGAGCGCGCCGATGGGCAGGTAGCGCTGGAAGCCCTGGCGCAGCTGCGCGAAGTCCACGTCGAGCATCATCACGACGAAGAGGAACAGCACTGCGACGGCGCCGACATAGACCACCACGAGGATCATCGCGAGGAACTCGGCGCCCATCATCACGAAGAGGCCGGCGGCGTTCACGAAGGCCAGGATGAGGTACAGCACCGAGGCGACGGGATTGCGCGAGGCGATCACCATGAACCCCGAAGCGACGGTCACGCCGGCGAACAGGTAGAAGAAGGCTGCGGCTGCACTCATGCGATTGTGGAGATCAGCCGCCCCGAGGACAGCCCCTTCTGCCGTTGATTCGTCCATGGCCCGTGCAGGCCGCCCGCAGGTCCGGTCGGACCACCCGCGGGGCGGGGTTCAGGCCGCCCGTCTATAGAACCCGCCCCTGCGGTGCACAACCGCGGAGCGGTGCCGTCTCACCGGTAAGGCGCGTCGACGGCGAGATTCCGCGCGATCTCGCGCTCCCACCGGTCCCCGTTCAGGAGAAGCTTTTCCTTGTCGTAGAGGAGCTCCTCGCGGGTCTCCACGGAGAATTCGAGGTTCGGCCCCTCGACGATGGCATCCACCGGGCAGGCCTCCTGGCACATGCCGCAATAGATGCATTTCACCATGTCGATGTCGTAGCGCGTGGTGCGCCGCGTGCCGTCGTTGCGGCGGGGGCCCGCCTCGATGGTGATGGCCTGGGCGGGGCAGATCGCCTCGCACAACTTGCACGCGATACAGCGCTCCTCGCCGTTGGGATAACGGCGCAGGGCGTGCTCGCCCCGGAAGCGCGGGCCGCGATGGCCCATCTCGAAGGGGTAGTTGATGGTGGCCTTCGGCTTGAAGAAGTAGCGCATGGCGAGGGCGAACCCCGTCACGAACTCCTTGAGCAGAAGGCTCTTGGCGACCTGATCGAGCTTCATGCCGCGATCTCCCTGTGGGTGATGTCAGGCGCCCGGCGCGAGACCGGTGAGCTTGAGAACGAAGGCGACGACGACGACCGACACGAGGGAGAGCGGAAGGAACACCTTCCAGCCCAGCCGCATGAGCTGGTCGTAGCGATACCGGGGCACCATGGCCTTCACCATGGCGATCATGAAGAACAGGAAGCTCGCCTTCAGGGCGAACCAGATCAGGCCCGGCACCCAGGTGAAGGGCGCGAAGGGAATAGGCGACAGCCAGCCACCGAGGAACAGCACCGTGCCCAGCGCGCACATGGTCATGATCGCCACGTACTCGCCGAGCATGAACAGCAGGTAGGGCGTCGAGGAATACTCGACCATGTAGCCCGCCACGAGCTCCGATTCGGCCTCAGGCAGATCGAAGGGCGGGCGGTTGGTCTCGGCGAGGGCCGAGATGAAGAACACGACGAACATCGGGAACAGCCACAGCCAGTACCAGCCCAGGATCCCGAGGCTGGTGTCCTGCGCCATGACGATGCGCGAGAGGTTGAGCGAGCCGGCGCAGAGCAGCACGCAGATGATCACGAACCCGAGGCTGACCTCATAGGAGATCATCTGGGCGGCGGACCGCAGGGCGCCGAGGAACGCGTATTTCGAGTTCGACGCCCAGCCGCCCATGAGTACGCCGTAAACGCCCAAGGACGAGATGGCGAAGATGTAGGTGATGCCGACGTTCAGGTCGGCCAGCGCCCAGCCTTCGGCCAAGGGAATCACCGCCCAGGCGGCGAGGGCGAGCGTCGCGAAGACCAGGGGGGCGAGGAGGAACAGCCCCTTGTTGGCGCCGGCCGGAATCACCGGCTCCTTCAGAACGAACTTCAGGAGATCGGCGAAGGACTGGAACAGTCCCCAGGGCCCGACGACGTTGGGGCCGCGCCGCAGCTGCACCGCCGCCCAGATCTTGCGGTCGGCGAGCAGAGCGTAGGCGATGAAGACGAGCAGCAGGGCCAGGAGCACGAAGCTCTTGAGGGCCATGAGCAGGACGGCACCGAGGGCTTCCCAGAAGGTCATCGCAGGAAATCCCTATTCGGCGGCTTCGAGGCCGCGCACGCGGGCGAGGCTCGAGCATTCGGCGAGGACCCGCGAGGCGCGGGCGATCGCGTTGGTGAGGTAGAAGTCGGGCACGGCCGATACGAAAGCAGCGCGGTCGGGCGTGCCGCCACGGCCAGCCAGGGTCGCGACCGTCGCCACGCCGTCGCTCGGCGCCACGGCGTCAAGGGCGGCGAAGTGCGGATGCGCGCCATAGAGGGTCCGGCGCAAGGCGACCAGCGAATCGAACGGCAGGCGGTGGCCGAGCACATCCGACAGGGCGCGCAGGATCGCCCAATCCTCGCGGGCATCGCCCGGCGGGAAGCCGGCGCGGTTGGTCATCTGCACCCGGCCTTCGAGGTTGACGAAGGTCGCGCACTTCTCGGTGTAGGCGGCGCCCGGCAGAACCACGTCGGCGCGGGTCGCGCCCCGGTCGCCGTGGGTGCCCTGGTAGATCACGAAGGCACCCGGCGCGATCTCGACCTCGTCGGCACCGAGGTTGAACAGCACGTCGAGGGCGCCAGCACCCGTCATCGCCGCGAGGTCGAGCCCCCCCTCCCCCGGCACGAAACCGAGATCGAGGGCGCCGACGCGGGCGGCCGCCGTCTGCAGCACGCCGAAACCGTTCCACTCCGTCGTGACGGCGCCGATGTCCCGGGCCAGCGTCGCGGCGGCCGAGAGGATGGTAGCGCCGTCCGGACGGGCGAGCGCCCCCATGCCGACGATGACGAGGGGACGGCTCGCGGCCTTGAGCACCTCGGCGAAGCTGTGGCGTCCGGCGGCGATCTCCGCGAGGGTGTCCGGGCCGGCGCCGAGATAGGTGTGGGGGTAGGTGAGGTCCACCGCTTCCCCGATGAGGCCGACGGCGAGCGGCGCCATGCGCCAGCGCTTGCGGATGCGGACGTTGAGGAGCGAAGCCTCCAGGCGCGGATTGGTGCCGACCAGCAGAATCGCATCGGCGTCCTCAATCCCCGGGATCGTGGCTCCGAGAGTGTAGGAAGCCCGGCCCCAGGCCGGATCGAGGCGTTCGCCCGCCTGCCGGCAGTCGAGGTTCGTCACCCCAAGGGCCGTCATCAGGGATTTCAGGGCGAACGTCTCCTCGACGCCCGCGAGATCACCCACGATGGCGCCGATGCGCTTCGGGTCGGTGCCCTTCACCCGCGCGGCGATGGCGGCGAACGCCTCGCCCCACGAAGCCGGGCGCAGGCGGCCGTTCTCGCGCAGATACGGCCGGTCGAGGCGCTGCAGCCGCAGTCCGTCGACGGCGTGGCGGGTCTTGTCGGAGATCCACTCCTCGTTGACCGCCTCGTTGATACGCGGCTCGATCTGAATGACCTCGCGGCCCTTGGCGTCGACCCGGATGGCGCAGCCCACCGCATCCATCACGTCGACGGATTCGGTCTTCGACAGCTCCCAGGGACGGACCTCGTAGCTCTGCGGCTTGTGGACGAGGGCGCCCACGGGGCAGAGATCGGCGACGTTGCCCTGCAGTTCCGAGCCCATGGCGGATTCGAGGTAGCTCGTGATCTCCATGTCCTCGCCACGCCCGATGGCGCCGAGATCCGGCACGCCGGCGACTTCCGCGAGGAAGCGGACGCAGCGCGTGCAGTGAATGCAGCGGTTCATGGCCGTGCGCACGAGGGGGCCGATGTACTTCTCTTCTACGGCGCGCTTGTTCTCGCCGTAGCGGGTCGAATCGACTCCGTAGGCCATGGCCTGATCCTGCAGGTCGCAATGGCCGCCCTGGTCGCAGATCGGGCAGTCGAGGGGGTGGTTGATGAGGAGGAACTCCATCACCCCCTCGCGGGCCTTCTTCGTGGTTCCCGAGCGCGTCAGCACCTCCGGCGGCTCGCCGTTGGGGCCGGGCCGGCAATCCTTCACCGCGTAGGCGCAGGAGGCCACGGGCTTCGGCGCGCCCTTCAGCTCGACCAAACACATGCGGCAATTGCCGGCGATGGACAGCCGCTCATGGAAGCAGAAGCGCGGGATCTCCGCGCCCGCGGCTTCGCACGCCTGGAGCAGCGTGTACTCGGCGGGGACATCGACCTCGGTGCCGTCGACGACGATCTTGGTCATGCGTGGGTCTCGGGTTCGAATACGGGTGGGTGCTGGCGGCGGGTCACCTCGCCGCAGGGGCGGATGGCTCCACCGCCGTGGCGGATCACTCCGCCGCCATCGGCACCGGGTCGGAATGCGGGTTGGCGCTGTACCGGTCGATCCGCTTCTCGATCTCGGGCCGGAAGTGCCGGATCAGACCCTGGATCGGCCACGCGGCGGCGTCGCCCAGCGCGCAGATGGTGTGGCCCTCGATCTGCTTCGTCACGTCGAGGAGCATGTCGATCTCGCGGCGCTGGGCCCGGCCCTCGGCCATGCGCAGCATCACCCGCCACATCCAGCCGGTGCCCTCGCGGCACGGAGTGCACTGGCCGCAGCTCTCGTGCTTGTAGAAATACGCGATGCGGGCGATGGCCGCGACGATGTCGGTGGACTTGTCGAGGACGATGACCGCCGCCGTGCCGAGGCCGGAGCCGAGGCCGCGCAGGGTGTCGAAGTCCATCTTGGCGTCGATGATCTGCTCGGCCGGCACCAGGGGCACCGAGGAGCCGCCGGGGATCGAGCAGAGCAGGTTGTCCCAGCCACCCCGCATGCCGCCGCAATGCCGGTCGATGAGCTCGCGGAAGGTGATCCCGAGCTCTTCCTCGACGTTGCAGGGCTTGTTGACGTGTCCCGAGACGCAGAACAGCTTGGTGCCGGTGTTGTTCTTGCCACCGAGCCCCGCGAACCACGCGCCGCCCCGGCGCAGGATGGTGCCGGCGACCGCGATGGACTCGACGTTGTTCACCGTCGTCGGGCAGCCGTAGAGGCCCATATTGGCCGGGAACGGCGGCTTCAGGCGCGGCATGCCCTTCTTGCCCTCGAGGCTCTCAAGGAGCGCCGTCTCCTCGCCGCAGATATAGGCCCCGGCGCCGTGGTGGACGTAGATGTCGAACGGGTAGCCGTGAATGTTGTCCTTGCCGACGAGGCGGGCCGCATAGGCTTCATCGACGGCCTTCTGCAGGGCGTGCTTCTCGGCGACGTACTCGCCGCGGATGTAGATGTAGCAGGCATGCGCCGCCATGGAGAACGAGGCCAGCATGCAGCCCTCGATGAGAAGATGCGGATCGTGCCGCATGATCTCACGGTCCTTGCATGTGCCCGGCTCCGACTCGTCGGCATTGACCACGAGGTAATGCGGGCGCCCATCCGACTTCTTCGGCATGAACGACCACTTCAGACCCGTGGGGAAGCCGGCGCCCCCGCGCCCGCGCAGGCCCGACTGCTTCATCTCCTCGATGATCCAATCGCGGCCCATCTCCAGGAGGAACTTGGTGCCGTCCCAAGCACCGCGCTTTTTGGCCTCCTCCAGACCCGGCGAATGCAGGCCGTAGAGGTTGGTGAAGATGCGATCCTGATCGGAGAGCATGCTAGTTCCCCTCGGTCTTCGGAGCGGCGCGCGTCGGCTCGGGCTTCTTCGCAGGCTGCGCCTTCGCCTCGTCCGTGCCTTCGCTCGCCCCCGACGCGACGGGCTGGGGCGGCGGTTCGTTGCGCGGCAGGTCGGATTGCGTGCCGGCCTCGGCGCCGGCCGCCTCGGCCCGCGCCACCGTGTCGACCGGGGGCGGCGTCGGTTCGCCCGGCCGGACCGTAGACTCGGTGCGGTCGGCCGCATCGGTCTGGTCGCCGGACTTCACCGGCGTCTGGCCGGCAGCCGCGCGCTGGGCCGGCGCGTCCGTGGACTGGCCCGAGACGGCGCGGCCGGCATCGGGACGGGCGGGCTTCGGATCCGTCGCGGCGCGCTGCTCGGACGAGGCGGCCTCGGCCTTGCCGGACGGCTCGCTGCTCTCTTCGGCCTTCTTGTCCTCGAAGCGCTGGCGCCAAGCGCCGACGCGCGAGCCGTCGAACAGGGAGGCGTCCGTCAGGGTGTCGGCGCCTCCCTTCGGCTCGGAGGAGGTGCGGCCGACCTGCGAACCGATCTTCACCGGACGCCCGGCCGCGAGATCGTCCATGAGTGCGCCGAGGAGGTCGGGCGTCAGGTCTTCGTAGTAATCCTGGTTGATCTGGGCCATCGGCGCGTTGCAGCAAGCGCCCAGACACTCGACCTCGAGCCAGGAGAAGTTGCCGTCGGCGCTGACATGGCCTGGCGCGCCGAGGCGCTGGTGCAGATAGTCCTTCAATTCGCGGGCGCCGCAGGAATCGCACGGCACCGTGCCGCAGAGCTGGATCCAGAACCGCCCCACGGGCTCGAGGGCGAACATCGTGTAGAAGGTCGCGACTTCGAGGACGCGGATATGCGGCATGCCGAGTTCGTCGGCCACCGCCTCGATGGCCTTCTGCGGCAGCCAGCCACCATTCTGCTCCTGCGCCTTCCACAGGAGCGGAATCACGGCCGAGGCCTGACGGCCTTCCGGGTACTTCTCGATCTGGCCCTTGGCCCATTCGGCGTTCTCGGACGAGAACGCGAAGGCGGCGGGCTGCTCGGCGGCGGGGGCGAGTCTGCGATTGGCCATCAGTCCGAAACCTTGCGTCCCTTCACCGGTCCACTTCGCCGAACACGATATCCAGCGTGCCGAGCACACAGGATACGTCGGCCAGCATGTGGCCCCGGCACATCCAGTCCATGGCCTGGAGGTGGGCGAAGCCCGGAGCGCGGATCTTGCAGCGGTAGGGCTTGTTGGTGCCGTCGGCGACGAGATAGACCCCGAACTCGCCCTTGGGGGCCTCGACGGCGGCGTACACCTCACCGGCGGGCACGTGGAAGCCCTCGGTGTAGAGCTTGAAGTGATGAATGAGCGCCTCCATCGAGCGCTTCATCTCACGGCGCGGCGGCGGCGCGAACTTGCCGTCGGTGGCCGCGATCGGGCCCTGCCCGGCGGGCTCGCGCAGCTTCACGCAGCATTGCCGCATGATCTTCGCGGATTCCCGCATCTCCTCCATGCGGATGACCTGGCGATCGTAGGTGTCGCCGTTCTTCCCCACGGGGACGTCGAACTCCATCTCCTCGTAGCACTCGTAGGGCTGGGATTTACGGAGATCCCACGGGATGCCGGAGCCCCGCACCATCACGCCCGAGAAGCCCCAGGCCATGGCCTCGTCCACGGTGACGATGCCGATGTCGACGTTGCGCTGCTTGAAGATGCGGTTTCCCATGACGAGGTTGTCGAGGTCGTCGACCACCTGGAGGAAGGGGTCGATGAACGCCTCGATGTCGTCGATGAGGGCGGGCGGCAGGTCCTGGTGGACGCCGCCGGGCCGGAAATAGTTGGCGTGGAGGCGGGCCCCACTCGCGCGCTCATAGAAGATCATGAGCTTCTCGCGCTCCTCGAAGCCCCACAGGGGCGGCGTGAGGGCGCCGACGTCCATCGCCTGGGTGGTCACGTTGAGGAGATGCGAGAGGATGCGGCCGATCTCGCAGAACAGCACCCGGATGAGCTGGGCACGGCGCGGAACCTGCAAGCCCAGCAGCTTCTCGATGCCGAGGCAGAAGGCGTGCTCCTGGTTCATCGGCGACACGTAGTCGAGCCGGTCGAAATAGGGCGTCGCCTGCAGATAGGTCTTGTGCTCGATGAGCTTCTCGGTGCCGCGATGGAGCAGGCCGATATGCGGATCGACGCGCTCGACGATCTCGCCGTCGAGTTCGAGCACGAGGCGCAGAACGCCGTGCGCCGCCGGGTGCTGCGGCCCGAAATTGATCGCGAAGTTGCGGATGTTGTGCTCGGTCATGGCCTCGCTCCGCCGCTCAGTGGGATTTCTTCTCGTCGCCCGGGAGCACGTACTCGGTGCCCTCCCACGGCGACAGGAAGTCGAAGTTGCGGAATTCCTGCGTCAGCTTCACGGGTTCGTAGACCACGCGGGCCTCGTCCTGATCGTAGCGGACCTCGACGAACCCGGTCAGCGGGAAGTCCTTGCGCAGGGGGTGCCCCTCGAAGCCGTAATCCGTGAGGAGGCGGCGCAGATCCGGATGGCCCGAGAACAGGATGCCGTAGAGGTCGTAGGTCTCGCGCTCGAACCAGTTCGCCGCCGGGAACACGTCGATGACCGAGGGCACCGAGGTCTGGTCGTCGGTCTGCACCTTCACGCGGATGCGGACGTTATGGCGCAGGGACAGGAGGTGGTAGACCACGTCGAAGCGCTTGGCACGGCTCGGATAATCGGCGCCGCAGATGTCGATGAAGCAGCGGAAGGCGCAGGCCGGATCGTCGCGCAGGTAGGTCAGCGCGTAGACGATGTCGCTCGCCTGCACCACGAGGGTGAGCTCGCCGAACGCGATGGTGCGCTCGACCACCGCCGGGCCGAGGGCGGCGCCGATATGGTCGCTGAGCGTCTGGAGCGCGTCGGGCCCCGAGGGGGCGGCGGTGTGCGCCAGGATGGTGATGCCGTTGCTCATCAGCCCCTCAGCGCTCGATGGTGCCGGTACGGCGGATCTTCTTCTGCAGCAGCAGAACGCCGTACAGAAGCGCCTCGGCGGTCGGAGGGCAGCCCGGAACATAGATGTCAACGGGCACCACCCGGTCGCAGCCGCGAACCACCGAGTAGGAGTAGTGGTAATAGCCGCCGCCGTTGGCGCACGACCCCATGGAGATGACGTAGCGCGGCTCTGGCATCTGGTCGTAGACCTTGCGCAGAGCGGGCGCCATCTTGTTCGTGAGCGTGCCGGCGACGATCATCACGTCGGACTGGCGCGGCGAGCCGCGCGGCGCGAAGCCGAAGCGCTCGCAATCGTAGCGCGGCATCGACATCTGCATCATCTCGACGGCGCAGCACGCCAGCCCGAACGTCATCCACATGAGCGAGCCCGTGCGGGCCCAGTTGATGAGGTCGTCCGTGGAGGTGATGAGGAAGCCGCGATCGGCCAGCTCGCTGTTGATCGACAGGAACGTCGGATCGTCCGCGCCGATGGGCCGCCCCGTGTTGGGGTCGATGATGCCCTTGGGGGCCGGCGCGATGGCCGGGGCTCGGGAGAGGTCGGGGCTGAAGGCCATCGGTTTCTCGGGATCAAGCTTCGGACAGGTCTGCGACGCGACGATTCGGGAGCGTTAGTCCCACTCGAGGGCGCCCTTGCGCCATTCGTAGACGAAGCCGACGGTCAGAACGCCGAGGAAGGCCATCATCGACCACATGCCGAACCAGCCAAGCTCGCCGAACGTGATCGCCCAGGGGAACAGGAACGCGACCTCGAGGTCGAAGATGATGAACAGGATCGCCACGAGATAGAACCGCACGTCGAACTTCATGCGCGCGTCATCGAAGGCGTTGAAGCCGCACTCGTAGGCCGAGAGCTTCTCGGGATCGGGGCTGTTGTAGGCCACGAGGAACGGCGCCACCAGCAAGGCCGCCGCGATGAACAGCGACACGCCGATGAAGACGATGAGGGGCAGATAATCCGCCATCAGGCCGGTCATTCGGGACCTCTCGTGTGCACCGGCGACCGCAATGTCCCGGGGGCGGAACGTCGGATGGAATTGCTCCAATGCCAGACTGCGCCGGCCGGAGGCTTAGACGACCCCCAGAGGTGAAACAAGGGCGGCTCGCGTTGCACAAATCCGCACATGTCACGGAGGTAGGCGCGCGGGAGCAACCGGCAACACGACCGATCCGCGCAGGCACCGATCCAGTCGGTTCTCAGGATAGCGGGGACATCCGTGGTGCGATGCGAAAATCTGATCGCGTTGCGGGGCAGAAAGGAACCATAACCTTGGCCGTGGGTTTCATTCATGTCCCACTCAGGCCGGATCGCGTTAGGTCGACGCATATTCGACCTCAAGGAGACGCCTCGTGCGCATTGCCCAGATTGCTCCGCTCTCGGAGGCGGTACCCCCGAAGTTCTACGGCGGCACCGAGCGCGTCGTGTCCTGGATCACGGAAGAGCTCGTCCGCCAGGGCCACGACGTCACCCTGTTCGCCAGTGGCGATTCGGAGACGTCCGCCAAGCTCGCCGCCTGCGCGCCGGAGGGGCTGCGCCTGCTGGGCTACCGCGATCACACGGCCAGCCACCTCGCGATGCTGCACCACGTGCACAAGCGGGCGCATGAATTCGATGTGCTGCACTTCCACATCGATCTGCTGCAGTACCCGATGTTCGAGGACCTGAACCACAAGTGTGTCACCACGATGCACGGGCGCCTCGACGTACCGGATTTCATGCCGGTCTACCGTACCTTCACGGGCATGCCCCTGGTGTCGATCTCCGACAACCAGCGCGAGCCGATGCCGAAGAACGTGAACTGGGCGTCGACCATCCATCACGGCCTGCCGACCCAGAACTGCCCGTTCCACCCGGAGGCCAAGGGCGGCTACCTCGCCTTCCTCGGCCGCATCTCGCCGGAAAAGCGCCCCGACCGCGCCATCGAGATGGCGATCCGCTCCGGCGTGAAGCTCAAGATCGCCGCGAAAGTCGACAAGGCCGATCAGGATTATTGGGACGAGGTCATCGAGCCGATGATCCACCATCCCCTGATCGAGTTCATCGGCGAGATCAACGAGGAGCAGAAGAAGGACTTCCTCGGCAACGCCCTGGCGCTCGCCTTCCCCATCGACTGGCCGGAGCCCTTCGGCCTTGTGATGATCGAGGCAATGTCCGCCGGTACGCCGGTGATCGCTTTCCGCAACGGCTCCGTGCCGGAAGTGATCGCCGACGGCGTCTCGGGCGTCCTGTGCGATTCCATGGACGACGCCGTCGCGGCCGTCCACACGGTCAAGACCATGAGCCGCGCCGGCGTTCGCCGTCACTTCGAGACGCAGTTCACGGCCAAGCGCATGGTCGAGAAGTACGTCGCCGTCTACGAGAGCCTCCTCGCGGGGCAGAGCGACGTGATCAAGATGCCCCAGGCGGCGAGCTTTTCGCCCCGCTACGGCGACCTGAACGGCTCGGCCCTGGCGGCGATCCCCGTCGCCGCCATGCCGGCCTGATCCACCCTCGACGCAGGTGCGGCGGAGTTCTTCCAGGCGAATGCGGGCCGTTCCCGCGAAATGAGGCGCGCGGGACGGGGTGACGTCCTACGATTGCCGCACTAACTCCCGATCAGAAGGCCGCAGCGTCGCAGACCGCGACGGGCGGCCTTTCGATTCCAGGTCCTATCGCGACCCCCCTCACCAATCCGGAGACGCTCGGGCATGGCGGCTGACACTTCCACGGCAGATGCAGGACAAGCACCCGACCCGGTGAGCGGACCGTCGCGCCATGGCTTCCAGGACGCGGACGCGGTCCTGCCGCAGTACCATATCGAAGCCCAGACCTCCCTCGTCGAGCGGCCCTTGCGCTCCCTGAAGTACGGCGAGGCCTTCGCCGTCCTCGACAGCTACGGCGACATCGGCGTGCTGCCCGGCCCCGAGGGCCTGTATTTTCAGGACACGCGCTACCTCTCGCGCCTGCACTTCACCATCGAGGACCAGCGCCCCTTGCTCCTGTCCTCGGTGATGCAGGACGACAACGGCGCGCTCAGCGTCGACATGACGACGCCCGACATCCGCATCGACGCCCATGACGAGACCACGATCCCGCGTGAGCTCATCGCCATCGAGCGCACCAAGTTCCTGTTCAAGGGGGCGTGCTACGACCGGATCGGCCTACGCAACTACGATTCGCGCCACTGGAAGCTCAGGATCGGCGTGACCTTCGACGCCGACTTCCGCGATCTCTTCGAGGTTCGCGGCATGGATCGGCCGCAGCGAGGCAAGCGCAGCGTCCAAGTGGCGAGCGAGTCCGAGGTGCAGTTCCGCTATGTCGGCCTCGACGAGGTGGTGCGCACGACGAGCCTGCATTTCGGACCGAAGCCGGCGCAGATCGAGCCGGGCAAGGTGAGTTTCGAGGTCTCGCTGCCGCCGGGCGGGCGGGCCTCGCTGTTCATCCGCACGGTGTTCGAATCGCACCGGGCCTTCACCAGCGCGCCAGCCGCCGAGAAGGTCGGCGAGGACGCGGCCGCCGGGCTCTCGCACGCCGCCGGCTCCTCCGCCACGGCCCGCCACCCCAAGGGGCTCGCCGAGGGCGTGATCTTCGCCCGTGCCTACCGCGATTCGCGCCGGGATCTGCGCCAGCTCACCGCGGGCATCACCACGATCATCTCGTCGAACGATCAGTTCAACGAGGCCGCCTGCCGTGCCACCGCCGACCTCTACATGCTGGCGAGCCGCACGCCGGAGGGCATCTACCCCTTCGCCGGCATCCCCTGGTACTCGACCGTATTCGGGCGGGACGGCATCATCACGGCGATGATGGCCCTCTGGATCGATCCGAATTTCGGCAAGGGCGTCCTGCGCTATCTGGCTTCGACCCAGGCCAAGGCCGTGGACCCCGCCGCCGACGCCCAGCCTGGCAAGGTGCTGCACGAGACCCGGCGCGGCGAGATGGCGATGCTCGGCGAGGTGCCGTTCCGGCACTATTACGGCACCATCGACGGCACGCCGCTCTTCGTGATGCTGGCGTGGGAATACTACGCCGTCACCGGCGACCGAGCGACCATCGAGCGGATCTGGCCGGACCTCGAACTGGCTCTCGAATGGATGAACACCTACGGCGACCGGGACGGCGACGGTTTCGTCGAATACGCCCGCGACACCGACAAGGGCCTGGAGAACCAGGGCTGGAAGGACAGCCATGATTCGATCTTCCACACCGACGGGAACCTCGCCAAGGGCCCCATCGCGCTGTGCGAGGTCCAGGGCTACGTCTATGCCGCCAAGAACGGCATGGCCAAGCTCGCCAAGCTCCTCGGCCACGCCGATCTGGCCGACCGACTGAAGCGCGAGGCCCGCGACCTGCGCGAGAATTTCGACAAGGCGTTCTGGTGCGAGGCCATCGGCACCTACGCCCTGGCCCTCGACGGCGAGAAGCGGCAATGCGCCGTGCGCTCGTCGAATGCGGGTCACGCCCTGTTCACCGGGATCGCCCTGCCCGAGCGAGCGGCGAGCGTCGCCGCCAATCTCCTGTCGAAGGACGGGTTCAACGGCTGGGGTGTCCGCACCATCGCGCGCGGCGAGGCCCGGTACAATCCAATGTCCTACCACAATGGCTCGATCTGGCCGCATGACAACGCCATGGTGGCCATGGGGCTTGCCCGCTACGACCTGAAGCCGGAGGCGTCGCGGATCTTCGAGGGGATGTTCGACACGGCCCTGTATCAGGAGCAGAAGCGCCTGCCGGAGCTGTTCTGCGGTTTCATGCGGCGGCACCAGCGCGGACCCGTCTCCTATCCGGTGGCCTGCTCGCCGCAGGCTTGGGCGGCGGCGGCGCCCTTTGCGTTCCTCGCCGCCTGCATGGGCCTGGAACTGCAGCACGACCGCAACCGCATCCGCTTGCGCAACCCGACACTCCCGGCCTTCCTCGACGGGGTCTCGATCTTCAACCTCAAGCTCGGTGAATCGCGGGTGGACCTGCGGGTCCAGCGCTATGGCGATGACGTTACGGTCAACGTCCTGCGGCGGACTGGGGACGCGCAAGTCTCCGTGGTGAAATAGGGCGTCCTCCGGGTCGCCGGGCCAGACACTTTGGAGCGTCGCACCGGCGATCGACGATCACCGGTGCGTGCCTCCCCCGCGCGCTGCGTAAATCCCGGGCAGCACTCCTGCCCGGCACGAGGGTGTTGCGGGCACGAAAAACGCCGCCCTCCGGTGGAAAGCGGCGTGGATCGATCTCGATGAAGGCGTGTCGCGGTCTAGCGCGGGGCCAGGATCATGATCATCTGGCGTCCTTCGAGCATCGGCTCGCTCTCCACCTTGGCGATCTCCTGGGTCTCGTTCTTGACCCGCTCGAGCAGGCGAAGGCCGATATCCTGGTGGGCCATCTCGCGGCCGCGGAAGCGAAGGGTCACCTTGACCTTGTCGCCTTCCTCGAAGAACCGCACCACGGCCTTCATCTTGGTATCGTAATCGTGCTTGTCGATGCCGGGACGGAGCTTGATCTCCTTGACCTCGACCGTCTTCTGCTTCTTGCGGGCTTCGTTCTGCTTCTTCTGTTCGTTGAAGCGGAAGCGGCCGTAATCGAGAAGCTTACAGACGGGAGGAACGGAGTTGGGCGCGATCTCGACGAGGTCGAGGCCGGCTTCCTCAGCCAACGCGAGGGCGTCGAAGAAGGCGACCACGCCCCGGTTCTGACCGGTGTCGTCGATGAGCTGCACTTCGCGTACGCCACGGATATCCCGGTTGGCGCGCGGCCCGTCCTTCTGCGGGGCCGGCATGGCTCTCATAGGTCTACGAATGGCTTCAATCTCCTGATGAAACGACGAAACGGCAGCCTGTGAATTCCAGCCCCACAGGGCTGGTCCTGGCCACCAATCGCTCCGGAATCCGGATCGACACCTTGGCTGAACTTTTCTTCAAGTCAACTCGAACGCGCGGGTTTGGTTCACGCGCCTCGGGTCAGCCCCGGCCCGCGAGGAGGTCGGCGTAAACGTCGAGGGTGTCGCCGACCATGCCTTCGAGGGAGAAATGCGCTTCCACATGCGCCCGGCCGCGCCGGGTCATGGCATCGCGCGCCGATGCCCCGAGGGACAGGGCCTCGGTGAGGGCGTCGGCGAGGGCCGCGGCGTTGCCCGGCGCCACGCGCCAGCCCGTGCGCTGGCCGGCCGGAACTTCCGGTGGGGCCAGCACGGTCTCGGGCACGGCGCCGAGATCCGAAACCACCACGGGCGTGCCCAGGGCCTGCGCCTCGACGGCCGATCGGCCGAACGCCTCCGGCTCGACGGAGGGCACCGCGACGACGGAGGCCGCGCGAAAGGCGGCCGGCATGTCGGTGCAGTGCCCGACCCGATGGACGATGCCCTGCAGCCTGCGCACGGCGATGAGGGCATCGAGTTCGCGCTCGTAGGCGACGCGTCCCTGCGGATCGCCCGCAAGCACGATGGCGACATCGCTCACGCCGCGGTCACGCATGAGCGCGGCGGCCTCGATGAGAACGCGCTGGCCCTTCCAGGCCGTGAGCCGGGCGGCCAGGAGCACGACCCGCTGATGCGGAGCGACGCCCCAGGCCCGCCGCAGGGCCTCGACCCGGGCCGGCGCCACGGCGCCCGGCTTGAACAGGGCCAGATCCGTGCCCCGGTGGATCACCCGGACCCGGTCGCCTGCCTGCTCGGGATGCAGGGTGCGGATGAGATCGGCGGTGTAATGCGAGTTGGCGATGACCACGTCGCCGCGCGCCATCACCGAATTGTAGAGGACCTTCACGCCGGTCCGACCGGAATAGCTGCCGTGATAGGTGGTCACGAAAGGGATCTTCAGGCGGCGCGCCGCCCCGAGGGCGACCCAGGCCGGGGCGCGCGAACGGGCATGAAGGATCTCGACGCCTTCACGCCGGCAGAGGCGGGCGAGGCGCCCGATGTTGAGCGCCATGGAGACGGGATTCTTGGAGGCCGCCGGAAACGGTAACCAGATGCCGCCCTTGGCCTGCAATTCGCCCACGAGCCGCCCGCCTTCCGTGGCGATGAGCGCCCGCGCCCCCGCCGCCGCGAGGGCCGCGGCCACATCCACCGTCGTGCGCTCGGCCCCGCCCGCGTCGAGGGCCGGGATGATCTGCAGGATGGTCCGACCCGAGAGGGGTGCGCCCTCCGCCGGAAAAGCGCCGCCGCGTGTCTCGCCGTTCACGACGCGGCCCCGCGATCCGGCCCCAGGGCGGGGCTTGAGGGGTCGAAGCGGGGGCTGGAGCGTCCGTCGCGCGTCTCGGTCATGGAATCCAGCATGGGCGGCGTGCTTTACGGCCCGGTAAACGAAAGGCAAATGCGAAGGGTTGGTTTCGATGGTTCTTAACAACGGGGATAAACCCATGCCGCAGCCTGCCCGCGAAGCCCCGATCTTCCTGGATGTGGGGAGCGGGCCGAAGGCGCGCCGCATCGCCGTGCTCGCACGCCCCGGTGAGGGACCGCCCGTCGTCTGGCTCGGTGGCTTCCGCTCCGACATGCGCGCCACCAAGGCGGAGGCCCTGGACGGATGGGCCCGCGAGACCGGGCGCGCCCTGGTCCGGTTCGACTATACGGGCCACGGCGAATCGAGCGGCGATTTCGCAGACGCGACGATCTCGACTTGGCTGGAGGATGCCCGGGCGGTGATCACGGCCTGCGCGCCGCACCGCCCCATCCTCGTCGGCTCGTCCATGGGCGGCTGGATCGCCTGCCTGGCCGCGCGAAGCGGGCTTGCTCTCTCGGGGCTCGTGCTCATCGCCCCGGCCCTCGACTTCACGGAGGATCTCATGTGGGCGCGGTTCACGCCCGAGATCCGGGAGACCATCGAGCGGGACGGCTCCTGGGCCCGGCCGAGCGAATACAGCGACGTGCCGGTCCCCATCACCCGTGCCCTCATCGAGGACGGGCGCCGGCATCGGCTGCTCGGTCACCCCATCGATCCGGGCTGCCCGGTGCACATCCTCCAGGGCATGGCCGACCCGGACGTGCCCTGGTCCCACGCCCTACGCCTCGTCGAGCGCCTGCCGACGGCCGGCACGGTGCTGACCCTCGTGGCCGACGGCGACCACCGCCTGTCGCGACCGCAGGATCTTGCGCGGCTGCTGGCGGCGGTGGCCGGGATCAGTGCAGACTGACCGTGTGGAGGTCGTTGGCCATGGCATTGGCGACCACGGCGTCCCGGGAATCGGCGAGCAGGATCGGTGCGCCGCTGGCGGAGAGCAGGGCGAACAGGTCGAGGCCGGGCGTCAGCTGCGGCGCCTGGGGAAACAGCCGGGTGACCTCGTCGGAGCTCATGGCACGGACATAGGCGATGTGGCCTTCGCCCAGGGCGGCGAGGTCGGCGGCATTGAACTCGGCCGGATCGAGGTCGGCACCGGTGATGGGATTCTGGCTGAATGCGGTCATGGTCGGCTCTCCTTCTGGCAGAGCGTGATGAAGCACGGTCGGGACCGTCCCGGCCGGATCGAGTGCGGGCGTGGCGTCAGACGTCGTCGCGGGACGCGATGGCGATCTTGCGTACCACCCGCTCGGGCTCGGGGCGGGTGAGGTCGATGGACAGCAGGCCGTTCGAGAGGTCGGCACCCATCACCTCCATGCCGTCGGCAAGGAGGAAGGCCCGCTGAAACTGGCGTGCAGCGATGCCGCGATGGAGAAACTGCCGCGCTTTCTCGTCCACCTGCCGGCCGCGGACCACGAGCTGGTTCTCTTCCAGCATCACGTCGAGCTGGTCGCGGGTGAACCCCGCCACCGCAAGGGTGATGCGCAGGCGTTCGGGCTCCTGTTCGCTGCGTGCCACCCGCTCGATGTTGTAGGGCGGATACCCATCGTTGGCGGCCTTCGAAACGCGATCCAGGGCCTGTTCGATCTCGTCGAAGCCGAGGAGAAAGGGATGTCCGAACGGAGAAGGCCGTGCTGTCACGGATGGATGTCCTTCTGGCGAAGCCCCGGAGCTAGAGAGGCACTTCGTGGAGAGACGCCCGACGCGGAACGACGCCGGACTGGTTCGGAAGGCCCGCCTGGGGCAGCGCCCTCCCCGGCGATGCCCGCCGGTCGACTGGATATGGAACCGGCGACGAGCCCCATCAAGGGCTTGCCCATCAAGGACTTGGCGGGCCGTTTTGGCGCAGGTGGAACAGCCCGGAACCCCCGCCCGGCAATCCCTTCAGGAACGGATGGTACATGTTGGCAACCCTGCTTACGGGATACTTCGGAAATTAGATCTGGGATCATTCGGCAATACGCACGGTCGGCCATGTATTCCCGGCGGTAACAGTTTGGAACTACTCTGATATTCGGCACCGTGCTTGATCTGGGGCCGCGAACTCGCATATTGCCACGCACGATACGGACAGTCGCCGCATGGGCTTCGGGCCGTGTCGAGCCGGATCGTGTTCCCTTCGACCCGTGACGCGGGCCACCGTGTCGTGACGACCCGCCGCAGCATCGTCGGCCGGGATGCGCGTCCGATCCCGTGGGGGCCGGAGGCGGCATCGGCGGCATCGCCCGTCGGTCGAGGAAACGGAACTGTCATGGATGGAGTGCACGGCGTGGTTAGGAAACAGTTCGGGAAAGCGGTACGGACGGCCGGTCTCGGCATCGCTGTCCTGGGGGGCGTGATGGGCGCCGCGATGGCGCAGGACGCAAAGCCCCTCCCGCTCAAGCTCGAACTGAACCGCCTGGAGCCCGCCGGCGAATCCTGCCGGACCTACCTCCTCGTCGACAACAGCCGCGGCCCGGCCCTCAAATCCCTCAAGGTCGACCTGTTCGCCTTCGACACGGAGGGCGTCGCCCAGAAGCGCCTCGCCGTCGAGCTCGGTCCGGTGCCGGATCACAAGACCCTGGTTCGGCTGTTCGACTTCCCCGCCCTGGCCTGCCCGAAGATCGGTCGGGTGCTCCTCAACGACGTGCTCGCCTGCGAGGGGGCCGATGCCAGCCGAGAGACCTGCCTCGAGCGCATCGAGACCGACAGCAAGACCTCGGCCCCCTTCGTCCGCTGATCCGAACGCGAACCGCCCGCCCCGAAAGCGAAAGACATACCCATGGATCCGACCACTGCGCCCGCAGGCGTCTCCCACGACATGTCGTTCCTCGGCCTGTTCCTTCAGGCCGACCCCATCGTGAAATCGGTGATGATCCTGCTCGTGGTCGCCTCCATCGCCTGCTGGACCGTGGTGTTCGAGAAGCTCGTGCGCATCGCCGCCGCCAAGCGACAGGCCAAGGCATTCGACGCCCTGGTACGCTCCGGCGGCGCCCTCGAATCGTCGGGCAAGGGCATGGATGCGCAGATCACGGCGGCCGCCGTCGAAGCCTGGCGTGACCAGGACAGCACCGAAACCCGGGCCGAGCGGCGCGACCGCATCGAGCGCGCCATGCGGGCCGCCCTGACCACGCGGCTGAAGGCGATGCAGTCGGGGCTGCCGGTGCTCGCGACATCGGGTTCCACCGCGCCCTTCATCGGACTGTTCGGGACGGTGTGGGGCATCATGAATTCGTTCTCGTCCATCGCCAAGAGCCAGGATACGTCGCTGGCGGTGGTGGCGCCGGGCATCGCCGAGGCGCTGTTTGCCACCGCCATCGGCCTTGTCGTGGCGATCCCGGCGGTCATGGCCTACAACAAACTCACCACCGACATCGGCCGCGTGCAGTCGAGCTTCGTCTCGTCCATCGGCATCCTCGGCAACCGCCTCGCCCGCGACCGGGCGGTGCACGGCCGAGCCGCCGCCGCGGAATAGACCGCGCCCCGGCACGGCCGCCCCGATCGGGGCGGATTGAGGTCTCAGAACACGGAACGACCGGCCTCGCCCAATGGGTTCGGGCGCCGGCTCGGGACCGGTTTTCGTTTTACGCAGGACGCGGCGCCGCACTCGGCCGCCCACTGGAAGCCCTGGAGGGCGACGCATGGCCATGGGATCGATCCGCTCCGGCGGCGGCGACGACGAGGACGGCCTCGACGACGCCCCGATGTCCGAGATGAACGTCACGCCCCTCGTGGACGTGATGCTCGTGCTGCTCATCATCTTCATGGTCGCGGCCCCGCTCATGACCACGGGCGTGCCCGTGCAGCTGCCCAAGACCACGGCGCAGAAGGTGGCGCAGGCGAAGAAGCCCCTCGAGATCTCCATCGACAAGGACGGCAAGCCCTACCTCGCCAAGGAGGAGCTGACGCCCGAGACCATCCTGCCACGGCTGCGGGCCCTGGCCGCCGAGGATCCGGGCCAGGTCATGCTCGTGCGCGGCGACCGCGACGTGCCCTACGGCAAGATCATGGAAGTGATGGGCCTCGTTGGACAGGCCGGCTTCACCAAGGTCTCGCTCATCGCCCAATCGCCGGGTGGCGCCCTGCCGTCGGCGCCGGCCCCCGCCGCAGCCCCCGCGACCGGAACGGCCCAATAGTCCCATGAGTGCCAGTCCCATGAGCGCCTCGGCATCGACGGGTGATCCCGATCGGCGCGGCCCGTCCACGCTCGCCACGGCCTTCCTCGTCGCCTTCGGCCTGCATGCCGGCGTTCTGATCGCCCTCACCCTGTTCGAGCCGCAGCCCAAGGCGCCCCCGGGCGAGAACATCGTCACCATCGACCTCGCGCCGCAGATGACGGAGGCCGACACCCAGGCGCCGGCCGAGCAGGCGGCCTCCGTCTCGGCGCCCCCCGAGGCCAATCCGGTGGAGACACCGGAGACGGTGCAGCAGGAAAAGCCCCTCGAGACCACGGAGGTGACCCCGCCCGAAGCGACGGCACCCCCGCCGCCGGATACGGCGATGATCGCCCCCGAGGCGACCACCGTCGCCGAACCGCCGGATGCGCCGCCGGTGCCCCCCGTCGCGGAGGCAACCGAGCCGCCGCCGGAGGATCAAGTCATCACGTCCACGGGCGAGCAGGCGCCGGCCCTCGCGCCGCCGCCGGCCGTCGTGGCGCAGGAACTGCCGAAGCCCGTCGAGAAGCCGAAGCCCGACGAAGCCAAGATCCTCGAAGCGCGGCGGGAGGCCAAGCGCAAGGCCGAGCGCGAGGCGCGCCTCAAGGCCGAGCGGGAGGAGGAACGTCGCGAGGCACGGGAGGAAGCGCGTGCCGAGGCGAAGGCCAAGGCCGCCAAGGAGGCCGCGCGCCGTGCCGCCGCCGCAGCGAGCGAAGGCCGCGCCCGGCAGAATTCGGCCTCGGCCTCACGCCAGAGCAGCACGGGTGCGGCGGCCGGCGGCAACGACGCGAACGCGCTGCGCGCCTGGCAGGGTGCGCTGAGCTCGGCGATCCGTGGGCGCATGAACGCCAATGCTGCGGCGGGCACCAGCGGGGGCGTCGCCGTCGTGCGGTTTACGGTGTCGCGCTCCGGTCAGGTCCTGAGTTCGGGCCTCGCCAGCAGCAGCGGCGTCGGCGCCATCGACAGCGCGGCCCTGGCCACCGTGCGCGGTTCCCTGCCGGCGGCACCGGCCGGCGTGACGATCAGCAGCCTCGCAGTCACCGTACCCCTGCGCTTCAGCCCCGGCCGGTGAGGCCGGGCGGCGCTCCCCTGCCCTCCGGGTTGCCATGACCGTCTGGTTCACGAGCGACACCCACTTCTCCGATCCGCGCGTGCTGCGGATCGACCGCCGGCCCTATCCCGATCTGCCCGCCCACGATGCCGCCCTCATCGCCAACTGGAACGCCGTCGTGGCACCCGACGATACGGTGTGGCACCTCGGCGATGTCGCCTTGAGGCCGACACCGGCCCGCATCGCCGACTTGCTCGGATCACTCAACGGCACGAAGCATCTCATCGTCGGGAACAACGATGGGCCGGAGACGCTGCGGGCGGCGGGCTGGGCGAGTGTCGGGCATTACGCCGAGATCGTCGTCGACGAACGCCCCCTGGTGCTCTGCCACTATGCCTTCCGCACCTGGAACGGGATGGGCCGGGGCACCCTCGATCTGCACGGTCATTCCCACGCCAAGCTCACACCGATCCCGAAACAATACGATGTCGGCGTCGATGCACAGGGCTTCAGGCCTGTCGATCTCCCCGCAATCCTCGCCTCCCGCCGTGCCCGGAAAGCGAGCAACCGAAACACGGAACCTTCGCCGTAGGTCGGAGGTTCTTGGGGCATGAACGCGGGATGACTGGCACACCCTGTCCGAGACTTCGAACAGACCGCCCGTCACCTGCACACACCCTGTTCCTCGAGACGGACACCGCCGAGGTATCCTATGCGTCACACTCGCTTCGCCCCACTCCTCGCCGCCGGCCTCGCCCTCATGGCCGCGGGATCCGCTGTTGCCGCTCCGGCCTGTTTCGAGGGCCGGCGCAAGATCGAGGAAGCCAATGCCCTGCGGTTTCAGGCCCGGGAAGAGGCCCGAATCGGCAACCATGATCGCGTCTGCGACACCCTCGACGAAATCGGCGACCGCTACGCGGATGCCCGCGACGCGTTCGAGGATTGCGGCGCCGGCGCCCTCGCCATCGACCTGCGCAGCGAGTCCCGCAATCTTCGCATCGCGAAGAAGGTCAACCGCTGCGACTGAGGGCGTGCGGCCACGCACACAGCTCGAGCTTCAAACGTTCCACTAATCTCGAACAAGCGGCGCGCCATTCGCGGCCCCGAAGGTCATTGTCCTATGAACGCCACCACGACCCCGTCCGACGTCGTCCTCGGCTCCAACACCCTGAGCGCGGGGACTGGTCCATCCTTCGCTGCGGCCTTGTGCGGCTTCCTCAGCACCACGGTCGCCACCACGATGGTGATGTTCCTGCTCAGCAGCGTGTGAGAAGCAGAGCGCTCGAAACGCCCGGCCCGGCACCTTTATACGACCGTGTGTCCCGTGGCATCGGATCGGGTGCGACAGTCGGAAGGTGCCTGCCGCGCCAGATCAGGGCGCCACGAGCCAGAATCGCTTCCGGTCAAACAGCATATCGGTCTTTCCGACCTCAGCCCGAGGCGCACGACAGGGCCTGCTCGCCGCGTCAACGTGAGGGCTCGGCGTGCGCGCAGCAGGCAATATTGGAGCGGTCGAGACGGGAAACAGGCCGAGCCTCGCCTGAATAGTGGGCTGGCGCACGGCGACGATGGTCATAAGAGAGGCCAGAAGCGCACCCGCCACCGTACCGAAGACGAAATTCATCATTGCGCCGAAGACCCCGCGATCGCTGCGCGGGAAGAGGCCGGCCCGCGATCGCCGGTTCCTCATTGGTCAAGGTTCTCGGCATGATTGCGGCGAAGCCCGAAGCACGCTCTGTTAAGAATACGACGCCTAGGGTCCTCCCCGACCGCGGTGGCAGTCTCATCGCGGCGTCCGGGGAGAACGCAGTATGTCGTACGGGGCGAGTGCCTACGCGAGAGTTTCACAGGCGGGCATGTCACCGCGCGAGGCGGAAGCTGCTGTCTTGGTCAAGGCGGCCGCCCGTCTCCAGACCGTGCAGACCGACTGGGACAATCAGAAGGGCGTGCTCGCCGAGGCGCTCAACTTCAATCAGAAGGTCTGGGCCGTCATCGCTGGCGCCGCAGCAGAGCCGGACTGTCCGCTGCCCGAGCCCATCAAGGCCAGCATCGTTCAGCTCTCGGTCTTCGTATTCCGCCGCATGGTCGATACGCTGATCGAGCCGGAGGCCGACAAGCTCTCGGCCCTCATCAGCATCAATCACAACCTTGCCGCCGGCCTACGGTCCTGAAGGAGTCCCTCCTCCCGGGGGAGGAGGGTCGTCATAACCTTCTAGGAGTCGAGGCCCGCATCCTCGTCGATGTCGACGAGGAACACGATATCGGCATCGTCCTCGCCCTCCTCGTCGTCTTCCTCCTCGTCGTCGTTCGAGGCGGTCTCGGCGTGGCGGGCATCCGGCTCGAAGGGCTCGTCCTCCTCGGAATCATCCTCCGCGAGGGCATCCTCGAAGATTTCCGTTTCCTCCTCGGTGGCGGCACGGATCTTGAGCGGGGAGGTGCCGTTCCACAGCACCTTTCCGTCGCTCTTCATGGCCTGGATGTCGTCCTTGAAGCCGTCGCAGGTGAAGAGATCGCGGGCGACCTCCTCGGAGCCGTTGATGACGGCGATGGCCACGCCATCGATCTCGAGTGTGAACATCGCGAATTCCTCTCGAACGTCGTTGCGCAAGGGTGCGCCGGCCGCTCGGCGTCGGGAGACGCCGCCCTGGGTCCCGCCGCCCGTGTAGGGGGCAACGGCGTGGACGCCAAGCCCTATCCCCATGCCCATCCCGCGCCGGATCGCTCCTGGGGATAGGGGTCTTCAGCCGCCGCCGCGCGCGATGGCGCGCTTGACCACACCCTGAACCTCCGGGTTCGATAGAAACAGGTCGTGGTTGATGAGACCGCCGCCGTAATCGGAGGCGTCGGCGACACGCACGCCGAGGGCCTCCAGGCGCTCGCGGTCGGCGGCACCCGCCCGGACCACGCCACCCGCGATGGCACCCGAGAGCTCCAGCGCCCGGTCGTTGGTCGACGAGATCACCGTGATCTTCTTCACGTCGGGTCCCATCCGCTCGACGGCCGAGGTGAATAGATCGATGTCGATATCGGGCGCGGCCAGCACCACGGCGCCGATGCGCGCCATGGCCGCCTCGCCGGCCTCCGCCCGCAGCATGCGCAGGGTCTCGAGGGTGAGGAGCGTCCCCATGGAATGGGCGACGATGTTGATGCGACCACCGGACGGTGAGTTCGCCAGGGTCTTCAGGAGATCCTCGAAGGCGTCGCGCGACCACAGGGCGCTCTCGCGGTCGTAGCCGTAATCGAAGGTGGCTGCGGCCGAAGGCCAAGTGAACAGGGCCGAGGCGCCCTTGAAGCGGATGCCGTCCGAGAGCCGGGCCGCGCTGAGCGCCGCCGATTGGAAGCTCTCGCGGTAGCCATGGACGTAGATGAGGACGTCGCGCCCGAAGGCGGCCTGGGTGAACGCGGCAGCGGCCCCCGGCCCCGTCTCGATCTGCGGCACGGCGGCGACGCCCCAATCCCCGGTGACGACGGAGGAGACCTTGCCGATGAGCGACCGGTCGGGCGCCGCGAGGCGAACCTCGGCGAAGCTCAGGCCGCGGCCGCGCTCGGAGCTGAAAAACGGGCTCTTCGGGGGATTGCCCACGGGCCTGCGGGTAGTGGCCACGAGGAGGACCGGGCTCACGTCGATGTTCGACTGACGCTCGGGGGCGGCCGAGCCGGTGGCGAGCTCCTCGGTGACGCAGCCGGACAGTCCCGGTGCCAGAGCCGCCACGCCCATCAGGGCGGCGAGGCGCACGAGGCTGCGACGGGATGGCCGGATGGAGCGGTTCATGCGGTCTGACAACCCTGGAGATGGGGCCGGGGGACCGGCCGTCGCGTGGTGCTAACCTGTCGCGGACGATCATGACCATGGCGGGGCACGAACGTGGCCGTGGCCCGTGTGGATTGCGGGCAGTGGCGCCTCTGTGGCGCTCGCCCCACACCGGGGCGGCTCCGGTGCCGGCCCCGGCGCCCGCGCGGCGACCCGTGCGATGCCCTGCTGAATACGCCAGCGCCCCCTCGACGAATGCCGGCCGGCCCGGCAAGAAGTGGGCATGGCCCTCTCCTCCGCTCCGCCGCCCGCCCTCGACATCGACGCCCTGCGCACCCGGCTGCTGGCCGGCGACCGGGCGGCCCTCGCCCGCGCCATCACGTTGGCCGAATCGCGGCGGGCCGATCACCGCGCCGTGGCACGGGACCTCATCGACGCCGTGCTGCCGCAGACGGGCCGGGCGATCCGGGTCGGAATCACGGGGGTGCCGGGGGTCGGCAAATCCACCACCATCGACGCGCTGGGTGCCAACCTCACGGCCGCCGGCCATCGGGTGGCGGTGCTGGCCGTCGATCCGTCGTCTACCCGCACGGGCGGCTCGATCCTCGGCGACAAGACCCGGATGGCGCGCCTTGCCCTCGATCCCAATGCCTATATCCGCCCCTCCCCCTCGTCGGGGACGCTGGGCGGCGTGGCGGCCAAGACCCGTGAGACCATGCTGCTCTGCGAGGCGGCCGGGTTCGACGTCATCCTCGTCGAGACCGTGGGCGTCGGCCAGTCGGAGACGGCGGTGGCCGATCTCACGGACTTTTTTCTCGTCCTCATGCTGCCCGGCGCCGGCGACGAGCTGCAGGGCATCAAGAAGGGGATTATCGAACTCGCCGACATGATCGCCGTCAACAAGGCCGACGATGGCGAGGGCGAGCGCCGGGCGAGCGCGGCGGCCTCGGAATACCGCGCCGCCCTGCATATCCTGAGCGCACCGAGTTCGACCTGGACGCCCCCCGTGGTCACGATCTCGGGCCTCAACAACAAGGGCCTCGACGGGATGTGGGAGCGGGTGGTCGACCACCGCAACAAGCTCACCGCCACGGGCGAAATCGCCAAGAAGCGCCGCGCGCAGGACGTGAAGTGGATGTGGGCCCTCGTGCACGAGCGGCTGCATCAACGCCTCGTCGGCTCGGCCGAAGTCCGGCGCCAGACGGCCGAAGCCGAGGCCGGCGTCGCGCGTGGCGAATCATCCCCCGCCGCGGGGGCCGAAGCCATCGCCACCCTCATCGGCCTTTGAGCCGGGGCAACCTCCTCGTCACCGGGTTCGGGCCGTTTCCGGGCGTGCCCGTCAATCCGAGCGCCGTGGTGGCGCGTCGCCTCGCGGCGTTCGCCCGTCGCCACGGCCTCGCCGGGGGCGACGTCCGCCTCCTCATCCTGCCGACGCGCTACGGCGCGCTGCCGACGCACCTGGCCCCCGCCCTGGCCGAGGGTCCGGCGGCCGTGCTGATGCTCGGCGTGGCGCGAAAGGCCAAGCGGGTCCGGGTCGAGTTCCGGGCCCGCAACCGGGCGAGCCGGCTGTTTCCCGACGCGTCCGGTTCCGTCGCCCGGCGCTTGGCCCTCGTGGCGGGCGGTCCGGCCCAGCGGCAGGCTGGCGCCGCGGTAAAGGCCCTCGCGACCCTGCGCCGCCACGGTATCGTGGCGATCCCGTCGCACGATGCCGGGCGCTACCTCTGCAACGCCGCCTACTATCGGGGGCTGGCCGAGGGGATTCCCGTGCTGTTCGTCCACATTCCACCCCTGCCCCGGGCCGGACGACCCGGCCCGCTGCGGCGCGGGAAGGCGCCCGTCGAGGCCCTGGCGGCGGCCCTGGTGGCAGTGGCGCGCGCGCTCCTTGTGCATCCGTACGTTCACCCTAGCCCAACGAAGGCCGAGGAAAATCCGCACCACGTGGTGCCCAATCGGATCTCGGACGTTCTGTGAACGTCGGATGCGGGCGTGTCGCGCCCCGGCGGCATCGAACCCGCATCGAAGTTCAACTGGGAGAAGCATCATGGTGGACACGGATCGCATCGTCGGAACCGCCGAGGATCTCGGCGGTCGCGTGCAGGGTGCCGTGGGCGACGCCCTCGGATCTCACGGCGACTCCGTCGAGGGCCGCTTCCGCGAGGCGCAGGGACGCGCCCAGGACGCCTACGGTCAGGCCAAGGACACCGCCCGCAACGTCGCCGACAACGTGAGCGACTATGCCGGTGACGCCTACGAGCGGATCCAGGACCGCGGCGGCGCCTACTTCCGCGATGGCACCCGCGCGGTGGAGACGCGCGTCGAGGAAAACCCTTTCATCGCCCTGATGCTGGCCGGCGCGGTGGGCTACGGCCTCGCCCTGCTCCTGCACCGCCGCTGAGCGATGCACGGCGCCGCCCCGCCGGGGCGGCGCACGCCTACTGCGCCGTCCAGCCGCCATCCATGGCGATGTTGGAGCCGGTCATCTGGCTCGCCGCGTCCGAGCACAGGAACACCGCGAGCGCCGCGACCTGATCGACCGTGACGAATTCCTTCGTGGGCTGGGCCTTCAGGAGCACGTCGTTGATCACCTGCTCCTCCGTGAGCCCGCGCGCCTTCATGGTGTCGGGGATCTGGCTCTCCACGAGGGGCGTCCAGACGTAGCCGGGCGAGATGCAGTTCACCGTGATGCCGTGGGTGGCGAGTTCGAGGCCCGCGGTTTTCGTCAGGCCAGCGATGCCGTGTTTGGCCGCGACATAGGCCGCCTTGTAGGGCGAGGCCACGAGGGAATGCGCCGAGGCGGTGTTGATGATCCGCCCCCACCCGCGCGTCTTCATGCCGGGAATCGCCGCCCGCATGCTGTAGAATGCCGCCGACAGGTTGAGCGCGATGATGAGCTCCCACTTCTCCGGCGGGAAATCCTCGATGGGCGAGACGAACTGAACGCCCGCGTTGTTCACCAGGATGTCGACGGCCCCGAAGGTTTCCTCGGCCAGAGCGATCAATCCGGCGATCTCGTCGGGTTTCGTCATGTCGGCGGCGGAATGGACCGCGCGCACGCCGAACTCCGACTCGATCCCGGCACGGGCCGCCTCGATGGCCTCGGGCGATCCGAAGCCGTTGAGCACCACGTCGGCTCCCTCCTTCGCGAAGCCGCGCGCGATGGCGAGGCCGATGCCGCTGGTGGAGCCGGTCACGACGGCGGTTCTGGATTTCAGGCTCATGGGTGGGTCTCCCGAAGCGCGCGCGGCCGCGCGCAGGTCCATCGCGAAAAATCCTGCCCGATGCGGCGCGGCAAGTCGATGCGCTCCGGCCCGGGCGCGGCATGCTATAGCGACGGGCGACGCCCCATCGTCACGGGGTGACGCACGAAGGACGCCATGATCCGCTTCCTCGCCTTGCTGGCCCTCGCCCTGTCCGGTCTCACCGGCCTATCGGCCGGTGCGCAGGGCCTCAAACCGCCGTCCGACCTCGTCACCGCGAGCCTCGTGGCCGAGCCCGCCGCGATCCGCCCGGGCGAGCCGTTCAGCCTCGGCCTGCGCATGGTGATGCGGCCGGGCTGGCATGTCTATTGGCGCAATCCCGGCGATTCCGGTCTGCCGCCCGAAGTCGCCTGGACTCTGCCGGCGGGCTTCACCGCCGGCGCCCTCGACTGGCCGGCGCCCCACCGCATCCCTGTCGCCCACCTCATGAATTTCGGCTACGAGGGCGAGACGGTCCTGCTCGTGGCGGTGACACCGCCCGAGACCCTGGCGCCGGGCAAACCCGTGACCCTGCGGGCGCATTTGAGCTACCTCGTCTGCGAGCAGGAATGCGTGCCCGGAACGGCGGATCTCCAGGTCACCCTGCCGGTGGCCCAGCCCGGAACGAGCACCGGCGCCAATCCACAGACCCGCACGCTGTTCGCCCGAGCCCGCGCGGCCCTGCCGGTTCCCGCCCCCTGGCCGGTGCGCACCACCGCCACGAAGGCGCGCCTGGACCTGACGGCGGAGGCCCCGAACCTCGCGGCCGACGGCGTGACGGGGGTGGCGTTCTTTCCCTATGCCGAGACCGTCATCGAGAACGCCGCTCCCCAGGACGTACGGATCGATGCCGCGGGCCTGCATCTCGGTCTGGTGAAGGGCGATGCCGACGCGCCGGCTCCGGCTTCCCTGCCCGGCGTCCTGACCTTCGAGGAGACCACGCCCGATGGCCCGGTGCGGCGCGCCTACGCCGTCGGCGAGGCACCGGCCATCGCTGGCCCTGCGGCAGCAGCCCCGGCGACGGACACCTCGGCATCCGTCCCGGCGCTCCCCGCGCCGGACGACACACTTACCCTGTGGAGCGCCGTGGGTCTCGCCTTACTCGGCGGCCTCGTCCTCAATCTCATGCCCTGCGTGTTTCCGGTCCTGTCCATCAAGGTCCTCAGCCTCGTGCGGCATTCGGGGGAGCCCCCCCGCCGCGTGCGCCTCCACGGCCTCGCCTACACGGGAGGCGTCCTCGCGGCGTTCCTCGGGCTCGCCGGGCTGCTCATCGCCCTGAAGGGCGCGGGCGCTGGAATCGGCTGGGGGTTCCAGCTGCAATCGCCCGTGGTGGTGGCGGGCCTCGCCTACCTCCTGTTCGGCATGGGGCTCGGCCTGTCCGGCATCGTCCATCTCGGCGGCGGCATTGCTGGCCTCGGCGACGGCCTCACCCGGCGGACGGGCCTCCAGGGCTCGTTCTTCACCGGCGTGCTCGCCACCGTGGTCGCCACCCCCTGCACGGCGCCCTTCATGGGCTCGGCCGTGGGCTTCGCCCTGACGCAGGCGCCGGCCGTGGGCTTGGGCGTGTTCGCGAGTCTCGGCCTCGGCCTCGCCCTCCCCTTCCTGTTGCTGACCGCCTGGCCCCCGGCCCTCCGGGCCCTACCCCGTCCCGGCGCCTGGATGGATACGCTGAAGGGCGTGCTGGCCTTCCCGATCTACGCCACCGCCGCCTGGCTCGTCTGGGTGCTGGCCCAGCAGGTCGGCCCCTCGGGCTTGCTCGCGGCCCTGTTCGGTCTCGTGCTCCTCGGATTCGCCGCCTGGGCCTGGGAGCGTGGTCGCGACGCCCGCCCGATCTGGAGCTGGATCGCCCGGGGCACGGCGGCGGCGGCCCTTGCGGGCCTGACCCTCCTTACCCTCGGCCTGTCGCAGGATCGCGCCGCCACGGCGGCCTACGCAGCAGGTACCGAAGCGTTCAGCGAGGCCAAGCTCGACGCCCTGCGGATGCAGGGCCGGCCGGTCCTCGTGAACATGACGGCGGCCTGGTGCATCTCCTGCCAGGTCAACGAGCGCACAACCCTCGCCCGGGAAACCGTGCGCACTGCGCTGTCCGCACGCGGCGTGACCTACCTCAAGGGCGACTGGACGAACCAGAACCCCGAGATCACCGCCTTCCTCGCCCGCCACGGCCGCAGTGGCGTGCCCCTCTATCTTCTCTACGCGGGGCAGGACGCGCCCGTGGTGCTGCCGCAGATCCTCACGGAAGGCATCATGCTGGATGCCCTGTCTACCCTGCCGGCGGCCCCGCGCAGCGCCGCCCTGACCGCGCCGGAGCGGTAGGACTGTCCCGGCCGGCCACCCCGACACCGCAGCGATCCCCACGGCCCCGATGACCGATGCCACTGCGCCGCGCTGGGCCGTGTTCGCCAACGGCGACTTCCGCCGCTACGGCACCGCCCGCTTCCTCACGGGCCTCGCCTTCCAGATGCAGGCCGTGGCGGTGGGGTGGTTCGTCTACGACCTCACGCGCTCGGCCCTGGCGCTGGGCTTTGTGGGCCTCGCGAGCTTCCTGCCCGCCATGCTCGCGGCCCCGATCACCGGGCATGTCGCCGACACCTACGACCGGCGGGTGGTGGCGGCCTTGGCCTACGCCATCCTGGCCCTGGCCGATCTCGGACTCCTGGCCTTCGCCCATTACGGTACGGGCGCGGTCTGGCCGATCTACGCCCTCGTGGTGATCATCGGCACCGGGCGCGCCTTCGCCAATCCGGCCCTTCAGGCCCTGTTGCCGACCCTGGTGCCGCGTCCGCTGTTCGGCTCGGCCATCGCCTGGAACGCATCGCTGTGGCAGAGCGCCTCGATCCTCGGGCCGGCGCTCGGCGGCTTTCTCTACGCCCTTGGCCCGGCCGTGGTGTTCGGCGCGGCGGCCCTCGCCTTCGCGCTCGCCAGCGCCCTCGTCGCCGCCATCCGGTTCCGGCCCGCCCCCGTCTCAGAGCGCCCGCCCGTGACCTGGGCGACGCTGTCCGCCGGCCTCACCTACATCCGTGACCATCCCGTGGTGCTCGGCGCCATCAGCCTCGATCTCGTCGCCGTGCTGCTCGGGGGCGCTACCGCCCTGCTGCCGATCTTCGCGGCGGAAGTGCTGCATGTCGGCCCCCTCGGCCTCGGGGCCCTACGCAGCATGCCGGCGGCCGGCGCCGTGCTGACGGCGATCCTCCTCGCCTATCACCCGCTCCAACGCCATGCCGGCCTGCGCATGCTGCAGGCGGTCGGCGTGTTCGGCATCGCCACGGTCGGGTTCGGTCTCTCGACCTCGCTGCCGTTCTCCATGGCCTGCCTGTTCGTCACGGGCGCGGCCGACATGATCAGCGTCTATGTCCGCCAGACCTTCGTGCAGGGCGAGACGCCCGACGCCATGCGCGGCCGGGTCTCGGCGGTGAACACGGTGTTCATCGGCGCCTCCAACGAACTCGGCGAGTTCGAATCGGGCCTCCTCGCCGCCGCCATCGGGGCGGTGCCGGCGGTGGTGCTGGGCGGCGTCGCGACGCTGCTCGTCGCCGCCGCCTGGGGACGGATCTTTCCGGCGCTCAGGGCACGAGACCGGCTGCTGCCGGTGGGGTGAGGAAGAGGCGGATCGATATTATCCCTCACCGAAGCCTTTCCTGTCGCCTCAGGGACAATCCCATTTGTCTCATCGCTTCAGCCCGATCGAAATCGCCCGTTCGCCCCGTGAAGCACTCTGGTATCGCCGCGCTTCCGTGCATGGACACGAATATGCACGGAGCGATAGAAACGGCGTGGGAGAGCACCATGGCCGATCTCAAGGTGGTTGCAGGAAACTGCGGTAAGGGGCGAGGGACCTACCGGGCGGGTGTCCTGACAGGTCCGGATGGCGTCGAGCGTTCTGTCGAGAGCTTGCTGGCCCTGGAAGCCGACGGCGATGTCGCGGCGGCTCGCAACTGGGGCGGCCAGATTCTCGATGGGCTCAAGGGCAGTCTCGCCCTTGCCTCGAACATGGATCTCAGCGGAACGGCGCTGCTGGCAGCGACGGCCCTGACCTCGCTTGCAGCGGACGAGGCGCATCCGCAGACCGTGCTGGAAATGACGTTTCAGGATGGTGGGCTGCTCATCGCCTTGGCCGACCCACGCTTGCCGGCCCTGATCGCCAACGATCGGGAAGTGCTTCAGCGCGGCTTCGCACGAGCAACACAACCAGTGGCACAGCCAAGCGATGGCGTTTCGGAAGGAGGCCTGTTGACCACGGCGAGCGATGCCGCCCAGGCTGCGGCGGGTGCAGTCCATGCGGCGGCCGGCGCGGCCGGAGCATCGCTCACCTCCCCCTTCGGCTTCGTTCGCCGGACGGCCGGTTTCGAGCGCAGCTGATCCGGAATCCGCTGGATGGAAGCGGACACCGGACGCTTCGAAGCTGCGCGGCGTGAGAGCGAACTCCGCCGCGCGCTCCGCGGGCGACTTATTTACCCGACAGCAGCGGCGACCACGTCGGGTCGGATGCGTAGGACGGGGTCGGCACGGGCTGCTCCACCTTGCCGGTGATATCGACCATGTAGAGTTTGCCGCCGCCCTGGCCGCCCGGGTCGCGGAAGAACAGCACGTACTGGCCGTTGGGCGCGAAGGTCGGCCCCTCGTTGTGGAAGCCTTCCGTGAGCACGCGCTCGCCCGAGCCGTCCGGCTTCATCACGCAGATGGCGAAGCCCCCCTTGCGCTGGCGGGTGAAGGCGATGAGGTCGCCGCGCGGCGACCATGCCGGCTGCGACGCCGAGCCCTCGCCGAACGAGAGCCGGGTCGGGGTCCCGCCCGTCGCGCTCATCACGTAGATCTGCTGCGAGCCGCCGCGGTCGGATTCGAACACGATCTGGCTGCCGTCGGGCGAGAAGGTCGGCGAGGTATCGATGGCGTTGCCGTTGGTCACGGGCGTCTGCGCCTTCGAGGCGAGGTCCATCACCACGATGTCGGCGTTGCCGCCCTCCTGCACGCTCATGACGAGGCGCCGGCCATCGGGCGAGAAGCGCGGGCTCGTGCTCATGGAGCCGGCCTTGCCCACCGCCTGGCGGGTGCCGGTCTCGAGGTTGATCACCTGGATGCGCGGCGGCTGTCCCGTCGCCTGGGTCATGAAGGCGATGTCCTGGGTCGCGGGCGAGTAGCGCGGGGCGACCACCGCCGTCTCGCCGTTGGTGAGGGCCCGCACGTTGGCGCCGTCCTGATCCATCACCATGAGACGCTTGCGCCGGTTCTCCTTGGAGCCCGACTCGTCCACGAAGGCGATGCGGCTGTCGAACCAGGGCCCCAGGCCGGTGATCTTCGTGTAGACCGCGTCCGAGATGAGGTGCCCCGTGCGCCGGGCGTTGGCGGTGTCGGCGCCGTATTGCTGACCCGTCATCTGCTGGCCCGAAGTCACGTCCCAGAGGCGGAACTCCACCTTGAGCTTGCCCGACGGATCGCGCGAGACCCGACCCGTCACCAGGGCCTGAACGCTGGCCGCGCGCCACTTGTCGAAGCCCGGCACCGCGTCGAAGCCCGGGGCCTCGGGAAACTTCGCCTTCTCGACGGGCGTGAAATAGCCTGAGCGGCGCAGATTGTTCGTCACCACGCTGGACACCAGCAGACCCAGGCTCGGATCGCCGGAGAAGTCGGTGATCGCGATGGGCATGGGCTGGAACGCACCGCCGCCGATGCGCAGGTTGAGCTGGGCCAGGGCCGGCCCGGCGAGGCCGAACAGGACCAGGGCCAGAGCGGCGAGGAGATGCGCCAAACGCGGGATCGGTGTTGGGATCATGGTGAGGTCCGAGTTCTCGGGTGGGGTCGATAGGGACAAGCGACCCATGCCGTCCGGCGCGACGCGGATCAGTCGCGCGGAGGGGTTCACGGCACGGGCGGGTGGCCCGGATCGGTGGGGGAGGTCGGCGCATCAGACTCGCGAAAACTCGAATTCCGCGTTGATGGCCTTCCAGTCGTTGTAATACGGCGCGTACTGGGCGGGGATCTTGTAGGGCGCACAGCGCCGGACGGCGCGCTGCGCGGCCTCCGCGATGGAGCGATCGACGGCGTTGGCGCCGCCGCGCATGATCCTGGGCTCGGTGGTGAGGGTCCCGTCCTGATTGAGGCGGATGTCCAGCATCGGCAGGATCACGCCCTGCGCGGCGCCCGGAGGCGCGACGTAGCACCGCTCGATCTGCTGCTGGAGCATGCCGACCAGGGCCTCGCGGAGCGACGGCGATAGACGCGGCGCGTTGCCGGACGCGGCTCCGAGGGAGGCCGTGCGCTGAATGTCGCGGCCGGTGGCGCCGGTGGATTGCGACGGCGCCTTCGAGGCGAGGAGCTGGCGAATGTCGCCGGCACTGAATTTCTCCGCGAGTTCGGCCTGCTTCTTCGCCTTGGCCTCGCCATCGGCCTTCGCCTTGGCATCCGCGATCGCCTTGGCCTTCGCCTTGGCGGCGGCGTCCGCCTTGGCCTTGGCCGCTGCTTCGGCCTTGGCCGCCGCCTCGGCGACCTCCTTCTGATGCTCGGCCTCGGCCTTCGCCGCCTTCTCGGCGAGGGCCTTGGCGGCCTTCTCGGCCTGCGCCTTCGCCTCCGCGCGCGCCTTCTCGGCCTCGGCCTTCTCAGCCTTCGCCTCGGCCTCGGCTTCCGCGCGGGCCTTCGCGTCGGCCCGCGCCTTGGCCTCCGCTTTCGCTTTCGCGGCCTTCTCGGCGTCGGCCTTCGCGACGGCCTCGGCCTCCTCCTTCTCGATGAGTTGGGCGAGCTGCTCGCGCTTCACGGCCGCCGCCTTCGCCTCGGCCTTGGCGGCAGCGGCGGCGGCCTTGGCTTCGGCCGCCTTGGCCTCGGCCTTGGCCTCTGCCGCCGCTTCGGCCTTGGCGCGGGCCGCCTCCGCCTTGGCAGCCTCGGCCTTCGCGGCTTTCGCTTCGGCCGCCTTGGCTTCGGCAGCCTTGGCAGCTTCGGCCTTGGCTTCCGCAGCTTTCGCTTCGGCAGCTTTGGCCTTCGCCTCCTCCGGATCGGGCTCGTCGGCGCGCAGCGGCATCTCCTCGGCGCTCGCCACCTTCATGTCGGCCGAGCGCTTCGGGGGCGCGGGGGCATCGACCTTGGCGTTCTCGGGCTCCCGCTCCTCGGCCTTGTCCGCCTTGCGGTCGGCCCGGGGCTTGGCGTCGGGCTGGGGCTTGTCGGCGTTGGTCTCGCCCTTGGTCAGCTCCGAATATTGCTGTTCGGTCATCACCTCGACGGGCACGCCCTCCTGCGCGTCGGGCAGGGCCGGGGCGGCCACGGTGAGCATCGCCGCCGTGAGCACGGCCACGTGCACGCCCGCCGAGATCCAGACGCCCGGTTCATTGCGCTTGAAGGGAAGCTTCACGGTCGCGGGCCCGCTATTTCTGGTCGGGCTCGGTGACGAGGGCGACCTTCTTGAAGCCGCCACCGGTCACGATGGCCATCACCTGGGCGACGCGGCCGTAATCGACCCGCTTGTCGCCGCGCACGAACACCCGCTCCTCGAAGCCGGACTTCGAAGCTTCGGTGAGCTTGGGCACGATGCTGTCGTCGCCGAGCTCGTCCTCGCCGAGGAAGACCTGGCCGGACTGGCGGATGGAAAGGGTCACGGGCTTGGTGTCGGAGTTGAGGGGCCCGGCCTTCGACTGCGGCAGGTCGAGGGGCACGCCCACCGTCATCATCGGAGCGGCCACCATGAAGACGATGAGCAGCACGAGGACGACGTCGATGAACGGCGTCATGTTGATCTCGTTGATGGCGCCCTGGCGCCGGCCGCGTCGCCGCCGGCCGCCGCCGCCCTGTGCCGCTCCGTGGGCCATGCCCATGATCGTCCCTCGGTCTTGCTTGGAAGTGGGAGCCTCAGCGCGGCAGCATCAGGCGACGAGCGACAGGCGCTCGTCGATCTGGCGGGAGAGGATGGCCGAGAACTCGTCGGCGAAGCCCTCGAGCCGCGATTGCTGCTTCGAGACGGTGGCCTGCAGCTTGTTGTAGGCGAGCACGGCGGGAATCGCCGCGAACAACCCGATGGCAGTGGCGAACAGCGCTTCGGCGATGCCGGGCGCCACCACGGCGAGCGAGGTGTTCTTCGAGGCCGCGATGGAGGTGAACGCGGTCATGATGCCCCAGACCGTCCCGAACAGACCGATATAGGGACCGGCCGACCCGATGGAGGCGAGGAACAGAAGGCGGGACTCCAGGCGCTCAACCTCACGCTGGATGGTGACGTCGAGAACCTTGTCGATGCGCTGGGACAGGCTCTGGATCTGCCGGCCGGAGCCCTCGAACGAGCGCTTCCACTCGCGCATGGCCGCCACGAACAGGGCACCCTGCCCCACGGCCGGACGATCGTTGAACGAGCGGTAGAGCTCCTCGAGTGAGCGACCCGACCAGAACGCCTCCTCGAAGGCGTCCATCTCGGCCTTGGTGCGGCGGAACAGCAGCGTCTTGTCGACGATGATCGACCAGCACCAGACGGAGGCGCCGAGAAGGCCCACCATCACGACCTTGACCACGAAATGGGCCTGCAGGAACAGGCCCAACAGGGTCATGTCGGGGGCCGGTATGGCCTGCATGGCGTCGGCTGGGTTCATCGCAGCATCCTTGCAAAACCCCAGTGCGGGGCCGCCGCCGAACCGGTGGCCCGGCCGTCGCGCTTCAACCGGAACCGTGAGGTATTTCAACGCTCAATGGTCCGCGAATCTGTCGAAAGTAAGGGCCGTGACGTCCCGTGGTTGCGGTGCGGCAAACCCTTTCGGTTACCAGTTTAAGCACGCATCAAGGTTAAGGTTTGGTTGAGAAATTGGCATCCGATGGTCCGCCGAGGGCAGCGCGCAAAGCGTCCGGCAGGCGGATCGCCCGGCCGTCGCGCACGCAGGCCACCACCACCTCGGCCTTGACCAGCAGTTCGTCCCCGCGCCGGACCTCCTGGGCGAGATGCATGGAGGCGCCCTTCATCTGCGCGGTCCGGGTGCGAACCTCGAGGAGGTCGTCCATCCGGGCGGGCTTCGCGTAATCGATCACCATGCGGCGGACCACGAAGTGCAGGCCCGCGGCGTCCCGGTGCAGGTCGGACTGATCGCCCGCGAGCCCCCGCAGCAGCTCCGTGCGGCCCCGCTCCATGAAGCGCAGGTAGCTCGCGTGATAGACGAAGCCGGAGAAGTCGGTGTCCTCGTAGTAGACCCGCAGGGCCAGGCGATGGACGCCGGAGGGATCGATGTCGCTCAAGGGCGGGTCTCCTGTGGCAAGGCGCGGACGGTCCCTCACGCCTCCGGATCGTCGGAAAACAGGCCGATCTGCGAGCCCGGATCGCGGCGCGGCTCGGGAAAGCCCATGTGTCGGAAGGCGTGCGGGGTCAGCATGCGGCCACGCGGGGTGCGCTGCACGAAGCCTTTCTGGATGAGGTAGGGCTCGATGATGTCCTCGATGGCGTCGCGCGGCTCGGACAGGGCCGCCGCGATGGTCTCGATGCCCACGGGACCGCCATTGAAGGATTTGGCGATCATCGTGAGGTACTTGCGGTCCATCACGTCGAGGCCCGCCGGATCGACGTCGAGGAGTTGGAGCGCCCGGTCGGCGATGGCCCGCGTCACCGTCGGCGCATCGGCCACGATGGCGAAGTCCCGCACCCGGCGCAGCAGGCGCCCGGCGATGCGCGGCGTGCCGCGCGCGCGCTTGGCGATCTCGTTGGCCCCCTCCTCCGACATGCCGAGGCCCAGCACCCGCGCGCCGCGCCGGACGATGAGTTCGAGTTCGTCGACGTCGTAGAATTCGAGGCGGATCGGGATGCCGAAGCGGTCGCGCAGCGGCGTCGTCAGCAGGCCGGCGCGGGTGGTGGCTCCCACCAGGGTGAATTTCGGCAGCTCGATCTTCACCGAGCGGGCCGCCGGGCCTTCGCCGATGATGAGGTCGAGCTGGTAATCCTCCATGGCCGGGTAGAGGATCTCCTCCACGGCGGGGTTGAGGCGGTGGATCTCGTCGATGAAGAGCACGTCGCGCTCCTCGAGGTTGGTGAGCTGGGCGGCGAGATCCCCCGCCTTGGCGATGACCGGGCCGGAGGTGGAGCGGAAGTTCACCCCGAGTTCGCGGGCGACGATCTGGGCGAGGGTTGTCTTGCCGAGGCCCGGCGGGCCGACGAACAGCACGTGGTCGAGGGCCGACCCGGTCTTCCGGGCCGACTCGATGAAGATGCTCATGTTGGCGCGCGCCGCCCGCTGACCGATGAACTCGGCGAGGCTCAAGGGGCGGATCGACGATTCGAGGTCGTCCTCCCGGCGCTCCGGCGTGAGGAGAGAGTCGGGAAGCGGGTGCAGGGTCGGCGATTTCGGCGGCTTGCTCACACGGGCTCCCGGCGTGGCCCGATGGGGCCTGCGTTCAGTGGCCCGGCGGGGCCTTGCGTCCAGCATCTGTTCTCAAGGGCCGATGTCGCACACCGGCACGGATCGCGCTACATTGGTGGCGTCGGCGGGTGGCCGCCAGGGATGCGCACGATGGGCGACGCCTCCGCGAATTTCGAGATGATGGGTTTCGACGATTTCGAGGAATTGCTGGCCGACAAGCCGCGCAACGAGCGTTGGGAGCTGATCGGCGGCCGGGTCGTCCGGATGATGGTCGGCGCACGCTGGGAACACGGTCGGATCGTCCAGAACATCGCGAGCCACCTGCATCAGGGCTTCCGGGCGAAAGGATCGTCCTGCCAGACGTTCGCCGAGACCTTCTATATGAAGAGTCGCCCCCTCGACGCGGCGCTGCTGCCCGACATTCTCGTCGTGTGCGGCGGGATCGAAGCGGGCGCGACCTCAGTGGACAATCCCACGGTGCTGATCGAAGTGCTTTCTCCCGGCACGGAGGCGCGGGACCGCTTGGAGAAGTGGCGGATCTACCAGCAATTGCCCGCCTTGCAGCACTATGTCCTCGTGGCGCGCGACCGGCCACACCTCGAAGTTTACGATCGCGTCGACGGAGCCTGGAGCGGTTTTCGGGTGGTCGATGGAATGGACGCGGCCCTCGACCTCTTCGCGATCCAGGCCTCGCTCCCCTTGAGCGAAGTCTACTGGAGCGTGTTCGAATCTTGAAAAAGCCCGCGGCGCGCGAGGCGCCGCGGGGACGTCACGTCACTCGGCTTCCGGCGCGATGGGCTCGAGGCCGCCGATATGCTTCTGCGCGTAGAGCGGCAGGCCGATCTGGGAGATCAGCTCGAGCTGCGTCTCGAGGAAGTCGATATGGCCTTCCTCATCCTCGGCCAGATCCTCGAACAGGCGCTTCGACACGCGGTCGTTGATCGAATCGCAATATTTGGCGGCTTCGAGGTAGAGCGCCCGCGCCTCGGTCTCGGCGGCGAGATCGCACTCGATGATCTCCTGCACGTTCTGGCCGATCCGCAGCGGATCGAGTTCCTGCAGGTTCGGGAAGCCGTCGAGGAACAGGATGCGATCGACGAAGCGATCGGCGTGCTGCATCTCTTCGATCGATTCTTTGCGCCAGAACTTGGCGAGATCGATGTAGCCCCAGTCATTGAGCATGCGGAAATGGAGCCAGTACTGGCTCACCGCCGTCAGTTCGCTGCGCAGTCCCCGATTGAGGTACTCGACGACCTTCGCATCACCCTTCATCCGCCCAATCTCCCTTGAGGCACCATAGTCGGAAGGGAGCGTGGCATCCCGTATGGACGCTCAGGCGGCGATCCCCTCCTCCGCAGTCTGGACCTTGACCAAACTACAGCCCGTTGCGCAAGTCGCCGAGCACGCATGGGTTGCCTCTTCGAGGGCACCCTGCAGGGCGTTCTGCATGATCGAGCGGATGGTCCGGGCGCAGCGTCCACACTTCGGGCTGCATCCGAGACAGGCCTGAACCTGGGCCGGCGTGCGCGGACAATCCGGCCCGCGATGGAGACAGGCGCGGACCGCGTTGTCGGACAGGACGTTACAGGAGCAGACGATCATGCGGAATCGGAACTCGCGCTAGGCATCGTGCCGGTGGGGAGGATTCCGGGTCTCGCCACCCGGGCCTTCAAGGGAACGCTAGATTAGAATAATTGAAAACTGAAGTGATTTCAGCACCTTAGCGTCGCAGGCCGACTGTGACAAGGCTCGCCCGAAACGTCAAGCGGACAACTGGATCGCGTGCGAGCGATCCATCGTCGGAAGCTCAGCGCGCGAGCTCGCGAAGCCCGAGCCGGATCAGGGTCTTGGCCTCCGCCCCCTCCCCGGCCCCCGCGAGGACGGCCGCAATGGCGGCGGAGGCCTGCACGGGGGCGTAGCCGAGATTGACCAGGGCCGAGACGGCATCGGCGACGGGCTGGGGCGCGGATCGATCCGCGACGGCGCCGTTGAGGGCGATGACGGAGGGATCGATGGGCGCGTAGGCCGGCGCCTTGTCCTTGAGTTCGGCGACCAGCCGGGCGGCGAGGCGCGGACCGACGCCGGGGGCACGGGCCACCGCCGTCTTGTCGCCCATGGCGATGGCCGAGGCGAGGGCTTCCGGCTCCAGCACGGAGAGCAGCCCGAGGGCCACCTTGGAGCCGACCCCCTGCACGGTCTGGAGGAGGCGGAACCACTCCCGCTCCGGGTCGGACCGAAAGCCGTAGAGGCGGATCATGTCCTCGCGGACATGGGTGTCGATGGCGAGTTGCGCGGCCTCGCCCACGGCCGGCAGCCGCTGGAGCGTGCGGGCCGAGCAATGCACCACGTAGCCGACGCCCTGAACGTCGAGGATCACGAAATCCTCGCCGTAGGAATCCACCACACCCTTCAGCTTGCCGATCATGCGAAGTCTCTTATCAGAGGGAACGGAGCAGCGTCCGGGAGATGGCCGGGCGGCCGGGAGCGAGGAACGACATGACGCGTGGATCCGTGATTGCCTATGCCCGAACCAACCCGCGCGCCGCCCTGCGCAGTATCACCGTTCTCGCCGTGATGCTGTCTGGCGCCGCCCATGCCCAGGAGGTGGCTCCGCCTGCCCCCACCACCGACCCGACGCAGGTGCGATCCGGCGCCTACCGCCTCGATTCGGCGCACGGCAAGATCACGTGGTCGCTCAGCCACCTCGGCTTCTCGACCTATTACGGGCAGATCACCGACGTGGCGGCCGAGGCGACCCTGGATGCGAAGGCGCCCCAGGCGAGCCGCATCAGCGTCACCATCGGCACGCCGAGCATCACCGGCCTCAACGACAAGCTCGATGCCCATCTCAAGGGCCCGGATTTCTTCGACGCGCAGAAATTCCCAACGGCCACCTTCGCCAGCACTTCCATCGAGCCGACGAGCCCGACGACGGCGCGGGTCAACGGCACCCTCACGTTGAAGGGCGTCGCCAAGCCGATCTCGTTCGATGCCACCTTCAACCAAGCCGGCCTGCACCCCGTCGACAAGCTCTACACCGTGGGCTTCGACGGACGCGCCGTGATCAAGCGCTCGGATTTCGGAATCACCGCCTACCTGCCGATGGTGGGCGACGAGGTGACCCTGCGCCTGGAGGGCGAGTTCAAGGCGATCCCCTGACGCACCACGCAGGGCGATCCGGGCTCGAAGGGCTCAGCCCTTCGCGGGTCCAGGGCGGAGCCCTGGAGTCCGGGCTCACGCCTTGGCGAGGGCGGCGGCGATGCGGGCGGCGGCGAGCGTGCTCATCCCGGGCACGGGGGCGTGGCGCCGCGTGAGGGCGTGGGAGGCGCGGTGGTTCGCGTGGGTGACGGCGATGGCGAGGGCATCGGCGGCATCCGCCGTCTTGAACTCGGCCTTCGGCATAAGGAACTTCACCATCGCCTGGATCTGGACCTTGTCGGCATGGCCGGCGCCGCAGACCGTCTTCTTCACGAGGTTCGCCGCGTATTCGGACACGGGCAGCCCGGCGAGCGCCGGCACCAGCAAGGCGACGGCGCGGGCATGGCCGAGCTTCAGCGTCGCCTGGGCGTCCTTGTTGACGAAAGTCTCCTCCACGGCGACCTCATCGGGCGCGAAACCCTGGACCACCCGGGTGATGCCCTCGTGCAGTTCGCGCAGGCGCAGGGCCAGGGGCAGGTCCCCGTCCGAGGTCACCACGCCGCAATCGACGTAGGCGAGCTTCGTCCCCGTGACGGTGACGACGCCCCAACCGGTGCGGCGCAGTCCGGGGTCGATACCGAGGATTCGGACGGGAACGGTCATGCGCGGTGAGGCCCCGGGGCGCCGATCGCCCCCGTGTCGAGCGTTAGGCACATACCGTGAACGGAGGGTTTCGCCAAACCGTGCCCGTCAGAATGCGAACGGCGCGGCCCCGTGAAGGGCCGCGCCGCGCCGTAGGCCATCAGCCGGTTCGCCTCAGGCGGCGGCCGAGACTCCGGCGGCCGTCGGAACCGACGCGACGGTCTTCAGGATCTGCGAGGCGATCTGGTAGGGGTCCCCCTGGCTGTTGGGACGGCGGTCTTCCAGGTAGCCCTTGTAGTCGTTGTTGACGAAGCTGTGCGGCACGCGGATCGAGGCGCCGCGATCGGCCACGCCGTAGCTGAACTGGTCGATGGCCGCCGTCTCGTGCTTGCCCGTCAGGCGCATGTGGTTGTCGGGGCCGTAGACGGCGATATGGTCGTCGAGGTTCTCCTTAAAGGCTGCCATCAGCGCCTCGAAGTAGGCCTTGCCGCCCACCGTGCGCAGGTGCTCGGTGGAGAAGTTGGCATGCATGCCAGAGCCGTTCCAGTCGGTCGCGCCGAGCGGCTTGCAATGGTATTCGATGTCGATCTCGTACTTTTCGCACAGGCGCTGGAGGATGTAGCGGGCAACCCACATCTCGTCGGCGGCCTTCTTGGAGCCCTTTCCGAAGATCTGGAACTCCCACTGGCCCTTGGCCACCTCGGCGTTGATGCCCTCGTGGTTGATGCCGGCGTCGAGGCAGAGGTCGAGGTGCTCCTCGACGATCTTGCGGGCGATGGAACCGACTTCCTTGTAGCCGACGCCGCAATAATACGGGCCCTGCGGCGCAGGGTAGCCGGACGTGGGAAAGCCGAGGGGACGGCCGTCCTTGTAGAAGAAGTACTCCTGCTCGAAACCGAACCAGGCGCCGTCGTCATCCAGGATGGTGGCGCGCTTGTTCGACACGTGCGGGGTCACGCCGTCCGGCATCATCACTTCGCACATGACCAGCACGCCGTTCTTGCGGGTGGAGTCGGGGAAGTGACGCACGGGCTTGAGCATGCAGTCGGACGAACCGCCCTCGGCCTGCAGGGTCGAGCTGCCGTCGAAGCCCCACATGGGGAGTTGCTCGAGGGTCGGGAAGCTGTCGAAGTCCTTGATCTGCGTCTTGCCGCGCAGGTTGGGGACGGGCGTGTAGCCGTCCAACCAGATATACTCGAGCTTGTACTTCGTCATCGTGAAGTCTCTCTTTCGTTCGAGGAGCGGACCGGCGGCAAGAGCGGACCATCGGCGCCCCGGGGAACTGCGCCCTCGCAAACGCATTTGCTATGCCAACTCGGTTTTCTTGCTCACCGCGGCGAGCCCCCTCGGGTATGCTCGACGCCACCGCGCGCGATCGCACACCCTGTAGGCAATGTGCAATTTTTTTAATCAATCACTGCCTATGCCATGTTCTTAAGCAGAAATGTGAGAGCAACGGTCGGATCTCACGTCAGCAAAAGTAACGAATTTCCGAAGGCCAGCTTGCGCAAGACACTGTTGCTCGGTGTTTTTGCAATCATCGACCTGCGCATATTTCTGGCAAATGGCGGTTTTATTCGTGCCAGGCCGCGCAATCCGGCATCGAAGCGCCTATGTTGTGGGCGAGCGCCGAGAGGGTCCCGGCCCTGCTTCGAAGGAGACCGCGTTCGATGATGTCGTCCGTCACCCGCGAAACCGCCAAGATCTACGCTTTTCCCGTCGGAGGCCGTCTCGGCGCCGACCGCCGCGAGGCCGGTCGCCGTACGCACGAGACGAAGGCGACACCGGCCGGGCCGGTCGTCCCGGCCCTCTGCGGCTACCACGAGGCCGCCCTCATGGACGCAGACCGCTCGCGCAAATCCTGAGGACTCCGGCCAGATCCGATTAATCTCCTCGGGACGACGGATTCGGGCTTCGCTCGAGCACCGGGCGGACTTCTCGACCCGGCGGCCGCTTCGATCGAGCGGACGCCGGCTCAAACCCCGAAGATCGACCAGCCGAGGCGCCGGGTCAGGGCTTCGAGGGCGATGCGACCGAGATGGGAATTGCCCGAGGCGTCGAGACCGGGCGACCAGACGGCGATGGAGGCGCGCCCCGGCGCGACCGCGAGGATGCCGCCGCCGACCCCACTCTTGCCCGGCAGACCGACGCGATAGGCGAACTCGCCCGACCCGTCGTAGTGTCCGCAGGTGAGCATTACGGCGTTGATGCGTCGCGCTCGCTCGGCCGAGACCACGGAATGTCCCGTGGACGGCGTGCGGCCCGAATGGGCGAGGAAGCGCCCGGCCCTGGCGAGCTGCCGGCACGTCATCGCGATGGCGCAGTGGTGGAAGTAGACGCCGAGGGTGAAATCCACTGGATTGTCGAGGACGCCGAAGGATTTCATGTAGTTGGCGAGCGCCACGTTCCGGAATCCCGTGCGCAGCTCCGAGGCCGCCACCGCCTCGTCGATGGCGATGGTCGGATCCTCGGCCAGGAACTGCATGAAACGCAGAATTTCACCCAGGGCCTCGCGGGGTTGGTGCCCCGAGAGGATCACGTCGGTGACGGCGATGGCGCCGGCATTGATGAAGGGATTGCGCGGAATGCCGCGCTCGCGCTCCAGCTGGACGATGGAGTTGAACGGGCTTCCTGAGGGCTCGCGCCCGACCCGGCGCCACAGGCGGTCTCCGACCATGCCGAGCGCCAGAGTGAGGGTGAACACCTTCGAGATGCTCTGGATCGAGAAGGCCACGTCGGCATCGCCGCCGGCCGCGACGGTGCCGTCGGCATCGATGACCACGAGGCCGAAGGCATTCGCGTCGACCCGGGCGAGCTCGGGAATGTAGGTCGCGACCTCGCCCCGATCGGGCCGCGCCCGCATCTCCTCGGCGATCTCCCGCACCACGGCGTGCAGGTCGGGGCTGGGGCTGTGCGGCACGGGCGGTCTCACGGGGGCTGACGGATCGTTTCTCGCGGACGCAATGAAACTGCCAAGCCCCGCGAAACCGCCAAACGCCCCCTCAGCCGGCCAGCTTCTCCATCAGGGATTCCGACAGGGCGAAGTTTACGAAGACGTTCTGCACGTCGTCCTGATCCTCGATCACCTCGACGAGGCGCAGCAGCTTCTCGCCGGTCTCGTCATCGACCTCGATGGTGTTCTGCGCCTTCCAGATCAGCGCCGTGCGGCGGGGCTCACCGAAACGCGCCTCCAGGGCCTTGGACACCTCGCCGTAGGCCTCCTGGGCGCAGGTGACCTCGTGGCCATCGGCATCCGAGCGGACATCGTCGGCACCGGCCTCGATGGCGGCCTCGAGCATGGTGTCGGCATCCGCCACTTTGGCGTCGAATTCCACCACGCCGACATGGTCGAACATGAACGAGACCGCGCCGGTCTCGGCGAGGCTCCCGCCGGACTTGGTGAAGGCCGAGCGCACGTCGGAGGCCGTCCGGTTGCGGTTGTCCGTCTGCGCCTCGACGATGAGGGCGGCGCCGCCGGGACCATAGCCCTCGTAGCGGATCTCGTCGTAGCTCTCGCCATCGGCGCCCTGCGCCTTCTTAATGGCGCGCTCGATATTGTCCTTGGGCACGTTCTCGGCCCGGGCCGCGATGATGGCGGCGCGCAGGCGGGCGTTCATCGCCGGATCGGGCAGGCCGAGCTTGGCCGCGACGGTGATCTCGCGGGCGAGCTTGCCGAAGATCTTCGACCGGACCGCGTCGACGCGGCCCTTGCGGTGCATGATGTTTTTGAACTGGGAATGGCCGGCCATAGCTGACGGACTCTCGCGAAAAGGGCGGCGCCGGAGGAGATGCGCAGGACGCTGAAGGGGGTGCGTTTATAGGCCAGGGCCGCGCGACGTGGCAACGCGGACGCCCTGCGGGCGTTGACTGGGATGAACATTCGGAAACACGAGCGCCTCGACGTCCTGAGGTCCGGGCCGCGGACCGGTTCCGCAGCGCGATCCGTCGATTGGGGCCGACTCGGTCTCGCGGCCATCCTCGGTCTGGTGGCCGGCACGATCCTGTGTCCCACCCCGGCCAAGGGCCGGACGTCCACCGACCGCGACCGGGCGTAAAGGGCCGCGTCCCCGCCGTGTGTGCCCCAACGGGCTAGGTCGCCGACGCCCCCGCTCGGGCACCGGCAACCGGGCGGGAGCGTCGCCTGAATCTGGAGCGGTTGCCGGAACACGCGGAGCCTTTCGCGGCGCTCCAATGGCCGGCGGGCGGCGCAGCACGGCCACGCCCTTTTCTCGTTCAAGTCTTCGATCGATCAACGGCGTCGTATTCCCGCCGGAGCATAAATTTAAGCCCGCGATCGACCATCGTATCCATCCCAAAATTTACAAACAAACCTATATATTTGGTTATTACGATCTCGTAATTATAGATGTCTGCCAGGTAGACGCATAAATCCCTCATCGATCTGAATCGGCACATGGCCACAAACTCATAAGAAAAATTCCAAGGAAGCTTGAAAAGAACCGCCATCCTTCCAGATGGGATGCCAAATCCTCCTACGATCTCCGTCCGATTCCGTACAAAGTCTTGGTCCGCATTCACAAATTCGATGCGACCGCCTGATCCGACAACGCTCTTCTCGAAATCGAAGCGGCCGACACAAACGCGCAACACGCTTTTGCAGAATGCTTTACCAAACCGCACAGCACCACACCTTGCGGCCATAAAAGAGATGAATTGTTGCTAAACATCCCGCCCAACTCAACCTATGAGATCTCCCAACCGCAGCGAATATACCTGGATCTCCTCCGGGCCGTCGCGGCAACGATGGTCATGGTCGAGCACGGCCTCGAAATATTCCGGATCAAGACGGTCACATATCTCGGCATATCGGCCGTGACGATCTTCTTTCTCCTGTCGGGTTTCCTGATCACGGTGGCCGCCTGCCGCAGAATCTATCGTCCAGGCCCGCAATTCGCATCGTTTATGATCGACAGGACAGCTCGGATCTACACGCCCTATCTCCCAGCCATCGCCTTCGCGATCCTGGCCAACACGGTATTTTCCGTCGGAACGTGGGGGCAACCCGGCACGAATACGGGGCTCGGAGCCTTTCTCGCCAACCTCCTAATGCTGGAAGATTATCCGCTGCTCCAGATCGCCGCTCGGATCACTCAGAACGACGCCTTCCGCATTCATGCCTACAACACCGCCGAACCGTTCTGGACTGTATCGATCGAATACTGGATCTATCTTGCATTCTCGCTGACGTTCTTCGTTGGCATTCGCAAGGAGAAGATTCGAAGCCCCCTGATCCTCCTCTCGGTGATCGCCTTCGTTCCAGTCGTCCTCTACAGTTCGTTCGCGAATGCCGGCCAGTGCTTGAGCCTGGTTTGGGCGATCGGCTCGGTCTGCGGATACATCTTCGTCATCACGAGCAGCGCCCGGGACTACGGGATCAAGCGATACTACATCCTCACGGCCGTGGGAGCGGTCGGGTTCGCCGGGCGACTCCTGAAGACGGGCGAACTGAACTACGAGCTACAAACCATCGCCTTCATGGCCATGTGCCTGTTCGGGATCTTCATGATCCTGGGGGCGAGCCAACGGGAATGGGCCCAGCTCTCCAAACCCATCGCGTTCTTCGCCAGCTACAGCTACAGCCTTTACCTCGTGCACAATACGACGATCATCGTCATCTATACCCAGATCGTCAAAGCGCCCTCGCTCCCGGGGCTGATCTTGGCGTTCGTCGTGGCGCACGGGGTCGCCTACGCCTTCTACCGCTGCTTCGAGCGGCACCATTATCGCGTGGGCGCCTTCCTGTCGGCTCACATCAAGAGTCGGACCGTCACGTCATACGGCGTGCGGCTGAGCCAGGGCTGATCCTCACGGCCCGGCCGGGACCGCGTTGACGCGCCCCCGTCGGATCGTCCGCCGCCTCAAAGCCACACGGGATCGGTCATGGACGCGGACCACGTCGTCAAGGCGTTGCATCCGTGCGCCAGAAGCAGCATCACACGAATCAGATTCCCGGGCCGTTCGGATCGCCATCCCGCAGATGACGCGAACCGAAGAGTCGGCCGTTCGACGACGCCCGGAATCGTCCAGCACAAGAGAAAAACACGGATGAAGACGCGCGCAGCGGTGGCGTGGGAGGCCAAGAAGCCCCTCACCATCGAGACGATCGATATCGAAGGTCCCAAGGCCGGCGAGGTTCTCGTCGAACTCATGGCCACGGGCATCTGCCACACGGATGCCTACACCCTGTCGGGCCTCGATTCCGAGGGCAAGTTCCCGGCCATCCTCGGCCACGAAGGTGCCGGCATCGTCCGCGAAGTCGGCGCCGGGGTCACCGACCTGAAGCCCGGCGACCATGTGATCCCGCTCTACACCCCGGAATGCCGCGGCTGTAAGTCCTGCCTGTCACAGCGCACCAACCTCTGCACGGCGATCCGCGCCACCCAGGGCCAGGGCGTGATGCCGGACGGCACCAGCCGGTTCTCCTGCGTGTCCACGGGCGGCAGCCCGGGCGGCTCGAACACCGTGTTCCACTACATGGGCTGCTCGACCTTCTCGAACTTCACGGTCCTGCCGGCTATCGCCCTCGCGAAGATCCGCGAAGACGCTCCCTTCGATAAGATCTGCTACATCGGCTGCGGCGTGACCACCGGCATCGGCGCGGTGATCTACACGGCCAAGGTCTGGCCCGGCGCCAACGTGGTGGTGTTCGGCCTCGGCGGCATCGGCCTCAACGTGCTCCAGGCCGCCCGGATGGTGGGCGCCGACAAGATCATCGGCGTCGACATCAATCCGGACAAGCAGGAGATGGCCCGCAAGTTCGGCATGACGCACTTCATTAACCCGAAGGAGGTCGGCAACGATCACGTCGTGGCGGCGATCCTCGACGCGACGAATGGGGGCGCCGACTTCTCGTTCGACTGCACCGGCAACGTCAACGTCATGCGTCAGGCGCTCGAATGCTGCCACCGCGGCTGGGGCGAGTCGATCGTCATCGGCGTCGCCGAGGCCGGCAAGGAAATCGCGACCCGTCCGTTCCAGCTCGTCACCGGCCGCGTCTGGAAGGGCTCGGCCTTCGGTGGCGCGCGCGGTCGGACGGATGTGCCCAAGATCGTCGACTGGTACATGGAGGGCAAGATCAACATCGACGATCTGATCACCCACACCATGCCGCTCGAGGAGATCAACCACGGCTTCGATCTCATGCACGAGGGCAAGTCGATCCGGTCGGTGGTGATCTACTGATCCGATCAGGACAGATGATGTCCGATCCCTCCCCCCTCTGCGGGGGAGGGAGGGGTGCGGACCGACCATTCTTTCAGTGGCCCGACATCGCACCCGTTCCCAACTCCGGAACGGGGCTTTGAGCCCTAGCAGGAAAGTACAGCATGGAAACCATCTCGAAGGCCCGCGCCCACGGCGGCACGCAGGGCGTCTACAAGCACGACGCCCAGACCACGGGCTGTCCGATGACCTTCGCGGTGTTCGTGCCGCCCCAGGCCGAGAACGGCCCGGTGCCGGTGCTGTGGTACCTGTCGGGCCTCACCTGCACCCACGCAAACGTCATGGACAAGGGCGAGTACCGCGCGGCGGCCGCCCGGCACGGCGTGATCATCGTGGCGCCTGACACCAGCCCGCGCGGCCCCGGCATCCCCGACGAGGAGGGCAACTGGCAGTTCGGCTCCGGCGCCGGGTTCTACGTGGACGCGACCCAGGCGCCCTACGCGACGAACTACCGGATGTGGAGCTACATCACCGAGGAACTGCCCGCCCTCATCGCCAAGGAGTTCCCCGCCGACATGAGCCGGCAGGGCATCTTCGGCCATTCCATGGGCGGCCACGGGGCGCTGACCATCGCGCTGACCTATCCCGACCGCTTCAAGTCCTGCTCGGCCTTCGCCCCCATCGCCCAGCCCTCCACGGCCGGATGGTCGAAGCCGGCTTTCGAGAAGTATCTCGGAACCGACGAAGCCGCGTGGCGCGCCCACGACGCCACCCTGCTCATCGCCGACGGCCACCGCTTTTCGGAGTTCCTCGTCGATCAGGGCACCGCCGACAGCTTCCTTCAGGACGGCCTGCGCCCCTGGCTGCTGGAAGAGGCCTGCAAGACGGCCGGCATCCCCCTGACCCTCAACATGCGCGAGGGCTACGACCACTCGTACTTCTTCATCTCGACCTTCATGGACAGCCACATCGCCTGGGCCGCCGAGCGTCTGAAGTAAGTTCCTCTCACCCTGTGTCCGGGCGCAGGGTGAAGCACTCCGAACAGCCAGGACCTCGGCGAGCGCGTCTCGTCGGGGTCCGCCCGCGTCGGACAGCGAGCATGCTACAAGGCTTCCGTCGGCCGCCGGTGGTCGACGTTCCGGGAGGTCAGCGGATGAAGGTCGTCGCGGATTTGTGCATCGTCCCCATGGGCGTCGGCTCATCGGTCTCGCCCTACGTGCGGGCGATCAAGGCGATCATCGATGCCAGCCCCCTCCAGGCCGAGATGCATGCCAACGGCACGAACATCGAGGGCGAGCTGAGCGAGATCTGCGCCCTCGCCGAACGCTGCGAGGCGCGCCTTGCCGAACTCGGCGTGGAGCGGGTGTTCTTCACGATGACGTTCTCGTCCCGCCGCGACAAGGCGCAGACCATGGCCGACAAACTGGCGGCGGTCTCCTAACGGCGGATCCGAACACCCAGCCTCGCTCCCGGACGGCGGGGCGCTATATAATGACCTCGGGTCGCGAAACGCGTGGGTCGGATACGACGCGGGGGCACCGGTCGCAAGGAGACGGCATGAGCTTGTTCCAGGATCTCGTCGGTCGCTTCACCCGGGGCGTCGGGGCCTATGTCGGCGACCGGGCTCTCATGCAGGCGGCGGTCTCGGCTGCTGCCAACGTCATCCTCGCCGACAGCGAGATTGACGAGGAAGAAATCGAGACTGCGCTCGCCGGCATGCGCGCCAACCCCATCCTCGAGAAGGGCTACGACACCCTCAAGCTCGAAGCCGAATTGTTCGAGGGCCTGGACCGTGCCCGCACGCGCGCCGGGCGTGCCGAGAACCTGCGGCACGTCGCGGCCATCGCCGGGCGTGAGGCGGCCCAGCGCGAGGCCGTGTTCCTCATCGCCGCCGATGTCGCCGATCAGGCCGGGATCAGCGCCGTCGAGCACGCCGCCTTGGCCGAGATCGCCACCGCCCTGAGCGTCGACAAGGACCACCTTCTCGCCGGCGCCATCCAAACCGAATAATGAATACCATAGTGTGTCTTGTCCGGCGGCACAGTGTTGGCATGATCTCGGCACGCCGCCGGCCGGGACACAGCCTTCAAATGCCTCAGCCCGGCAATGCGGACGCAAGTGATAGGTGCACCGCAACATAGGCGAAACGCACCGCAACAGCTCCAGCGGCACTCTTGCGAAGTGGAGGGCCGGCCTTTACGCTCGTTCTAGCCAACAAGACTTCCACGCCACCGAAATCGGCAGGATAAATCCTGCCGACGGATATCGAGAGTGGAGGATGCCGGAGGGAGCGGGCGATGAAGAAAAATAAGGTCATCTCGGCGGAAGAGGCCATCGCCCTTATCCGGCAGAACGACGTAGTGACCACCACGGGCTTCGTTCAGAGCTGCATTCCGGAAGCGCTGCACGCCGCCCTGGAGAAGCGTTTCGTCGAGACCGGCGCCCCCCGCGACCTCACCCTGATCATGACCGCCGGAGCCGGCGACAGCAAAGGCCTCGGCACCGGGCGGCTGCACCACGAGGGCCTGCTGAAGCGCGTCATCGCGGCCAATTTCGGCCGGATGCCGAAGGTCGCCAAGGCGGCACAGGACAACAAGATCACCGGCTACAACCTGCCGCAAGGCGTGATCTCGCAGCTCTATCGCGCGTGCGCCGCCGGCCAGCCCGGCCTGTTTTCCAAGGTCGGCCTGCACACCTACGTCGATCCGCGCCACGGCGGCGGGCGCGTCAACACCGTGACACAGGACGAGATCGTCAAGGTGGTGGAGGTCGATGGCGAGGAATGGCTGTTCTACACGGCCACGAAGATCGACGTCGCCTTCATCCGCGGCACCTCCGCCGATCCCGCCGGCAACATCTCCTTCGAGAAGGAGGCGCTCACCCTCGATTGCCTCGCTCAGGCCATGGCAGCCCGCAACAACGGCGGCATCGTCATCGCCCAGGTGGAGCGCATCGTCGACGACGGGTTCCTGCTGCCCAAGGATGTGCGGGTGCCCGGCATCCTCGTCGACTGCGTGGTGCTGGCCGAGCCCGAGATGCACCGCATGAATTACGGCGTACAGCACGATGCGGCACTGGCCGGCCAGATCCGCGTGCCGGTGGCCGGCATGAAGAAGATGCCCCTCGACGCCCGCAAGATCATCGCCCGGCGCGCGGCCTTCGAACTGCCCCCCAACGGTGTGGTCAATCTCGGCGTCGGGGCGCCGGAAGGCATCTCGGCCGTGGCCAACGAGGAGAAGGTGACGCCCTACATCACCCTCACGACGGAGGCCGGCGCGGTCGGCGGTGTGCTGGCGTCCGGGTCGAGCTTCGGCGCGGCCACCAATGCCGACTGCGTCATCGACCAGAACCAGATGTTCGACTTCTACGATGGCGGCGGCCTCGACATGACCTGCCTCGGCCTCGCGGAATGCGACCAGCACGGCAACGTCAACACGAGCATGTTCGGCGGCCGCCTCAACGGCTGCGGCGGGTTCATCAACATCTCGCAGAACGCCCGCTGCGTGGTGTTCGCCGGCACCTTCACGGTGGGCGGCCTGGAGACCGCGATCGAGGACGGCAAGCTCCGCATCGTCACGGAGGGACGCTCGCAGAAATTTCTGCCCCAGGTCGAGCAGATCACCTTTAGCGGGTCCTATGCGCAGATGCGCTCGCAGCCGGTGATCTATGTTACCGAGCGCTGCGTGTTCCAGCTCACCGACGAGGGGCTGGAGCTCATCGAGGTGGCGCCCGGCATCGACATCGAGCGGGACATCCTGCCCCATATGGGCTTCCGGCCGATCATCAAGCAGCCGGCGCTCATGGATGCGCGCCTGTTCAGAGACGAGCCGATGGAGCTCCTCGCCGATCTGCTGAACCTCAACCTGTCCGAGCGCGTCAGCTACGATTCCGAGCGCAACATCCTGTTCGTCAATCTCGAGGGCTGGCACGCCCGCGTGAAGAGCGACATCGACGATCTGCGCAAGGTTCTGGTCGGGGCCTGCAAGAAGGCCGGCCAGCGGGTCAATTCCGTGGTCAACCACGACGGGTTCCGCATCAACGAGAACCTCTACGACGATTACGCGAGCATGATCCAGTATCTCGCGGCGAACTACTACGCGACCACCACCCGCTACGCGACCAGCGCCTTCCTGCGTCTGAAGATGGAAGAGGCGCTGAACCGCCGCGGCCTCGCCCCCCACGTCTTCGAGCGCAAGGAAGACGCCCACGCCTTCGTGGACGGCCTCGACAAGAAGATCCGTCGCGCTTCGACGGCCATCGCCTCGGCGGCGTGAACGCCTCCCCTTCTCCCCTCCGGGGGAGAAGGGGTTTCTTTGAATATCGCGCCGCTTCCCTTCCACGACGTCGTCCCGGGCCGGTCGCCACGCGCCCCCCTCCCCCGTAGAAGGGGGATCGGTGTCTCTTGCAGGCCCCTCGCCGCCCCGGTTCGCTCAGAGCGAGAACCGGCGGTGCCGGGAGTTGCGAGAGACTCTCGCGCGCGCTCCAACAAAGCAAAGCTCCAGGCCAACATGATCGTCCGCTCGCGTCCGGGTCTGCTCACGATCCTGTTCACCCTGCGCGGCTCGATCCTCCCGCAGGTCGCACCGAAGGTTCTGGGCATCACCGCCGTGGCCTTCGCCGTGGTGGCGGCCGAGATGCGCTGGCCCGAGGCGTTTCCCATCACGGCCGGCGTCGGACCGTTCACCCTGATCGGCCTGGCCCTGTCGATCTTCCTGAGCTTCCGCAACGGCGCCTGTTACGACCGGTGGTGGGAGGCGCGTCGGGCCTGGGGCTCGCTCATCGTCGAGACGCGGGGCATCGCCCGCCTGCTACCGGCCCTGCTGCCGGAGCCGGAGCATGCGGACCTGCGTCGGCGCGCCCTGCGCCGGATCTCGGGGTTCGCCCATGCCCTGCACGCACAGATGCGGGGCGGAAACGAGGTCGCGGCGGCCCTCCCCTGGCTCCCTGACGATGAGGCGGAGGCCGTCGCCCGAGGGCCGAGCCCGGCCAACGCGATCCTGGCACGCCTCTCCGCCGACCTCGCCGACGCATATCGAACGGGCGCGCTGACGGACGTGCTGTTCGGGTTGATTGAGCAGCACGTCGCGGCCCTGTCGCAGGCGCAGGTGGTGTGCGAGCGCATTCTCACCACGCCGCTGCCCTTCGCCTACACCCTGCTCCTCTACCGGACAGCGTGGGTCTACTGCCTGATGCTGCCCTTCGGCCTCGCCGCGTCCCTCGGCTGGGCGACGCCGCTGGCCGTCGCGCTGGTCGCCTACACGTTCTTCGGCCTCGATGCCCTCGGCGACGAACTCGAGGATCCCTTCGGCACGGAGCCGAACGACCTCCCCCTGGACGCCCTCCTCCACACCCTCGACGGCATCGTACTCAACGCCCTCGGCGAACCGACGCCCCCCTCTCGTCGGCCAGACCGTTATCTGTTGACGTAGGGGCCGTGCCATCAAGGAGCGCGGGCTGTCCGGGACCTCCCTGGAGAGTCCGCGCCGGAGCCCTACGTCTCAGCGATGACTCAGATCCCCGACGACAACCTCGACCATTACGCGCTGGGCTTTCATGCGCCGCAAAAGGGCCTGCGCCGCCAGGATTGCCCGTATGCGGAGGGCACGGAGCCGCACGACCAATGGATCGCCGGGTACGACGCGGCGGTGAAGGAACGCGAAGACGGCCAGGAGAGCTGAGGCGCCCGCCCAGAGCCACGGGTCGCCGCGAACACGTCCCACGATGCCCAGTGCCGAAACGGGCTCGCTCCTGCGCCTCGGCCGGCCCACGGCCGGGAGTTTTCGGTCTGACGTGAGGTTGCAACGCCTCCGCCATCCCGTGCCGGAACGTCGAGTCGCGCTTCGGCGTTGGCAGCTTGCACAGTCTCAGCTTGAGGGAACCCGAAAGCGTCGTGCGGCACTCTCAACCCTGCCGGGCCTGTTTCTGAATTCTGTCGACCGTGCGGACCCATCGAATGCCACCGCCCCCGAAACGCTCAAGAACCCGCTTGTCCTCCGGCGCGTGTCTGGCACTCGTCGTCGCTTTGCCCATCGGCCTCTCGCTTCCGGTGAAAGCCCAGAGCCCGGCCAAGGACTTCCTGTTCCAGGAACAGCGGTTCAGCAGAGCGTGTCGCCCACCGCTCAAGTATGCCGCCGGCGCGTGCGTCCGCCGCTGTCCCGCAGGCTACGAGGATATGGGCAGAACCTGTCGTCAGAGGGGGATGAGGGGCGGCGGAGGCTGGTGACGCCGCGACGGGCCCGAGCCTCTCGCGCGCGTCGAACGGTGCTGTGAAGCGTGCGGCTGCGAGCTGAACGGCGTGGTGGGCCCCGCCTCGCCCAAGGCTGTTCCCGTGCTGCCGACACCCGAGGAATGGAGCTCTCGGCTCGCGGCGCCCATCACGATCGCTCTGGAGCTTCAGCGCCCGCGGCCAGAGGTGCCGTTGCGGATCGTGGCGCAGGCGCCCGGACGGAGCAGCATGATCCAGTCCGAGCACTACCAAGTGCCACGCCCCGCCGGCTTGCCTATATTGAGTACGGATCCAGACGGCCGCGACCGGCGCGCCGTCGAGAAGCGTTGCGAGAGAACCATGCGTGCCGTCACCTATACCGAGGCTTCCCGGATCGATGCGCCGGGCGCGCTTCAGGACACGACCTTCGCCGATCCCGTGCCGGCCGGACGCGACCTGCTCGTGCGGATCGAGGCCGTCTCGGTGAACCCGATCGATACCAAGGTGCGCCAGGGCGTCTACCAACAGGCCTGCGAGCCGAAGATCCTGGGTTGGGACGCGGCCGGGACCGTGGTTTCCGTCGGATCGGATGCGCGTCTGTTCAAGCCCGGTGATGCGGTGTTCTATGCCGGCGCCCTCGACCGTCCGGGCAGCAATGCGGCGCTGCACTGCGTCGATGAGCGCCTCGTCGGCCGGAAACCCGAGACCCTCGATTTTGCGGCCGCGGCGGCCCTGCCCCTGACCGCGCTCACCGCCTGGGAGATGCTGTTCGACCGGCTCGACGTGACGAGGCCGGTGCCCGGCGCCGCGCCCGCCCTCGTGATCGTCGGCGGCGCCGGCGGCGTCGGCTCGATCGCGATCCAGCTCGCCCGGCAGCTCACCGATCTGACGGTGATCGCCACCGCGTCGCGCCCCGAGACGGCGCAATGGTGCCGGGACCTCGGCGCCCACCACGTGATCGACCACGCAAAACCGCTTGCCGCCGAGGTCGCAGGCCTCGGTCTTCCCGGCGCGCCGGGCTTCGTGTTCGCGACCACTCAGACCGGCGCGCATCTCCCGCAGATCATCGAACTCCTCGCACCCCAGGGGCGCCTCGGACCGATCGACGACCCGGAAACGCTCGACGTGATGCCCCTCAAGCCCAAGAGCCTGTCGCTGCACTGGGAGCTGATGTTCACCCGCTCGCTGTTCCACACCGCCGACATGGAGCGCCAGCACGCGATCCTGACCGAGATCGCCGGCTTGGTCGATGCGGGCAGGCTGCGCAGCACGCAGAGCGAGGCGTTCGGCTCCATCAATGCCACCAATCTGGCGCGGGCCCACGCGCTCATCGAGAGCGGCCGTGCCAAGGGCAAGGTTGTGCTCCAGGGCTTCGACGCCTGAGGCCGGCGGTCGTAAGCCGCCTGCTTCATCGGTCTCAAGTCGACCGGCTCGAGACCGAGATGGACGTCCCTCCCCGCCAGCCCCGGACCACCGCAAGCGGCGGGCTTGAGCCTCATAACGCACCGGATAAGCACGGATGGCACAACGAGTTCGTCTCGGAGCATCAGCCCACATGATAAGATCGGCGACGCTGATCGCATTCACCTCGGCAATGATGCAGGCAAGCCCGGCGCAAGCTTCCGAGGCGACGGAACTCTTGGGCCTGTGGGAGCAGGTCGCCACGAACGCAGGTGCGTGCGAGACCTGTACCATCGACTTCCGGGCCGCCGGCTCCGGCCTTTCCGTAACGGCCAACAACGGTTGGGCCGCGACCCTAAGCAGTTCCGGCGAGCCCGATACCTTCGGTGCAGGTCGGTGGGAAAATCGCGGGGCCGCCTGGGTCTCGGGGAAGGCGTTCTCGGTCCGTTTCCATCGAGTGGGGAATCGACTGGAAATGACGATGACGATCGATACGGGCTCCGAGCCGAAACCCGTCGTTCGAGGCGTCTACAAACGCACTTGGCAAGGTATGTAATACCAGACCTTGATGAGCACGACCATCAAGGTCTGCCCGCGCGACGGCGCGGCGGCGGTCGTCCACCGAACCTCACTGATCCTGACCATGGGTTGGGATCAGTGAGGCCGAGTATAAGCGTTGGGAGTGACAGCAAGAGTACAAGAAGACGGGCATGGTGGTCGTCACTCCGGTCCTGCCGCACCCCGCCGCTTCGATCGCCGACACGCCAACGAGCGAACTCATCTTCATCGCGACGGAATGCAGTCGCCCCGTCACCGGGGAGTCGTTCGAGACATGGTTTCGGGAGGGAGGCCGGATACGACTCCATGGCCTCAGCAAGACTGGGCCGCGTCGTGCGGCCGAGGCCAGCGAGGCGCAGCTCAACACCCTGTTCGGATGAGCCAATGCAACCGGGGAAAGCGCGACCGACACGAGGAGCGCGAACCGTGAGCGGTTAGCTCGTGAGGCCAAAATAAATCCCGCACCAGTTTCCCGGGTGCGGGATGAAAACCTAAAAGCGATTTGATTTCAGTTGCCTGGAAATCAATTGGTGCCCAGGAAAGGAATGGGGCTTTTTACAAGCAAAGACAATAAAATCAGACACTTACGGCAGCGCCTGCTACGAGCTTTGTATCACAACCCTGTAGCACCTTTCAATGCGGATATTAGGTTATGCGGCCGCCCATCGACACCGAACCCCGAGCTTGCAGGGCACGGTGTTTAGCGCTACTTTCAACATTGCGTCTCAGTGGCTCGCCTTCTGCTCCGGGAAGGCAACGAGTCGAGGTGTCATAAGAGCAGGGCTCGGCGCGCCTGCACCATAGTAGACAATCGGCGGGTGACTCCGCCTTCATGAGGTCCAAGTGGAACACCGCTTTGAGCGGGTTCGGCAGGGCCCTCACTGTCTCGGAGGGTGCAAGGTGTCCAATTATCAAGACCAGTTTGGTGTGAACGTTGCTGTTGCTCGGCGTCCCGTAATTATAGAGCTTGTCCGCAAGGTCGAGTGTACGTTGCCACCCAGACATCGTCGCGCGTCCACGTCTGCGACAGATATCTGCCGTAGCATTGATCTCGAACACCAGGTTGGGACCGTCGTCGAGGCTACTCCGCCGCCCGTTCTGACGACCGGCTTAGATGATGCGTTTAGCAACGCCCTTTCAGCGTGCCACGACTACCCCGGTCAGCGGTTCTTTCAGGATCGGACCGAGAACCGCCTTGCCGTTTTGACACCGGCCTATCGCCTCGCCCTTGAGATTGTCCGGGGAGGCGCGCCGGCTTTCGACCTCGCCGCGAGCCGGATGTCGGCCGGCCTACGCCAGCGCGCGCTCTCGCGAGACAAGCCCGAACTCCTCGCGGTCCAGGTGGCGGCGAAGCCGGAGACGTCGAATCAGCGCAAACAGTGCTCCGCCCTCGCGAGCTTGCTCATGGTGGCGCGGGTTAAGGGCCTGACCGTCGAAGCGTTTCCGGAGTGGGCGTCCGATGCCGACCTCGAAGAGTGCCGCGCGAAGGCCAAGCGCATCCGCTCGGCACTTCGAGCCGGCGTGGCTCCCGACCTCGACGACGATAGCGTGGCTGAACCGGAGGTGGAGGCGCCGTGGGTTCAGGTCGTCTATGGGCGCGGGACGCAGACGGTCGAGATTTTTCCCGCCTCTCTGCCGCTGGCGGCTGAGACTCGCGTTGCGGAGTTGATCGGGGCCGGCGTCGCAGCGGACACCCTGCCGAACGTGCTGCGTCGGATAGCCGACTTCTTGGAAGGGGTCGTCGAGACGAGCTTGCCGCCGACCGAGACCATCGAAACCGGTAAAGCCCCGGCGACCGTCACCCCCGCGAATATGCCGAAGCCGACAGCGCGCCCGATCTCGCCGCGCGACATACTTCGAGGGGACGATCCGCTACCGTTCTAATCGAGATGGTCAGGCTGATTTCAGGTTCGGACGAAGGCGCAATCGGCGCCTTCGTTATTTCGTGAAAAGCGAAAGAGAATTGTCATGGTCACGCTTGCACTTCCTCCCGCGATCATCACCGCGCACGAACGGAAGCTGCGTGCGCAAGCAGCAGAGAGGGCGCGTGTTCGAGATGCGAAAGGTGATGATGCCCTTGTAATACCCTACCACCCCACCGTTCGACGCAAGGACACGCCCAGCACGCCCCCTGCCGCCCCTTCGCCCGCTCCCAAGCCTAGAATAGGGAAAACAGCCCCGACCACCCCCCTGCCGCTCATCGACCGCGTGGGCCTGTCAGACCTGACGACATGGGCCTCGTTCCAAGACGCTCACGCACACGCCGATGCCGAGCGCGAGGACTACCTGCACCTTGGACGCCGCAACTCGGTCAAGCTCGATGGCCAGACCTACGCCGAACTCAACCCCCGCGTCGCCTTCGCCCTCCCGGCCAACAACATGGTCGCAAGAACACGCTATGCCCGAGTCATGGGCGAGCATCTCGAGCGCGTCGCCCAGACGCTGCCGCCCGGCACCCCGGTGTTCTTCGTCAGCCTCATCAATCGGGAGCACACTCTCTCGCGCCGGTCCCGCGCGCGCTTCGACACCCGGCGCGTCGTCGGCTGGACGCATGCCGAACTCCAAGGCTTCAACTACGTCGGGATGGTCGAGGCGGCCTATTTCTCGAACCTCCGGACCCTCGCCGGCCCCAACCGCCGCTATCTCTCGTGGCATACCCACATGCTGCTCTGGGGACCGACCGAGGCCGAACTCGCCGGGCGGATCGAGGGCATCAACCGGCGTTTCATCACCGTTGTCCCGGGCCGGACTGCGGCCCACTACCGTCGCCTCGAACTCGAAGAGGTCTTCGGGCAGGGACTTTATATGACTAAGGGTCAGATCAACGAGTATCGGGCATGGCCGAAGCGGATCGAGGTCGCCAATCCCGACACCGGTGAGGTGCTGAAGCTCCCAACCCGCAACTACACCGTCAAGAAGCGTCCCCTGCGGCCCGGCGATGCGGTTCACCTCTGCCGGGCCTTCGCCGGGCGAACCATCAACGATCTCGCCTTCGCTGCCCGCGACGGTCGGGCGGTTCTCGACGAGATCAACCGGGAGGCGCTCGCGGAGTTTCACCGCTGGGAGGCGCGCCAGCCCTACAAGCTCGCCGAGGAGCGCCGTCGCGCGGCGCGCCGGTCCAAGCGCGCGGGCGGGCGGCCAAGGTAAGCTCTGCGGTTGCGGCGCGGATCGGCCCGGCCGCATTCCCCCTATTTCGTGCCCCGCGAAACAGGAGCCATGGGGCCCGCTTGGCGCGGGGCCCCTATTTCGTTGCCGCCGAAATAGAGTTTCGAGCCGACACCCGGTGGCGCGAGAGGCTCAGTTTTGCCGCCTTGCCGCAGCCCCGTGAAGGCTCTGCCTTGTCACGTAAAGGCTCCTCGTGGCGACCTGCCACTATAAGGATTGAGCCAATGACGCGACTTGAGCAATACCGAGACCGCCGGGCAAAACTCCGCGAGGCACAGACTCAACTCGAAGCCACCCTAGATGATGTCATCCCGAGCCTCTCGCTTCAGCCCTCGGCGGCCTTTGAGGCGCTTCTCGCCTACGCCGTTGATGGTTTGGTGGCGCAGGGCACCATGCGCAGCAAGCAGCAAGCTCTTTATCTCATTTCGAAGGCGCTCACGAAGCACGGCATGATCGGCTGATGAGGATGCCCCGGACGCCCGTCAGCGTCCGGGGTTTCTCAGCCCGAATGGACACGGGGTACAATCGCCGCCGATACTCCCTACAGGACGCAGCAGACGTCCGTGGGAGGTCGGCGATGATCAAAGCGGCGCTGCTTGGGGCTTGTGCCCTGATTGGGCTCACGGCGACGGCGCTGGCGGAGTTGAGGCCGGCCACCCCCGACGTGCCGGCGGTCTTCAAACCAGCCCAGCGTGAGGGCTACTTTTTCGTCGGCGGCCGGTACGTAACGGTAGGTGGGAAGGAACTTGCCACCGGGCAGATGTTTGTCCAGTTCCACGCCCCCGCCAAGGTCACGCAGCCTTTCCCGGTGGTGATGGTGCACGGCACCGCCCAGACCGGTGTCAACTTCCTCGCCACCCCCGATGGCCGGCCCGGATGGGTGGATCGCTTCGTCGAGCGCGGTTTTGCCGTCTACGTCGTCGATCAGGTCGGGCGCGGCCGCTCGGGTGACAACCCGGAGGCATACGGCGCTTATGCCCGCCTCGCACCCGGCGACCTGGAAAGCATTTTCACCGGGCAGGAGCGGTTCGAGCTCTTCCCACAGGCCAAGCTGCATACCCAATGGCCCAGTGGCCCGGGCGTGAAGGGCAACGCCGCTTTCGATCAGTTCTACCTCTCGCAGGTGCCGTACATCGCCAGCGCGCTGAAAAGCGAGGAACTGATGAACCCAGCGCTGATCGCCCTGCTGGAGAAGATCGGCCCCTCGGTCGTGCTGACTCATTCACAGGCCGGGGTGTTCGGCTGGGCCGTGTCGGATCAACGGCCCGACCTCGTAAAGGCGCACGTCGCCGTCGAGCCGAATGGGCCAACCTTCTTCGACATTCGCTTCAAGGGCGGTCTGAAGTGGTACGAGCCGGTCAGTGAGGCCCGCGCTCGGCCCTACGGAATCACCCGCGTACCGCTCCGCTTTGAGCCACCGGTGAACTCCCCAAGCGATCTGACAGTCGTTCAGGCCGACCAGCCGACCCGATCGGATCAAATCCGCTGCTGGCTTCAGGCTGAGCCCGCTCGGCAGCTTCCGAACCTCGCCAAAGTGCCAGCGGTCATTGTCACCGGCGAGGCTTCTTTTCGGGCGACAATGGACGACTGCACGGGTGCTTTCCTCGCCCAAGCCGGAGCGAAGCCAGATCGCCTCGCGCTCGCCGAACACGGCATTCACGGCAACGGGCACATGATGATGCTCGAGGCCAACAACGGCGCGGTCGCCGAGGCGATCATCGGCTGGATTGTCGCGAAGGCTCATTGAGGGGGAGGTGCATTCCGGTGGCTTGCAGGGCCGCGCACACGCTGGGGAAGCGCACAGTGGTCAAAGATCAATGAATGGAACTTGCGGCTCGGTCCGCTTCCGACCCTTTGCATAAAGTTGGAATGGCTTGTTTCGGGCGCTTCATGGACGAGGATTTACACACGATTTAGATAGTTTTGCGAATTTTAGCTTTAGGACACTGATGCATTGTGGTTGGTCACTTCGGTGGTTCAGGAAGCCAACTTACGGGCAGTCGGCGGTCTGTCGATCGGCGGTGCATTAAGGTGGTGAAACTGTCACGGATACGATTTCCATCCGCCCCAGCAGACGTTATCATTCCGGTTGCCTTGATATAGTGGCCTCCGGAAAATACCATGCCCGCAAAACCGATGGTCTTCGTCAATATCGGATGGATGAAGGACTACGCTGGTCCATCGGCGAACGATACGCCAGTAGGTGGCCACGGCTATCTCAAGGACGGCAACATAGGGCACGAGGTTTTCAACTTCGCTTCTCTCGATGGCAAAGTCTATGGCTACGTCCCTCGTTCCGCTCGCATCAACCTTAAAAACCCGGGCGGCTCATCATCTGACGAATTAGTAACCGCGGTCACAGTGGTTTGGATTGCTCGAAATCCTAGCGATAAGAAGACGTATATCGTCGGTTGGTACAGGGACGCTTCTGTTTTTAGGGACAATAATCACATCAAACTGAAACGTAGTAAAAACTTCATTGTTACCTATCAGATCGAGGCTCCGGCGGACAAAGCAACCCTGCTTCCTATCGACCAACGCTTGTTCAGGATTCCTACTGCGAAGGAAGAAGGCAATCTGGGACAGAGCCCGGTCTGGTACGGTGGAAAAGACGAGTTCCGCGCAGAGGTTTCTGCCTATCTCGCGGCGGATGGCACGTTTGCCGAGAAGCCGAAGGTTGGATTGAACGGGGCCAAGTACCAAACTGATCCGGAGTTGCGAAAGCGGATTGAGCTTGCTGCGGTTCGACATGCCACCGCATACTATCGATCAAGAGCAGGGGGCTCCCAGGTCGTCGCCTCCGTCGAGAAGGATGGCGTTGGATGGGATTTGAACGTCACGGCTCCGACCGGTGCGGTGCTGAAGGTCGAGGTAAAGGGGCTGAGCGGACGGGACCTTCTGGTCGAACTAACGCCCAACGAATTTGCGAAAATGAGGAGCACTGAACACCGAGCGCAGTATATCATTTACGTGGTCACGGAGGCACTGACGTCTGAAGCTCGCAGCCACGTCTTCAGGCACAATGCAGAGTCAAGTAAGGGCGGCAATCTCGTGTGGGCAACAGCTGATGGTCGGCAGCTTAAGATCCAGCAGATCGTCGCGGCTAGGCTCTCGGCACCTTACGAAACAATCACCTAAAACTAACACCAGAAGCTGGAAGGTCTGTTTCAGGTTGGTGCCAAGCGTCAACTTTTCCACCATTATCTACCAGTTGGGCGCGACGATCACCCCCAGTACAAAGCCGAGGGTCGCGACAAAAATAGGGGGGGATGGGCGGCTGATAGGGCTGCGCCTAACGCGCAGACTTCGCGTCGGGCGGTAAGACTGGCAAGCGGAAACGAACATGACCACCCTTCCCGGATTGCCCCCCGAAGCCTTCGCCAAGCAGGATCAGACGCCGGACGACCTGTTCTACGCCCATCCACGCTTCGTCACGCATATCGACGATGCGGCCATTGAGGCCGTCACCGACCTCTACCGCAACCACTTGCAGCCCGGCGGGCGCATCCTTGATCTGATGTCGAGTTGGGTCAGCCACTTGCCTGCAGAGGCCGTCTACACTGCGGTGATTGGTCATGGTCTGAACGATCAGGAGCTTGCCGCAAATCCGCGCCTGACGGGGCGCTTCGTGCAGGACCTTAACGCCGATCCCGTCCTGCCTCTCGATACCGACAGCATCGACGCCGCCCTCATCTGCGTCGGGGTTCAATACTTGCAAGATCCTGTGGCGGTCCTCCGCGAGGTTGCGCGGGTGCTGGTGCCGAACGCCCCGGTGATCATTTCATTCTCGAACCGGTGCTTCCCGACCAAAGCAGTGGCCATCTGGCGCGCCATCGGTGGCGACGATCAGGGGCGGCTCATCGACCTCTACCTCAGACATGCTGGGTTCACCGCCGTAGAGATCTACGCCGTGGTGCCGGAGGGCGACCTCGGCGACCCGCTATGGGCAGTGATCGGTCGGACACCATCACGAGTGGAGGGCGTTTAACAGCGGCGGGGTGAAAGGCGGTCACACTACTTTGGCAGGGGCCACAGCTTCCTGCCTCAAGCGGCAATTGCATCATTGGTCCCGAACTCTCGACCTTCGCCCTGCCGCAAGCCATGAAGCTCTCTCGAACGGCGAGCCGTCCACAGGCAGGTTGCACTCGTGAACCTGGGTGTAAGATATTGATCGGCAACGCGCCGCCTTGCCCTTTTCCACCACATGTCCCCATACAGAACATAACGCGAACTGATGCGTTCTCAGAGGCTGATGCTGAGGTGGGAGTTGTTGCGAATGGCCCGTTACCGCTTTCATGCCACCAACGGCTACGCTTTTGTCCTTGATTCGGTTGGCTGGGAAGTTCGCCGTCCCGAGCGCCTCGCCCGCCGGGCGATTGAGGTCGCGGCAAGTTTGATGGACGAACTGGATGGCGAGGAAGATTGGTCGGAGTGGACCATCAGCGTCCACGACCTCCGTGGTCGGCGCGTGCTGGTTCAACCTTTCGTGTCACCTACAGAGCGGGCAACGCACGCAGTCTGGGAATCATCATTGTGCCATCAGCCCCCGGCGCGCACGGAGCCAAGACTGCCGCAAGCGTAGCAAAAACGTTCGAAGGTACTCTTTCGGTGATCGCAGGCGGGGCATCGTTCGAAGACGCCGATGCCGCAGTGTGGGCAGAAGTTGGCCGCCGGGTTGGCAAGGTCGATAGGCCGCTCGCAGCCGGGACAGACCTTTTTTGCGAGACGCTGAAGCGCCCGATCTGTTGCGATCTCAGTTCGCCGCTCCTCGTGGGGGCGTAGCTCAGCCGCTTTTTGGCGTTCGTTGTAGATATGGATGGCGTTGATGGCCGCCCGTCCGAAGATCAGCGTCGCGAGCGCGCCGACGCCGTACTGGACGTAGCCGCCGTAGCTGGGCAGGTAAGGCACCAACTCGACGAAGAAGGCGAAGGCTGCTGCCAGGGCAAAGCCCCAAACGAACGGCCAGTTGCGCGTATGCCGCCGCTTCAGCAGCAGCCATCCAGCAAGCGCCAGAAGCGGCAGGGTCAGGGCAAGGCGATACCCGAAGACCCGTAGCTCCTGCCCGCGCTCGGCCGCTTCGAGCTTCTGCTGTGCCCCCGCCCGGAGATTGGCCTCGATTTCTGCCTGTGCCGTTTCGCGCTCGGAGAGGTCGAGCCCCGACTTCGCCAGCGTCTCCAACCGCTCCTCGACCGTCCGCTCGGCAGATTTCAGCGCGTCGAGCCGTTCGGTGCGGGCGATCAGCCCTGGGTCTTGATCGACGCGCTGCGTGGCATCACGTGTCTTGAGCCAGTTTGCGAAGGTCTCCCGCGCCGCTTCGGACGCCGAGCGCGCGGCATCCAGGGCAAGCTGCGTCTGTTCGGTCTGACGCCGGTTATCGTCCTGCTCGCGACGGATTTGTCTCAGGGCTTCAGCCGCCGAGCCTGACCGGTCCTCGTTGAGGAACTGCTCCAGGGTATAGCGATGCTCGACTTGCGGCAGGTCGCCGACGACGAGTGACCCGAGGCCGGTGAGGAATACGGCAAAGGCGAGCGCTACGACCCAGAGGACGAGGTTGAACCAACGCACGGACAGTCTCGACCCGGATCGCAATGGCTTGCCTCGCTGTCATCGTGACGGTGACGCCCGTCGAAGTCCTGATGACTACCCCGAATCAGGAACGGAAAACGTCTCAAAATCGACAGGGCTTGAACTAAGAATAAAATCCTGATATGGTCGTTGGGCCGTAACATGCGGCACCCACCCCGCGAGGCGCCCGATGAGCCCGAACTTGTGCCGACTGCGACCCCCGTCGCGACCGCCGCAACCGTGCCCTCGGCCGGATGCCACGTACCTCTCCCCTTCCCAGCAGGCGGCCCAACCGGGCCGCCTTCATCGTTTCTGGAGCCCGATGTGATGCAAACCGAACTCGTGTTGCCGACGGTCACGACCCTGCCGACGCTCCTCGCGCCGCCCATGCCGCTTCCCGCAGAGCACAAAGTCGCCCGCGAGCCTGTCGCCCCGCTGCTGTTGCTTGGGCTCGATCAGAGCGGCAAGCCGCACGGGGCACGATTCGGGGATGCGGACGACGCTGCGGCGGTCGAACGGGCTGCTGACCTGATGGATTTCTTCCACGTCAGCGCTGACACCGAAGCCCTACGCATACTTGCCGTGACCCTACCTATGGGTAGGCTGTTCGGGAGTGGGCGAGCCTTCACACCCTTCATCAAGAGGACGCTCTACGACGGGCTGCTCGCTGCGGCTGGCATCGACGACCGCCCGAGGCCAGCGAAGGCCGCTGGCAAGCCTGCTGAGGCCGGAGGCGGGGCGGAGGGCAAACCGAGTGGCGGGCCGGGCGGAGCGGGCGCTGGCGACCCGCCAGCGACGCGGGTGGGTGCGAAGGCCCCGGCCGACCATTCGCAGATTGGGCTCGGCAGCCTCGTGCTCGCGCAGGGCGATGACGAGGACGATGAGGGCTACTACCCGGCCAAGGTGATCCTGACGAAGGCCAACGACCATTTCGTGCTGACGTGGGCGGACTATCCCGACCTGCCCGAGTTCAGCCGTCCGCGCCGGGCGCTGGCGCTGCTGCACCCCGAAACGGCCGCGGAGGCAGGTTAGCGCCGTGGCCGGCCGCGTTACCCCAACCGAGCCGACGCGCGTTCGCACTCTCAACGATGCCCTGCGCCGGAGCTTCACCGGCGGGCCGGTCATGCTGACCGCCGGGGTCGCAGCCTTGCCTGATAACACCCGCACCGCCGTTCTCGCGGCGGTGCGAGCCTTCGACCACTTCGACGCCGACGATGATCCGCATGGCGAGCACGACTTCGGCGCGGTCACGGTCGGCCGCCAGCGATGTTTCTGGAAGATCGACTGCTACGACCGGTCGCTGACCGCAGCCTCGCCCGACCCGGCAGACCCCACGGTCACGACCCGCGTCCTCACCATCACGCTCGCTGAGGAGTATTGAGGTGGCCGGCCGCAAGCTCGATCCCACCGACGTGCCGACCCTCGGCCCATGGCAGGTGGGGAGTGAAGGCGAGGCAGACGCGCCACCCGAGCCGGCAACGAACGATGACCCGAGCAGCCCAGCCTACCTCATCCGGCAGGCTCGGCCGATAGAGATGGGTGGCATACCCATCGCCCACAGCATCCGGCGGGTCGCCGACGCTCGGCTGATGGCCGCCGCGCCCGACCTTGCCGATGCTTTGGTGCGGCTCCTGACCTCTCACGAACTCAACGGGCAAGGCATCGAACCTCGCACGCAGCGGGAGAGAGACGCGGCATGGGTCCTGCTCGTGCGGGTCGCTCCGCACCTTGAGATCGGAGCGTGGCCGTGATTCGGCCGGCCCGACAATCAACCCGGTGGCGTGCTCCGAGGCCGCCGGCCGGCGCGCAGCGGCATCGGCTGGGCCGCTCCTGGCTCGGGGGCGATGAGGAGTACGGCGATTGGTACGGCGAGGGCCGTCGCCATCGCCTCCAGGGTGGTGATCGTCACGTTCTCCGACCCCCGCTCGACGCGCCCGACATAAGCGCGGTCGATGCCGGCCGCGAGCGCCAGACGCTCCTGCGACAGCCCTTGGGCGACGCGCAGCCGCCGCAGGTTCCAACCGATGATCGAGCGTGCATCCATGCCCGCACAGGGCCAGATCAGCGGCTTGACAATCGACGGACCAATGGTCCCCTAATCCCACAACTTCAGCGCGACAACCGCACTGAGCACGATCCCCAATCCGACCAACCCACGGCTCTGCCGCATCAAGGTTCGCCCCCTATGACCGCCTTCCCGTCAGCGTTTCCAAAGAGCCGCCTCCTGCATCGGTTGATCGTGGTCGGCGTGGCCCTGCTACCAGCCGCGTGTGCTGCGCAGACCCCTCGCTGCTCGGACGAGGGCGTGACAGCCAAGGTCAAGGAACTCGTCTTGCAGATGCTGGGCGAGAACTACGGCCTGACGGCGATGTACGACCTCAAGGCGACACGGTTCGATCTGCGGGCGATCCGCACGGTCGCTTCGGATGATCAGCGCAGCACCTGCCGGACCGATCTCGCGATAGAGTTCGAACTCAACAGCGACCTCAAAGCCTCGATGGCCAAGCCGTCGGGCAACGCGACCGAGGCGCAGATGATGAAGTCCATGCTCGGCAACAACAGTCGCTCGGTCGATCTGCGTTACAGCGTCGAGCGCACCGATGATGGCAAGGACCTATACGTCAGCATCAAGCGGTTTTGATCGGTGATGACGCACAGGATGCACGGGATGCACGGGCTTCTCCGCAATGGGGGCATCATGATGCTCGGCGTAGCGCTCGCGACCAGCGTGGCGCTGGCCGTGGAGCCTCCTACAATTCCGACCGCCGCCGGGGTTGCGGCATCGCGTTGCGCCGTTGGGCAACCCTGCACGTTCACATCACCGGTCTTCGCCTGCGACTACGCCGGGGCCGAGAAGATCGCGGCCGCCGGGCCGGCACAGGGCAGTGAGATCGCCAACGGGCTTGTGCTCGAGAAGACATGCCAGACGGTGCCGGCCGGCCGGGCCGTTATGACCGAAGCCGCCAAGGTGGCTCAGATCGTCTACCTATCTGATGGTGGCCAGCATCTCGGCTACATGCCGGTCGGCGTCTTCGCGTCGAGCGGCACCGGGGCACGGGCGGCCTGCGACCAGCCCGGCTTCTGCGCCGTGCGGCCCGGAGCACAAGTCTCGCTCTGCCCAACGGTCGAGAGCCTTGCACTACCCACGCCGGAAGCGAAATCGGCGGCGAAGTGTCTGCGCATCAGCGACAGCAACGCCGGCGAGGTCGTTTCCGTGGCTGAGAAGTCGGTCACGCTCGCCAACATGTTCGGCGGCAAGCCGCCCTACCAGTCGGTCTACCACGCCCCCCGCAGCGACTTCGTCCGTCTTGATCTGCAACCCTATCCGACGCCCGCAGCACGCGGCTGGTGCCGGCCTGAGACGTGGTGCGTGACGGCGGCGACTGCGCTGTTCTGCACCGACAAGGCCGCGCCCGCGCGCATCGAGGCCACGCCGCTCGGCGAGCCGCGTCGGTTGGCCGTCCAGGCCGAACCAAGTTGCCGTTTCGTGGTCGGGGGCGGGGTTCTGAAGCCGAAAGAGTTCCCGGAGACCGGCGATCCGCAGAAGCTTGTCGCAGTCGAGCATCCAACTCTTGGTGTCGGTTGGGCCAACGTCAGTGCTTTTCCGGTCGTCGCCTTCAACCCGCCGCTGCGCGACACGGCGCGGATGGCTGACATCAGGATCAGCCAAACCCGCGAACCGGCCTACGCAGCCATCGACATTCGAGGTCAGGGAACGCCCGTGGCATCGGGCGTTTTCCGGTCCGGACCGCAGGAGCGCCATGAGTTCTGCGCGGGGTATTGGGGGGAAGACCAGATTGAGCCGCTGAACTCGTGCTTGTCCGAGCCGGACGCGACCATCACAGCGAAGGCGAATTGCGAGTCGAAGGAGTTGTCCATCAACGGTCGCCGGTATGGGCTGTTCGAGCGGCCGTCCGACGCCGCAGCGGACATCCACACCGACGCGCATCGCCAGATGCTCTATCGCGACCTCAAGAGCCGGGAGTGGCTGGACGGTTCGACGGTCTCGGGGGAGGTGACGGTCGCGACGGCCCTCAATGCTCTGTGTCCCGGCGTCGATCCCGAAGCCTCACACGGGTTGATCTACCGAGATCCGCGTGCGCAGTACCCCCGCGCATTGTGGGGGCGGTGGTTCAACGACTCACGCGCGTGCACCGATCCGCGGCGCAACCAGCCCGACTATGACGAGTACGTCTAGTCTGAGATCAGCGAGCGGGCGGAGCGCTCGCGCGACAGCACGGATACGCTGAGCGCGATTCGTCAGATGGGTCGGGATACATGGCAAATCGATGCGACGAGCCCGAGCCAGGAGGAGGCGCTAAACTTCTCATCCATGCTGTACACCGTCACCCGGAACGGACTGGAGATTCGGGCGAACGACCCCAAGAACAACACACAATTAACTCGATGGGTCCGCTGCACACGCTGAGCGTCAGCTGCCGATTACGATCAACTCTTTGCTGTACCTCGGAATGTCCGCTCCCAGGCTGTTGAGGCAGCGGGCAACGATCGGCTTGGGTGGGAAGCTGACGCTTGGTACCGCCGCGAAGGTCCCCGGTGCGTGCATTGTAGCCCGTTAGCCAACGAAGAGTATTGCATGGAAGCTGGCTTCGCGCTCCCGCCCGCTCATGATTTACACAGACAACAGCCATGCCAATTTACTAGATTCTATGAGCACACTCCTTTTACAGCCCTTGTCAACAGAGGTCGTTACTCGTTCGCGCGGTTTAAGATCCGGAATCTAGCTTTTTGAGATCGCGCAGCATGTACAACCACGTATAATCATCTTTTTTCTTAAATTCTTTTGCGACGTCTCTGACTGAGCTATATATTCCAAATGGATTTATGCCCGGTAACGGAATATTTCCTAGCGCAGACATAATTGCTACTGCGGTTGTTTTTGGCCTATGGCTTTCGACAATTTGATCCATTGCTTCTGCAATTGTTTTGTTGAGGACATTCTGAGCTACAACGGGATCGCCATTTGATACTGATGCTATATCAGAAATTTTTTCTTTCAATTCAACAAAAGCCCTCGATAATTTCAGGTCTATAATTTCGTTCCATGGCACGTTCGCTAGGAGCGGGATTTGACTTGCGAACAGCTGATACGAAATTGACGAAACGTCCGAAGATATGCCAAAGCTTTTGGTTGCTTTAACCGCAATATTCTCGTCATCTGTCGCTTGTAGGACGCACGATTCCTTTAGGTTTATACGATCCCACAAATTTACTGCATCAACAGCTACTCGTGCCCGGCCTTCAGCGTACTGAATCTCAATTTCATCTGTAATAGATCTTACACCCTTTTCTTGTTCGATAAATTTGAGCAGCTCGTTATGAGCGTACTCATATTTATTCTCTGGCTCTGGATAACTGTAGTTCTCATGCTCATGCCCCCATCTGGGATAGCCTCGCTCCAGTGATCTAAGGCGCCTCTCAAGACATTCGGGCTCTAATATTGCGCTAACCGGCTGCGTAAGATCGTGAATAATATGACGGTCTCTTTTCTTGACGGCGTCGTCAACCAAGCCATTAACGAACGCATCCTTATCAAATTTTCCCAAGTCCTCAACAATTAAACCTTCAAACCATAGAAAACATAGCTTGGAGTCTTCTAATTTAAAATCTTGATCGATAGCTCGATTGAAGCTTATCAAGACTTTCTTACCAGTCATAAATCTCTTACCTGTTCCAATATCCGCTCGAGAAAGATGAGATTTACGAAATTTAACCTTCGATCGCCATTGTATCCGCCTATTCAATTGAACGTGACGTATGAGAAGGATTTTAGAAATTACACTGATCCGAAGTCACTGGCCAGACGGCAGCGTAATTTTTGGTAAGCACGGCCAACTACGCGCACTTCTGCTTTGGGTCGGATGCGGAGGGTCTGCTTCCGGGCGGTGGGACAGGATCCGTTTCCCACTCTCCGCAGCCGTTCGGTAGCGGCGATGGGCAGGCAGCATGGGTCATTTTTTACGTTTCCCGCAACACTCGGTAAACCTGCATCCGTGAGCAACCAAGCGTGCGAGCGATGGCCGCCGGCCCAACGCCATCGGCGTGCATGGTACGGATACGGTCACGGTCGAGCCGACGCTTGCCACCCGCGTAGACGCCGCTTGCCTTCGCCCGCATGATGCCCTCGCGCTGACGCTCACGGATGAAGCGGCGCTCCATCTGCGCCACCATGCCGAGCACAGTCAGCATGACATGGCCCATCGGCCCCTGCGTCGAGACGTGCGGGTCAAGCACGGTCACGAAGGCCCCACGCTGCTCGACCTCGTAGATGATGTTGAGCACATCGCGGGTGTCGCGCCCGAGCCGGTCGAGGCGGGCGACAACGAGTTCGTCACCCGCGCGCAGGAACTCGATGACGGTCGCCAGTTCGGTGCGGCCCTCGCGCGAGCCGCCTGATACCTTTTCCGAGCGGATGAGGGTACAGCCCTCGACAGTGAGGCGGGAAACCTGCCCGTCAAGGTCTTGGTCGAGGGTCGAAACGCGGGCGTAGCCAATGCGGGCCATGGGGGTCACCTCGGGGTTTAGGCCCGAGGTGAGTAGCGCAACGGCAAATAGTCCGGTCAAGCCGGCACCATTCGAGGAGCTTCGCCCCCGCCATTCCCAAGCGATGTGCTCGGATTGACGTCGCATCGGTTATGCAACATGATTTGTTGCATGAGACGGGATAGCCGATTGTCGGGCGTGCTCCACGTCCTCCTGCACATGGCCGAGTTCGAGGGGGCGGTAACGTCCGAGCGCCTCGCCTCCGTCATGGACACGAACCCTGTCGTCGTGCGCCGCCTGATGGGTGGCTTGCGCGATCTCGGGCTCGTGGCTTCCGAGAAGGGCCACGGCGGCGGCTGGACGCTCAACTGCGACCTCGACCGCGTGTCCCTGCGTGATGTCTACGTCGCACTTGGCTCGCCGGAGATCCTCACGATGGGGCACCGAAACGAAGAGCCGACCTGCCTCGTCGAACAAGCCGTCAACGCCGCGCTCGGCACCGCTTTCGAGGATGCAGAGCGCCTGCTGCTTGAGCGGCTCGGCGAGGTCACCCTTGCCCGCCTCAGCGCCGATTTCCACGCGCGCATGGCGAAGCGCGGCCTTTGCAGCCAGGAGCCCGAACCCGATGTTGCGTAGCGCCGAACCGGAAGCCATGGACTTCATCGCCGCCTTCAACGATCCGCAGGCCGCCGCCCAATATGCCGAGGGGCCGCGCCGCTTCGTGCCTGGCTACGAGGCGCTGCATCGGATGACCGCCATCCTGCTCGCAGAAGGATCACCGGCCAATGCGCGGGTGCTGGTCCTCGGCGCAGGCGGGGGGCTGGAACTGCGAGCGCTGGCCGAGGCTCATCCCACATGGTCCTTCGTCGGCATCGATCCCGCACGGGAGATGCTGAAGGAAGCCGAGCGGGTGCTTGGATCTCTGATGGACAGGGTGACATTGGTCGAAGGGTACATCGACGACGCGCCCTCAGGTCCCTTCGATGCCGCCGCCTGCCTTCTGACCCTGCACTTCCTCGAGCCTGCCGAGCGCGCAGCAACGGTCCGCGCGATCCACCAGCGCCTGAAGCACGGAGCGCCGTTCGTTGCGGCACATGGCAGTTTTCCGCAGGCTAAGGATGAGCGGCCGCGCTGGCTCGACCGCTACGAGTCCTATGCGGTCGCCTCAGGCGCAGATCGAGAGCAAGCTCAAAAGGCCCGGACTGCGGTCGGCGCTCACCTGCCCACCCTCTCGCCCGAGCAGGACGCGGACATCCTGCGCGTAGGCGGTTTCTCAGACGTCGCCCTGTTCTTCGCGGCGTTCACATGGCGCGGGTGGGTAGCCCGAGCATAGCAGCGGCCGATCGGAAAGTGTCACATCAGGGCCTTAGAGCTGCGGCCGATGGTGTCACAGCAAATAGGCCCAGCCACCCTGACGTGACGTCGCCGAGGCTGACAGAGTGACGTCACGCCGGGGTATACCCTGCGTAGCTTCGCATCGGCATGAGCATCAAAAAATCTATCTGGACTTTTGACCAACCAGACAATAAATAGATTATTTTTCTAAATAACTTCAAATATAGTTATGATAAATCTATATGATCAAGCAAAACACAATACAACCAGTGCCGCTGGGCCAGCGTTCGTCCCCAGTTCCCTGCTGGCCGCAATTATGTTAGTAGTGTCGGCCACAAACTTGGGCAATCATTCAATCATACGGCATCTATTCCATGCCAGAGATTGATTCAGAATTTGGATTTATAAATGAGCACCCCAATAGACAACAAGCAATTTAGCGGATTTAGATTATCATATTTTTCTGTCGTTAAGCTATTTGATGAATTTACCTATGAGATTCCCCTCAATAATGACAAGCATGTCACTGCTATTATCGCCCCAAATGGAATGGGCAAGACACTCTGCCTAAGGATGATAGACGGGTTTTTCTCAAATAGGTGGAGTATATTTTCGGAGACTGTCTTTGAAAGCGCGCTATTTCGATTTACGAATGGTTGTGAAGTCGAAGTAAAAAAGTCAAAACCATCTAAAGAAGATAGCGATGATGCATTGTCACATGCTCGTTTCGAGGTTGTTATATCAACCCTCGGGTCTGATGACCCCATCGTGTGGCGGCCGAAGCCGGATGACCGACGGGTCTTCACTCCCGAACGTTATTTGCCGTTTTTAACTAGAGTGGGATCAAGTCGGTGGCGACATGATCACACCGGTGAAACATTTAATATAACTGAAATATTAGAGCTGTTTGGCGAACAGCTTCCTCAATCATTCAGAAGCAGCATCTATGGTAAAAAACCTATATTATTAGAGAATATAATTACCGAGGTTCACTGTCGTCTGATCGAAACTCAACGACTCCTTATTTTGAAAGAACGCCCTACCAACAAAGTTTACTATGGACATCAGGCCAACTCGGCGAAATCCACTTTAGCTATAGCGCAGAAGGCAGAAACCCTCAAGGCAAAAATTTCCAAGGAGATCAACGATTACGCAGCGCTTTCTCAATCACTCGATCGATCCTTCCCGCGGCGTGTCATTCAACAATCCACGGATACATATGTCCGTACTTCAATTGCCATTGAGGAACTCAAAGCGCGACTTCAAGATTTGGACAAACAGCGTGATGAGCTCACAAGAGCAGGCATCCTAGATGCCGAAGCTGATCAGCCTGTAGCCCTTCCTCCTGGTGATATCTCAACAGATATTGCAAGCGTTCTGCAAGTCTATGCTGATGATACTCAGAAAAAACTTTCATCGTTGTCTCGAATATTGGAAAAAATCAATCTTTTTAAGAGACTCATTGACCAAAGGTTCATTACTAAAGATGTAACGATAAGTAAAAAGAATGGTATAGACGTTACTTTCCACGGGAGTATCGTCCCGTTGGAGAAGCTTTCTTCTGGCGAGCAACACCAGCTGGTTCTTTTCTTTGAATTATTATTTGAAATCGAAGGAAATTCGTTGATTCTAATCGACGAACCAGAACTCTCACTTCATGTGGCTTGGCAGAAAAAATTTATCTCTGACCTCATGGAGATCATCAAACTCAATAGATTTGATGTCATACTTGCAACTCACTCTCCGCAGCTTGTTGGCCGTTGGAATGACCTCGTCGTCGAACTAGGCGATGTCGATCCCGATGATGATGAAAGCGAGCATACAGCAGGCGCTGGCACGATTGATCTGCTGGAGGGTGAGTTCTAAAATGCTTTCAATCTCTAAGTATATGGACGAATACGATATCGCTCAGGAAGTTCGATTTGAACGTCAAGTACATAAAGGCTCGATACTTCTGTTAGAGGGTCCGACCGATGTCAAAAGATTTGCGGAGTACTTAGACGAGACAGAGTGTTCGATAGCAAACTGCTATGGACGCAGCAAAGCAACGAAAGCAATTCGTTTGCTTTCCGAGGATGGATTTTTAGGTGCACTCGCCGTTCTCGACTGCGATTTTGATAGAATATTGAAGAGGCTTGAGATACATGAAAATATAGTCTATTCAGACCTTCATGATTATGATCTTGAATGGATAACGTCTAACGTCCTAAAGCGCTATCTTTTTCAGGTGGGAGATGTTTCAAAATGCTTGGCTATAGGTGGGAGCCAGCAGATATTTCGGAGAATTATCGAAGGTATCAAACCATTATCTGTGCTCAAGCTATTAAACGCCAACGGTAACATACGGTTTAAGCTTTCTATATTAAAAATGGAAGACTTCAGCGATGGCATGTCAATTGACATTGATAAGCTTGTCGATGGAGTTTTCGAAGGGCGAGCCGCCGATGCAGCTGTTAAAGCAGATTTAAGACAAAAAATAGAGCGTATACTTGACAGAAATTTTGATTTGATGCAGCTATCAAATGGACATGACGTAATGACCGCCCTAGGTCTCGCGCTTCGCAGCGCGATTGGATCGAGATCAATACCCCAAACTTGGGGTAAAGAGATAGAACTTCACATCAGATTAGCTTTCACAGATGACGAGTTTGTAAAATGTTCCGTGTGCAGAGATATTGTTGAGTGGGAACGTCAAAATGCTCCATACATAGTAATAGATCATCGCATAAGGACAAAATATAATTTGCAAACTGCAAGCGGTCCTGCATATGCGGTAGCCGTCCCCACTTAAAGAATAGCAAGCTCGGTCGAGAGGATTGGTGAGCGCGGAGGCTGAACAACCATCCACGACCCATCTTTCTGCTCGGCTGACTTAGGAAGGCCGCTGGATCAATAGCGAGTCGGCGGTACAGACTGGTCAGAGCAGGAGTCAAGCCATGGTCGTCGGGGCAGTCTTGGAAAAGCTAGATAGTGCCTATCGTCGCCCCGAATGGAAGCGGTGACGCCAGCCCTCCTCAAGCCTGCGCTCCTCCGCGCTCTCCTCCGGGACGGGTTCCAGACGCAGCAGAATCATCGCGAAGCCACTCTGTTGTAGGTATACCTGCTCGGAGAGGACCGGCGCGCGAAGGTCGCGCGTTACATCGATCCATAGATCGGGACTGCACGTGGCTATGTCGCTCGGGATATCCGGCCGATGCGAACTGCTGTGGTAGAGCGAGTGTACCGGGACCGGGCTGCCGACCGCGCAGATGATGGCCGGGAAGGAGAGGCTGCGGTAGCACCGCTGCACCCGGCCGTTGCCCGCCACGACGATGGCGATCCGCTCGGGGTGGTACTGCACGTAGGCCCGAGCCGCCGTCTCCCTGCTGACCCCGAAGTCGCGCGCCAGCGCAAGAACGTGCTGCAGATCGGCCCCGGGAAACGCCGCCATGGCCTTTCGGAGCAGGTGCGGGGGCATTAGTATGAGCGTGGCGAAGCGGTTAGCCTCCACCTCCCTGCGCTGCTGTTGGTCGCCCTCCTTAGCCGTGAGACGCAGCAGGTCAGAACTCTTGCATAGGAACCGGCCGGGCTGATCCGGAACGTGTTGCGCCATTAGGAAGTGGCCGAGTTCGTGCGCGATGGTGAAGCGACGACGCGGTTCGCCCCCTCGCTTGGCGAGGATGGTTCCTTCGGACCGTTTGGCGTCTGTGACGAGGCCCCCCTCGAACTCGTCAGTATCGAGATCATCGATCCCTACGATGCCTAAGCGTACACAGAGCTCTTGGATCGGCACGGGCACCGGAAGGTTCGGCTCGGCCTGTAGGATGCGTTTGACGAGCGCCTCAGGCGAGCTCGCGCCCACGAGAGCCTTCCTGCTGATCGGCATCCGAAGCGCCCCTCCCTATCCTCAGGTCGATCCATAAGGCGGCCACGCACCCGCAATCCCAAGACTGGACTGCTCTGTTCGTGCTGGAGTAGCCCGCCAACGCCATCGCAAGCAAAGGCTTTGCGGAAGGGGTACGTCGGGCGCTACGCTGCCCTTGGCATCGGCGAGGCCGAGATCACCCGATGCTCGGGTAAGCCGCTACGGCGGCGAACGTTTGCCCCGAGCGGCCTGCTTCGAGCGCGTAGGCGGCTGAAATCAGGCTCAGACGCTCGGCTTGCTCAGTCCGAGATGCCCGTGCGCCTCAGCGGGCGTCATCAATCGGATGGACGCATCGGAAAACCCTCGCTCGCGTAGCTCCGCCCGTTGCTGATTCGTGATCATCAACGACACGGAGTGAGCTGAGGCAAGCGGGGCAGTCGTACCGGCCGTGAAGGCATCCTGAGCTTGACGCAGGCCGTCGAGGAAAGATTCCTCTATGGCCGCTTGGCTGAGGAGCGCTCGGATATAATTGTCAGCCTCTACCATCAAAACCATTTCCTGCTCCGCGCCGTGGGCAGCACAATGCCATCCTGACATGGCACCATGGCGAACGCTCGGCCGAGCGCCCTACATTAAGAAGGTGGCCCGGCAGCATCGAGCGGAGACGCGATGCCGTGCATCTCCCGCCGTCCGGAGGCAATCGTCCGGAGCTTATCGATATCGAACGACGGCAATTTGCGAATGGCGGTAGCCTTAGCCTTGAGAGTCACGTCCCCGTAGCTCTCTGCCACCGTGCGCCCGGCATGTCCCATGATCGCGTTGTAGACGCGCGGATTAATCTCAGCCTCCTCGCAGATCGTCGTGAAGAGGTGTCGCCAGCCATGATTCGGCTGAACGTTCGGGTCGGGCACGATGGGCCGAACGAACTCTCGCATCCGATTCAATAGGCCAGCGAGTGGGCCGAGCACATCGCCCCCTTTGCCGGGTGTGAGAAAGAGCGGCCCCTCGACGCTTGCCGCCACGAAGGCGGGAAAGCCAAGCTCGACAAGTTGCTGGTGCAGTACGACGTCCCGCGCCTCGTCGGTCTTCACCGTACCAGCCTCGGGCGTAATGCGGATGACCCACAGATCGTCCTCGCGGCGGAGGTCCTGTCGGCGCAACTGGCCTATCTCACCGACGCGCGCGCCGCTGAAAGCGCAGAGCCACGGAAGCCAACGCTTCGCGGCAGCCGTGCGTGCATCCTCTCGCTCACCGGGAGTGTACTGCAATGCTGCCGAAAGGATCGCGTGAACCTCGGCCTCGACGAAACCCTTCGCCCGCAAGCGCTGCTTTTTGCTAACCTTGATCGTCAGCTTAGATGCCGGATTTTCTGGCAGCTTGCGATTGATGACCGCCCAGCCAAATAGCGTTTTCAGCGCTGCAAGATCGCTGTCCTTCACCGTCTTAGCGGACGGCACCCTGCCGGTGGACTTTGAGGGTGTTGCTAACCGGTGATCTTTGAAGGCGACGATATCCTCAGCTGTCACCCGCGTGGCGTCGTCGTGTTTGAGAAAGGCAACGAGGTAGCGGACCGTCTTCTCGTAACTCTCGTGCGTGCTCGGCTTGCGACCTGCTGCTTTTGCTTCCTGCCACCATGCCTCAAACAGGCCGGTCAGCGATAACGGTTTCGCACCTCCGCGCTGCATCGGCGAGCGCAAGGGTGCCGGGAGCACATTTGACGATGTGCCAACCTGACCGTTGGCTATCTCGGCAACGTCACGCGCGAGCGAATCATCAAGGACGATTTCACCTTGCGCGGCTCGACCAAGTGTCAGGCTTGCCCTCTGAAGCGCGGCACCTACCGCCTTCGCTAGTTTCAACCGGTCCCATTCATCGATGATGAGGCCGTGACGGGCGAGGATCCTATCGGCCTCGTCGAAGCTCCGCTGCCGCATTGACCGCGAAAATACGTTCGTGATGGGCAATGAGCCGGGTACGCCCGGCTGCGCTTCAATCTCGGGCAGCGGTGCAGCCGTCCATAGCGTCGCGTAGAGCTCAGCGTGCCATTCAAGTTGGAAGCTCGGATCGTCGCGATGCCGGGTCAACCATTCATCGTGGGCTGTAGCGGCAAGGACATGAGCTTCTCGCTCCGTCAGGTTGCGCGGACCGGCTCGGAGATTAGCCCAACGAGCTTCAACCTCTGCCGAGTGCTTAGCGTAGCGGACACGGGCCTCGGCGGGATCCTTCGTCCTAAGGCTCGCAAGCTCCTCGGTCTTGCCGACGAGTGCACGTAGGTCCTTCGGCACGACGCGCCGGAACCAAAAAACACCGGTCGTCGGATGGGGCCACGGCTGAGACATTCTGAGGGCCATCTGTATCACCCGATTGTATCACTCGGGCTGCCCTAAGTCTCTGATTTTGCTGTTTGCTTTTGCGGATCAGCGGCTTAGCCGGCTGATGGTGCCCAGGAAAGGACTCGAACCTTCACCTCTTGCAAGACTGGTACCTGAAACCAGCGCGTCTACCAATTCCGCCACCTGGGCTCGCCGGGGCCGCTTGCGGCGCCGACGAGGGTTCGTTTAGGCGGAGCGGGGGCACCCGTCAATCGGGATTTTGGCGCCCGCCCCGTCTTGTTGCCGTCAGGCAGCGGGCCAGTCGCGGATATCCACGAAATGGCCGGCCACCGCCGCCGCCGCCGCCATGGCGGGGGAGACGAGGTGGGTGCGGCCGCGATGGCCCTGGCGGCCCTCGAAGTTGCGGTTCGAGGTCGAGGCGCAGCGCTCGTTGGGGCTCAGGCGGTCGGCGTTCATGCCGAGGCACATGGAGCAGCCCGGCTCGCGCCAGTCGAACCCCGCCGCCTTGAGGATGCGGTCGAGGCCCTCGGCCTCCGCTTGGGCTTTCACGAGGCCTGAGCCCGGCACCACCATGGCGGAGACGTTCGCGTGGACCTTGCGGCCCTCCACCACCTTCGCCACGGCGCGCAGATCCTCGATGCGGCCGTTGGTGCAGGAGCCGATGAACACCCGGTCGATGGCGATGTCGGTGATCTTCGTGCCCGGCGTCAGGCCCATGTAGTTGAGGGCCTTCTCCTTCGACTGGCGCTTGTTCTCGTCCGGAATCGCAGCCGGATCCGGCACGGCGCCGGCGACCGAGACCACGTCCTCGGGGCTGGTGCCCCAGCTGACGATGGGCGGGAGGTTGGCCGCGTCCAGCCGCACCTCGCGGTCGAAATGCGCGCCCTCGTCCGAGACCAGGGTGCTCCAATAGGCGCAGGCGCGCTCGAACGCCTCGCCCTGGGGCGCCTTGGGGCGCCCCTTCACGTACGCGAAGGTGGTGGCGTCGGGCGCCACCAGACCGGCGCGGGCGCCGCCCTCGATGGACATGTTGCAGATGGTCATGCGCCCCTCCATCGAGAGGGCGCGGATGGCGGAGCCCGCATATTCGATGACGTAGCCGGTGCCGCCAGCGGTGCCGATCTCGCCGATGATGGCGAGGACGATGTCTTTCGCCGTCACGCCGGGCGGCAGGATGCCGTCCACGGTGACGCGCATATTCTTTGCCTTCTTCTGCAGCAGCGTCTGGGTGGCGAGCACGTGCTCCACCTCCGAGGTGCCGATGCCGTGGGCCAGCGCCCCGAAGGCACCGTGCGTCGAGGTATGGCTGTCACCGCACACGATGGTCTGGCCCGGCAGGGTGAAGCCCTGCTCGGGGCCAATGACGTGAACGATGCCCTGGCGGCGATCGAGCGCATCGTAGAACTCGATGCCGAAATCGCGCACGTTCTCGGCGAGCGCCTCGAGTTGGATGCGGCTCTCCGGGTCCTCGATGCCGAAGCTGCGGTCGGAGGTCTGAACGTTGTGGTCCACCACCGCGAGGGTCTTCTCCGGATGCCGCACCCGGCGCCCGGCAACGCGAAGCCCCTCGAACGCCTGCGGGCTCGTCACCTCGTGGACGAGGTGACGGTCGATGTAGAGGAGGCTGGTGCCATCCGGCTCGACATCGACGACGTGGTCGTCCCAGATCTTGTCGTAGAGGGTGCGCGGCGCGGTCATGGTCGGGTTGTCTTCGCGTTTCTCGGCGGGCATCGGTGCCCAGGTTTCCTTTAGTAATGTTCCAGACCGCCCGGCGGAAGTGGGGCCGGCGGCGCCCCGCGCGGATGGCTGCGCCGAGCCTTGCGCATGACCGGGGCATCCGGGCCCGTCACTGGACCGTCCCCGGCCCGAACGCTAAAGCGGATTTGTGCTCCGGGGAGAGCGCCGCTCGAAGCCGCGAAGGTCCGTCATGCCGCCCGTCGATCTGCTGCTGCTCAAACCCATGCAGCCGAGCGTGATGGAGGCCCTGGCGGAGCGCTTCACCCTCCACCGGGCCGACACCGCTCCGGATCTCGAGGCGTTCTACGCCGAGGTCGGCCCACGCATCCGCGCCATGGCGACGGGGGCCCAGGCGCCCGTGGACGCCGCCCTCCTCGCCCGCCTGCCCAACCTCGAGATCGTGGCGAGCTTCGGGGTGGGCTACGACACCATCGACACCGCCACCGCCGCCGCGCGGGGCGTGGTGGTGACGAACACCCCCGACGTGCTGTCCGACGAGGTCGCCGATCTGACGCTCGGCCTGCTCCTCGCGACCCTGCGCCAGATCCCGCAGGCGGACCGCTACCTGCGGGCAGGGCACTGGCCGACGAAACCCTACCCCCTGACCCCGACGCTCCGCGGACGCACCGTCGGCATCCTCGGCCTGGGGCGCATCGGCCGGGCCATCGCCACCCGCCTTGAAGGGTTCGGCGTGCAGATCGCCTATCACGGCCGCCGTCGGCAGGCGGACGTGCGTTACGCCTATCATGCCTCGCTGCTCGATATGGCGCGGGCCGTCGACGTGCTCGTGGTGGTGGCGCCCGGCGGGCCGGAGACGGACGGCCTCGTCGATGCCGGGGTTCTCGCAGCCCTCGGGCCGCAGGGCATCCTCGTCAACGTGGCGCGCGGCAGCGTGGTGGACGAGGAGGCCCTCGTCGCCGCCCTGAAGGCCGGCACGATCCTGGGCGCCGGCCTCGACGTGTTCGCCCGTGAGCCGCACGTGCCGGCCGACCTCGTGGCCATGGACCACGTGGTGCTCCTGCCCCATGTCGGCTCGGGCTCGGTCCACACCCGCGAGGCCATGGGCCGCCTCGTGGTCGACAACCTCATCCACTGGTTCTCCGGCCGGGGACCGCTGACGCCGGTGCCCGAGACGCCCTGGAGCGGGAGGACGTGATCCGAATCCCGCCGGCCCGCATCCTCGGCCTCCTGGCGCTCCTCGCCCTGGGGGGCGCCGTCCGTGCGCAGGACATGCCCGCCGCGCAGGACGCGCCGGCTCTCGACGGGGCATCGCCCCCGTCCGCCCCCTTCGTCGAGAGCCTTCCGAAGGACATCGCCGGGGTGCCGGGCACCTGGGACCTGTCGCGGGATGGCAGCACGAGGCGCTGCGTCATGACCCTGTCGGGCGAGAGCGGGGAAGCGGGCCGGCGCCTGTTCTTCCCCGCCGGGTGTCGCCGCGCCCTGCCGATCCTGAACGGGATCGCCGGCTGGCTGTTCACCGACGGGACCTTGCGCCTCGTGGACAAGAATGTGCGGCCGATCCTGCCGTTCACCCGGAGGCCGGACGGACGCAGCCTCGTCGCCCTCACGGAATCCGGCGAGCGTTACAGCCTCGTCCCCCTGCAGATCGTCGCCATGGTGCCGGCGGTGCCGGAATCGGGGATGCCGGCGAACCCCGTGGCCCCGGCGCCCCCTCCCCCGCCGGGGAGCTCCGCGACGCCGCCGGAAACGGATCTCGGCGGCGAGCCGCCCCCGGCCGGCCTCTACACCCTCGACCGCTACCGCGACCCCGACACCTGCCGCCTCGAACTCACCCAGGGGTCGGAGCCGGCCCCCGTGCGCGTCCTCGACGGCTGCCGCGACAGCGGCCTGAGCGTGTTCGATCCGGTGTCCTGGCGCTTCGTGCGGGGGCGGCTCACCCTGAACGCCCGGCGCGGTCACACGGTCTCCCTCATCCCCACGGGGGACGGACGCTGGCGGCGCGACCCGGAGGTGGGCACCACCTTCGTCCTGCGCCGGATCGACCCTGCCCGGTAACGGCGGGTTTGCCCGCCGCGTGCCCGCGGATTATGCCGTGGCGATGCTCACCGTCGCCGCCCTCTACCGTTTCGTCGACCTGCCCGACGCGGATGCGCTCCGCGCGCCCGTCGAGACCCTGTGCCGCGATCTCGCGATCACCGGCACCCTGCTCCTCGCCCGCGAGGGGATCAACGGCACGGTGGCGGGCGAAGAAGAGGCCATCGCGCGCTTCCTCGACGCCCTGCGCGCCGGTCCGCTGTTCGGCGGGCGCCTGCGTGACCTCGACGTGAAGCTGTCCTCTGCGGAGGCGCCGCCGTTCAGGCGCCTCAAGGTCCGGGTCAAGCCCGAGATCGTGACCTTCGACGGCGGCGTCACCCATCCGGCCCTCGCGCCCGCGAGCCCCGTGGCGCCGGGGGCCTGGAACGCACTCCTCGACACGCCGAACCTCCTCCTCATCGACACCCGCAACGGCTTCGAGGTGGCGTTGGGGAGCTTCCCCGGCGCCGTCGATCCCGGCACGCGCCGGTTCAGCGAGTTTCGCGCCTACGTCGACGGCCTCGATCCGGCGGCGCACCCGAAGGTGGCGATGTTCTGCACGGGCGGCATCCGCTGCGAGAAGGCCGGGGCCTACATGCGCGCGCGGGGCTTCGCCGAGGTCCACACTCTGGAGGGCGGCATCCTGCGCTACCTCGAAACCGTACCGGACGCCGAGAACCGCTGGACGGGGGATTGCTTCGTGTTCGACGGCCGCATCGCCCTCGGCCCCGCCCTCGTCGAGCGGCCCGACCATGCCCCGGAGACCCTGCGATGAACGAGCCCGACCTCGGCACCCGGATCGATGCCCTCGAGATGCGCCTGACCGAGCAGGACGCCGTCATCGACGATCTCAACGCCACCATCACGGCGCAGTGGCGCCAGATCGACGCCCTGTCGCGGCGGATGGCCAAGCTCGTCGAGGAAATCGAGGAGGCGGGCAGCCGCCCCGGCTCGAACGCCCCGGAACCGCCGCCGCCGCATTATTAGGCTTCGGCGGGTGGCCTACTCCCCGACGCTCGCCTGGCTCACGAATTTCGTGGTGAGATAGGCCTCGATGGCCTCCGAGCCGCCCTCGCTGCCGTAGCCGGAATCGCCGACGCCGCCGAAGGGGGTCTCGGGCAGGGCCAGGCCGTGGTGGTTGATACCGATCATGCCGCTGCGAACCCGCGCGGCGACCTCGGCCGCCCGCGTGACGGAGCGGGTATAGGCGTAGGCGGCAAGACCGTAGGGCAGGCGGTTGGCTTCCGTGTAGGCGGCCTCGTCGTCGGAGAACCGCTGGATGAGGGCGACGGGGCCGAACGGCTCCTCGTTCATGATGCGGGCTTCCGTCGGCACGTTGCAGAGCACGGTGGGGGCGAAGAAGTTGCCGCGATTGCCGAGGCGATGGCCGCCCGTGCGCAGCTTTGCCCCCCTGGCGAGGGCATCGGCGCACAGGGCCTCCATGGCCTCCAGGCGGCGGGCATGGATGAGCGGCCCCATGGTGGTCTCGGGGTCGAGGCCGTCACCGACGCGTCTGGATTCGGCGAAGGCCACGAACCCATCGCGAAAACGGTCGTAGACGGCCTCGTGGACGAGGAAGCGGGTGGGGGCGACGCACACCTGGCCGGCGTTGCGGAACTTGTTGGCGCTCAGAACCGCGATGGCCTGTTCGACATCGGCATCGGCGAAGACGAGGGCCGGGGCGTGGCCGCCGAGTTCCATGGTCGCCCGCTTCATGTGGCGGCCGGCGAGGGCCGCGAGCTCCTTGCCCACGGGAGTCGAGCCCGTGAACGACATCTTGGCGATGACCGGATGCGGAATGAGGTAACCCGAGATCGCGGCCGGATCGCCGTAGACGAGGGAGAGCACGTCGCCCGGCACCCCGGCGTCGAGGAAGGCGCGCACGAGTTCGGCACAGCTCGCGGGCGTGTCCTCCGGCCCCTTCAGGATCACGGAGCAGCCGGTGCAGAGGGCGGCCGAGACCTTGCGCACGGCCTGGTTGATGGGAAAGTTCCAGGGCGTGAAGGCCGCCACCGGCCCCACGGGCTGGCGCAAGACCATCTGGACGACCCCGTCCGCGCGGGCCGGGATGATGCGGCCGTAGGCGCGCTGGCCTTCGGCCGCGAACCAGTCGATGACGTCGGCGCCGGCCAGGGTCTCCATCCGCGCCTCGACCAGCGGCTTACCCTGTTCGAGGGTCATGATGCGGGCGATGGCCTCGACGCGCTGGCGCAGGAGGTCGGCCGCCTTGCGCAGGATCTTGCCGCGCTCGAATGCCGAAACGCGGCGCCACGCGTCGAAGCCCCGTGCCGCCGCCGCGAGGGCGCGGTCGAGGTCCGCTTGCGTCGCCACGGCGCAGGTGCCGAGGGTGTCACCGCTCGCGGGATTCAGGACCGGCAGGGTGTCGCCGTCCGCGCCATCGGTCCAGGCGCCGGCGATGTGCAGGCTCACGTTCGGATAGGTCATCGGCGGCTCCCGTGCGGTTGAACGGCACGGGGGTTGTGTGCCGTTCGCGCAAGCGCCGCAAGCCGCGGCATCGAAAACCGGGAGCGGCTCAGGCCGCCATACGGCGGGCGACGGCGGCGTCGGGTCCCGCGAGGGTGACGGTGCCACCCCGCGTCGCCTGCAGCGTCCCGCCCTTCGGCACGACCTGCCAGCCCTCGCGACAGCCGTCGATGGGCTCGGAGACCACCACGAGACCGGTTTCGGTCTGGCGATAATACAGGCTCGGCGGGCGGCCGTCGCAGGCCCAGCGATACGCCGTCAGGGTTTCGCCGTCGGTGACGACGGCGGTGAAGCGCAGCGGGTCGGCCGCGTCCGCCGCCCGCATGAGGTCGCGCACCGTCGAGAGGGTGCGGGCCATGGCGCCAATGGGGTCCTCGGCCAAGCCGTTGGCGAGGGCGAGGAGGAAGATCGCCTCGGAATCCGTGCTGCCGCGCCGGACGTCGTAGAGCGCATCGGGGATCAGGGCTTCGAGCCGGCGCTTGATCTTGAGGTAGCCGCCGATCTGGCCGTTGTGCATGAAGAGATGCCGACCATGGGCAAACGGATGGCAGTTCGCCCGGGTGGTGGCGGTGCCCGTCGAGGCGCGCACATGGGCGAAGAACATCCGCGCGCGAACCTGCTGGCACAGGTTGACCAGATTCTCGTCGGACCAGGCCGGGCAGACGTCGCGATAGAGGCCGGGTTCCGTCCGCTCGCCGTACCAGCCGATGCCGAAGCCGTCGCCGTTGGTCTCGGTCTTCGCCTCCGTCGCGTGCAGCGACTGGTGGACCAGGGAATGCGTCGGCGCACAGACGAGGTCGGTCAGGAAGACGGGATCACCGGAATACGCGAGAAAACGGCACATGGCAGGCAGACACCCCCTGTGGGATTCGGGCGGGGTGTCTCCGATCCGCCGATCCGCGACCCCGCTTCGCGTATCCCGGCCGTGCCATCGTCGAGGTCCCGATTCTCGGGCCGCAACGGTGAACGGAACGTTAATCCACCGCCCCAACGGCGCCCGTACACACGACGCAAGAGATGGACCGAATGGTTCGCGACGATGGACCCGCACCATGGCGAGAAGACGATGCCGCCGGACCGGGCAATGACGAGGGCGCGACCGTTGCGGGAACCGCATAGCCGAATTCGCATTTGCGACCCTTGCCCAGCGCGGCGTGGCAGAGCAGCATCACCTTCAAAGAATCAGCACGGCAGCCGAGCATTCCTGCCCCGGCATCCCCACGCCGCCGCGCGACACCCGTCCTTGCTTCCATTCATCAGAGAAGGAGACTTCATGGTTCAGTCCCTGCCCGTGCCGACTTGCCCGATCGCCCTCGTGGTCGAGGACGACGCGGCGGTGCGAGACCTCGCCACGGCGGTGCTCGAGGAGAGCGATCTCGATGTGATCGCCTGCGCCAGCGCCGAAGCGGCCATCTCCGTGCTTGAGCGCGCCGGCGGTCATGTCGCCCTGCTGTTCGCGGACGTGAAACTCGGCGCCGGTATGGACGGGATCGATCTTGCCACGGCTGTCGGCCGGCGCTGGCCGGATGTGCGGGTGGTCCTGACTTCGGGTGGCGACGCCAAGGGCGCCGGCCGCATCCCGAGCCGCGCGGTCTACATGCAGAAGCCCTGGCGTGCCCTCGACGTGCTGGTCCAGGCCGAACACGCCACCATGGCCGCGCGCGCGGCGTAAGGATCAGCGGCCGCCGCATCTCCGTGGTGGCCGCGCGAACATACGAAAAGGCCCGACCGCGCGAAGCGACCGGGCCTTTTCGAAGACGGGTGCGATCCGCAGGATCGAGCCCGAAAAATGCGACTTAGGCAGCGCCGCCGACGGCGGGCAGCACGGTCGGAGCGGTCGGCGCGAACGGCGAACCACCGGGACGACGCGGTGCACCGGCGCCGAAACGGGGCTTCGGCTTCGGAGCGGCGATCAGGCCCTCGCGGATGGCGGTCTTGCGCGCCTGCTTGCGGGCGCGGCGGACGGCCTCGGCCTTCTCACGCGCCTTGCGCACGGAGGGCTTCTCGTAAGCCTTGCGCTGCTTCATCTCGCGGAAGATGCCCTCACGCTGCATCTTCTTCTTGAGAACGCGGAGAGCCTGATCGACGTTGTTGTCGCGAACGAGTACCTGCAACGGTCTAGATCCTCTGAGACATAGGTTTGTTGTCGGACGGCGTCGACCGTGAGGCCCATCGTGCTCTCGGTGAGAGATGGAACCGACAAACGCCCCGGACCCGGAATTCGCTTCCGGGCGGGACGTCGATCGGACGGCCTCGAATCGGCGCAGAAACTGCACTTGGGGGAGGCTCATACACGAAGCCCCGTCGAGTTCCAACCACCGGAACGCGATTCTGACATCCGTGTGTCATCCGCGCTCCGCCCGGCGCGACCGGAATACGGACGTTCCGCCTCAGGCGTGCGACTGGATGAAGTTGCGTACGAGCGGGTAGGTCTGGCTCTCCCACTTTCGCCCCGAGAACACGCCGTAATGGCCCACGCCCGCCTGGAGGTGATGGCTCTTCATGTGCGGGGGAAGGCTGGTGCACAGGTCGTGCGCCGCCATGGTCTGGCCGACGGCGCAGATGTCGTCGCGCTCGCCCTCGACGGTCATGAGGGCCGTACGCCGGATCGCCCGCATGTCGATGGGATTGCCCCGGTAGGTGAGCTCGTTCTTGGCCAGGGTGTAGTCCTGGAACACGGTCTTGACCGTCTCGATGTAGAACTCCGCCGCCAGATCGAGCACGGCGAAATACTCGTCGTAGAAGGTCTCGATCTGTTGCGCCTTCTCGGTCTCGCCGTTGGCGAGGTGCCAGAACAGGTCGGCATGTCCTTGCATGTGCCGCTTGGCGTTCATGGAGACGAAGGCCGACACCTGCATGAAGCCGGGATAGACCCGGCGGCCGGCACCCTTGTGTCGCGCGGGCACCGTCGAGATGAGGTTCTTTTCGAACCACGCGATGGGCTTCGAGGTGGCGAGGTGATTCACGGAAGTCGGGCTGATGCGACAGTCCACCGGCCCGGCCATGAGGGTCATGCTGCGCGGATGCGCGGCATCTTTCGATTGGGCCATCACGGCGGCGGCGGCCAGCGCCTGCACGGCCGGCTGGCAGACGGCGACGAGATGGGCGCCCTCGCCGATGGCCCCGAGGAACTGCACGAGGTGGTCGACGTAATCGTCGAAGCCGAAGGCTCCGGCGGAAGCAGGCACGTCGCGGGCGTTGTGCCAGTCGGTGATGTAGACGTCGTGATCGGCGAGCAGGGTCCTGACCGTTCCCCGCAGGAGCGTCGCGAAATGCCCCGAGAGGGGCGCCACCACGAGCACGGGGGGCTGAACGGTGTCGATGTCCTTGCGGAACCGCAGGAGGGTGCCGAAGGGCGTGGCGAACACGGCCTCCTCGATCACCGGCACGTCGCGATTGCCGACCCGAACGGAGTCGATGCCGTAAGCCGGCCGGGTGAAGGTAAGGCCGGCGCGCATCATCATGCGGGCCCCCGCCGACCACCACGACAACGGCTCCCGGTAGCCGGCGGCGGTCCATGGCGAGACCGCGTCATGGACCAGACGCCCCCATGCGCGGGTCTGTTCTGCCAGATCCGTCTGGGCATCGAAGGCACGATAAAGCATGACGCTCGAACTCCTACGCGGACGACCGGTTCGCGAAACGTCCGTGTGGGACGGGCAAGGCGAGAACCTTGCCATCGGCGGGGCGTCAGGCTGATCTAGGTGAGTCGCCAACGCAACGGGCATGGTGAACAATCCCCCGTCGCTGTGGTACGCCTGCATCATACCGTTCTTCCCGCCGGGCCGGCCGATATCGACCGGCAAGATAACGCCGAACTCCTTGTTCGAAGGTTGCACCCGGCACCTGAATGCCGCCCGTACGGCCTTAGACCCCGGTTTGCCGGTGGTTCGGCACGAGTCTTGGATCACCCCGGCCTCGGGCCCCGGACGATGCCGAGGTCGGACCACAACCACCGGGGACCCCTCATGACGGCGGCGACACTCACGATTTCGAGTCGCAACTATTCGTCGTGGTCCCTGCGCGGCTGGCTCGTCTGCCGGATGGCGGGCCTCGACTTCGAGACGGAGCTGCTCTCGGGCAACGACGCGTCCACCCGCGCCGAGCTGCTCCATCTCTCGCCGTCCTTCCTCGTGCCACGCCTGTGCCATGGCGACATCGTCGTGTGGGACACGCTGGCCATCGCGCAGTACCTCAACGAGATCCGTCCCGAGGCCGGCTTCCTGCCCAAGGACCCCGTGGCCCGGGCCCATTGCCGCTCCATCGCGGGCGAGATGCATGGCGGCTTCATCAACCTGCGCTCGGCCCTGCCGATGAACATCAAGGCCCGGCACACCCGGTTCCAGATCTTCAACGGCGCCCGCGGGGACATCGACCGCCTCGTCACCATCATGGAGGAGTGCCTGTCGCGCTACGGCGGCCCCTACCTGTTCGGCGAGGCGCCGAGCCTCGCCGATGCGATGCTGGCCCCGGTCTGCTCCCGGTTCGTCACCTACGCCGTGCCGGTCTCGGCCGGGGCGGCTGCCTACCGCGACACTATTCTGGCCTGGCCCCTGATGCAGGAATGGATCGAGGCGGCGCTGGCCGAACCCGACGAGATCGAGGAACTCGACATGGAGTTCTGATCCCGCTCCGGGATCACTCCGCCGCCATGCGCTCGGGTGCCGGCCGCACCGCACCCGCCGCCAGGGGGAGCTCCAGGCGGGCGACGAGGCCGCGCGGCTGCCGGTTCTCCAGGATCAGGCGGCCGTCATGGGCTTCCGCGATGGCCGCGACGATGGACAGGCCGAGGCCGAAGCCGCTCGCGGTGTCGAGGTTGCGGGCCCGGTCGCCGCGCACGAAGGGCTGCAGCATCGCCTCGCGCTCCGCTTCCGGGATGCCGGGACCGTCGTCCCACACTGCCACCACCACCCGGTGCTCCGCCTGGGTGATGTGCAGGCGCGCGCCGCCGCCATACTTCACGGCGTTGTCGACAAGGTTCGTCACCGCGCGCTGCAACTCCTCGGGCCGGCCGCGCACGAGCACGTGACGGGTCGCCGCGACGCCGACATCGGCCCCGACATCCGCGAAGGCGTCGCTCACGGTCTGGACCAGGGAGGCGACGTCGATGAGCGTCACGGCGCCCTCGCCGCCCGTCTGACCGTCGCGCACGAAAGACAGGGCCGTCTCCACGAGGCCGTTCATCTGGTCGAGGTCGCGCAGGGTCATGGTCCGGGCGTGGTCGTCCTCGATGAACTCGGCCCGCAGGCGCAGGCGCGTGATCGGGGTCCGCAGATCGTGGCTGATGGCCGCCAGCATCTGGGTGCGGTCGTCGACGAGGCGACGCACCCGGGCGCGCATGCGATCGAGGGCCTGCGAGACGGCGATCACCTCCTGCGGCCCGTTCTCGGGCAGGGCGACCACGTTCATCCGTGTGCCGAAGGCTTCCGCCGCTTGCGCGAGGCGCGCGAGGGGCCGGGTGAGGGCACGGGCCGCCCACATGGTGATCAGCGACAGGACCACGGCGAGGAACAGGAAGGTGACGACGATGGCCCCCTGGCGGATCGGCGGGCGGTCGTCGTCGGGCACGAGGGCGGAGAAGCGGGCGCCACTTGGCGTCACGACCCCGATCCGGATGCCGGGCGGCGTGTCGGCGGCCCCGAGATCGGAGAGGGTCAGGGGCCGGCCGAACCCGTCGCGCACGCGCTGCACCACGGAATGCGCCGCGAGGGCCTCGCTCGCCGTGCCGGCGGGGGCCGAGTCGGGCCAGGGCGCGATCCGCAGGGTCGGCAGGGTCCTGGCGGCGGCGTGCAGGAGGGCGTCGCGCTCCGCCGGCGCCGTGGCGTCGAGGAGGCGCGCGAGGGTGGCGATCCGGGTGGCGGCGACCCCCGGATGATCATCGGGCCGCCACGGCTCGCGCAGGGTGAAGAACGCCAGCGTCGCCACCGCATGGGTCACCACCATGGCGGCGACGATGAGAAGGGCGATCTGCCCGGCGACGCTGCCGGGCCACAGGGCGGTGAAGCGGAGTTTGGCGGGGCTCCTCATGTGCGCGTGACCTCCGGCGTGAACAGGTAGCCGCCCGAGCGGATGGTGCGGATGATCTCTGGGTTGCGCGGATCGCGCTCGATCTTCTGGCGGATGCGGCTGATGAGGACGTCGATGCTGCGCTCGAACGGCCCAGCGGCGCGCCCCTGGGTCAGGTCGAGGAGCTGATCGCGCGAGAGGACGCGGCCCGGGCGCAGGCAGAGGGCGTGGAGGAGATCGAACTCCGCCCCCGTGACGGCGATGCGCGCGTCCTCGGGGCTGACGAGCTGGCGCAGGGACACGTCGAGGGTCCAGCCGAGGAAGTTCAGGCTGCGCACGCCCGTCTCGTCCTCGCCGCCCGAGCCGCGCCGGAGGATGGCGCGGATGCGCGCCAGGAGTTCGCGCGGGTTGAACGGCTTGCCGAGGTAATCGTCGGCCCCGATTTCGAGCCCCACGATCCGGTCGATCTCCTCGGCCTTGGCGGTGAGCATGAGGACCGGCACGTTCGAGGTCGTGCGCAGGCGGCGGCACAGGCTCAGGCCGTCCTCACCGGGCAACATGAGATCGAGGACCACGAGGTCGACGCGGGCTTCGCGCAGGGCCTGCTCCATGGCGGGTCCGTCCCCCGCGACGGTGACGCGGCACGCGTTGGCCCGGAGATAGCGCGCCACCAGGGCGCTGATCTCGCGGTCGTCCTCGACCACGAGAATATGAGGGGTCGCGGGCTGGGTCATGACGCGGGGCGCGGGCTCGGAACGGTTGGGTGTCTTGTTATGGCGGCTCATGCGGCCCGGGCGAAGGGGCCGGCGTCCGCCGATTTGTAAACGGCTGTTTCCGGGCCCACCGACGGATTGCCGGATGACGCGCCGATTCTTATGTCGTGCTCGGTAGGACGCCGGTTTCCGTGAGGCTCACGGATGCGGATGGCGCCCCCTTTCGGGAGACGACCGATGCAAAGCTCCGACCGTTCCGGCTCCAACCGGCTGTTCGACGATTTCGCCCGCCTGATGACGGACGCCGCCGGGGCGGCGCAGGGCGTTCGCCGCGAAGCCGAGACCGTGGTCAAGGCACAGTTCGAGCGCCTCATCCGCGACATGGACATCGCCTCGCGCGAGGAACTCGACGTCCTGCGCGACATGGTCGCCGCCCTGCGCAGTCAGAACGACGCCCTCGCCCACCGCGTCGCCGTCCTCGAAGGCAAGTCCCCGGCAGGTGCCTCCCCGGCAGGCGCCTCCCCGGCGGGTCCGGCATCGGCGGCCGGCGCCACCGAGACTCTTTGAGCGGTTCGATCGAAAAACCGCGTGCTGCACGTTTTCCAGGCGGCCGCGCTTGTGCACAGGAAGGAACGGTGGACGGTCGCTTTCCTGTTCACCGACTTCCAGGCGCGCTTTGAAAGCCGAGTCCGGCGCGGTCTATAGTGAGTCATGACCTGATTCGCCTCTGCCCCGAACCACCCTGTTCCGATCACGACTGAGATCGAACGCAACCGTTACGCGGATGCGGTCCGCCGGTCGGGGGAAGAACGGTTCCGGGGCGTGAGACCACAACACAGCACGCCGCCGATCCGTGCCGGATCGACACACTGGACCGCCATGACCCAACTCCACATCGAAGATCACGACCGGCACGAGCATCCCCTCGACATCGTCGAGCGCCTCGCGTCGCTGCGCGACTGGATCTTCGACCGGGCCGAAACCGACGAGATGTCCGTCTCGGTCGCCGGGCGCTGGGCCGATTACCACGTCGCCTTCACCTGGATCGAAGACGTGGAGGCCCTGCACGTGGCCTCGGCCTTCGACCTCAAGGTGCCCGAGCGGCGGCGCACGGAGATTCTGAAGCTCGTCTCCCTCGTCAACGAGCAGCTCTGGGTCGGCCATTTCGACCTATGGTCGACGGACAGCGTGGTGATGTTTCGCCACTCGCTCCTGCTCACTGGCGGTTCGGCGCCGACACAGAACCAGTGCACCATGATGCTAAAATCGGCCGTGGACGCGTGCGAGCGCTATTACCAGGCGTTTCAGTTCGTGATCTGGGCCGGCAAGTCGGCGCGCGAGTCCCTCGACGCCGTGCTGTTCGAGACCGAAGGCGAAGCGTGAGCCGGCTTCCCGCCTCCCTCACCCTCGTCGGCGCCGGCAAGATGGGGGGCGCGATGCTGGCCGGCTGGCTGGACGGCGGCCTCGATCCGGCCCGCACCACGGTTCTCGATCCCCACCCCTCCCCTGAACTCGACGCCCTGTGCGCGGCGCGCGGTCTGGCGCTCAACCCGGCCGAGGTGCCGGCCGCCGAGGCCCTGGTACTGGCCATGAAGCCCCAGGGCCTCGATGCCGCCGCGCCGGGGCTGGCGGAGCTTGCGGGGCCGGACACCCTTGTGGTGTCGATCCTCGCGGGCAAGACCATCGCGGATCTATGCACCCGCCTGCCCCGGGCCCGCGCCGTCGTCCGGGCCATGCCGAACCTTCCGGCCAGCATCGGCCGGGGCGTCACGGGCGCCGTCGCGAGCGCGGAGGTCGACGCGACCCGGCGCGCCGAGGCGGATGCGCTGCTGGCCAGCGTCGGCGCCGTGGAATGGCTCGACGACGAGGGGCTCATCGATGCCCTGACCGCCGTCTCGGGATCGGGTCCGGCCTATGTCTTTCTCCTCGCCGAGGCGATGGAAAGGGCCGGTGTTGCCGCCGGCCTGCCCGCCGCCATGGCGGCGCGCCTCGCCCGGGCCACGATCTCGGGCGCGGGGGCGCTCCTCGATGCCACGGACCGCCCGGTCGGACAACTCAGGCAGGACGTGACCTCCCCCGGCGGCACCACCGCGGCGGCCCTTGCCGTGCTCATGCGCGCGGGCGGCGTGCCCGACCTCATGCGGGAGGCCGTGGCGGCGGCGCGGACGCGGGCGGGCGAATTGTCCGGATGAGGCGTTTGCCCTAACGGCCCCACCGCTCCCACCCTACATGGAGAGGAGACGGACGAGGATCGCAGCCGCAAGGACCGCCCATGCCCACATCATCCGCAACCGATACGACCGGGACCGACGTCGCGGTGGCGACGCCGAAGCTCAGCCCGCGCGAGGCCGCCGTCGAGGCGCTGATGCGGCTCGCCGCCGAGCAGCCCTGGGACGACATCGAAATCGGCGACATCGCCCGCGAGGCGGGCCTGAGCCTCGCCGAATTTCGCGAGCTGTTTCCCTCGAAGGGTGCCGTGCTGGGCGGGCTGGCGAAGATCATCGACCGCAAGGTGCTGGAAGGCGACAATACCGACCTTGCCGACGAGCCGACCCGCGAGCGCCTCTTCGACGTGCTCATGCGCCGCCTCGATGCGATGACCCCCTACAAGGACGCGCTGCGGCGCATCTCCTACGCGCTTCGCGGCGACCCGCTCTCGATGCTGGCCCTCAACGGCGTAGCCCTGAACTCCCACCGTTTCATGCTGGCGGCCGCCGGCATCAACACCGAGGGTCCCCTCGGACGGCTCAAGCTCCAGGGCGTGGTCATCGCCTTCGCCCGCACCGTCGAGGTCTGGCTCGACGACACGGATCCGGCGCTCGCCCGCACCATGGCGAAGCTCGACAAGGAGATCCGCAACGGCGAGCGCTTCATGGAGCGCGCCGACGACGCCCGTCGCCTCACCGCGCCGCTCCGGGCCATCGGCCGATCGTTCCTCGACCGCGGCTCACGCCGCCGCAACCGCGACACCCGCAACGACGATGAGGGCAATCCCCTCGGCGGAGACCCGGCGGCCGCCATCTGACACCAGTTCGGGTTGATCGCTCCCCGTGGCTTCCACGCCCCGGACTCCCTCTCCCCCCAGGAGAGCGCGTCCGCGTTTCATCGCCGCATAAAACTGATCACTCAAGACCGTGTGGTTCGAGCCGAATCCCTCAAACGAAGAAAGGGCCGCCCCATCGGGGCGGCCCTTTCCGTTTCGGCCGATTGCTTCTGATCAGCCGCCGATGCGGTCGGCGAGAACGGCCGAGTGGCCGTGCTGGTTGGCGATGTAGGGCAGCGCCTGGTTGGCGAACTCACGACCCTGGGCACTGTCGCCGTTGCGCGAATAGGCCTCGTAGAGACCCAGCGTCCGCGCATCCGAGCGGGCCTGCTGACGCGCGTAGGTGCGGTCGAACTCACGGGCACTGCGGGCGTTCTTGAGGGCGTCGATGCGGGCCTGACCCTCGGGGCCGATGGCGACGCGGCGACCGGGCTCACCGGGGCTGTTGTCGACGAGGCCGACGCCGCCGAGCACGCCGCCGACGACCTTCTGCGCGATCCCGGCCGAGATGGTCACGGGTGCCAGGATCACGCCCACGGGGTTGTCGAGGCGCGTCTCGAAGGGCTGGCTGTCGGAGACGACGGTGCCGCCGGCGGTGAGCGAAGTGCCCTCGGGCAGCAGAGCCTTGGTGGTGGCCTCACGCTCGACGAGGACGTGCTTGGCGTAGTTGCGGACGTTCGGATTGCGCGAGCGCTCCAGGGCGATGCGGCTCGACTCGATGCTGACCGCATCCGACTTCAGGGCGGCCGAGCGGAAGGCTGAGGTGTCGCGGGCCTCGACGGAGCTGCCATCGTATTGCGGCGCCACGCGGAACGACAGGGGCTCCTGTGCCATGGCGGGGGTGCTCAGGGCGGCGACGGAGAAGCCGAGGGCGGCGAGAAGCTTGGTGTTGATCATGGTAGAGGTCTGTCCTCACGCGCCTTGATGGCGCTTGTCGTGACTGAACGTGTTCGTCCCCCTGCAACGTTTTCTTAATGTGGGTGTTCCGGCGCCTAGCGCATGACTGTGCTGCAGCGCACCGAGGTTTTCCTCGCGCGTCCTCCCTCCATCACGCTTCCTGCTGACGTGCACCACCACCGGCATCATGCGGTCAGTGTTGTACCCTGGCGGCCACGACGGGCGATCGTTCGCGCATCCTGGGCCGTTTCGGGAACGCCGAAGAACGTTCGGCGGCTCAGTGTGCCTCCTCCCAATTCAACGCCGCCCGCGCCTCCACCACCAGCGGCACCCTCAGCGTCAGAGCCGGGGCCGGCGCCTCGACCATGATCCGCGAAATCACCGGCAGGGCCTTCGCCACCTCGTCCTCCGGGGCCTCGAACACGAGTTCGTCGTGCACCTGCAGCAGCATGCGCACATTGAGGCGGTCGGCCTTCAGGGCGTCCTCCATGCGGATCATCGCCCGGCGGATGATGTCGGCGGCCGAGCCCTGGATCGGGGCGTTGATGGCCTGACGCTCGACGCTCGCCCGCTCGTTCGGGTTGTTGGAGCGGATCTGGGGGTAGTGGCACACCCGCCCGAACAGGGTGGTGACGTAGCCGAGGTCGCGGCACAGGCGCTTGGTGTCGTCGATATAGGCGCGGATGCCGGGGAAGCGCTCGAAATACTGCTTGATGAAGGCGCCCGCCTCCTCACGGCCGATGCCGAGGCGGTCCGCCAAGCCGAAGGCCGAGATGCCGTAGATGATGCCGAAGTTGATGGTCTTGGCGCGGCGCCTGAGGTCCGGCGTCATCTCCTTCAGGGGCACGCCGAACATGGCGCTGGCGGTGGCCGCGTGGATGTCGATGCCGTCTTCGAAGGCCTGACGCAGCTGCGGGATGTCGGCGATGTGGGCCAGCAGCCGCAGCTCGATCTGGCTGTAATCGGCCGAGATCAGGCGGTTGCCCTCCGCCGCCACGAAGGCGCGGCGGATCCGCCGCCCCTCCTCCGTGCGGATCGGGATGTTCTGCAGGTTCGGGTCCGACGAGGACAGCCGGCCCGTGGTGGTGGCGGCGAGCGAGAACGAAGTGTGGACCCGGTCGGTCTCGCGGTCGGCGTGCTGCTGCAGCGAATCCGTGTAGGTGGATTTCAGCTTGGCGAGCTGGCGCCATTCGAGAATCTTCTTGGGCAGCTCATGCCCGGCCTGGGCCAGTTCTTCGAGCAGAGTGGCGGGTGTCGCCCATTGACCCGACGGCGTCTTCTTGGCGCCGGGCAGGCCCATCTTGCCGAACAGGATGTCGCCGATCTGCTTCGGGGACGAGACTTGGAACCGCTCCCCCGCATCCTCTTGGATCTCTTCCTCGAGACGCACCAGAATTTGCGAAAAATCGCCCGACAGGCGGCTCAGCATGTTGCGGTCGACGCGGATGCCCTGCGCCTCCATGCGGGCCACCACGGGCACCAGGGGGCGCTCCAGGGTCTCGTAGACGGTGACGCGCTTCTCCGCGACGAGACGGGGCTTCATCATCCGCCACAGGCGCAACGTCACGTCGGCATCCTCGGCCGCGTAGGCGGTGGCGCGGTCGAGGGGCACCCGGTCGAAGGTGATCTTCGTGCGTCCGGTGCCGGTCACGTCCCCGAAGGTGATGGGCTGGTGGCCGAGGTGCCGGCGAGCGAGCTCGTCCATGCCGTGCCCGCCCTTGCCGGCATCGAGCACGTAGGAGATCAGCATGGTGTCGTCGAACGGCGCCACGTCGATGCCGTAGCGGGTGAGCACGGCCATGTCGTATTTCAGGTTCTGGCCGACCTTGAGCACGCCCGGATTCTCCAGGAGCGACTTCAGGCGGGCGATCACCACCGCCTCGTCGATTTGGCCGGCGGCGGGCTGGAACACGTCGGTGGCCGCCTTGGCGTCGCCGAACAGGTCGCCCTCGCTCGCCTTGACGGGATCGAGGTGGCGCAGGGGAATGTAGGCGGCACGCCCCGGCGCGACGCAGAGCGAGATGCCGACGAGGTTGGAATTGATGGCATCCAGCGCATCGGTCTCCGTATCGACGGCGACCACGCCCGCCTCCTCGGCTTCGGCGATCCAGGCGTCGAGCTGCTCCACGAGGCCGATGGTCTCGTAGGCCGCCGTATCGAACGGCTTGACGGATTCGGCGGCGCGGGCCGCCACGAGATCGGCCGGGGTCGCCTCAGGAGAGCGGCGGGGTTTGGGCGCCGCATCGGGCAGGCCGAGATCGGCGAAGGGATCGACGTCGCCCCCGGGGGGCAGCGGCACGGGGTCGCCGAGCGCCTCGGCCGCGAAGGGGGCGTCCTCGGTCTCGACCCGCTGGGGCAGCAGGGCCGGATCGGGCTGCACCGCCTCCGGATCGACGTGGAGCATCTGCGCGATGCGCCGCGTCAGGGTGTTGAACTCCATGGCCTTGAGGAAGCCGACGAGCTTCTGGGGATCGGGCTTCGGAAGCCTCAGGTCGTCCAGGGGCACGGGCACGGGCACGTTCTCTTCGAGCGCCACGAGCTTTCGCGAGAGCCGGGCCTGATCGATGCTGGCGAGCAGGGTCTCGCGGCGCTTGGGCTGCTTGATCTCGCCCGCCCGTTCCAACAGGGCGTCGAGGCTGCCGTATTCCTTGATGAGGGCGGCCGCCGTCTTCAGGCCGATGCCGGGGACGCCCGGCACGTTGTCGGAGGTGTCGCCGATGAGTGCGAGGGCGTCGCCGATCTGTTCGGGCTCCAGCCCCTCCCACTTGGCGATGATGGCATCCCGGTCGAGGTTGCGCTCGGGCCGGTGGCCGGCCTTGCCCTTGGTGCCCGACTCGAAGTCGTAGAACCGCACCAGGGGGCCGACGAGCTGCATCAGGTCCTTGTCGGACGAGACGATGATGACGCCGGCACCCCGCGCCTCGGCTTGGCGCGAGTAGGTGGCGATGAGGTCGTCGGCCTCGTAGCGGATGAGCTCGATGGGCTGGAGCCCGAAGGCGCGCACGGCGTCGCGCATGAGCGGCATCTGGCGCTTGAGGTCGTCGGGCGCGTCCGGCCGGTGGCCCTTGTAGTCGGGATAGAGCTCCTTTCGGAACGAGCCCTCGGACTTGTCGAACACGATGGCCAGATGCGTCGGCATCACACCCGCCGCCCCCTCCTGCACGAACTGGGCGATCTTGGTGCAGAACAGGCGCACGGCCCCCGTGGGCAGGCCGTCGGAGGGCCGGGTGTTGTACTTCTGGTCCTGGTTGATCGACTGGAAGTAGGCCCGGAAGATGAACGAGGATCCATCCACCAGGATGATCTGATCACCGGGGCCGACGGGGGCGGAAGCGGGAAGCGTCATCGCGCGGAAGGGTCTCGCAAGGGGATCTCGGGGGCCGCGCTCACGGGGCCGGCGGTCGGCCCAGTTCGGCATCGCAGACCGCGACGAGCGGGTTCAACTGGTCGTGGACGGTCTTCCAGACGTTGTCCAGCGACACGCGATGATAGGCATGACGGTAAAGATTTCCGGCATCCGCGATGTCGCGCCAGGGAATGCCGGGGTGACGCGCCTTGAGCTCGGGACCGAGCAACCGGCTCGCTTCCGAAATGATCTCGAGGCAACGGATAACGGCGTATTGCGTCCGCAGATCCGCTTCGAAAGCCGCGAAGGTCATGCCGGTGGTGAAATGCAGAGCCGCCTCGGCATTGGCAACGATGTCCTCGCAGGCATCGTCTTCCCGATCAGAAGACAGGGACGGCATCGCGCTCGACCCGCGTTCGGATGCGGTCCTTCAAGGTTTTTCGATTGGCTACATCGACCCCCACGGGAAAGAGGTCTGCGATGAAATGGCAGAGCCCCACATAACCGTAGACGTCGAGTTTCACACCGTCGTCGAGGTCGATCACGATGTCGACGTCGCTGCCCGCGCGTGCCTCCCCCCGTGCCGTCGAGCCGAACAGGGCGGCGTGCCTGATCCCGCGCGCCCGCAGGACGTCCTCGTTGCGTCGAAGAATCTCGATGGCCGCGTCGCGTTCCATGAAGGGACCGTACCGCAACTGTCCCGGCCGCTGAAGAGGCTCACCGCGCCGCCCCCACGGTATCGGCCATCCGTGCGTCGCGGGTGCCGAGGGGCTGCTCCGCGCCAACCGTGGTGTCGACCTCGGTCTGGTGTTCCATCTCGGCGTTGATCTCGGCGCCGACAAGAACGATCGTGGTGGAGATCCAGATCCAGGTCATGAAGCCGATGGCCGCGCCGAGCGAACCGTAGGTCTCGTTGTACTTGCCGAAATTGGCCACGTACCACGAGAAGCCGAGCGACGTGGCGAGCCAGGCGATGCCCGCGAAGGTGCTGCCCCACGTGACCCAACGCCAGCGCGGCGCGTCACGGCTCGGACCGTAGCGGTAGAGCAGGGCGAGGCCACCCAGCACCGCCAGCAACAGGACGGGCCAGCGCAGGAGGGCGATGTACCACGCCTCCGTGCTCAGCCCCATGATGCCGATCACCGCCGGGACCACGACGATACCGACCAGGGCCAGGACGACGAACAGCAGGGCCCCGGCGGTGAAGGCGAGGGAGCGCAGGTTGAGCCAGACGAAATTGCGCCGCTCGCGCTCCTCGTAGACCACGTTGAGGGCGGAGAAGACCGCCTTCATCCCGCCATTGGCGCTCCACAGCGACAAGACGATGCCCGTGAAGAAGGCGAAGCCGAGGGTGGTGTCGCCCTTCTGCGTGATGCGCTTGACCTGATCGCCGATGATCTCGAGGGCGCCCGAGGGCACGATGCCCTGCAGGGACTGGAGGTGATCGTTGATGGTCGCCACATCGGCGAACAGGCCGTAGCAGGAGACGAGGGCCGCCACCGCCGGGAAGATCGCGAGCAGCACGTAGAAGGTCACGCCCGCCGCCACCGACACGATGTTGTTCTCTGAGATGTCGTGGAACACCCGCAGGCCGATATCCTTCCAGCCCTTGGCGGGAATTTCGGACGGAGTGCGCGCGCCGCGGCCGCGCTCGGGTTCGCTCGCCGCCACCTCCCGCGCCTCGGCGCCCGTATGCGACGGTGACGGCGCGCGCGTCGGATCCTTCATCCGCTCCCCTCCGGGGACGGCCTGCACCGACCGGCGGGGCAGCGCGACGACCCCGAGGAGTGCTGTCGCGAGGGCGATGGTCCAGATCGCGGAATGTTTTGTCTCGGGCGCGTCACGCGAAGTCGAACGCTCGCTTGAGAATGTCATCGATCGTCGGACCCGCCGGATGAAAACGTTGTCGCAAGATCAGGCGCAGATGTTTTGCGCCGTCGCGTCGCGTGTCGACAACGGAGCCCGGCGCCCGCCGGTTTCATCGCCCCTCACGGATTTGCGAGCGCGAACGCGCTACGGCTTCAGGGGGCCTCGCGAAACACCCGGCCGCGCCGGTTCTGGGCCTTCCCGATCCGATGTGACGGGTGTTTCAGGAAAGACACCCGGCTACGACATCCGGGCCCGGCGGTGGGCGCCGTGCGTCGCGGCACCCCGGGAGCAGCCGGCAGCGGAATTCTGCCACCGGTTCGAACGTCAGGCACCATCCCGGCTTGCCCTCCGGGATGGCAGGCGGCACGACCCTTGTGCACGACCCTTGTATCGGTGTCCGATGCAACGTCCGGCGACCGGCGGTTCCGCTCCCAAGCACCACCGTCGGCGAACGACACGAGCCCCTTGGTTCCAACCCGGAGAAGTCCGCCCCGTGCCGCACGCGACCGAGCTGATCGCCATCATCGCCCTAGGCCTCGTGCTCGCCTTCGTATGCGGGATGCTGGCTCAGCGCCTCCGCCTGCCGCCCCTCGTGGGCTACCTCCTGGCCGGCGTCCTCGTCGGCCCCTACACGCCGGGCTTCGTCGGCAACAGCGCGCTCGCCGGCCAGCTGGCCGAGATCGGCGTGATCCTGCTCATGTTCGGCGTCGGCCTGCACTTCTCCATCAAGGACCTGATGGCCGTGCGCACCATCGCGTTGCCGGGGGCCATCGTGCAGATCGGCGCGGCCACCGCCATGGGCGGCGGCTTGGCGCTCGCCTGGGGCTGGGGGCTCGGGGCCGGCCTCGTCTTCGGCCTCGCCCTGTCGGTGGCGAGCACCGTGGTGCTCCTGCGCGCCCTCGAGGAACGCCGGCTGCTGGACAGCGACAAGGGCCGCATCGCGGTGGGCTGGCTCATCGTCGAGGACCTCGCCATGGTGCTCGCCCTGGTGCTGCTGCCCGCACTCGCCCCGTCGCTCGGCGGCGTCGGGGACGGCGTGGCGCATCACGCGGGCGACGGCAACATCTGGCTCACCCTCGCGCTGACGCTCGCCAAGGTCGCGGTCTTTACCGTGGTGATGCTGGTCGGGGGCCGCAGGGTGGTGCCCTGGCTCCTCGACCAGGCGGCGCGCACGGGCTCGCGCGAGCTGTTCACCCTCGCGGTCCTAGCGCTGGCGCTCGGCATCGCCTTCGGATCGGCGGAACTGTTCGGCGTCTCCTTCGCGCTCGGCGCCTTCTTCGCCGGCATGGTGCTCGCCGAATCCGATCTCAGCCATCAGGCGGCGGCCGATTCCCTGCCCCTGCAGGACGCCTTTGCGGTGCTGTTCTTCGTCTCCGTCGGCATGCTGTTCGACCCCGGCATCCTCGTGCGCGAGCCGCTCTCGGTGCTGGCGGTGCTGGGCGTGATCCTGGTGGGCAAGTCCGTGGCGGCGGTCGCCATCGTGCTGGCGTTCAAGCATCCCCTCGGCACAGCCCTCACCATCGCGGCGAGTCTTGCCCAGATCGGCGAATTCTCGTTCATCCTCGTGAGCCTCGGCCTGTCGCTGAAGCTTCTGCCGACGGAGGGCCGCGACCTCATCCTCGGCGGCGCGATCTTGTCCATCACCCTCAACCCGCTGTTCTTCGCCCTCACCGACTGGATCGGACGCACGGTGGCCGCCCGGCCGGCGCTCGCCGCCCGGTTCGAGCGGCGCGGTGCGGCGGATTTTCCTGCCAGCCTGGAGGGGGCGCCGAAGCGGGGCCACGCCATCGTCGTCGGCTACGGCCGCGTCGGCAGCACCATCGGCAAGGCGCTGACGGCCTGGGACCTGCCCTACATCGTCGTCGACCGCGACCGGCGCCGGGTCCTCGACCTGCGCCAGGAAGGCGTCGAGGCGGTGTTCGGCGATGCCACGGCGCCCGGCATCCTCCATGCGGCCGATATCGAGGCGGCCCGGATCATCATCGTCGCGACGCCCGAGCCGCACACGGCGCGGCGCCTCGTAGAACTGGCCCGCGAGCTGAATCCCACGATCGATACCCTGGTCCGCACTCACAACGATGGCGAGCGCCGGCATTTCGAGGAACAGGGCGTCGGCCTCGTGCTCATGGCCGAACGCGAACTCGCCTTCGGCATGACCCTCTACGCCCTGCGCAGCCTCGGCCTGAAGGAGGGCGAGGCCCGCATCTTCGTCGACAGCACACGTGTCGAGAGTCGGTCGGCCCCCGTCGAGGCCGGGATCGACCACGGCGTACCGGAGCTGCGCCCACACAAGGAGGACGCAGCGGAAGGGTAAGGCGTGCGGTGAGCTTGGCTTACCGTCCCGGCCCCCCGGCGAGGCCCGCCAGGGTGAACAGGTCGACGGAGAGCTTGGCGCCGATCACGAAGGCGTCGGGGATGTTCCGGGGTCGGAGCGGAAACCGGGTCTGGTCGGGATTGAGGATGTACTGGAGGTTCGGCGTCACGCGAATCGCGGGCGTGACCTGGATGCCGTAGTTCAGTTCCATCATGACTTGCTGCGTCGGCACATCGCCGCTGCCGAGCCCCAAGGCCGCGCGGGCGAGGCGGATGTTGGCGAGGCCCAGGGACGAGAACTTCTGAGTGTTGATGACGAAGCCGACCGTGTCGTAGGGCCGATCCGCGAAGGTCCCGGTCTGCACGGCACCGAGTTCGAGGAAGTAATCCTCGATCTGCCGGCCCGACGTGCCCTTCATGGCAACGCCGAACACGCTCAGGCCCTGCGGCGCCGTGGGGTCGGGTCGCCACACCATCTGGTCGAAGCGGGCGTAGACGCCCGAGCGGCCGAACCGCGTCGCCGGCGCGGCGCCCGAGAACAGGGCCGAGCGGCCCGTGGCGTCGAGGACGGGGTCGGCATAGTCCGAACGGTCGATGTAGCCGCCGATGCCGTAGTTCCGCGGCAGCACGTCGTTGGCGAAGGTGGTGGAGTAGCCGAGCTCGAACGGCATGATCGCGCCGGTGGCGCCCTTCGTCGAGAAATCGAGGCCGTTGTCGCCCGGCTGCTGGTGGCGGGGGTTCACCTCGTAGACACCCGCGTGGAAGAAGACCTTGTCGGTGATCCACGCCTTGGCGTGGGCGCCCCAGCTCGACACCGGCCAGAAGGTGAAGTTCGAGGTCTTGAACACGAAGGTCGGGTTGCCGCAGGCGGAGTTCGACTGGAAATTGCAGTAGAGCGGCGAGTTGAGGAAGGCGATGTTGGCCACCAGCCGTCCGACCTCGATGTCGAGCCGGTCGCCGAAGAGCTTCTGCTGGTAGGACAGCAGCGTCAGGCGCGTGGTCTGCCCGCCGCCGAAGATCTCCTGCACTGAGGTGTTGTTGCCGATGCGGTCGTCGGCGAGGTTGCGGCCGTGACGGTTCGTGACCGCCACGTGGAACGAGCCGCCCTGGATTCCGGCGATGCGGTTGAGGTCGCCGTCGAGGCCGAAGAACAGCTGACCAGCATAGGCCGACCCCTGGCGGATGCCGCCGACGGGATTGGCCGCCGCCTGGCCGGTGTAGTTCATCAGGACGCTGAGACCGTTGCCGAGGTCGAACACGCCCGGCGCGATGGTGGGCGGCGTCGCGCTCTGGCCGAGGGTGTCGGCGGCCTCCGCAGCGCTGTCGGCCCCGCCGAAGCCCTGGCCGTTGGGCGGGCGAGCGGGGCGGCGCTGGGCGCTGCGCCGCAGGACCGGGCGCTGGGCGGTGGCCGGCACCGCGACGCCGGCGGCCATGGCCGGATCGGGGGGCGCATCTTGTGCCTGTGCCGTGCCCAGCCCGAGCGCCAGTCCGGCGGCCCCGATCCACCCAGCCTTCATGTCTCTCCCCCTTGGTCGTTCTTCGTTGATGGTCCTGCGTCCGGTCTTGATGCCGGATCGGCTGGTGTTTCAGAGCGTGCGGGTCTTCTTCAGCAGCCCGACGGCGATGGCGGTGACGAGGGTGCCGGCCACGAGGGCGATCACCGCGCCGGTGACGTTGGTGACGGCATTCGGGATCGGCAGCACGAACAGGCCGCCATGGGGCACCTTGAGGGTGACGCCCTGGGTGAGGGCGATGGCGCCCGCGACCGCCGAGCCGGCCACCATGGCGGGGATCACCCGCAGGGGATCGGCGGCGGCGAACGGAATGGCGCCCTCGGTGATGAAGGCCGCCCCCAGAACCGCCGCCGCGCCGCCGGCCTCGCGCTCGGGCGCCGTGAAGCGACGGGGAAACAGGCGGGTGGCGAGCGCGATGCCGAGGGGCGGCGTCATTCCGCCGAGCATCACGGCGGCCATGGGCGCGTCGACGCCGGAGGACAGGAGGGCCGCGGCCGAGGCGTAGGCGGCCTTGTTGATGGGCCCGCCCATATCGACGGCCATCATGCCGCCGAGCACGAGGCCGAGCACCAGGGCGCTCGCCCCCTGCATGCCCTTGAGCCAGCCCGTGAGCCCGGCGAGCGCCGCCGCCACGGGCACACCGACGACGTAGATCATCGCGAGGCCGGTCACGAGGGTGGCGAGCAACGGCAGGATCAGGACGGGCTTCAGCCCCTCCAGGTTGCGGTGCAGGCGGATGTGCCTGTTGAGGAACCGCGCGGTGTAGCCGGCGATGAAGCCCGCCGCGATGCCCCCCAGAAACCCGGCCTGGAGATTGGTGGCGAGCATGCCGCCGACCATGCCGGGCGCGATGCCGGGCCGGTCGGCGATGGAATAGGCGATGTAGCCGGCGAGCGCCGGAACGATGAGCACGAAGGCCGCCTTGGCGCCGATCTCGCCGAGCGCGTAGGCCAGGGTTCCGGCGTTGCCGGGCGCCATGGCGTCGATGCCGCCCAGCGCGAAGGCCAGGGCGATGAGCAGGCCGCCCGCCACCACGAAGGGCAGCATGAACGACACGCCGGTCATGAGGTGCTTGTAGGCGCCGGCCTGTTTTTCCGCCGCCGGGCGGGTGGGCGCGTCGGACGAAGGCGCGGCGGCGCCCCCGGTGGGCTGGAGCTGTGCCTCGGCGAGGGCCGTGGCGAGGAGGCCCTTGCCGTCGCGGATCGCCGCCTTGGTGGTGGTGGCGTAGAGGCGCTTGCCGGCAAAGCGCGCCCGGTCGACGCCGGTGTCGGCGGCGATGAGGACGATGTCGGCCGCCGCGATCTCGGCCACCGTGAGCGCGTCGCGGGCGCCCACCGACCCTTGGGTCTCGACCCGGACGTCGTAGCCCAGCGCCTTGCCCGCCGCCTGGATGCCCTCGGCGGCCATGAAGGTGTGGGCGATGCCCGTGGGACAGGAGGTGATGGCGACGATGCGGGTCCTCGCGTCGGGCCGGGGGGCCGCCGGAGCGGAGGCGGCGCCGGCCAGCACCCGGTCGAGCACCGCGTGGACGTCGGTGAGCACCTCGTCGATGGCGACCCGGGCCCGCGTGAGGGCCGAGAATCGCCCCTCGGCGAGGTCGCCCGAACCGACCAGCAGCACGGTGTCGGCCCCGGCGATGGCGGCCTCCGACAGCGGATGGCCGCCGGGACGGACCTCGAACTCGATGGGCTGGTTGCGCCCCGACGCCGCCTTGCGAAGGGCCTCCACCGCCAGGACCGCGTGGGTGGAGAGGTCGCCCCCGCCCACCACCGCCAACAGATGTGCCATCGCCGTGCCTCGTGTCTCGTTCGGGTGGGGGTTACAGGCGCTCGATGCGGACGGAGGCGGCGAGGCGCTCCACCACGGCGCGCTCGGGGAGGTTGGCTCCCGCGCGGGTCAGCTTCCCGGCGGCGAAGGCCAGGGCCAGCCGCGCCCTGTCGTCGAGGGCGGCGTCGGCGTGCAGCCCGGCGACGAGGCCGGCCACGAGGGCATCCCCCGCGCCGACGGTGCTGGCGACGGCGACGGCCGGCGCATGGGCGTGGATCGCCCCCTCGCGGCAGAGGAACAGGGCGCCCTCGGCGCCCAGGGACACCGCCACCATGGGAATGCCGCGCTCGCTCAAGGCGCGGGCCCCCGCATGGACCTCGGCGCGGGTGGCGAGGGGCCGCCCCGCCCATTCCTCGAGTTCGTGCCGGTTCGGCTTGACCACCTCCGGCAGGGCATCCGCCCCCGCCGCCAGGGCCGCCGCGAGGGCCGGGCCAGAGGCATCGAGGACCACGCGGGCGCCCCGCGCCTTCAGGCGGCGGGTGAGGTCCGCATAGGTGTCGGCAGTGAGCCCGCCGGGCAGGCTGCCGGCCAGGACCACGAGGCTTCCCGGCCCCGCCGATTCGAGGAGGCGCGCGCGGGCCGCCGCGAAGACGCCCGCCGTCAGGGACAGGCCCGGCAGGTTCACGTCGGTGGTGTCGCCCGATTGCAGGTCCAGAAGCTTCAGGTTGGTCCGGGTCTGCCCGGCGACGCGGATGAAGCGGTCGTCGATGCCCTTGGCCGCGAACAGGGCGGCGAAGGGCGCGGCGTTGTCGGCTCCCAGAATCCCGGTGACGGCCACGGGCAGGCCCCAATCGGCGAGGCAGCCCGCGACGTTGACCCCCTTGCCGCCGGCATCCGAGCGCGAGGCGAGCGCCCGGTGCACCTCACCCGGGGCGAGATGCTCGAGGGTCACCGTCTGGTCGATGGCCGGGTTGAGGGTGAGGGTGAGGAGGGGGGCGCTCATGCCTGAGCCCCGTCCAGGGCGCGCACGCCCGCCGCATCTTCCTCGGCGCAGGCGCGCGCCGCCAGCGCCCGGAGTTCGGCCATGCTGGACGCGCGCAGGCGCGCCTTGACGGCGGGCAGGTCGCGCGGGGTCATGGAGAGTTCGTGGATGCCGAGGCCGGCGAGCAGGCTCGCGCCGAACGGATCGCCGGCGATGCCGCCGCAGACGCCGACGAAGCGGCCGTGCCGGGCGGCACCCTCGCAGGTCATGCGGATAAGGCGCAGGACCGCCGGGTGCAGGCTGTCGGCTTCGGGCGCCATCTCGGTGTTCTGCCGGTCGATGGCCAGGGCGTACTGGGTGAGGTCGTTGGTGCCGATAGAGAAGAAGTCGCAATGCCGGGCCAGGGCGTCGGCCTGGATCGCGGCAGCCGGCACCTCGATCATGATGCCGAGCGGCACCGGCGGCGCGCCGATCTCCTCCCGGATACGCTCGCAGACGGTGCGAAGCGCCAGCACTTCCGGCACGGAGGTGATCATCGGCATCATGATGGAGAGCGGCGCGTCCTTGCCCGTGGGGGCACCGGCCGGAACGTGATCCCTCGCCGCCCGGTAGAGAGCCCGCAGCTGCGGCTCCATCAGGTCGGGCCGGCGCAGGAGCAGGCGGGCGCCGCGTACGCCGAGGAAGGGATTTTCTTCCTTGGGGAGATGCAGGTGCGCCACCTGCTTGTCGCCGCCGATGTCGAGGGTGCGCACGATGAGGGGGCGCCCGGCGAGCGCCGCCAGCATGGCCGAATAAGTGGCGTACTGGTCGTCTTCCGAGGGCGTATCGCCGCGTTCGAGGAACAGGAATTCCGTGCGCATGAGCCCGACGCCCTCGGCGCCCTGATCGAGGGCCAGCGGCACCTGCTCGGGATTGTTGACGTTGGCGCCGATGGCGACGGCGTGCCCGTCGCGGGTCCGCGCGGGAAGCGCCCGCTCGCGGGCCTCGGCGGCCTGGGTCTCGGCCTGCGCCGCGCGCCATGCCTGGGCCGAGGCAAGGTCGGCGTCCGAGGGATCGAGGTAGAGCCGCCCGGTGGTGCCGTCGAGGATCGCGGTGGTGTGGTTGGGAATGGCCAGAAGGGTGGCGCCGCCCGCGACCACGGCCGGGATTCCCAAGGTGCGAGCGAGGATCGCCGTGTGCGAGGTCGGACCGCCCTGCGCCGTGGCGAGGCCGATGACGCGGGCCGGATCGAGGCCGGCGGTGTCGGAGGGCGCGAGGTCGGGGGCGACGAGGATGCAGGGGACGTCCGGCAGGTCGTGGCCACTCTTCAGGGAGGGGTCGATCTGCGCCAGGACTCGGCGGCCGACGTCGCGCAGGTCCGCCGCGCGGGCGGCGAGGACGGGGTTGCCCAGCGCCGAGAGTCGGCTCGCCATCCGCTCCACGGCCTGATTCCAGGCGAAGGCGACGCCGTGGCCCTCGACCATGAGCTGGCACGCGAGAGTGATGAGGTCGGTGTCGGCGATGAGGTCGCCCTGCGCCTTGAAGATCCCCGCATCGGCCTTGCCGAGGCGGCGCTCGGTGTCATCGGCGAGCGCCTTCAACTGGCCGGCGGTGGCGCGCAAAGCCGCGTGCAGGCGGTCGCCGCCGCTGGTGAGGGGCTCAGGACTATCGGGCACGGCGATCTCCGCCGAGGCCAGGACGTGGATCGGGCCGATGGCGATGCCGGGGCTGGCGCCGATGGCCGGGATCACCCGGGGCGCGTCCACGGGGTTCCAGCCGGCGACGGGCGCGGAGGCCTTGTCGGCGGCTTCGGCTGCCGCCTTCGCGGCGGCTTTCTCGCCAGCGCTGAGCGAGGTCACCGCCGCGCAGATCCGGGCGAGCGATCCGGCCTCGTCATCGCCCTCGGCCGAGATCGTGACCTCGTCGCCGCAGCGCAGGCCGAGCTGGAGCAGGGCGATGAGGTTCTTGGCGTCGGCCACCTCGGCGCCGTGGCGCACCTGGATGCGGGCCGGGCAGGCGCGGGCGACGTCGACCCAGTGCGAAGCCGGGCGGGCGTGGAGGCCCGTGGGGTAATCCACCGTCCAGTCGAAGCGCTGGCGCAGGTCCGTGGCCGGCCCCGAGGCCCCGAGGGCGGTCGCGTCCTCGCGAAGCGCCGCGGCGATATCCTCCGGCCGGTCCGTGACGCGCAGGATCGCGAGGCGCGCCTCGTCCTGGATCAGGCGGGTGAGCCGACGCAGGACCGTGATGTGGGTGTCGGATTGCGCCGCGATGGCGACGACGAGATGTGCCGTCTGGCCGTCGTGCCATTCGATGCCGGCGGGCACCTGCAGCACCGCGATGCCGCTCTCCCGCACCATGTGGCGATCGTCGACCATGCCGTGGGGGATCACAACGCCGTGGCCGAGATAGGTGTTGGCCACCCCCTCGCGCCGCAGCATGCTACCCTCGTAGGCGGCATCGATGCACCCGGCCGCGATCAGGAGTTGCGCCGCCTCGCGGATGGCGGTCGCCTTGTCGGACGGGGCTGCGGCGGTGCGCACGAGCAGCCGCGGTGTCGTCAGGGGGTTCGGTGCGAGCATGGCGTGCTCCTCCCGTCATTGATTTGTTACAAGCACTGAAAACGTTTTCACAAAACGTGTCAACGCGTCCCCGGTAAAATTCCTGAAATTTGTTGCCGAACGCGTCGCCAACTGCCAAAACGCAGGTATGACAATGCAAACGTTTTCCGCCCCACAAGTGAGGGTCGCGCGATGACGGTGGGGATCCGCGACGTCGCTCGGGCGGCCGGGGTCTCGACGGCGACGGTGTCGCGGGCCCTCGGCAAGGGTCCGGTAAGCGAGGCCCTGCGGGCGCAGGTGGATGCCGCCGTGCGGGCGACGGGCTACCGCCCCAACCTGTCCGCCCGCCGCCTGCGCTCGCAGACAACGCAGACGGTCGGCCTCATCGTCGCCGATATCCGCAACCCCTTCTTCACCGCCGTCAGCCGGGCGGTGGAGGACGCGGCCTACGGCGCCGGGATGCGGGTCATCCTGTGCAACACCGACGAGGATGCCGCCCGCGAGGCCCTCTATTTGCGCCTCATGGAGGAGGAGCGCGTCTCGGGCGTGATCTTCGCCCCCACCCGGACCACCGCCGAGGCGCTGGGCCCCGGCGACCTCCCCTTCCCGACGGTGTTCATCGACCGAGCCGGGCCGCCGGGGCTGCACGACAGCATCGTCCTCGACAATGCCGGGGCGAGCGCGGCCCTGGTCGACCACCTCGTGGCCCGGGGGTATTCGCGCATCGGCGGCCTGTTCGGCTCGACGAGTTCGACGGCGCGGGAACGCCGGGATGGCTACGCGGCGGCCATGGCCCGCCACGGCCTCGAGGCCCAGGCCCGGGCGGTCCTGCCCCAGGCCGAAGCGGCCGAGATGGCGGCCGCGGCCTGGTTCGAGGGCCCCGAGCGGCCCGACGCCCTGGTGCTCTCCAACGGACAGATGCTCATGGGCGCGTTCCGGGCCGCGCGCGGACGGGGCCTGCGGATCCCGTCCGATCTCGCCCTGGCCGGATTCGACAACGAGCCGTGGACGGATCTCGTCGATCCCGGCCTCACGGTCATCGAGCAGCCCGTGGCCGAGATCGGCACCCAGGCCATGCGCCTCCTGTTCGAGCGCATCGCCAACCCCGATCAGCCCGTGCGCAAGGTGACGCTCAGCGGACGGGCCATCTTTCGCGGTTCGACAGGAGCGGCTTGATCAGGCCTTCCCCGGCGCTTCGACGAGGCCACGCAGGCGCTCGGCCAGGGCCGCCGGATCGTAATCCGGCAGCGGACAGGGCAGCGGTGCGATCTCGCAGAACGGCCGGACCCGGCCGATCTCCGCCTCAGCCTCGCGAACGATCCGCGACAGGGCGTCCGCCAGGGCGTCGGGCGTCAGGATGTCGAGGGAGGTGAGGTTGGGACTGCGCGCGCTCAGGTCCTTGCACTCGTACGCGTTGGTGATCGTGCGCAAGCCCGCATGGGCCATCTCCAGGGGCGGATAGCTCGGGTGCGGCGACACCATGAGGGAGATGCCGACGGAGGCGCGGCTCAGGACGTCCGCGTAATCCTCCAGGGTGAGCTTACCGCAGACTTCGAGGTTGTAGACGCCTCCGGCCCGGGCGGGGTCGTAGTCCTCGCCCGCCGAAACGATCCGCCACTCGGCCGCAACCGTCGGCTCGGCCTGCTGCCAGAGGGAGAGGCCGGCACACAGGGTCTCGAAGCAGTTGCGCGGGGTCGAAGGACGTCCGTAGACGAGGATGATGCGCTCGCGCTTCTTCACGCTCAAGGCGTTGCGGATCTTCTGATTGGCGGCATAGCGCACGATGCTGGCATCCGTCAGCGCGTAGTGCCGGAGCATGTAGTTCGCCAACTCTTCCGAGTTGATGAGCGCGATGGTCTTGTCCGGGTGCGCATAGGTGGCACGCGACATCGAGAAGTTCGAAGACCAGCCGTAGAAGCCCGGCTCGTGATCCTGGATCAGGTACAGGACCGGCAACTCGCGGCCGTGGTAGCGCCCCTGCGCCGCCTGGAACAGTTCGCTACCGCTCGCCGTCCACCAAGCGGTGGGCATGAAGATGTCGCCCGCCCGGATCGGGAGTTCGCCGCCATCGATGTCGTAGACGTCGACGATCGTGCGCGGGAACGCGTCATAGGGCGAACCGAGGGAGACGAGCCGGTAATCGGGCATGCCCGCCATGGTCTCGAGATCGATGGGCACGTAGCCGCAGATAATCCGGCGGTCGAATCCATCGCCGAGGGCGGCGGCCAGCCCCTCAAAGGTGCGCAGGGCCGTCGTGATCCCGCCGAAGATGTGCTTCGGGTGTAGGGTCGGCAGGACGAGGTTAAGGCGCGGACGCGGGCTCGGATCGGACCGCGTCGCCACGGGCGTCACCTCGGGAAACAGGTGGCGCTGCTGGTAGGGCCGCAGGGGGTTGCCCAGCAGCGGGCGATAGACCCGGACGAGGCCCGGCGCCACGTCGGCCTCCGTCGGCACGGGCACCAGGGTCTCGTCGGTGCCGGTGCCGACCCGCGCCACCTTGGTCCAGCGGAAACCGGCGGATTCGGCGAAATACAGCAGCGAACGCTCGATGGCGTGCGCGAGAGTCCCGTCGATCTGCCCGGCTTCGGCCGGGAAGTCCCCCCAGTCGAGGCCGATGTCGAGGAGGGGCTTCACGGCAGCGCTGCGGGCCCAGAAGAACGAGCTCGACGGGAAATCGAGGACGTAGTCCTTGCGCAGGGTGATGCCGGCCCTGGCCAGCAGATCCTTGGCGAGGTCGAAATCGTAGCCCCAGTTCAGCAGGGGGCGGACCTCGCCGAAATGCTGCGAGAACACGAGACCGACGTCTTCCTCGGCGAGAAGACGCAGGACCGAAGCCACAACCTCGGGCGAGCCCAGCAGGTTGTCGAGGAGGTAGTCGCGCCAGGGCGCGAAGCGCGGGTCGTGCGGCGACTTCTTCGAGTGGATGTGCAGGAAGATGTCGTAGCGCGCGAACACGTCTTGGAACCCGATGATCGTCGGGGCGATGTCGCGGCCGATATTGGGAAACACCCGGACCTCGACGGTGCCGTTGGCGTAATCGGCGGCCGAGGCCGCGATGGCGGCCTGCTTCTCGGAGGTATCGGTGGAGACGTAGAGGTCGGCCCGCACGGGAATGTGGGCGATGCGGGCGAGCAGTTCCGGCATCATCTCCGGGTAGAAGACGTGCATCACCACCGCGACGGGGCCGCCGCGCGCGTCGGGGCCGTAGGCGAACGGCACTTCGAGGGCGAGATCCGTGGCCTCGCGTGGGCGCATGCTCTGCGTCGCGCCGTAGAAGGTTCGGGCGGCGGTGTTGCGCTTGAAGCGCCGGCGCGGGGCCGGCACGGGCCGCAGGGTCGGCTGTGGCTTCATGGCCGGGGCGGTCGCCGCCTCCGGCTCGTCCTCGGGCTGGGCGCCGGCATCGACCTCCGGTCCCGGAGCGGGGACCAGCTTCGGCGCGATCATGGCTTTGGGCGCGACGACGGCGAGGTGGCGCTCGATGGCACCGCGTAAGGCAGGGTTGCCGTCGAGGACCGTCTCCCATCCCGTCGGATCGGCCTGTTCGAGGGTATCGCGCAGGAGCTGGACCTTCAGGAACGGGAAACCGCGCGCGAGGAGTTCGCGCCAGCGCACGAGGGTCGGGTTCACGGCCAGGGGCACGTCGTCCGCCGTCGGGAACAGCACCTCGACGGCGACGTCTTCCGCCTTCCAATGGGCCAGGGGCGTCATCTCGTAGGCCTTGATGACCTCGAGCTTGTCGCGGATGCTGCGCACGTCCGCCCAGTGCCGGCGGATGGCGGGCGCGGCGAGGCCGGTGCGGGTGAGCCCGATGAAGTAGCTCATCAGGTGCGGCCGGGCCTGGTAGCTGTCGGTGAGGCCAACGAGGTCCGCCTCGCTCGTGCGGACGCGCTCGATCACCTGGGCGAAGTCGGCGCGATCGACCGGCCCGTAGATGCTGTCGTTGGTCAGGATCAGGGAGCGGGCCTTCCACACGTCGGGGAAGGTCGCGATCGCGGCTGCCCACGCGGCGAAATCCCATCCGTGGTTGATGCGGACGAGGAGACCGTCCAGGCTCTCGAGGGCCTCCGGCAGGGGACGGGACAGGCCGTCCGTCGCCACGATCACCACCACCGTCAACCCTTCCGCCTTCAGGGCGGCGAGGTATGCGAGGGTGTGGTCGTGGACCCGTCCGTCGGGCGTGTAGGTCACGAAGAAGCAGACGTCCCGATCGGCCAGGGGCGGCGGGTCGCGGCGGATCTCACAGGGGATGTCCGTGACCGCGCAGACCTCGCTCCAGCGGTCGGGCGGGCGCGGCAAGCGGCCTTCGGCGTGACCGCCGGTTACGTAATGCTGCAGCGGATCGACGCCGGCGTGCAGGACGTCCTGATGGTGGGCGAGGTAGAATTCCCGGTCGACGAGGGGGCTCGGGTCGCGGCTCTCGCGGGCGCCGGCCGAGAGGTAGTGGAGCAGGGGGTTGATGGTGCCGTTGTCGAGGCGGCTCTCGTGCTGACGCGTATACCAGGCGGAGTCGAAGAACAGGTTCGGGTCCCGTCCCTCGGCGGCCCCGTAGGTGAGGTAATGAACCAGCGGATCACGCCCCGCCTCGATCACGTCGGGGCTGTGGAGCGCGTAGTGGCGCGGGTCGAACAGGGGATGCGGGCTGCGCCCCTCGCGGTAGCCGTTGGCGACGTAGTGGGTCAGGGGTTCCAGGCCGGCCGCGGCGACGTCCTGATTGGTACGCCGGTAATGGTGGATGTCGAACAGGGGATGCGGGTTGCGGCCCTCGATCCAACCGTGGACGAGGTAGTGGCGCGCCGCCGGCACGTTCTCCTCCGCCACGTCGGAATTGACGTCATAGTACCATGCCGGATCGATGAGCCGATGGGAGCTGAGCCCAGCGGGACCGCCCCGGTGAAGAAAGTCGGCCAGGGGCGAGGCCAGGGGCTCCCCACGAAGATCGGCTCCGGCGACCTGCTCGCGATACCAGTCGGGATCGAACAGGGGATGCGGCCGCAGCCCCGCCGCTTCGCCGGTCCGCGCGTAGTGGATCAAGGGATTGCTGGCACCGCCCGCCAGTTCGGGCACGCTGTCGAAATACCAGTAGAGGTGGAAGAATGGGTTCGGATTGTGCTCGCGCCAGCCCCCGGCGACGTACTGGGCCAGGGGATTGATGCCGGAGGCGACGGATTTCGCGTGCGCCTCGCGGTACCAGACGTCGTCGAACAACGGGTGCGGCCAGGTTCCCCGGCCCGACAGGTAATGGACGAGCGGCGCGCGTCGCGCCTCCGGATGACGGGCGACGTACCAGGCCGTGTCGAACAAGGGGTGTGGGTCGCGGCCCTCGCGGGCGCCGTGTTCGATATAGTGAATGAAAGCGTCGCGGTTCGATCCGACCACGTCGCGATAGGTGTCGCGATACCAGCGTGCGTCGAACAGGGGGTGCGGGTCGCCGCCCCGGTCTGACAGGAAGTGCCCCAGGGGATCGTCCGCCGCCTCGGAATGGATCGAGGCATACCAGACAGGATCGAACAGGGGATGCGGGCTCCGGCCCTCGCGTGCGCCGTTCTCACTGAAATGGCGCAGGGGATCGATGCCCTCTGCCGCAACGTCCGGATGAGTCGAGAGGTAGTAGGCGCGATCCAAGATCTTGTCGTAGAGACGGATCGTCTTGGGTGAGGGCCGCGTCGCACGGGACTTCGACAGGCCCACGATCGTCCGGGATAAGCGCCGCATGAAGTCCTGCTCGAGCCGTGCGAACGGGTTTCGCACGGGCGTTCGTTTGGCATATCCGGCAGGCCCGGTCCACGCTGGCGCCGGCCCACGTCATCGGTCCTCGATGCGTGGGCCTTCGGTGGATCAGTGCCGCTTGCGGTCCGACTGACCGTCGGAAGAGCCGCCGACGGGGACGGGATTGCGCCCCTGCTCGGCGTCGCCCGCCTTCCAATCCGCCTTGCGCTGCGCATCCGTCAGGCCGCCGGGGGTCATGTCCGTGACGGCCGCCTGATCGGCCGTGTGGCCGCCGCCGCCCACGGCCGGCGCGCCGGGGGTGCCGACATCGTCGTCGGGCTTGCGGGTGGCGGCATCCGTCGGATTGGTGCGATCGGCCATGAGCTCACTCGCCTTCGTCGCTGCCGACGGGGGCGGTCGCCCGGTCGATGGCCTCGGCGGCGGCGCCCCGGGGAGACCCGGCGGCCTGGGCGGCGTCGCCGATGCGGCGCAGGTTCTCAGGGGGCGTCTCGGCCTCCGTCGCGTCGGTGGCATCGGACCCCGGCGTTCCGGAGGCGATACGGGCGGTCTCGGCCTCCCCCGAGGGATTTCCTTTGAGATCGCCCTGGGTCCGGGTGGCAAGACCGATGTCGCGGGCATTGTCCTGGCCGAGATCCTGGCCGTTGCGATCGGCGTAGGCGTCGAAGTCCTTCAGCGAGGGGCGCTCGCCCGTTGCGTCGGTCATGGGTGTCCTCCGTGGTTGGAGGGACAACGGGCCTCCGGGACCCCGGTTGCCTCGCGGCTCCTCACAAAGCACGTGGGCCGGGCACCGATGGCGCCCCAGGGATGAACTCAGCCGGGACGACCGAGATCGGCGCGGGCCGCCCGCAGCACCGCGCGATCGGCCGGGATGGAGAGAGCCGCCTCGGCCCGTTCGAGGGCGAGATCGGCATGGTGTCGCGCCACGCGGGCGAACTCCGTATCCCCCATGTCATGCAGGGCGGCGAGGGCCTTCTGCAGGCGCAGGCCGACCATCACCGAGGCGGCCCCATCGCGGGCGATCGGGCCGAACGCATCCTCGAACAGCTCGTCCGTGGCGAGGCCGGGAACCCGCAGGCGGCGATAGCGTGGCTCCGCCGGCGCCTTGGCCCGACTCTCGCTCCACAGGGCCAACACACGAACCAGCGTTCCGATCACGTCGACGACGGTACCCGGATCGTTGATGGCGGAGGAGAGAGCCCGCGAGGCCACTTCGGTGAGGACGATGACGCCGAAGCGCGGATCGTCGTCGAAGCTGCGGCGGTCCCCGATGACGAAGGCGTCGGCGAGGCGCGTCCGCAGGGCGTCGTCGGTCGGGCCGTCGATCTCGGCCAGCAGACGGCCGGGATGGACGAACCGCCCCGGCAGGGCGGCGACGTGGACGGTGAGCCCCGCCGCGTCCGCCAAAGTCTGGAGCGCAGCCCCGTCGACATGCTGGACGTAGCCCGTGCGCGCGGCCACGATCCGGGTCGCTCCGGCGGGCGCCGGGCACCAGGGCAAGCCTCCGAGATAAGGGGCGTCCGCCCGCCGCTGGATGGCGGCGCTCGCGGCGGTCTCGATGGCGTCGATGGTCTCACCGACGCGGCCGAGGTGGGACAGGGTGTCGATCCAGCGCACCAGGGTCGCGACCACCAGGGCGAGGACGAGGAGCGTGAGGCCGAACAGGATGACGCGGCCCTGCTCGCCGTAGATGTGCGCCTTGAGGGCGATGAGGCCGACGACGCTGTAGACGAAGGCGCCGATGAAGCTGCCCACGGCCGTCTGGGCGCGGGTGTCCTCCATCAGCAGGGTCACGGCGCGCGGCGTCGCGGTGTTGGTGGCGCCGCCATACGCCTGGACCATGGTGGCAAGGGAGAACGTCGCCACCGGCAGCATGCTGGTGGCGAGGAGCGACAGGATCTGATCGACGGCGCCCGCGCCGATGGAGTTTCCCAGATCGGGCGGGATCAGGGGCGCGAGCACCGCCGAGGCGAGGGCGGCGCCCACGCCTCCCACGCTGAACAGGGCGACCCGAACCCAGGGCCGACGAGCCCCGCGCCGCAGACGATAGAATGCCGTGGAGACCAAGGGATCACGCGGCTGGAGGAATCACGCGGATCGCGGATCGAGGCTCCGATGAGCCCGAACGTGCGAGCCCATCGGATCGGGTGGACGGGATCCGGCGCGAGCCGGCCCCGCCCGGGGTCTCAGATCCCTTCGAACAGGGCCGAGGAGATATAACGCTCGGCGAACGAGCAGGCGACGGTGACGATGCGCTTGCCCTTGAACTCCGGCCGGGCGGCGAGTTCGAGGGCGGCCGCGACGTTGCCACCCGTGGAGATGCCGCCCGGGATGCCTTCGAGCTTGGCCAGCAGCCGGGCGGTGTCGAACGCCGTTTGGTTCGAGACGGTGATCACCTCGTCGACGACGGAACGGTCGAGATTGTCCGGGATGAAGCCGGCGCCGATGCCCTGGATCTTGTGCGGGCCGGGCTGACCGCCGGAAATGACCGGCGAGTCCGTGGGCTCCACGGCCACGACCTTGAGGCCCGGCAGGCGCGGCTTGAGGACCGAACCGACGCCCGTGATGGTGCCGCCGGTGCCCACGCCCGCCACGAAAGCGTCGAGCTGACCCTGCGTGTCGTTCCAGATCTCCTCGGCGGTGGTCTTGCGGTGGATCTCGGGGTTGGCCGGGTTCGAGAACTGCTGGGGCATGATCGCGCCCGGAATCTCGTTGATGAGCTCCTCGGCCTTGGCGATCGCGCCCTTCATGCCCTGTGGGCCGGGGGTGAGGGCGAGTTCAGCGCCGAGGAAGGCCAGCATCTTGCGGCGCTCGAGGGACATGGTCTCGGGCATGACGAGGATGAGGCGGTAGCCGCGCGCGGCCGCCACGAAAGCCAGCGCGATGCCGGTGTTGCCCGAGGTCGGCTCCACCAGGGTGCCGCCCGGCTTCAACCGGCCGGATGCCTCCAGGGCGTCGATCATGTTGACGCCGATCCGGTCCTTCACGCTGGCGATGGGGTTGAAGAACTCGAGCTTGAGCAGGATCTCGGCGTCGATCCCGCGCTCCTTCGTGATGCGGTTCAGACGCACCAGGGGCGTGTTGCCGATGGTCTCGGTGATGGAGCCGAAGATGTGGCCGTGGCCGGGCGTGCGGGTGGGGCTCTGCGTGGACTCGGCCATGGTGATCTCCTGTCGCGGACGTTTCGGTGTCGCGCCGGAGATATCGCGTCGGTGTGAGCGAGGCAATCGCCAACAGCCTGGACACAAAGGGAAATCTTCTCCATTCCCAAGGCCCCCTCGCGCCCCCAGATATTTCATGTCGCAAAGTGCGGCGATCTTGGAATTTCCTTCCCCGACGCACGGTTCAGGACAAGCGCTCCACGGTCATGCCCGCGGACAGCCGGGCCTCGAGGACGCGCTGCGCTGGCGTTGCGACGCAGCACGGCGATTCGATCCGCGCCCGCGCTGCGAAGCCCGCCAGACGACGATCGATGGCGTGCAGCAGGCCGTCGCGGGCGTGATCGACATCGGAGTTGCACAAGCCCCAATCGAGGAGCACGCCACGCGGGGCTCCACAGGGCGACCCGCAGGGTTTCGGCCGCACCCGTGTTCCGGCTGGAATTCACGTGGGGGGGCAAGGCCCGACGATCAGACCCAAGGGGCCACGCCCGCCACGGCAACCCTGCCCGCACGAGTCTTCAGGCGACGGGCGTCAAGCCCGCAGGAGGGCCGCGAACAGAACGGCGAGGGTGGCGAAGGCTCCGCTCGCCGAGGCGATCACCAGGGCACTCGGATGCGGCCCAGACAGAAACGTGTAGCGCGTGTCCTCGCGGGCGCCGTTGCGCACCCCGCGTTGTCCCGCGGTCCATTCCAAACGCGTTCCCATCGGGTTCCCCGTGCCTGCCATGACGGACAGCAGGCGCCGGGGGCATTGAAGGAGGGGTAAATCCGAGCGGGCGAGTCAGGATCGTCCTCAATGCGGGCTTAAGAGGGCTCGCCGAACGCCCGCCGCACCGGGCGGATCAGAGCGCGCGGTCGAAGCGCAGCTCACCCTTCTGGCTCTTGATGACGAGCTGCGAACCGACGAGGTCCCACTGCCCCGCCGTGCGCAGCGCGATGAAGAAATCCTGTTCGCTGGCGCCGAGGCCCTTGTCGCAGGGCTTCTTGGTCAGGGCCAGGGGTCCGACGGCGAGGTGCTGATCCTTCAGGGGGAAGGCGGTGGCCGCGAAGGTGTTGCAACCGCCGTAGCCGCGCGCGCGGTACTGCTTGTCGATGATGAAGCTCGGACGGTCGTTTCCGGTGAACGACTTGCCGTTGAGGCTCACGGCGGTCCAGGTGGCGTCGAGGGGAAAGATCTTTTCCTGCGCCTTGGCGGCGGGAACGTACTGCTTCTTCTCCGGTTTCTCCCGGGCGTCCTTGCCGAAACCCGTGACGTTGCCGCCCATCTGGGCCTGCACCCGGGTCGCGGTGACAACCGCACTGGACGCGATGGCGCCGGCCATTGCGGCAATCAGGATCGCTCTCATCCTCGGGCCCCTTCTTCGGTTCAAGCGCCAGGCGACTCACGGCGCCGCGGCGTCGGTGGGCGACGTTCGCCCGCCCCGACGGTCAAGATCTCATCGCGGAGCGAGCGTGTCCTCGCGCCATTCCGATAAGATTCCAGCGCAAATATGGTCAAGGCCGGGGTAACGACGATTCCGGGCTATCCCGCCCCATCGCACGGTCCGGCGTTGAACGAAGAGCGCGATCCTCCGTTGTCGTCGAGGCAAGGCCGATGGCTGGAATGGACACGAGAGGTATCACGGTGGTGGGATCGGACGAGGGCGGAGCGAGCGGCATGACGACCAACACCATGAGTCCGGCGCAGTCCCGCGCCGCCCGCGCCCTGCTAGACTGGTCGCCAGCCGACCTCGCGGCCAAGGTCGGCCTGAGCGAGGACGTGGTGACGGGCTTCGAATCGGGCGGGATCGAGCTGGCCTCGGGACAGGTCGAGGCTCTGCGCAGCGCCCTGATGCAGGCTGGGGCGGTGTTCGCGGAGGACGGCTCGAACGGCGTCCGCCTCGGGACGCGGGGCGGCGACGAAGGCACCCGCCTCGGCGCTCTCACCACGGAGAACGATCGCTAAGGCGAAGGGACGGTACCCGCCGGCCGGCCTCCCCGAAAAACGTCAGCGTCCCGTGGCCAGGGCCTTGAGATCATGGCCGGGATCGGCGGCCGCGGCCGGGGTGAGGGCGAGCCCCTGGGCGAGGATGCGCCGGGCGGCCATGTGGTCGCCGGGCCGGTCCACGGTCTCGACGGCGCTGAGGCGTCCGTCGCGGAAGCGGAACACGCAGAGGCCCGCCGGGACGGGACGTACCACGCTCGTATCCGCCGGGGCCGCGAGCCCGGCGATCTGCAGCTTGTGCGGTCCTTGATCGCTCCAGAACCACGGCACCGCATCGTAGACCGCGGGACGCCCAGTGAGGCGGGCGGCGAGGCAGCGGCCTTGGTCGAGGGCGTTCTGAACGGATTCGATCCGGACCGGGGCCCCGTCGGCGAACCGGCTCGGCGCGCGGGCGCAATCGCCGATGGCGGAGATCGCTGGATCGTCGGTGGCGAGGACCGCGTCGACGTGGATGCCGTCGCCCACGGTGAGCCCCGCCGCCTCGGCCAGCTCCTGGTTCGGCACCACGCCGATGCCGACGAGGACGAGATCGGTTGCGATGGCGCTGCCGTCGCCGAGGCGCACGGCCGTGGCCCTGCCCTCCCCTTCGACGGCGACAATGCCGGTTCCGAACAGGAAACGTACGCCAGCCCCCGCGTGGGCGCGGGTGAAATACGCCGCCGTTTCGGCCGAGACCGCCCGCGCCATGGGGCGGTCGGCCGCCTCGATCACCGTGACGGCGAGCCCCCGCGCGGCACAGATGCCGGCGAATTCGAGGCCGATGAAACCGGCGCCCACGATGACGACGGACTGGGCCTCCGGAAGGGCGGCCTTCAGCCGGTCCGCGTCCGCCCGGCTGCGCAGCTGGAACACGCCGGCCAGCCCGGCGCCTGGCACGGGTAACGCCCGGTTGCGCGTCCCCGTGGCGAGGACGAGGTGATCGTAGGCCACCGCCTCTCCGTCCGCGCAGAGGAGGCGCCGACCGGGTCGGTCGATGGCGACGGCGCGCAGGCCGGGGCGATGGTGGATGTGATGATCGTCGAAATAGGCGGCCGGGCGCAGTTCAAGACCGGACGCGGTGATCTTGTCGGCCAGGTAAGCCTTCGACAGGGGCGGTCGCTGGTAGGGCAGGTCCGACTCGTCGCCCACGAGAGTGATGGGATCGGCGTAACCGGCCTCGCGCAGAGATGCGGCGAGCTGGAACCCGGCCTGACCGGCGCCCACGATCACGACACCGGCGCTCATGCCTCGAACTCCGCGGTGACCGCCGAGACCCGTGGCGTCAGGGCGATCTGGGGCAGCCAGCGCCCGCCGTCCTTGACCACGTAATCCCAGCACGCGGCGGCGGCGGGGCCGAGCACCTTGTCGGCCCGGCGCACGGCGTACCAGTCGCGCCGGATCGGCAGGCCCTGGACGTCGAGGAGAACGAGGCGTCCGCTCCCGAGCTCGGCCGCCACCGTGTGGGCCGAGATGAGGGCGATGCCCAGGCCCGCCATCACCGCCTGCTTGATGGTTTCATTGGAGCCCGAATCGATCCCGAGGCGGGCACGCTTGATCATGATGCCGTGCATGAACTCCTCGAACACCGTACGGGTGCCCGAACCCTCCTCGCGCACGAGGAAGGATTCCTGGGCCAGATCCTCGCGGCTCAATCCGGTCCGCCCGGCCAGGGCGTGGCTCGGGGCGGCGACGACCACGATGGGATGGACCCCGAAGGTCTCGGCCTCGATGGCGAAATCGCGCGGCGGCCGGCCCATGATGGCGAAATCGATGTCGTAGTTGCGCAGGGCCTCGACCATGTTGCCCCGGTTGCCCACGGCGAGGTTGATCTCGACGGCCGGGTGATGCCCGACGAAGCCCGAGATGATGCCGGGCGCGAAATATTTGGCCGTGGAGACCACGCCCATGGCGACCCGGCCGCCGGCGCCGCCCTTCAGGGTCTCCAGCCGGTCGGCGCAGGTTTCCAGCACGGTGTTGATGCTGTCGATGGCCCAGAGCATCTCCCGACCGGCATCCGTGGGGCGTAGCCCCGTGGGTGTCCGGTCGAACAGCAGTAGGCCCGCCTCCTCCTCCAATTGGCGGATGCGCGCGTAGAGGGCGGCCGAGGTCACGTTGAGTTCCTGGGCGGCTCGGGTCATCGTGCCCAACCGGGCGACGGCCGCGACGGCCTGGAGCTGCTTCAGGGAAAGGTTGCGCATCAGGCGGTTTTAGTTTTTTTGGAACTGCCCGCAAGTTTTTTCAAATCCCTGTTTCGTCGAAGGCCGCGCCGCCTGGCGCACCGGTTTCGTGAGGAAGCTTCCTCCGGTGCTCTGGTTGACTCCGGCCCTCTCGTGGCAAGGAAGCGGGAACTCGAAGGGGCCGACGGCCCGCTTCGGGACGATGCATGTTCGAGGGAAGGTGAGCCCATGTCGACGGAATCTTTTGAGATCGGGTCTCGCCTGGATGCGTGCCTCGCCGCCGCCGTCGCCGCCGACCCGGCGCTCGCCGATGTCGCCCGGGTGATCGCGGCCTGCGCCGCTGCCGCCATCGAGGTCAGCACCGTGATCGGGCGCGGGGCGCTCGCCGGCGACCTCGCGGCGCAGGGCGAGCAGAACAGCGACGGCGACGTTCAAAAGTTCCTCGACGTCTTCGCCCACGAGCGCTTCACCGAAGCCCTGCGCGGCGCCCCCGTCGCGGAGGTCGCCTCCGAGGAGGCCGAGGGTGTGATGCTCCTCAACCCCGGCGCGCCGCTGGCGGTGGCCATCGATCCCCTCGACGGTTCGTCGAACATCGGCGTCAACATGGCGGTGGGCTCGATCTTCGGCATCCGCCCCACGGCCTCGACGCCCGAGAATCCCCTCGGCTCCTTCACGGGGCCCGGCACGCTCCAGCGCGCCGCCGGTTTCGTCACCTACGGGCCGGCGACCTCCCTCGTGCTCACCCTCGGCCACGGCACCCAGACCTACACCCTCGACCGGGCGGAGGGCGTCTTCCGCCTCACCCATCCGCGCATGGAGGTGGTGCCGAGCGCCAAGGAATACGCCATCAACGCCTCCAACGCCCGTCACTGGGACCCGCCCGTGAAGGCCTATATCGAGGATTGCCTGCGCGGCGCAGAGGGTCCGCTCGACAAGGACTTCAACATGCGCTGGCTCGGCTCCCTCGTGTCCGACGCCCAGCGCGTGCTCCTGCGCGGCGGCGTGTTCCTGTATCCGGGCGACAGCCGCAAGGGCTACGCCCAGGGGCGCCTGCGCCTCCTCTACGAGGCCGCCCCCATCGCCTTCCTGATGGAGCAGGCGGGGGCCGGCGCCATCGACGGCGAGCGCCGCATCCTCGACATCTGCGCGGGCGCCATCCACGAGCGCGTGCCCCTGATCTTCGGTTCGCAGGAAGACGTGGCGTGCGTGGCGAAGTACTATGACGGCCGCAACCCAGCCGCCGGCCGCTCGCCCCTGTTCGGGCAGCGGGGCCTGATGCGCAGCTAAGGGTTCAGGGCCGCCGGTCACAGCGCATGTCGTCGCGTCATCCCATCATCTCGGTCACCGGCTCGTCGGGGTCCGGCACCACCTCGGTGCGCAACACCTTCGAGCAGATCTTCCGCCGCGAGGACGTGAGTGCGGTCTATATCGAGGGCGACGCGTTCCACGCCCTCGACCGGATCGCCATGCGCAAAGCCATGGCGGCCGAGCCGACGCTCAGCCACTTCGCCCCGCGCGCGAACCTCCTTCCCGAACTCGAGGAGGTGTTCCGTACCTATGGCGAATCGGGCACGGGGCGCACCCGGCACTACGTCCACGACGCGGCGGCGGCCGAACTCCACGGCACGCCGCCCGGCACCTTCACCCCTTGGGAGAATTTTGCGCCGGGCTCGGACCTCCTGTTCTACGAGGGCCTGCACGGCTGCGTCGTCGACGACAACGTCGATCTCGCCCGCTACGCCGATCTCAAGATCGGCGTCGTGCCGGTGATCAACCTCGAATGGATCCAGAAGCTGCACCGGGATCGCTCGACCCGGGGCTACTCGACGGAGGCCGTCACCGACGTGATCCTGCGGCGGATGCCCGACTACGTGCAGACCATCTGTCCGCAATTCACCTGGACGGACATCAACTTCCAGCGCGTGCCCACCGTGGACACCTCGAACCCGTTCATCGCCCGCTGGATACCGACGGCCGACGAATCCCTCGTGGTGATCCGGTTCAAAGACCCCAAGGGCATCGATTTTTCCTATCTCATCTCGATGATCCAGGGATCGTTCATGAGCCGGGCGAATTCCATCGTGATCCCTGGCGGCAAGCTCGACCTCGCCATGCAGCTCATCCTGACCCCGATCATCATGCAGCTCGTCGAGCGCAAACGCCGCCTCGCCTGACCCCGCGTCGCGAGCCTCGACCCGGCTCGGCAGCGCCCAGAGGAACCCGACCGTGACCAGCCCGATCATCTCGCCCTCGATCCTCTCGGCGGATTTCGCCCAGCTCGGCGCCGAGGTGCGCGCCGTTTCGGAAGCCGGGGCCGATTGGATCCATCTCGACGTCATGGACGGGCATTTCGTGCCGAACCTCACCTTCGGCCCCGCCGTGGTGAAGGCCCTGCGCCCCCACAGCACGAAGCCGTTCGACGTCCACCTCATGATCGCCCCGGCCGACCCCTATCTGGCGGCCTTCGCCGAGGCCGGGGCCGACACCATCTCGGTTCATGTCGAGGCCGGGCCGCACATCCACCGCTCGCTCCAGACCATCCGGGCCCTCGGCAAGCGCGCGGGCATCGCCCTCAACCCCGGCACGCCGGCGAGCGCGGTGGAGCCCCTTCTAGACCTGATCGACCTCGTCCTGGTGATGACGGTGAATCCGGGCTTCGGCGGCCAGAGCTTCATTCCCTCGACCCTCGAGACCATCACGCGCATCCGCGCCATGGCGGGGGGGCGTCCCCTCGACATCGAGGTGGATGGCGGCATCACGCCCGACACCGTGGCGCTTGCCGCGCGGGCCGGCGCCAACGCCTTCGTGGCCGGCAACGCCGTGTTCAAGGGCGGCCCGGCCGGCTACGCCGACCGCATCGCGGCGATCCGCGCGGGCGCGGGCGGCGACGCCGTGTCATGCTGAAGGCCCTGATCTTCGATGTCGACGGGACGCTCGCCGAGACGGAGGATCTCCACCGGCAGGCCTTCAACCTCGCCTTCGCCGAGATGGACCTGCCCTGGACCTGGGCCCCGGCGTTCTATGCCGACCTCCTGCGGGTGATGGGCGGCAAGGAGCGCCTCGCCCATTACGTCGAGACCCGCCACGCCGCGGAACTCCCCGCCCTCTTGCCGCATCTGGCGGAGATCCACGATCGCAAGACCCGGATCTACGGCGACCTCGTGGCAGGCGGGCGGCTCGGCCTGCGTCCAGGCATCGCCCGCCTCGTCGCCGAGGCTAGGGCGGCGGGCCTGCGCCTTGCCGTCGCCTCCACCACCAGCCGGCCGAACGTCGAGGCGTTGCTGCGCATCAATTTTCCGCGCGGCGACACGCCGTTCGCGGTGATCGCCTGCGGCGACGAGGCCGCCCGCAAGAAGCCGGCGCCCGACGTGTTCGAACTCGCCCTGAAGCGCCTCGGAATCGACGCCTCCGAGGCCATCGCCTTCGAGGATTCGGAGGCCGGCATCCGCTCGGCCCTCGATGCGGGGCTGCCCGTCGTCGCCACCCGCAGCCGCTACACCGAGGGCCATCGCCTCGACGGGGCGTTCTCCGCCGTATCGGATCTCGGAGAGCCGGATGCGCCGCACACCCTGTTGTCGGGCGTTCCCTGGCCAGACGGCCTGGTCACGCTCGCTGGGCTCCAGACATGGCAGGAAGGCCGCGAGGCCCGCGCCTGACCTCTATTCTCGCTCGGGACGCGCCTGCAGGATGGCGGCACGGACGAACGGGCGCTTGAGCTGGGGGCCGGCGTCGGAGCGGAGCACGAAGTCGTTGGCCCCCGGGTGGCGGCGAATGGCCTTGCCGAGATTGAGCCGGTAGCCCGCTTCGAACACGTAGGGGACGGCCATCGGATCGGCCATGTACGCCGCGATGGCGGCCTCCACCTCCGCGTCGGTAATGAGCCCGAGGTCGCACAGGGCGAGGATCGTCAGCTTTTCAGTCATGCCGATGGATAGGCCGGAACGGCCGGCCACGGCAACGCGCATCTGGCGCGCCTCCACCCGGACAGAAGACAATTCCGCCCGGATCGGGAAAAGTGGTGCCGGTTGCGGGACTTGAACTCGCGACCTACCGCTTACAAGGCGGTTGCTCTACCAGCTGAGCTAAACCGGCGATGCGCCTTGCGCTACCAGCGTGCCTGCCCGCGCGCAAGCCCCCGCCCGGACGGTCGTCCCTCCTCGCGTTCAGGCAGCCGACAGTTCGATGCGCCTAAGACTTGCTTACGGCCGAGCTTCAGCGAGCGAGTAAATCATCGAGAAACAACATAGAAACACACGAAAATAATTCTCCACTTAAGATACGATGAACACACTTTTCAGTACGCATTAAATCGTCGCCCGGTAGCACCACCGTCAACAGGACGGCGGAGAGGGCCCCGATACGCGGGACCCGGGGGCGAAAGCGCTGTGACACCAGTCTTTCGCATCCGCCCTCGAGCGATGGGCGATGATGACCAGATACGCGAGTGATTCGGGGACCCGGGGCGTCCCCGCGACGGCGGCTCCGCAGGACGGGCTGGGGGAACACGTGGCCTCCCTCGATCAGCGCGCGGTGGCGCCGGGCTCGGGCAGAGTGACGGTACGACCGGCGCGATCCGAAGCCGCGTCTCCCCCCCTCGACCGCGAGGCGCGACGGCGGATCGGCCGCAACCTGCGCCTGCTCTACGCCGACGTCCTGAATCAGCCGCTGCCGGATCGCTTCACGGCCCTCCTCGACAGCCTGTCGTCATCCGATTCGCGCGAGGACTCATGAATTGCCCTTCGATCCGGCCGCCCGCCGCACCGGGTGGCGCCGATGCCGAGATGCGCGACCTCCTCCTGGCGGCGATTCCGGCTTTGCGCGCCTTCGCGTACTCCCTCACCTACAACCTCGACCGCAGCGACGACCTTGTGCAGGACACCCTCGTGCGGGCCTGGACCAAGGCCGAGAGCTTCCAGCGCGGCACCAACCTCACGGCGTGGCTGTTCACCATCCTGCGCAACCTGTTCTACTCGGAGCAGCGCAAGCGCAAGCGTGAGGTCGAGGATGCCGAAGGCGTCCATGCGGGCCGCCTCACCAGCTTGCCCGAACAGGAGATCCGCGTGGAGATGCGCGAATTCCAGACCGCCCTCGACACGCTGCCCTTGAGCCAGCGCGAAGCTCTCGTTCTCGTCGGCGCCCAGAGCTTCACCTACGAGGAGGCCGCCGCGATCTGCGGCGTGGCGGTCGGGACCATGAAGAGCCGGGTGAGCCGGGCACGGGGCCGCCTCATCGAGACCTTGGGCATGACCGGCACCGACGATATCGGCGCCGACGCCCTCACCCGGGCCGCCGCCGGCTCGGCACCGTGACCGCCGGACACGGTCGCCCGCGATTCAGCGGTCGGCCGTGTCCATGGACGGCAAAAATCCTCTAAGAGTGCCTCGCGAAGCGCCCGGCCGCCGTCCTCGCCTCTGGCATGGCGGCGCGGCGGGCGTTTCGTAAGTCACATCCAGGAGGCGGGCCCGCGGCCTTGCCCCGCCCGTGACGGACTTGGCCCGCACGCCGAGCCGTCGCCCGAGGAGCCCCGCCATGCGCGCCCTGATCGACCTCGTCCGCGTCCTGCGGCCGCGCGACCGGCGCCGGCTCGCCCTCATCGCCCTCGGGCTCGCCGGTGCCGCCCTGCTGGAGGTGGTGGGCGTCGCCTCCGTCGTGCCATTCCTGACCCTCGTGGGCGATCCCGCCGCCGCCGGCCGCATCCCCTACCTCGCGAGCCTGCGCGACGGCCTCGGGCTCACCGACGACCGGACCTTCCTGCTGGCGACGGGCGCGGCGGCGCTCGCCGCCATCCTCACCACCAGCGTGGTGAATGCGGGCCTCACCTTCGCCCAGCTGCTGTTCACCAATCTCACGGGCTACGGCCTCGCCCGGCGCCTCCTCGCCCGCTACATCGATCGCGAACGCCTGTTCTTCGCCCACACCAACAGCGCCGAGCTTGCCAAGAATGTCCTGAGCGAGACCGACCGCCTCGTCGTCGGCGTCCTCACGCCGACCACCGTCATTGCCTCGCGCAGCGTCTCGGCCCTCGCCGTCATCACCTTCCTCGTCTTCTACGCGCCCCGTCTCGCCCTCATCCTCGGCGGCGGCTTCGGCGGCCTCTACGTGCTCCTCTATCTTGTCATGCGGGTGCGCCTCGCCCGCCTCGGCGCCCGGGCGGTGGCCGACAACGAGCGACGCTACCGGGTGGTGCAGGAGACGTTCGGGGCGCTCACCGAGCTCAAGCTCTACGGCCGGGCCGAAGCTTTCGCCGCCGGGTTCGACGGCCCGGCTCGGGCGTACGCCAAGGCGACGGCCGCCAGCCTGCTCACGGGGCAGCTTCCCCGCTTCGTCATCGAATCCCTGGCGTTCGGCGGCGTGATCGTCGTCGTGCTGTTCGCCCTGTCGCAGGGCCTCGAGACGGCCGGGCTGCTGCCGCTCCTCGGCCTGTTCGCCTTTGCCGGCTACCGAATGCTGCCGGCATTCCAAAACATCTTCAACTCCCTCGCCCTCCTGCGCTTCTATCTGCCGGCCGTACGGGTGGTGGTGGACGAACTCGCTGGCGAGCGGGCCCCCCGGCCCCGCCCGGCCACCCGCCTGCCGTTCGAGAAGGAAATCCGCCTGACGCGGGTGAACTTCGACCATGCGCCCGGACGTCCGACGCTTCGGGACATCGACCTGACGATCCCCGCCCACACCACCATCGGCCTCGTCGGCCGCACGGGTTCGGGCAAATCGACCCTCGTCGGCCTGGTCCTCGGCCTGCTCCACCCGACGGCCGGCACCATCGCGGTAGACGGCGTTCCCCTCGATGCCGAAACCCTGCCGGCCTGGCAGAACCGGATCGGCTACGTGCCGCAGGACATCTTTCTCATCGATGCATCCGTGCGTGAGAACATCGCGTTGGGCATTCCACCCGAGGCCGTCGATCCCGGGGCAGTGGAGCGGGCGGCGCGGCTCGCGGGCTTCCACGAAGTCGCCCTCGGCCTCGACGGCGGCTACGACGCCGGGGTCGGCGAGCGCGGCGTGCGCCTCAGCGGCGGCCAGCGCCAGCGCCTCGGCATCGCCCGGGCGCTGTATCACGACCCCGACGTGATCGTGTTCGACGAGGCCACCAGCGCCCTCGACGGCGAGACCGAGGCGGCGGTGATGGGCGCCCTCGCCGCCCTGAACGGCACCCGCACCATCATCCTCATCGCCCATCGCCTGACGAGCCTTACCGCAACTGACACCGTCCATGTCCTCGAGGGCGGACGCCTCGTCGCCTCCGGGCCCCTCGCCACAGTGATGCCCGATGCCGCAGCGCGGATGGAAGCGTCCGCCGGGGCGTGAGCGGGGCTGGCCTGCACAGGAAAATCCCGATTTGGCCCGGACTCTGCGTCCATTGCGGCGCATTGGCACGAATCGGCCGTATACCGGAACCTCCCATATCGGCTATCCTGTTCTACCGGACAGGGTTTTCCGCACGGGTCTCGGCCGTTTCGACGCCGCTCCGGGACAGATGGCATGGTTTGGCATGGTCGACGCTCTCGCTCAGAAATCGCCTTCGCGGATCGATCCCCTGCTCCTCGACAATCAGCTCTGCTACGCCCTGTACGCGGCGGCCCATCGGATGACGAAATCGTATCGTCCGATGCTGGAGCGCCTCGGCCTGACCTACCCGCAATATCTCGTCCTCCTCGTCCTGTGGGAGACGGACGGCATCACCGTCTCGGAGATCGGTCGGCGCCTGCGCCTCGATTCCGGAACCCTGACGCCGGTGCTGAAGCGCCTGGAGGCGGCGGGCTTCCTCGTGCGCAGCCGGCGGCGGACGGATGAGCGCGAAGTGGAGATCGTCCTCACGCCCCATGGCCAGGGCTTGCGGAGCGAGGCGACCGCCGTGCGTGAATCGGTGATGTGCCAGCTCAACATGTCCGAGCCCGAGGTTCAGGCCATGCGCGCCGATCTCAACGCGCTGATCGAGAACCTCAGCGCCGGCGGCTGACGGTCGGCCCCCGCGCCGACACGCTCTTTTTAGCCGGATAAGTTTCGCATCGGAGGCCGGGCGGTGTATGCCTCCTCGTCGAGACCGACCATCCAGCCGCGAGAGCCGATGCCGAATCCGGATTGCCGACCCCCCTTCCCTGCGGTCGTTCCTCAGTGCGGCGCGGCACGGGCAGCCTGCGGGCGCATGGCAGCTCCGTGCAGCGAACTGGCGAGGCTTCCGGGCGTTTGTCCCCGATGAATGCAACACCGGCCGAGACGGACCGCGAACCGAGGCGGCAGGTCGGCGCGCTGCCGTACCGACGGATGCGTGACGGAACCTACACGATCCTGCTCATCACATCGCGGGAGAGCAGGCGCTGGGTGATTCCCAAGGGTTGGCCGATGAAGGGGCGCAAGCCCTTCGATGCCGCTGCCCGCGAGGCCTACGAGGAAGCCGGGCTCCTCGGTACCATCGGCAAGCGCCCCCTAGGCTTCTACCTCTACGAAAAGCGCCTGAAGAGCCGTGACGCCGTGCTGTGCCAGGTGAAGGTCTACCCCCTGGAGGTACGCAAGCAGCTGAAGACCTGGCCCGAGAAGGACGAGCGGGAGGACCGCTGGTTCTCCCCCGCCGAGGCCGCCGATGCCGTGGCCGAGCCGGGTCTGGCCGCCATCATCCGCTCCGCGTGCAAGCGCGATGCGGACGTGTTGCGCTGAGATCGGAAGCCGACACGAAACTTCGCGCTTTCCGTGCGATTGAGGCGGTTCAGGTGATTGCCAAGCCCGAACCGATGGGCTAATCCCCCGCTCGTCCAGACGGAGACGCCGCCACGGCGAACCACTTGGACGACCCGCTGCTGTAGCTCAGTGGTAGAGCACTTCATTGGTAATGAAGAGGTCGACAGTTCAATCCTGTCCAGCAGCACCATTGCTCTCCAAAACTTTCCGAACTCAAAAACACCCATCGGACACTTGAAGCATCGCATCGCTCGGGTCTGAAGGTTTTCGCGTGCCCGCGACGCCGAACACCGGCTTCTCGCACGATCATTCCCGCTCCATCCCATCAGCTTGGCGCCTCGCCTGCTGCCGCCCGAGCCAGAGGCTGTTGAGCAGCCAGGCGATAGAGAGGGGCAAGGCCGCTACGGCCACCACCGTCGTGCCGAGACCCAGGGCGTCGATTCCGGCGAACGACCACGCTCCGATCTGGTCCCCCGTGCGGTAGACCACGGTGTCGAGGAAGTTCTTGGCCTTGTAGCGGTCCTCCCGCGGCACGACGGTGAACAGCACCTCGCGGATCGGCCGGGCGATGGCGAAGTTGCCGGCCCGGCGCAGGACCTGGAACACCAACACGGCGGTGATGGTCGGTGAGACGGCGAGCGCCGCGAAACCGAGGATGCTCGCCGCCGGCAGGAGAGCGAGGCTCGGGCCGACACCGATGCGCCGGACGATCCGGCCCGTGAGGAAGAACTGTACCCCGAGGGTGAGCACGTTCACGAGCAGATCGACGCTGGCGAAGAACGCTGTCTGCGCGCCGCGATTCGGAAAGCTCTCCTTGGCGATGCTGGCCTGCTCCAAATACAGGAACGTCGAGGTGACGGAAAACAGCAGCAGGAACAGGCCGATGTTGAGAAGGTAGGGCGAGCGGAAAGTCCGGGTGATGCCTGCGAAGGCGCTGCCGCCGATGGCGTGGGCGGGGTCCGCATCTCCGGCCGCCGGCCTCCGGTGCAGCCGGTCCGACAGGCGCGCGAGGCCGCGCATGCTGAACACCGCCATCTCCAGCAGGAGGGCCGCCCCGACGAGGAGCGCCCAGGTCGGCACGTCGCGGGCGAGGACGGCGGTGGTGGCCGAGCCCGCGATGGCGCCGAGCGTCGCGCCCGCCGCCATGAAGCCGAACAGGCGCTTGCCCTGCTCGCTGGAGAACACGTCGACGATGGTGGCCCAGAACACCGAGACCACGAACAGGTTGAAGATCGACAGCCAGACGAAGAACGCCCGGCCGATCCAGAGGTCGTCCGCGGGGCTCGCCAGATAGAGGCCGGCGGCGAACAGCAGGATGTTGGCGGCGAAGAACCGGTAGGTCAGGGGTACGAACCGGGCGCGCGGCAGGGTTTTGACCAGCCACGCGAAGGGCAAGTTGAGCGCCAGCATGCCGACGAGCGTGCCGGTGAACAGCCAGGGCAGGTTCTCCAGGCCGCCGGCCACCCCCATCTGGTCGCGGATCGGGCGCAGCACGTAGTAGGCGGCCAGAATCGAGAAGATGTAGGCCCAGGACCACGCCAGCGCCGGCACCTCGCCGGGCCGGACATCGACGAGGCGCCCGAGCCATTGGGTCGCCCGGCCGGGGGCGGCGGCGGCGGGACCGACCGCCCCGCCGGGGCGGCTCAACGCGCGGCTCCGAGGCGCGTCTTCAGTTCCGGGGCGGTGAGTTCGAGGGCGAAGCCCGGGGAGCCCATGGCGAAGCTGTCGGCCTTGGCGAGGGGGCCGACGACCACCGGATCGAAGCCGGCATCGGTCACAAGTCTCTCCACCATGGCGAGGGCCTGGGCGTCGTCGCTCGCGAGGGGAATCGCCATCCGGGGGGCCTCTCGGTGGGCGTTCTTGACGAAGACTCGGTAGTTCGCCGCGTTGAAGCCGCGCACGATCCGGGCGCCGCGCAGGTATTTCGCCGAGACCGCCGCGATGCCGTTCTCCTTCACCTCGCCGTAGACCTCGCCGTCGCGGGCCTGTGTGGCGTTGCCGGCATCGATCACGATCTTGCCCTGGAGGGCGGGGCCGTAATCCTGCGCGATCTGCGGATAGGCCTTGTAGGGGACCGCGATCAGTACGACGTCGCCGAAGGCGATGGCCTCGGCCGGGGTGCCGGCGCGCGCCCTGGGACCGAGGCTTTCGACGAGGGCCTTCAGCTCCTCGGGATGGCGGGACGACAGCATCACCGCGTGGCCCGCCTTGGCCCACAGGCCCCCGAGGGTGCCGCCGATGTTGCCGGCGCCGACGATGCCGATGCGCAGGGGCGACGTGGCGGCCTGCGCCCAGGCGGGCCCGCCCGCGGAGACGGCGAGGGACATACCCAGGGCTAAGGACATGCCGAAGGCCAGGGCCGCGCGGCGGGAGATCGGGTCAGAGCGCATCGACATAGGTCTCCATCCGGGCACGCAGGGCGGCATCGGGCATCCGGCCCCGCGCCGCCCCGAGGTTGTCCTCGACATAGGCCACCTTGGCCATGCCGGGGATCGGGCAGGTGACGGCCGGGTGGGCGAGGACGTATTTCAGGAAGAATTGCGGCCAGCTCGCGCAGTCGAATTCGGCCGTCCAGGGCGGCAGGTCGCGCCCCTGCACGGCCTTGAGCAGGCGGTCACGCCCGAACGGCACGTTGACCATCACGGCGATCCCGCGTTCGGCGGCGAGCGGCAGGATGCGCTGAGCGGCGACGCGATCGTCGAGGGCGTAGTTCACCTGGACGAAATCCAGGGTCTCGCGGCGCATCACCGCTTCGAGATCCGCGAACTGACTGTCGCGCCACACGGTGACGCCGACGTAGCGAATGCGTTTCCCCGCCTTGAGATCCCGCAGGGTGGCGAGGTTCATCGCCGTGTCGATGAGGTTGTGCACGGCCACGAGGTCGATCATCGCGGTGTTCATGCGCTTGAACGACCGTTCGATCTCGGCGAGCCCCGCCTCGCGTCCGGGCGTGCCGACCTTGCTGCACAAGAAGAGTTTTTCCCGCAATCCCGGCTCGGCCAGGATGAGGCCGAGGACGTCCTCGGCCGTGCCGTAGCTCGGAGCGGTGTCGATCACCGAACCGCCCAGAGCCACGAACCGCAGCACCGCTTCGCGCAAGGGGGCGATCGCCTCCGGCGTCGGCGCGACTTCGTAGCGGCGCGAGGTGCCGATGCCGATGGCGGGCAGCGTCTCGCCGGAGGATGGGATCGCCCGGCGCAGGAGGGCCGCGGGCTCCGCCCGCACGGGCGTCACGGCCTGCCCCAGGAGCGGCAGGGCGAGGGGGAGCAGGCCGGTGCCGGCCAGGACGGCGCGTCGGGATGGATGCATGGGCCGGGTTCCTCACGGGGACGGGCTGCCTCCGATCTAGGGCACCGCCCGGAAACGGGGAGGCCGCCGCCCTATCCGAGCGCCCGTTGCAGAGCCGAGGCGAAGCCCGCGAACTCGACGGTCCGGCGCCGGTAGGACTGGAAGAAGCGCACGGTGCCGGCGCGGAGCGCGGCGCGCGGAACTCCGAGTTCGAACCCGCCGCCGAGGGCGTGCGACGTTCCGAGATGGGCCGCGATGTCGGGCCGGGCGAGGCGCGCCGCGATGCAGGCCTGCGGTCGCCCCGTCGCACCGTCCCAGAGGGCGAAGGTGCACAGCACGGGGCCGAGGCCGCGCGCGAAGGCCCAGCCCCGGCAGTCCACGATTCCGCCGAGACCTTCGACGTTCGCCCGAGCGGCCCACTCGATGGCCGGCGGCCGCTTCAGCCGCTTGATGAAGTGCCGTCGGAAGGAGGCCGGCATCGCGCCGTCGATGCGATAGCGGCCCGGTCCCGGGGCGATCTCGAGGAACGGCGGCAGGTCGCCTCGGGGGGCCCGGCCACCGTCGAAGGTGATCGCGTAGCGTCCGGGCTCCAGGCCGGTGAGGGCGGCGACGAGGCGGACCGTGCCGTCGCCCGCCGCGGCGGGGCCGATCCGCGCGTACCACGCCGTTCCGTCCTGCCCGCGCAACCGGAGGCTTGGGCGGGCATCGGCCGGGCCGTCGCCGTCGAGGCGTCCCGCGAGAGCCCACAGGTCCCCCGGCCCCGCGAGGAGAACGCCCCCGGCCTCGGGCAGATTGTGGCGGATGTCGCGCAGGGCAGGGCCGGGCGCGGGCGGGCCGGTATCGCGGGTGAAACGGACGAGCGCCCCGTCCGTGGCGCCGCCTGCGAAGACCTGCCCAAGGCCCTGCGCCACCAGGGGGCCTTCACGACCGACCTGCACGAGGTCGAGGGTATGGGCTCCGAAATCGAGGCCGGCGACATCGACGGTTCCGGTGAAGCCCGCCCGCGCTGCGTCGGGGTCACCGAGGCTTGCGGCCACGTCCGGGCGGTCGTCCGGGTGCAGGAGCGCGTAGGCCGTGCGCGAGGGGCCTGTGAACCGCAGGTAGGTCCGCTCGGGTACCGGGGCGTCGAGGCGGCGCAGCCAGCCCTTCACCGAGAGATGCCGCAGGACGACGTCGTGACCGCTCGGTCGGGCGATCTCCCGGTCGTCGAGGCGCAGGCCATCGCGGGCGAAGACCAGGGTCGCGTGCGTGAGCGGAAGGGTGGTGGCCGGCAGGGCCCCATCGGGGTCGGGCAGGGCGTCGAGGAGGGGAACGGCGGGCCGGGTGCCCGCACCGCCCCCCGGCACGGCGGCCGCGCCGTCCCAGAGGATATCGCGCGTCACCCAAGAGGGGGCGTTGACCCGCAGGCCCATCTCCGCAAGCGACAGGTCGAAGGTCACGCGCAGCCGGTCCGGCACCCGGTCGTGCGGACACGGGCAGGCGGCGATGAGGCGCTCGTAGAGGGCCCGCACCCCGTCGAGATGGGCCGCCACGGTGGGGAAGTCCTTGGCCCGCACCGCCGCGCGCATCCGGTCGAGGCGGGCGGGATCGTGGTAGAGTTCGAGGAGCCGCCCCCGCACGGCGCCCGGATCGTGGGGCGGAACGAGGAATCCGTCGACGCCGTCCGTCACCCGCTCGGCAAGCGCCCCCATGGCGGTGGCCACGGGCACCAGACCGGCCTGCCACGCCTCCGTCAGGGCGATGACGTAGGTCTCAGGCCAGGTCGAGAGGTGAAGCGAGACGTCGCAGCCCGCCAGCAGGGCATGGATGGCGTGCGGCTCATAGGGGCCCGAGATGGTGAGGCGGTCGGGTCCGATGCCCCGCAGGCGCCCGGCATGATGCTCGTCGACGCGGCCGAACACCTTGAAGTGGATGCGGTAATCCTCGCAGATCCGCATGAGTTCGATGATGTCGCTGCCGCCCTTGTGGTGACTGAAGTTGCCGAGCACCGCGACGGTGAGGCGGGGGCCGTCCCCGGCGGTGGGGCGGGCCGTCCGCGCCATGGGAGCGGGGTCGATGGGAGCAGGGTCGACGGGGCTCAGCATCGCCAGGGTGACGATGCGGTCGGCTGCGATCTCGGGGTAGAACGCCCGCAGGTAGGCCCCCGTCGACGGCGTGCTCGTGACGAAGGCGTCGACGGCGCGCACGACAAGAGACACGAATCCGTCGCGCCGTGCCTTGGCCCCCGAGGGATAGTTGCTGGCGGCGACGAGGCAGGCGTCGCACTGATCGCGCCCGCGCCTCACCACGTCGCAGAAGCGGCCGGCATGGTCGAGGAGCAGCCAGCGCTCGCAGATGAGGTAGTGGTCGTGCAGGTGGTAGACCACGGGCACGCCGCAGGCCCGAGCCACCAGGGGCAGGCTGAGCGGCAGGTGGAGAAGATGGTGGATGTGGACGAGGTCCACCCGCTGCTCGAACAGGATCCGCTCGAACACGCCCTCGACATGGGGATCGGTGAGCTTGGGCAGGCCCGTCTCGCCACACGGCACGGTCTCGCTCACCCCCTCGCCTTCGAGCCGCAGAGACCAGTGCCCGTCGTGGAGGATGGGAAATAGAAAAAGGATCTCGTAGTCCGGCGCGAGGCCCGACAGGGCCTCCTGATAGATCTCGACGCCGCCGCCGCCGCGATGGCCCGCGCGGTTGTGGCTGAGCATCAGCACCCGGCGCGGAGCCGGCCGCCGTGTGGGACGCGGGCGCTGCGGCAGGGCGGCCGCCGCCGCGAGGATCGCGGCGACGCGGTGGTCGTAGAGGTGCTCGGCCTGTGTACGGGCCCGGGCCGCCCGCGCGGCCGCGATCCGCGCCTGCGGCTGCTCCAGCATCTCGCCGATGACGCGGGCGCCCGCCGCGTCGTCGGCACAGAGCGCGATCTCGGAATTTGGCTCGTAATAGTCGCGGATCTCGGGCTCGGGCGAGATTACCACCTGGAACCCGCCGGCCAGCGCCGTCTCGAACAGCCGGGGCGGCGGCGTCGAGCCTTGGGCCTGCTTCGTGTCGGAGGCGGAGAACACCCGCGGCAGGGTGAGGACGACGCGGCTGCGGTTGGCCAATCGCGCGAAATCGCGGTTGCCGCAGCGCCAGTCCGTGACCAAGCCCGGATCGTCGAGGGCGGGCGGACCGATATAGGTGTTCCACGGCAGGGCGAGCTTGACCTTCAGGTCGGGCGGCAGGCGTTCCAGGATCGCGTTGAGGCTCTCCACCCGGTTCGGCCAAGCGGTGCCGATGAACAGCAGATCGTAGAGGTAGTCCCGGTCGTCGCCGAGAACGGGCAGGTCCTGGAACAGGCTCGCGGCCGCGAGGGGCAGGTGCCGGGCCCGGCCCCCATACGCCGGGACGCTGGCCCGGTCGTTGGTGAAGACGAGATCGAAGGCCGTCGAGCAGCGCACGTTGTCGGCGAGCTCGTAGGGGTCTTCCGTGGTCCAAAGGATGCTCAAGCGCGCGAGTGCCGCGAGGCGGCCGAGAACGGGCGCGTGCTTGCGGGCGCCGCCGAAGGCGAACACGGTGTCGAGGCCTTCGTCCGCCAGGGTCGCCAGGGCGTCGGCGTGGCCGGCGAGGTGCACGCGTGACACACTGGGATGGCGCCTGAGGGCATCGGCGAGGCCAAGCACGATGTAATGGTTGTGCGTGCCCGGCTCCGTGTCGAGAAGCAGGATCGAGAAACCGGCCATGGGCGCTGCGTGGTCCGTCAGCGCCGGACCATGGCGAGGCGTGGTCGCTCGGGCGCGCCGGCCGTCTCCATCGTCACACGCGTACGGCGGCACAGGGTGAGGATCCGGGCCGCGCGCTGCGCGTAGGTGTGCTCGCGCAGGGCCCGGCTCTGGGCGCGGGCGGCGATGGCCTGGATTGCCGCCGGATCGTCGAGGGCCTGCGCGATGGCGCGGGCGATGTCGGCGACCCCGTCCACGAGCAGGATTTCCCGGCCGGGCTCGAACACGTCGCAGATTTCGAGACCGGTGGCGAAATAGAGCTGCGCCGAGCCGGCGAGGGCCACCTCGAAGGTGCGGGGGCCGGGCGTGGCCGGCGGCAGGGCGAAACGGCGGTTGGCGATGTCGAGGTCGCGCCCGATGTTGAGAGTCAGGCGGGCGCCCGCGGCATGGTCCGCCATCTCGGCCGGGCTGAGGCGCCGGTTCGTGGCGCAGCGGATGTCGGACGGCCAGTCGGTCCCGAGGATCGCCACGGGATGGCGCGACAGCACGGCATCGGCCCGGCGGATCAGGGCGACGCGGTTCGGATAGGCGACGCCGCAGAAGAACACCACGTTCTCCCGCTCCGACACCGGCACGAGGTCGCGAAAGTGGCGCGCCCGCGAGGCGGCCAGGGGCAGGTGGTGGACGTTGCCGTGCCGGTAATGATGCACGGCCCAGGAATCGTTTGAGAAGATGATGTCGGCGTTGAGTTCGGCCTTGAACGCATAATCGAATTCATAGGGGTCGTCGGTCAGCCAATAGGCGAGTTCGGCCCCGGCACCGTCCGCCGCGCGACGAAGTCCGCGCAGATCGGAGGCATCCGGCACGAGACTGCCGACGGCGACCACGAGATCGGGACGGAACTGACGGATCACCGCCGGCGCGAGGTCGAGGGGCACCGTCTTTACCTGAGCCTCGCCCAGGATTTCGACGAACCCTTCGGCGAGACTCGGGCGGATCGCGGTATTGGTATTCAGGGCATCTTGAAACGTACTCGTTACGAGCACCTTTTGTCCGCCGAAACCTCGCGCGGTGTGAAAATTCATCCTGTGTCTCGAGCTGAACAACGAAGCATGACGGTTTGACTTTGCGAACGCCAAAACAATAAGTCCGAGGCTTTCAATTGTCCATGCGTCCCATAAAAAGCTCTTACCAGGGACAAACGGCAATAGAATACACGACAAATGGCAAATGAGCTGGGATAAATTGGCAATCGCTACGGCCACGCCTGAACCGGCGCCCCTCGTGGTCCCCGGTCCGGACGCGCGCGTGCTCCATCCGTTTCGGCCGCTCCTCACGGGGTCGGTCGTCCTCGCCGGGGCCGCGTCGGACCCGCTCCTCGCCGCCCTTCGCGAGACGGCGCGGAGCGTCGCGACCGGCGATGGGCGCGGGGACGGCCTCTGCGTCGACACGGTCGTGCTGGTCGCCCCGGAGGGGTCGGAGGCGGATCCTCTGGGGGAGGCGGTCGCCCGGCTGAATCCGGGCGGCCACCTGATCGTGGTGGTCGAGAACGCCTTGAGCCTGCGCCGCTTCGCCGATCGCCCCGAGACCGCCGGGATGCCCAACCTGTTCACCCCGGAGGATCGCGCGGGACCGGACGGCTCCATGCTGCCGACGCGCCGGGGCCTACGGGACCGGCTGGCCGATCTCGGCCTCCCGGAGCAGGCGTGGTGGTTTCCCTTTCCCAGCCACCACGTCGCCCTCAGCCTCGTCTCTGAGAACGGGCTGGCGCCGCACGGGGCGGGCACGTTCGATCCGGGCATCCTCGCCGCCGAGTCCGCGTCGTTCGATTCCCCCACCGGGGGAGGAGACCGCCTCCGGCGCGCATGGGCCGGAGTCGCCCAGGCCGGCCTCCTGGGCGATTTCGCCCCCGCCTTCGCCGTGGCGGCCTCGGCGGCGGCCCTCCCGGCCGATCCCCGCCTCGCCGTGCATTTCGGCCATCGCCGCCGCCCCGCCTTCGACAAGGCGGTGACCTTCGCGCGGGTGGGTGAGACGATCCGGGTCACGCGCGCCGCGCTCCATCCCGGCCCGCCGCGCACCGTGGCGGGCGTCACCAACCTTTTCCCGGACGAGCCCTACATCCCCGGCGTGCCGTGGCAGGCGGGCCTGCGGACCCTCCTCGCCCGGGACGGCTGGACCGTGGCGGAGATCGTCGCCTGGGCCCGCATCTGGTGGGACGCCGTGCGGACGCTCCACGGCGGAGGGGGCGACCTCACCCTCGGCATGTCCCTGCCCGGCACGGCCATCGATGCGATTCCGCGCAACCTCCTGCACCGGAACGGAAGCCCGGTGTTCATTGATGCCGAATGGGCGGTCGACACTCTGACCGTCGACCACCTCCTCGTGCGCGGCCTCGTCAACGCGCTCACCGACATCGAGGCCTGCGGCACGCCCGGCCCCGGCATCGGGCCGTCCCTGCTGCCCCTCGTCCGACGCATTGCCGACGGGTTGGGCCTGCCCCTCGACGGAGCGACCCTGGATGAAGCCCTGTGCCGCGAGAGCCGGTTCCAGACGACGGTGAGCGGAATCGAGACGCGGCGCGACCGTGCCTGGCTCGCCGGCACCCGGCTGCCCCTGCCCCCAGCCGTGCCAGATCCCCTCGCTGAACGCGACCGCGCCATCGCCCGCCTGCAGGACGAAGTCGCAGCTCTTCGGGCGGAGAGCGAGCGCCGGGTCGCCGCCGTCACCGAAGAGCTGGAGGAGTCGCGCCGCCGGACCGACCGCGTCATCCGGTACGCGGCGGAACTCGATCGGGATCGCGGGCGCTTGAGCCAAGCCCTGGCCGAGGCGCAGACCCGTGGCGACCGCCTCGAGGCGGCGCGGATTCCAGACCGGGGCGGGCGCTATCGCATCTTCGCCGGCGCCGTCCGCGACGCGCTGGCCACCGGTTTGCGCCGCGCGCGAATGCGGGACGGCCGGGCACCATGACCCATCCGTACACCGCCCTGCCCGACCGGGCGTTCTGGTCCCGAGCCTTCGCGGAGCGCGCGCCGCGAGACCTCGTCGATCCGCGTACCGGACCGCTGGTCCCGGACGGCGCCGCCATCGTGTCGGTGGGCAGCTGCTTTGCCGCCAACCTCGTGCCATTCCTGGAGCGCGCCGGGCTCTGCTACCTTCGAACCGAGCCCCTGGCCGATTGGTTGCGGATCGCGCCCGAGGCCCTCGGCTACGGCCGCTACAGTGCCGCCTACGGCAACGTCTATACGGCCCGGCAGCTGCTCCAGCTCCTGCGCCGGGCCTGCGGAACCTTCGCGCCCGCCGAGGACCGCTGGCCCGAGGCCGACCGCGTCGTCGACCCCTACCGGCCCGGCCTGCGCTACGCCGCGCGAACGGACACGGAATTCACGGCGCTGACCACCCAGCACCTCCGGCTGACACGGGACGCGTTCGCGCAAGCCGGCGTCGTCATCGTCACCCTCGGGCTCACGGAAGCCTGGACGGGCCTCGACGGCGCGGTGTTCCCAGCCTGCCCCGGCACCGTGGCGGGGCGGTTCGACCCCGAGCGCCACCGCTTCGTCGACTTCTCCTGCGCGGAGGTGACGGCGGATCTCGCCGCCTTCGTCACGGAATTGCGGGCCCTCAACCCGGGGGCCCGCGTCATCCTCACGGTCTCGCCCGTGCCCCTCGTCGCCACGGCGGGCGGGCGTCACGTGCTCGAAGCCACTGCCCACGCCAAGGCGGTCCTGCGCGTGGCGGCCGGGGAGGTCGCCCGCGCCCTACCGGAGGTGATCTACTTTCCCGCCTACGAGATCGTCACCGGGCCGCAGGCGCCGGACAGCTACTTCGCGCCGGACCGGCGCAGCGTCGGCCCGGAGGGGATCCGCGCGGTGATGCGAACCTTCCTCGCCGCCTGCGGCCGGGACCTTGCGGAGGACATTGACGCGCCCCCCCCGGAACCGATGCCCGCCGCCGCGCGCCTGTCGCACGCCATCGCGCAAGCCGAGTGCGAGGAGGAGATGACCGGGCGCCCCGCCGCCGAACCGCCCTCCCCCGCCCTTCGCCCGCTCCACGAGATGAACGCCAAAATGCCCGACACCATGCCGCACGACGCCCCCGATCCCGACACCGCCGCCCGGATCGCGGCGCTTGCCGCCGAACACGGGCCCCTGCCGGCGGATTTCGACGGCACTACCTATATCGGCCTGCATCCCGACCTCGCAGCCCTGTTCACGAAAGCCTGGCAGGGCGAGCTTCACTACCTCGAACACGGCCGTCGCGAGGGTCGGCTCTACCCCTCGAACGTGACGCGGGCCGAGACCAAGGTCGCCCAGGCCCGGCGCATCGCCCTCGTCCTCGACGGCCTCGACGGCGCCGGCAAATCGACCATCGCCCGTCTGGTGGCCGAGGCCATCGGCGGCTGCGTGCTCCACCCCTACGACGGCAACGGGCCGCTCCTCGTCTGGCTCGCCCGCACGGGCCAGCACGCGCTGGCCGATTCCATCGCCCACGCGGCCGTGGCCATGGCCATGGACCGGGTGCCCGAGGGCGTACCCATCGTGTTCGACCGACACTGGTTCACCGCCTCGCAGCTGCTGTCGTCGCTCTACCGCCCCGGCTGGGAGCCTCGGCCTTTCACCCTCCTGTGCTGGGCCGACCGCGAGACCACCGTGGCGCGCATGATCGCCCGGGGCGAGGACCGCGACGCCCTGGAGATGACGCAGGACCGCGTCGACACCTACCGGCGGCTCGCCGCAGAACTCGACGTGCCGCTCCTCGACACCTCGCGCACCACGCCGGAGGAAGCGGCGGCCCATGTCCTCGCTCTGCTCACCGAGCGGGGCATCCTGCCGTGGCGGGGCGCGGCGTGAGCCCCATCATCATCGCCGGACATTCGCATCGCAAGGCCCTCGGCGTCGCGCGGGGCGACCGAACGCAGGCGCCGGACCTGCTGCCCCTGGAGCCGGCGGATCCGCGCTTCCTCGGCCTCTCGGGCGGCCCGAAACAGGCGGTCTACTGGGATCGCCTCTGCGCCCTGGCCCCCGGCCGGCGCATCGCCCTGGCCTGGGAGGGCAACCGCTACAACGATGCGTTCCTGCTCCAGGGCGTGCCGGCCTTCGATCTCTTCGTGGCGGAACTGCCGCATCTACCGATCCTGCCAGGCAGGGTTCTGGTGCCCGAACGCGCCGTCCGCGAGCGCTTCGCCGAGACGGCGGCGGGCCTCGCGAGGTTTCTCGAACGGCTGCTGACGCGAGGTCCGGCCGGCCTCGTCCTCGTCGGGGCCCCGCCGCCCAAGGCCGACACGGAGCGCCTTACGGCCCTCCTTGGCATCGGCGCCTATGACGCCAAGCTCGCCGCCGCGAACGGCCTCGACCCGGAGCGCCTGACCCTCACCCCCGCCTCCGTGCGGCTCAAGCTCTGGCAGGTGGAGCAGACTGTCCTGCGCGGCGTGGCGGAACGCTTCGGTTGCGCCGTCGTGCCGGCGACCAAAGCTTGCTTCGACACGCAAGGTTGCCTCCACCCGGACTACTGGGCCGAGGATGCCACCCACGCCAACGCCGCTTATGGCGCCTTCATGCGCGACGACATCGCTAACCATTTCACGTGAAAATCCCGGGGAGAACGGCGCCCATGCGTCTGGTGATGACGCTGCTCATCCGCAACGAGATCGACATCATCGCGGACTGGCTGACCTACCACCTCGCGCAAGGGGTGGATTTCATCGTCGTGACCGACAACGGCTCAACGGACGGGACCCTCGACGCCGTCGCGCGCTTCGTGCCCACGGGCCGGGTCTGCCTCCTCGTCGAGGAGGATCAGGATTACCGGCAATACGCCTGGGTCACCCGCATGGCCCGCCTCGCCCGCGACCTGCTCAAGGCAGACTGGATCATCAACAGCGACGCCGACGAGTTCTGGCACGCCGAGGGCGGCAACCTGAAGGCCGTGCTAGCACAGGCGGAAGCCGACGTGCTCATGGTTCGCCGCCGTAACATGATCCCGCCGGAAGAGGGCAGCGGCCGGGACGTGCTCGCCGACGGCACCCTCGCGGTGCTGGCGCCCGTGGCCGACCGCAGCCGCTCGAAGCTCATCCGCACGGTCAGCGCCAAGGCGGTCTGCCGGGGGCCGGGCTTCGTTGCCATCGGCCAGGGCAACCACGAAGCGACCTATGACCGCCCGGTGACGCGCGCGGACGAGCCGCGCCTCACCATCTACCACTACCCGGTGCGAACCTACGCCCAGTTCGAGGCCAAGGTTATCCAGGGCGGGGCGGCCTATGCCCGCAACACCGAGTTCGACCCGAGCGTCGGCGGTCATTGGCGGCGCTGGTACAACACCTGGCAGGCGGGCGGCCTGCGGGCGGAATACGACGCCATTGCGCTTGGGCCCGAGGCCCGCGCGACGGCCCTGGCCGAGGGTATCCTCGGATACGACGACACCATCGCGCGTTCCCTCCGGGTGCGCGGCGACGGCATCCCGGCGGCCGAAGCCGACCGGATGGCCGATCTCGCCGCCCTCGACGGGCCGCTGCCCACTGATTTCGATGCGGCCGGCTACCTTCGGCTCCACCCCGATCTCGCGGCCCTGTTCACCGCCCCCTGGCAAGGAAGCCTGCACTACCTCGAACACGGACGGCGCGAGGGGCGGATCTATCCCTCGAACCGCACACGGGCCGAGGAGAAGAGGTCCCAGGCCGGACGCATCGTGCTGGCCGTCGACGGCCTCGACGGATCGGGCAAATCGACCGTCGCCCGCCATGTGGCGGCAGCTTTAGGGGCCACGGTGCTCGATCCGTTCGCGGGCCGGATCGGCGCCCTGATGGTGCACCTCGCCCGCCTCGGCCAGCACGACCGCGCCGATGCCGTCGCGCACGACGCCGTCGCCCTGGCGATGGCGGAAGCCCCACCGGGACCGGTGGTGTTCGACCGCCACTGGTTCACCGCCTCGCAGCTCCTCTCCAGCGCCTACCGGGCCGGATGGGAGCCGCGCCCGTTCAGCGTGATGACCTGGGCCGACCGCCCCACCACCCTGGCCCGCCTCGCCGCGCGCGGCGTCCCCGACGCCGAAGCGCAGATGACGGAGGACCGCATCGACACCTACCGACGCCTTGCGACAGAGCTCGACGTGGCGCTGCTGGATACCAGCTTCACGACTCCGGAGGCGGCGGCGGCGCGGGTGCTGGCGCTGATGGCGGAGGGATTATCGTCCTGAGAAACACGTCGGGCTCTGCCCGACACCCGCCGAAGGGCTTGCCCTTCGGAATCCCGGATTCAGGCGAGTGTGGGGTCCATCGGTCCCTGCGGGATGCGCCGGTCCCAGCCGATGTGAAGAACGTAGCCGCCCCGGTCCAGGATTACCGCCCGGTAGCCGAGGGCGTGATAGTGCTGCGAGATCTGGCCCTCGTGCTTGAGCGGGCTCGCGAGGATGCGGCTGAAGCTGCCGAGCCGGGTGTAGTCGGACAGGCGCCGTAGGCCGGGATTGAACGTGAACCCGTGCCACTTGCCCCGATAGCCGAAGGCGAGAACGCCGAAATCCTCGGCGGTCGAAGCGAAGTGCAGCGGATGGCCGTTGGTGTCGTCCCAGGCCCGCAGCCAGACGCAGATCGTCGAGGGATCGACGGCGAGCACGTCGCGGCTGCGCTCGATGAAGCCACCGCGATAGAACTCCCAATCGTCCTCGAGGTGGAAGATGTAGGGCGTGCGCACTTCGGCATAGCCCGTCTCGATGGCGGCGATCTGCCCCCGTGATCGGCCGAGGCGGATGAGGCGTGCGCCGTGGCGGGCGCAGATCGCGGACGGATCGCCGGTCCCGTCCTCGACCACGACGATCTCGGCAACCCGCGCGTCGGTGTTCCAGGTCCGGAAGCTCGCGAGCGTCCGCTCCAGGAGATCGTGGCGCCCACACGAGGTGAGCACCACGGTGACGTCGGGAGCCTGCTCTGCGGGCTTGCGGCTCCGCCGCCACCCGGCCGTCCAACCCATAAACCCACTCCGTTCTGACATAAAAAAGGGGCGGCTCGTGTCCGAGCCGCCCCTGACGTCGTCCGACCCGTTCAGGTCAGAAGGTGTAGCGGAAGCCGCCGCGCACCGCCTGGATCGTGTCGGTGGAGGCGAGCTCCGCGTCGTAGCCGAGGAAGCCGGCGAGGCCGGGAGCCAGCTCCGTGCTCACGCCGAGGCCGACGAGGGCGCGGTCGCGGTCGAGGCGGCGGCCGGACACTGCGAACGGCACCGTCGGTACCAGGGTGAAGGAGGCCCCGATGGTGCGGCTCACGTCGGCGAAGTCGTGGACGTAGGCCGCCTTGACCCAGAACGAGACCGGCCGGCCGTCGAACACCGTCGTCGCCGTCTCCAGGCGGCCGCCGACCAGGGTGCGGGCCGAGAGGAAGTCCTTGGCCGCGATGGTGAGGCTCAAGGGACCGGCGCTGCCCTCGGTGACCCGGTCCTGAGCGAAGGTGTTCACCTGGAACCCGACGAAGGGCGACAGCACCGTTGTGGGGGCCAGGGCGAAGCGGTAGCCGAGCTCACCGGCGGAGATGAACTGATCACCGCTGACCTTGCCCTGGGCGCCGCCGGACTGGATCTGGGCCAAGCCCAGCGACCGGTTCACCCGGCCTTCCGTGTGGGCGTAGCCCACGGTGGCGTTGGCGTAGAGGGCGCCGCTGTTGAAGCCGCCGTAGAGGCCGACCTGCGCGTTGTCCGTGTGCGCCCGTTCACCCGTGCGGTTGAGGCCGACATCGACGGAGCCGTAGCCCGCCGCGATGCCCAGCACCGTGCCGACCTGCGGGTGGAAGTCGATGCCGCCGGCCATGCCGGCGACGGTCTCCGAGCGACCGGCGGCATTGGCGGTGGAATCGACGCGGCCGAACTGACCATAGCCCGTGGCCCAGACGCCATAGCCGCGGCTCGTCTCGATGAACCGGGGCGCGGACGGGGCTGCGCGGTTCGGCATGTCGGCGGCGTAGACCGTCGGCGGCAGGGTGAAGCCCGTCGGGCCGGCTTCGGTGCTGGCCGCATAGGCCCGCGACAGGAGCTGGCTGCCAAAGGCGCGGCCCGAGCGGAGCTGCGGGTCGGCGAGCGACGCGTAGCTCTGGCCGGAGATCCGGTCGAGGGTCGCCGCGATGCCGGCGTTGCTCTGGTTGTCGATGACGAGGAGCGCCTGCGGGTTGTTGGCAAGCGCCGCATCGAGGCCGCGCGCCACGTTGGCCTGGTTACCAGTCTGCGCCACGAGGCCGAAGCTCTGCTGCGCCAGGGTCACGTAGGCGTTGTTGGCGTCGGTGGAGGCGACCGGGCGGATGAGGAAGGGCAGCGTGCCGCTGTCGGTTACGGTGGCGAAGGTGCCGTTCACGCCGCCGGCGGCGGTGAGCACGGTGTAGCGGGTGTTGGGCAGGTAAGTGCCGGCCGCCGCGATGAGGCTCGCGGTGCCCCCGAGGGTGGCGGTGCCGGTGGTGACGAGGCGGGCGGCCTGTCCGTCGGCGGTGACGGCGCTCTGCAGCGTGCCGCTTGCCCCCTGGACGTAGTTGCCCGCGACGGTCAGCGTGCCCGTGGGCGCGGCGGCCGAGCCCGGTGCGACGATGCCGGCGTTGGTGAGCGTGCCGACGACACGGCCGGTGCCCGCCAGCGTTCCCGCCGTGCCGACCGTGGTGTTGGCATTGAGTGTGGAATTCACCGTGAGGGCACCGCCCACCACGGTGGCCCCGCCGGAGAAGGTCTGGGTCGAGCCCGACGCCAGGGTCCAGGCGCCATCCGCTTCCCGTAGGGTGGTGAAGCCCGTGACGGTGCTGGCGAGCGTGCCGGTGCCCGTGAGGTTCAGGGCGTTGATGCCGAGGCCCGTGGCGGTGATGGTGCCGCCGATGGTCGAGCCGGTGCCAAGGGTCACGGTATTCCGGCTCGCGGCGACGTCGGCGAAGGCGATGTTGCCGGTGATCGCCCCGGTGTTGGTCAGGGTGTGGCTGCCCATGCCGTACTGGATGTTGCCGGCGATGCGGCCCGCATTGGTCGTGGTGCTGTTGCGGCGGTTGGCCGTCGTGGTGTTCTGCGGATCGGCGTCGGTGAAGCGCACGTCGCCGGTGATGACGCCGCTCGCGTTGTTGGTGAGCGTCGCGGTGCCGGCGCCGTAGACCACGATGGCCTGGCCGCCCGCCGGGCCGGTGATGGCGCCGTCGTTGACGATGGTGAAGCTCTGCGCCCGGCCCTGGATGGCGCGGACCCCGGTGCCGGTGCCGCTGATCGTGCCGCCGGCGCGGTTGGTGACGGTCAGCGCCGCGACGTCATCGTCGGAGTCGATGGCCGCGACGGCCGCCGTACCGGTCCCGTTGCGCGTCGCCGAGATGGTGCCGGCGTTGGTGATCGCCATGGAGGCGATGTTCTCACCGGCATAGATGCCGCGCGAGATGCCGATGCCGTTCTCGGTCACCGCGATAATGCCGTTGTTGGTCACCGACACGTTGGCGAAGTCGGCGCCCGTGGAATTCGTCAGCACGCCGTAGACGCGGGTCGCCGAGGTGTTGGCGCGGCCCGCCGCGCCGGTGCCCGTCAGGGTGCCGTTGTTGACCAGACTCGTGTTCGAACCCGACAGGTTCACGGTCTTGTTGGTGAGCGTGTTGTTGACGGTGAGCTGCGCGCCCGCGCCCGTCACCTGGATCAGGCCGCCGACGTTCTGGGTCGAGCCGGCCCCGAGGGTGAGATTGCCGCCCGCCACCGTGAGGTTGCCCGAGAGATTCTGCACCGAGCCGCTGGCCGTGGTCCAGGCGCTGCCCGCGCCGGTCTGGTTGAGGCTGGTGAAGCCCGTGACCGTGCCGGTGAGTGTGCCGGTGCCCGACAGGTTGAGGGTGTTCGTGCCTTGTCCCGTGGCGGTGATGTTGCCGCCGATGCTCGAGCCTGTGCCGAGGTTCACCGTGTTCTGGCTTGCCGCGACGTCAGCGTAGGTGATGTTGCCGGTGATCGCCCCGGTGTTGGTCAGGGTGTGGCTGCCCATGCCGTACTGGATGTTGCCGGCGATGCGGCCCGCATTGGTCGTGGTGCTGTTGCGGCGGTTGGCCGTCGTGGCGTTCTGCGGATCGGCGTCGGTGAAGCGCACGTCGCCGGTGATGACGCCGCTCGCGTTGTTGGCGAGCGTCGCGGTGCCGGCGCCGTAGACCACGATAGCCTGGCCGCCCGCCGGGCCGGTGATGGCGCCGTCGTTGACGATGGTGAAGCTCTGCGCCCGGCCCTGGATGGCGCGGACCCCAGTGCCGGCGCCGCTGATCGTGCCGCCGGCGCGGTTGGTGACGGTCAGCGCCGCGACGTCATCGTCGGAGTCGATGGCCGCGACGGCCGCCGTGCCGGTGCTGGTGGCCGAACGTGTCGCCGAGATGGTGCCGCTGTTGGTGATTGCCATGGAGGCGATGTTCTCGCCGGCATAGATGCCGCGCGAGATGCCGATGCCGTTCTCGGTCACCGCGATGGTGCCGTTGTTGGTCACCGACACGTTGGCGAAGTCGGCGCCCGTGGAATTCGTCAGCACGCCGTAGACGCGGGTCGCCGAGGTGTTGGCGCGGCCCGCCGCGCCGGTGCCCGTCAGGGTGCCGTTGTTGACCAGACTCGTGTTCGAGCCCGATAGGTTCACGGTCTTGTTGGTGAGCGTGTTGTTGACGGTGAGCTGCGCGCCCGCGCCCGTCACCTGGATCAGGCCGCCGACGTTCTGGGTCGAGCCGGCCCCGAGGGTGAGGTTGCCGCCCGCCACCGTGAGGTTGCCCGAGAGAGTCTGCACCGAGCCGCTGGCCGTGGTCCAGGCGCTGCCGGCAGCGGTCTGGTTGAGACCCGTGAAGCCCGTGAGCGTGCCCGTGAGGGTGCCGTTGCCGGAGAGGTTGAGGGTGTTGGTGCCGAGGCCCTGCGCGGTAATGTTGCCGCCGATGCTGGAGCCCGTGCCGAGGTTCACCGTGTTCACGGTTCCGGCAACGTCGAGGAACGACAGGCCGCCGGAGATACGGCCGGTGTTGTTCACGGTCTGGCTGCCGCCGCCGAAAGCAACGTTGCCGTTGATCGTGCCCGCATTGGTGAGGGTGCCGGTGCGGCGCAGGTTCACCACCGTCGCGGCGGTCTGGAGATCCTGGTCGAAGTTGCGCACGTCGCCGTTGATGACGCCGGTGGCCGTGTTGGTGATGACGGTGTTGTAGGCGCGCTGGGTGGTGGCGTCGCCGGCATTGCCGGCGTTCACCGCGAAGGTGGCGATGGCCGCCTCGCCCGCGGTGGTGTTGGTGATGGTGCCGCTGTTGTTGATCTCGTACTGCGCGGCCCGGCCCGAGATCGCGCGGGTGTTGGCACCCGTGGCGGTGATCCGGCCGGAGGCGGAATTGTTGACCACGAGGCGGTCGGTGTCGTCGTCGGAATCGACGCCCGCGACGACGGCGGTGGAGGCCGTGGCGGAGGTGCCGCGCGTGGCCGAGATCAGACCGGTGTTGTTGAGGGTGAACAGCGTGGTGTTCTCGCCGGAATAGATGCCCCGCGCGATGCCGTTGCCGTTCTGCGTCACCGCGATGGTACCGGAGTTGTTGACCGTGGTGCTCTCGTACTGGGCGCCGTTCGGGGCGCTCGAATAGGCGCCGTAGATCCGCGTCGTGGTGTTGCCGGCGGGCGCCGTCAGGGTGATCGTGCCGGTGTTGTTCAGGGTCGAGCGGTCACCCGCCAGGTTCACGCCGAAATTGTCTCGGTTCTGCGGCGCGCCGTTGTCGATGATGCCGGCGTTGTTGACCACGCTCGTTCCGTTCACCCGCACGTTGGTGAAGCTCGGGTTGGTGCCGCTGCTCGTTTGCTGCGAGCCCAGGGTGGCGCCGGATTGAATGTTGACCGTCAGGCCCGTCACACCGGCCGGCGCGACGAAGCCTGTCGGCTGCGCGTCGGTGCACGTCACGGTTTGTCCGCTTGCGGGCGAGGCAGGCTGGCATGCCGCCGAGGCTTCGGCGATCGCGAGGGCCCAAACCGGAACACTCGCCATCAATGAGCGCCGCAGCACTTGACCTTGCCTCGACATCGCACCCCCCAAAAATTCTGTAATTTTATTGTCGCAATGCTCGCACGTCGGGCGAGCGGGACGGACGATTACTGAGGATACGGATAGAGTCAAAAAATAGTTCGCCCTCATCTGTCGAGTCGCAGTCTTTGAACCGAAACGATGCAAAACGATCACACATTACCCTCAGAATATTCTCATAAGTCTCTTAAACTATGGATTATACGCAGAAATAGTATTTCAAAGTTGCAAATTATTTAGGATATTTCGGCAATCGCTCCGCCGGATGGATTGGCTGCTGCGCAGGAGCACGGACGGACCCACGTGAGGTTGGCACCTGCCCTTCCGGGGCGATCCGCTCGCTGATCGACGGTGAGATCCGCGCACCTGAAAAGCATCGAATGGCCTCGCCGGCCGGCAACCGAGAATACGCAGCCCCCCTGAAACGAAGACGGGCCGGCCTCTCTTCGAGGCCGGCCCGTTCGACCCTCGCCCGGACAGGGTGAGGGTTCGCGATAGCTGGAAAGTGTCGCTCAGTACTTCCGCACGATGGGCTCGGCCATCGGCGCCGGCGCCTCGCCGAAGGTGTAGCGGATGCCGCCATAGATCGAGAGCGGCTGGGCCAGGGTCGTCGTGCGCGAGTCGACGACCGGATAGCGGTTGGCCACGAGACCGGGCTCGAAGAAGGTTCCGAACGTGGCGTAGCGGTTGTTCGTCAGGTTGGTGACGTAGCCGAACAGTTCGAGGTTTCGGTCGACCCGATAGCTCGTGTTGAGGTTCAACACGTAATAGGCCGGCAGCTTGCGGTTCAGGTTCGACTCGTCGCCGCGATAGTAGGCCGACGAGAAGGCCTGCATGGCCATGCCGACGCGCCAGCGCGGCAGCACCTCGACGTCGAAACCGACCTTGAACTGATGATCGGGGATCAGCGGCACCTTGTTGCCCGGTACCACGTTGATCGCACCATCCACCGACTGCGGATTGTTCGGCGAGGACAGCGTGCCGGTGAACTGGAAGGTGGCATCGATCAGGGCGTAGTTCGCGTAGACCGAGAGCCAGTCGGAGACGTATTCGAGGCCGACTTCGACGCCCTGGCGGCGGGTGCCGGGCACGTTCACGAAGTAGCCGCGCGCCGCGTTGCCGGGGGTGGCGAGCGACAGGATGTCGTTGGTCAGGTCGGTGCGGAAGGCGCCGACCTTATAGTTGACGAGTCCGCCGTCATAGAAATTCGGCAAAGCGCCGCGGAAGCCGACCTCGTAGGTCCGGCCCTCGACCTGCTTGAGCGGCGGATCGGCGACGAGGGAGTTCGGCAGCAGGCAGGGCCGCAGCGGGTTGGCGCAGGCGAGCTCAAGGGGCGTCGGCGCGCGGTTCGACTCGGAGTAGCCGCCGTAGAGGTTGACCGCCGGCGAGAAGCGGTAGGTCAGGCCCGCCACCGGATTGATCTTGTTGAAGTAATGCGTGCCCGTCACGTCCGGCGAGAAACCGGTCTGGTCCTGGCTCGCGATGCGGGCGAAGTTCAGGCGCGCGCCCGCCGTGAGCGACAGGGCGTCGGTGATGTCGATGGTGTCGGTGGCATAGAGGCCCATGTAGAGGTTCGAGCCCGTCACCGAACTCGGCGCGATGCCGAGGGCCGCAGCGGTGCGCAGGAAATCGGTGCCGAGGCCCGGCACCGTGCCGTAGGCGGCCGTGAGCGGGTTCGTGGTCACCGACAGGTCGGGGTTGATCACGCCCAGCGTGCTCGACGACTTGTAGCCGTAGTTCGCGACGTCGATGGAGCCGCCGACGACGAAGCTGTTGTTGAAGCCGAACACCCGGTCGCGGTTGGCCGCCTGGAGCGAACCGCCGTAGCCCGTGGCCTCGGTCTTGGTGACGTCGAGGGTGCCGTAGGGTACGCCGGCCGTGAACGGGATGCCGTTCGGGGCGCCTCGGCCGATCATGAGGAACTGGTTGGTGAAGGCGTTGCGGCTCTGCCCCGCCGCCTGAGTGAATCCGTCATCCTCGAAGCAGAGGCTGCCGCGGAACGAGGAGTTGCGCGAGCAATTCTCGAAATCGCTGTCGTTGCCGTCGATGTAGCGCTGGCTGAAACGTCGGAAATAGGCGTTGCCGGAGAGGTCCCAGGTCGGCGAGATGTCGACGCGGCCCGTGAGCTGGATGGTGCCGAGTTCCGTCGTGGTGGTCTGCGGGTAGGTGAAGATCGCCCGCGGATCGACGTGGGTGAAGTCCGTCGGCGTCGCGGCGGCGGCCCCGAAATAGGTCCGCGCCATCTGGCCGATGAGGTGGAACTCCGAATCCGGGGTCCGGTAGCCGAGATCGCCGTAGACGCGGCCGATGGTGCTGGGGCTCTGGAAGCGCCAGCCCCGGTCGTTGAGGCCGTCACCCGCGAAGTAGATGCTCCACGGCCCGATCATCTTGCCGTGCTGCAGGGAGCCGGCGATGCGGCCGTCCGAACCGCCGAGCGCCGTGATCTCCGTACCCTGCCAGTTGAAGCCGTTCTTCATCTGGATGTTGATGGCGCCGCCGAGCGCGTTGAGGCCGAAGACCGGGTTGCCGGTGACGACGTCGATGCGGTTGATGGCGACCTGCGGGATCAGGTCGAGGTTGACCGTGTCACCGAAGGCTTCGTTGATGCGCACGCCGTTCTGATAGACGGCGAGGCCCTGCGGCACGCCCGTGACGGGTGAAGCCTGGAAACCGCGATAGTTGATGTCGACGCGGTTGTTGTTGCCCTGGGAATCCGAGAGGTTGAGGCCGGGCACGCGCCGGGCCAGGGTGTCGACGGCGTTGAAGGTCGCGCGGTCGAAGTTCAGGTCGGCGGCCGTGACCGACTCGACGGTGCTGGGGATCTTGTTGAGGGGCAGAGCGCCGCCGCGCAGGCGCGTCGTGTCAGGAACCTGAAGGGCCGGGCCGCCCGGAGCCTGGAGGGCCGGGATGCTGGGCGCGCCACTTCCCGACGCGACGCCGACGGGCGTCGTCGCCACGACGCTGATCTCGCTGAGCGAGACCGAACTCTGTGCGTGCGCCACGCACGGCAGCAGCGCGACCGAAGCGAAGAGGCTGTACCGCAGCGAACGCATGGATTCTTTCCTGACCCGAGACCGTTTTCTGATTGCCACCTTGCGGTAACGCTTGGTGTGTTCATGGTCGAAGAATTATGGGCTGGGCAAGATAGATCAGGCCCCTGGAGCAGGATCGCCGACCACAATGCGGCGGAATGCCGGGCGCAGTGGTGTTCGTGCCACATTTTTTCCTTATGCCGCATAGGGTTAGGTGCACAAGTGGCAATATCGATCGGGATTATTCGGCAATTTTAAACCAGCTTCGCCGAGTCCTGCGGCTCTCGGCTTGGCGGCACCGAACGGTCGAGACGAAGTGATTCGACAAGTATTTCCTTAGGCTCAACTGATAAGTAAGAAATTAAATTTCCCAAAACAATCCTAAGTTATAAATATGCAAATACAATATATTAATTTTCTGTAAATATTATGTGTTTGGCGCGATTTAGAACATATTTTTTCAGTTTTCATAAAAGATAATAAGAATACATTCTTGCGAATATCTAAGTTCAAGAGTTTTTCCCTTGATTGGGAGAGCAGATCGTCCATTCCGCTTGCGCGAAGAGGCGGACATACAGCCGCCTGGATTGGCGGATCGGAACAGCCGGCAGCGGACATGCCAGCGCCACACATGTGGCACGGTCCCACGATCCGTGGCCTCCGATATCGGAACGGCGGTCTACACGGCCGCCCATGCGGCGGCGCGACGGCGAGTGTGGTATCGAACGCTCATCCTGGGCGGCCCGAACGGTCGCGGATATGAGGTTGCGACGGCCGACACATGACGCAAGCCGCCGAAGGACAGCCCTTCCACATCGACCTCGGGCTCGGTGGAACGATCCGGATCGGGCCGCAGCGCATCGGCGTGGCGGAAGCCTTCGCCATCGTCGAGGCCATCGCCCGCACGGGCTCGGTCCAGGGCATCGCCACGGAACTCGACCTCTCCTACCGGGCGGCCTGGGAGCGCCTGCGCGCCCTCGAGGCGGCCCTGGGTCATCAGCTCGTCCAGAAGACGCGGGGACACGGCAGCACGCTGACTGAAACGGGGGCGGTCCTGCGCGAAGCCCTGGCGGAGGCGGCCACCGCCCTGGCGGGTTCGATGGCGCGGGAGGGGCGCGCGGCCCAGGTCCGCCTCGGAGCCGTCCTGGGCCACGCGACGCCGACACTCACCCTGGCGGCCAGTCACGACCTGCTCCTCATGGACGTCCTGGCCGACTGGCCGGACATCGCCCTCGTGGTCGCCGGCAGCGAAGATGCCGTGGCCCGCCTCGTGGAAGGCCGCGCCGATGCCGCCGGATTCCACTGCGGCCCGACGAATCCCGCCCTCGGCGGCCCGGCCTTCGCGGATCTCGGCCTCGACCCCGCGTTCCGCGTCCGCCCCCTGTTCGAGCGGGAACAGGGCGTGATGCTCGCCGCCGGCAATCCCCTCGGCATCCGGACCATCGCGGATCTGGCGCGCCTTCGCGCCCGCTACGTCAATCGGCAGAAGGGCTCGGGCACACGCCTCTGGTTCGATCGGCTGCTGGCGGAACAGGGCATCGCCCCGTCCGAGATCCGGGGCTACGCCACGGAAGAGTTCACCCATCAGGCCGTGGCGGCAGTTATCGCCTACGGCGCGGCCGATGCCGGATTCGGCGCGCGGGCGGCGGCCGAACGGTTCGGCCTCGCGTTCCTGCCGCTGGGCTGGGAATGCTACCAGCTCGCCTCCAGCACCTCCCACCCGGATGCGATCCTCGACCGCTTTGCCCGGACCCTGGGCGAGCGGGCGGAGCGGACGGCGGGCTACCGCGCCGCCAAAGCACCTCTCGCGGATGAAACCTGACCCCATGGCGTCCCTCCCCCCTGTGCGCCTCGCCCGTCGTGTCCTGGCCCGTCGTGTCCTGGCCCGTCGTGTCCTGGCGGCGGCCTGGCTCCTGGGCGGCCTCGCGCCCGTCGCCGCGCGGCCCTTCACCGATGCGGCGGGGCGGACCGTCGAGATCCCCGCGCGGGTCGGGCGCGTTCTGGCCGCGGGGCCGCCGGCTTCGGTGATGCTCTACACCCTCGCGCCCGGTCGCATGGTCGGCTGGGTCCGCGCACCATCCCCGGCCGAGCGCCCGTTCCTGGCGCCCGCGACCCGGGACCTGCCCGTCACCGGCCGGCTCACGGGGCGCGGCGGCACGGCCAATGTCGAAGCGGTGCTCGCCCTCAAGCCGGACCTCATCGTCGATCTCGGCAGCACCCGGCCGACCTATGCCTCCCTGGCCGACCGCGTCCAGGCGCAGACGGGCATTCCCTACGTGCTCCTCGACGGCACCTTCGCGAAGACCGGCGAGACCTACCGCCGCCTCGGCGATCTCCTTGGCGAGGCGGACGCCGCCGAGGCGCTCGCCATCTTTGCGGATGCGACCCTGCGGGAGGTGGCGGACGCCATCGCGACGGTGCCCGAATCCCGGCGGCCGCGCGTCTACTACGCGCGCGGCCCGAGGGGCCTCGAGACGGCGCCCGCCGGCTCCCTCAACGCCGAGCTGCTCGATGTCGTCGGTGCCCGCAACGTCGCCGTGGCGACGGGCCAGGGCGGCCTCGCCACCGTCTCGCCGGAACAGGTCCTCGCCTGGGACCCGGACGTGATCGTGACCCAGGACCCAAGCTTCCGCAGGGCCGTCGCCACCGATCCGCTCTGGGCCGGGGTGAAGGCCGTGCGCGCGGGGCGGGTCTACCAGGCGCCGAGCCTGCCCTTCGGCTGGTTCGATGCGCCGCCGGGGCCCAACCGCCTCATAGGCGTGCGCTGGCTCGCGGGCGTGCTCTATCCCGACCTGTTCCCGCGGCCGCTCCCCGAGGTGACGCGCGATTTCTACCGGCGCTTCTACCACGTCGACCTCGACGACGCGCAGGTCGACACCGTGCTGAACGGAACCCCCGCGCCGTGACGGCGGCGGCGGCGGCAAGGCGGCGCGGCCGCGCCCTGAGTCTCGCCGGATGGGGGCTGCCGGTCCTCGCCCTCTGTGCCCTGATCGTCGTGGCCCTGGGGACCGGCCGGTACGGGGTACCGGCGGGCGATGTCTTCGCGGTGCTCGGGGCCAAACTGTTCGGGTGGCCGTCGACGGTCGAGGCGACGGTGCGGACCGTGGTGCTGCAGGTGCGCCTGCCCCGCGTCGTCGCCGCCCTCGTGGTCGGCGCCGCCCTGGCGGGGGCAGGCGCCACCTACCAGGGCCTGTTCCGCAATCCCCTGGTCTCACCCGACATCCTCGGCGTCTCGGCCGGCGCCAGCCTCGGAGCGGTGCTCGGCATCTTCCTGTCGCTACCCGTGGCGGCGATCCAGGGCCTCGCCTTCGCGGGCGGCCTCGCCGCCGTGGCGGCGGTCTATGCCGTGGGGGCGGCGGTGCGCCGACACGATCCGGTGCTGACCCTGGTGCTCGCGGGCGTCGCCATCGGGGCGGTGCTCGGCGCCGCGATCTCCCTGATCAAGGTTCTGGCCGATCCCTACAACCAGCTGCCGGCCATCACCTACTGGCTGCTGGGCAGCCTCGCATCGGTGACCCTCGGCGATGTCGGCGCCATCCTGCCGGCGATGGGGCTCGGCCTCGTGCCCCTCGTGCTCCTGCGCTGGCGCATGAACCTCATGAGCCTCGGCGAGGAGGAGGCGCGGGCGCTCGGCGTCGAGACCCGGGTGCTTCGCCCCCTCCTCGTCGCCGCCGCGACCCTGGTGACGGCGGCGGCGGTCTCGGTCACGGGCGTCATCGGCTGGGTCGGCCTCCTCGTGCCCCACGTGGCGCGCCTCCTCGTCGGGCCGGATTTTCGGCGCCTGCTGCCCGCCTCCCTGCTGCTCGGCGCCGGCTACCTCCTCGCCGTCGATTGCGTCGCCCGCACCCTGGCCCCCGTGGAGGTGCCCCTCGGCATCCTCACGGCGCTCATGGGCGCGCCGTTCTTCCTGTGGCTGCTGGCGAGCGGCCGGCGCGGCTGGGCCTGATGCTGCTTGCCGTCGAGAACCTCGCCTTCGGGTACGGCGCCCGCCGGATCGGAGCCGACGTGAGCTTCGGGCTCGCGGCCGGCGAGGTCCTGTGCCTGCTCGGGCCCAACGGCGGCGGCAAGACCACCCTGTTCAAGACCCTGCTCGGCCTCCTGCCGAAGCAGGCCGGGCGGATCCGCCTCGACGGGACGGACGTGGCGGGCTGGTCGCGGGCGCGCCTCGCCCGCAGCCTCGGCTACGTGCCGCAGGCCCACGGCGCCCTGTTTCCGTTCCGCGTGCGCGATGTCGTTCTCATGGGCCGGGCGAGCCGCCTGCGGGCCTTCGCCAGTCCCGGCCCCGCCGATCGTGAGCACGCCGAGCGGGCCCTGTCGACCCTCGGCATCGCGCATCTCTCCGAGCGCATCTACACGGAGATCAGCGGCGGCGAGCGCCAGATGGTGCTCATCGCCCGGGCGCTCGCCGGCGAGCCGCGCCTCCTCGTCATGGACGAACCCACCGCCAGCCTCGATTTCGGCAACCAGACCCGCGTCCTCGATCAGGTCCGGCGACTGGCGCGCGGCGGCATCGCGGTGATCCTCTCGACCCACGACCCCGACCACGCCTTCCTGTGCGCCGACCGGGTCGCGCTCCTGCACGAGGGCCGCCTCGCCGCCCTCGGGCCACCGGCCGAAACCATCACCCCGCAGAGCCTGGAGCGAATCTACGGCGTCGCCGTGGCGGTGGTGCCCCTGCCCGGCTACGCCCGCTCCGTCTGCGCCCCGATCCTGTCCCGGTCCTGAGAAGAGAGGCCGCCCCATGGTCCGCCTGAACGAGATCCGCCCGAACGAGATCGCCGTCGCCCCGCCCGCGGCCACCGATGCGGGTCTCGTCTATATCGGGCGGATCGCCACGCCCTGGAACGACCGCCTCGCCTGCCCGCGCCAGGGACGGGCCGACGGGCCCCTGTGCCGGATCGAGGTGTTCGAACCGTGGGTCGCCGCCCTCGACGGGCTGTCCGCCTACGCGCGGATCGAGGTGTTGTACTGGCTCGACGCCTCGCGGCGCGACCTCGTCCACCAATGCCCGGCGAGCGACGGCGTGGCGCGCGGCACCTTCTCGCTGCGCTCACCGGTGCGCCCCAATCCCATCGGCACGTCCATCGCGCATCTCGTGGGGATCGACGGCCCGATCGTCACCGTGCGCGGCCTCGATTGCCTCGACGGAACCCCGCTCCTCGACCTCAAGCCCGACCGCAGCCTGTTCACGCCGGTCGCCCCGCCGCAGCCGGGCGACTTCGAGTAGGGCCGCGATCGGGGATCGCTCAGTCGACGGCGACCATCACGTCGGAGGCCTTGACCACGGCATAGGCCTGGCCGCCCACGGCGAGGCCGAGGCTGTCCACGGATTCGTTGGTGATCGAGGCGGTGATCACCGTGCCGTCGGCGACCTCGATCTTCACGTGGGCGGTGGTGGCGCCCTTCTCGACGGAGACGACCTTGCCCTTGAGGGTGTTGCGTGCGCTGATCTTCATGAGGACTGTCCCTTAACGTGCGGAAGCGGCGCCGAGGACCCGGAAGCCCTGGGCCTCGAAGAAGGGCCGGGCCGCGGCCCCCTTCAGGAAGTCGAGGAAGCGGGCCGCACCGTCACCCCTGGCCTCGGCCGTGACGGCGAACGGATACACCACCGGGGGATGCGAGTCCGCCGGAAACACGCCCACCACCTTCACGCCCGGATCCGACTTCGCGTCGCTTTCGTAGACGACGCCTAAGGGTGCTTCGCCCCGCGAGACGAGGAGCAGGGCGGCCCGCACGTTGTCGGCCTGGGCGAGGCGCGGTTGCAGGCCGGTCCAGAGACCGAGCTTCTCGAAGGCCGCCTTGGCGTACTTGCCGATGGGCACCGAATTGACCTCGCCCGTGGCGAGACGCCCGTCGGGGCCCAGAGCCGCCGCGAACTCATCCGGCGTGAACGGCACATCCGTGATCTTCGCGTCCCTCGGGGCGACCACGACGATCCGGTTGCCGAGGAGGTTCACCCGGGTCTCCGGGCGGATGAGGTGCTTGCCAGCGAGATCGTCCATCCATTCGAGATCGGCCGAGGCGAAGAGATCGGCGGGCGCGCCGGATTCGATCTGCCGGGCCAGGGCCGAGGAGGCGGCGTAGCTCGCCCGGATCTTGAGGCCGCTGCCCGCCGTGAAGGCCTTGCCGGCCGCGTCGAGGGCGTTCTTCAGGCTGGCGGCGGCGAACACCGTGACGGTCTCGTCGGCGCGCGCGGCGGTAGCCGAGGCCACGAGGCCCACGAGGCCCACGAGGAGAAGGGTCCGGATGGCGGTGCGCATGGGCAATCAATCCTCGGGCAAGGCGGTACGGATGCGGACAATTCGCCGAACGGGCCGCCGCGCGCCAGGGACCCGGCGACGCGATCCCCAGGGCGTGTCGATCCGTGACGCGGTCCCAGGATACCCGGGGATCAGAATTCGACGCCGAAGCGGACCCGCAGATTGTGGCGGGCGAACTGGCTCAGGTTGAAGGCGCGGTCGGAGAACTCGGGCGCCCTGTCGTGGCCGATCACCTGGGCCGCGTAGGCCAGGGTGAGGAAGCCCTTCTCGGAGACCTGATAATGCAGCACGGGCCCGAGGAACACCGCATGCCCGAGGAAGCGGTTCAGGAACGAACCGTCATAGGCCCGCATGGCCCGCAACTCGGGGCCGAGGAAGACGGTCTCGGTGATCCGGGCCATCAAGGTGCCCGACAGGGACAGGGTGGATGACCGGTCGGTCTCGCCCGATCCCTTGAGGCGCGCAACGGAAGGATCGTAGATCAGGTTGGCGCCGACCCAGAGCCGGTCGGGGATCAGGCGTGCGTCGACCATGAGACGCGTGTCCATGCTGAACACGTCAGCGCCCTGGCCCTCGATGGGGGTCACCCGTGAGTATTGGGGCTCGGCCTGTAGGGCGATGCCGAACGGATGGCTGTCCGTGCGCTTGAGGAATTGATACTTCAGCTCCAGCGACCCGCCGTTGAAGGTACCGAACCGCTTGTCCGGCACACCCGCGATGGTGCGGGTGTCGCGCGCATCGAACTGGAGGCCGGGCTCGATGCTGAAATTGTCGGTGGGATCGATCTGATAGCTGATGATGGGTTCGGTGGCGCCGTAGCCCGACGAACCCGGGCCGCTGCGCCGCTTGCTGAAGCGCCCGATGGCGTCGACCACGACTTCCTGCTCGCCCTTCTTGCCGGTGTCGGTCCCCTCCGTGAACCCGAACAGGTTCTCGGTATCGACCTTGTCGGGCGCGTCGCCCTCGCGTGCCCCGACCTCGGCCGTACCGGTGAGGACGAGGGCGACTAGGGTGAGGGCGGCCTGAATGCGGCCGGGCTGGGCCCTCCGCCTGAGCGTGCGGGGGCGTCGGGGCAACGAAGAACGAAACATCCGTGCACAGTACCGTGATCTTCCGTCGTTTGGCTGATACCGGAGGATCACAGGAGGTGTGGATCGGCGGCTTCACCGAGGCCGAAGATTTCACGTGAATCACAAACGCGGGCTACAGTCGTGCCCGAGCGACAGATCGCGTCTCCGGGGCGCGGAACTTTTCCGCATCCCGGCCCTCCGAGAGGTTTCATGAGCGGCCCCACCCTGATGCACGCCGGTTACAATCCGGTTCTTGTCGCCCTGTCGGTCGCCATCGCCATTCTCTCGGCCTACGTCGCCCTCGATCTCGGAGCGCGGGTTCGGGGCGCGGCACCGGGGCAGCGGTGGGCCTGGGTGGCGGGCGCCGCGGGTGCCATGGGCGGCGGCATCTGGTCGATGCACTTCATCGGCATGCTCGCCTTCGAGATGGGTATGCCCGTGGCCTACCACCTCGGGCTTACCGCCCTGTCCCTCGTCATCGCCGTGGCCGCCACCGGAGTGGCCTTCGCCTGGGTCAACCGGGCCGCCGCCGGGCTGCGGGACGTGCTGGTGAGCGGCCCCCTGATGGGCCTCGGCGTCGCCGGGATGCACTACACCGGCATGGCCGCGATGCATGTGCCGGGCAATCTCGCCTACAGTGTCGTGATCGTCGCGGCTTCCATCGCCATCGCGGTCGCGGCGGCGACGGCGGCCCTGTGGCTCACCTTCCGCCAGCACGGCGTCCGGCAGAAGCTCCTGGCCGCCGGCGTGATGGGCATCGCCGTGGCGGGCATGCACTACACCGGCATGGCGGCGGCGACCTTCACGGTCGAGGAGGCCGGTGCCCACGCCGCCCATATCACGGCCCTCGGGCAGGACCAGCAGACCCTCGCGCTGGCCGTCGCCGGCGCCACCTTCGCGATCCTGTTCCTCGCCCTGTTCGCTTCCTCCGTCGATCAGCAGCGGGTCCAGGAAGAATACCGGGCGAGCGAGGCGCGGTTCCGGGCGGCGATCCAGGCCGTGCGCGGCGTGCTCTGGACCAACGACGCCGAGGGGCGGATGATGGGCGAACAGCCCGGCTGGGCGGCCCTCACGGGCCAGACCCGGGCGGAATATGAGGGGTTCGGCTGGGCAAGCGCCGTTCACCCGGACGACGCCGCCTCCTCCCTCGCGGCCTGGGCGGCGACGGTGGCGGCGCAGCGGGACTTCGTTCACGAGCACCGGGTGCGCGCCCGCGACGGCAGTTGGCGCCACTTCGCCATCCATGCGGTGCCGATCCTACGGGCCGGCGCCATCCGCGAATGGGTCGGCGTGCACACGGACATCACCGAGCAGCGCGAGGCCGAGGCGGAATTGCGCGACTCGAACGAGGAACTCCAGCGTTACGCTTACATCGTCAGCCACGACCTGCGTGCGCCCCTCGTCAACGTCATGGGCTTCACGAGCGAGCTCGAGGAGACGCGCGGGGAGGTCGCCCAGGCCCTGCGCGACCATCCGCAGGCGGGCCGGATCGATGCCGATCTCGGCGAGGCCCTCGGCTTCATCAAGGCGGCCGTCACCCGCATGGAGGGCCTGATCGCCGCCATTCTGCGACTGTCGCGCGAGGGCCGACGCGCCTTCCGCGTGGAGCCCCTCGACATGACGACCCTGCTCCAGGGCCTCGCCGATGCGCAGCACCATCAGACCGACGCGGCAGGCGCCCGCGTGAACATCGCTCCCGACCTGCCGGAGATCACGGCGGACCGCCTCGCCGTCGAGCAGGTGTTCGCCAACCTCCTCGACAACGCCGTGAAGTACCTCGACCCTCAGCGGCCGGGACGGATCACGGTGACGGCCGTGACCGCGGGCAGCAACCGGGTCCGCTTCGACGTCGCGGATAACGGCCGGGGCATCGCGGCCCGCGACCATGCCCGCGTCTTCGAGCTGTTTCGCCGATCCGGAGTCCAGGACCGGCCCGGCGAGGGCATCGGTCTCGCCCACGTGAAGGCCCTCGTGCGCTCCCTCGGCGGCCGGATCGACGTGACCTCGGAACTGGGCCAAGGCACCACGTTCAGCGTGACGCTGCCCCGGAAGGCCGCTACGGGTCAGGCTGGACAGGCCGGCCCCGTGAGCCTCGCCGCGGAATAGTTTCGGAGCCACCCATGCAACCCGTCTGCATCGTGATGATCGAGGACGACGAGGGACACGCTCGCCTCATCGAGCGCAACATCCGCCGGGCCGGGGTGAACAACGAGATCGTCCCGTTCCGTGACGGCACGTCGGCCCTGGCCTACCTGCTCGGACCGGACGGGTCCGGCGAGGCGAGTGCGCGGCGCCATCTCCTCATCCTCCTCGACCTCAACCTGCCGGACATGACCGGCCTCGACATCCTCGAGAAGGTGAAGGCGAACCCGCATACGCGCCGCTCGCCCGTGGTGGTGCTGACGACGACGGACGACAGCCGCGAGGTCCAGCGCTGCTACGACCTCGGGGCCAACGTCTACATCACCAAGCCGGTGAACTACGAAGGCTTCTCCAACGCGATCCGGCAGCTCGGCCTGTTCTTCTCGGTGATGCAAGTGCCCGAAACGCCATGAGTGCCGACGCGCCGCCCGGCCTCGAGGCTTCCGTGACCGGTTCGCCCCCCGAGGTGGATCCGGCCCCGCGGATCCTCTACGTCGACGACGATCCGGGCCTCGGGCGGCTCGTCCAGCGCGCCCTGCGCACGCGCGGCTACGCCGTGGAACTCGCCCCCGACGGGGAAGCGGGTCTGGCGCGCTTGGCGGCGGGCGGCATCGACGTCGTCGCCCTCGACCATCACATGCCCGGCCAGACCGGCCTCGAGGTGCTGCCGGCCATCAGGGCCCTGCCCGACGCGCCGCCCGTGGTCTACGTGACGGGCTCCGAGGACAGCCGCGTCGCCGTCGCGGCCCTCAAGGCCGGAGCCGTCGATTACGTCTGGAAGGATGTCCAGGGCCAGTTCCGCGAGCTCCTCGGGGAGGCCATCGACACGGCCCTGCGCCAGGAGACCCTGCGGCGCGACAAGGAGCGGGCCGACATGGCGGTCCGCGAGGCGCGCGACCGCGCCGAGATCCTGCTCCGGGAGGTGAACCACCGGGTCGCCAACTCCCTGGCCCTGGTGGCGGCCCTCACGCACATGCAAACCAACGCCGTCTCCGACCCCGCCGCCAAGGCCGCGCTCATCGAGATGCAGGCGCGCATCCAGGCCATCGCGGGCATCCACCGGCGCCTCTACACCTCGGACGATGTCGAGGCCGTCGCCCTCGATGCCTACCTGTCGAGCCTGGCGGAGGAGCTGCAGGCCGCCATGAAGGCCGCCGGCCGCGACCATGCCATCCGGCTCGCCGTGGAGCCCGTGCGACTCGCCACCGACAAGGCCGTGTCGCTCGGCGTCATCGTCACCGAGCTCGTGACCAACGCGTACAAGTACGCCTATGCGCCCGACGTCCCCGGCGAAATCCGCGTCGCCCTCGGGCGGCACGGCGCCGAGGGCCTGACGCTGACGGTGGAGGATGACGGGGTCGGCTGGACGGGCGAGGGCCAGCCGCGCGGCACCGGCCTCGGCTCCCGCATCGTCAAGGCCATGGCGACGAACCTGCGTTCCACCGTGGTCTACGGCTCGCCCGGCCCCGGAACGCGCGCGACCCTGTGCTTCCAGGGCTGACGGTTAGAGCATCGTCTTTCCCCGAAAGCCGGAGGCCACCTTTCGGGACGATGCTTTAGGTATCGGGAAGGGCCGCCAGTTTCTCGGCGGCTTCCAGCAGGGTTTCGCCGGTGACGTCCGGTGGCCGCAGCACCGGCGAGAACGGCAGCCCCCGCGCCACGTAGGCGCCGACGAGGCCGGCCGCCTTGGCACCGTGGATGTCCCAGGGGTGTGTCGCCACCAGGGCCATCTCGCCCGGCGCGACCCCGGCGGTTTCGGCCGCGAATCGGTACACCTCCGGCCTCGGCTTCGACAGCCCCACCTGCTCGACGGAGAGGACGCGCTCGATCCGCTCGCCGAGACCCGCCTCGTCGAACAACCCCTGGGTTGTTTGCGCGGCGCCGTTGCTGAGGGCGAAGACCCGGATGCCGGCCTCGGCCAGGACCGCGAACGCCGCTCCGGCGTCGTCGTGCGGCGGCAGGCTCGCCATCCGGCCGAGCGCCGCCTGCTTGTCGGCCGCCGACGCCGCGACACCTTCCCGAGCCAGCACCTCGTCGAGGCACCCGGCCATGACGGCACGGAAGGGGGCGAAACCGTCCGTCGCCGCGAGGGCGAAGGTGTCTCGCAGGGTCGCGGTGTAGAGGAACTCCGCCGACGCGGCAGGCAGGCCGAGGCCGACTAGGGCGGCGCGCAGGGGTTCCAGGCTGAACACCGTGCCGATGATGTCGAAGGCGACGGCTTTGGGCCGGACGGCGCCCGGACGGGGACCGCTCATCACCGCTTCCCCGCCGGCTCGTGGATGGGGCAGCCGTTGAAGCGCTGGCGGAACTCGGCCGAATGCCGGTAGGGCGCGTTACGCGCCCGGTTGATGTTGCCGAGCGGCCGGTGCGCGGCGAGCCCGGTCCAGACCCCGAAGCGCATTCCTTCGTCGACCGCCTTGACCCGGTCCGCATCCCAGCTGTCCTGCGGGCGGACCGTGATCGTCGCCACCGTCTGGAACGGTGCCTCGTCCTCGTTCCAGGCGACGGTCGGGTCCTCGACGGGCTGCCGTTCGAGGTCGCGGCAGAGCTGGACCCGGAACGCCCACACGGCCTCGCGGTCGCGCATCTCGGCCTGCACCGTCTCGCGGATCGCGTCCGGGCGGCCGGAGGCGTCGATCTCCCGGCCCGTCAGGGCCGTCAGCGACGCGGCCACGGGCGCGAGGGAGAACTTGGCGATGTGGTCGCCGTACCGGAACGGCGTGACGCTGTAGTAGGTCTCGCCCAGGGGATCGACGTTCGGCGCCCCGCCGAGGGCTGCGACGGTGGTGCTCTCGATGCCGACAGCCTGCAGCGCCTTGTTGACGCCGCGAAGGACGGTGGAGGCCGCGACCTTCAGGGATTCCGCCCGGTCCGTCGTCTTGGCCAGCAGCTTGAGGCTGGAATGGAACGCCTCGGCGGTCTTAGCCTGGAACACGGGGCCGTTGACCATGATGAAGTCCTGGGCCGTACCCTCTGCCCCGGCCAGACGCTCGCCGGGCGCGTCCAGCACCTTGATGGCGACGCCGCGCGGCAGTGAGACGGCGTCGGGCAGGATGTCGCCCGCATTCGTGGAGAGGCGCATGTAGACCCGGTGCTCGCCGGGAGTGGCGAACAGCCCCTGCGCCAGCTCCGGGGGGAGCCCGGGCGCGATCGCCATCGTGCCTTCGAGGATGCCGTGCGCCTTGGCGTGGACCGCGCGCACGGCATGCCCGGAATCCTGCGCCGTCCGCTCCAGGATCGTATCGAAAGTCTCGCACAGGGCCTCGATCGTCCGAGCCTCCTCGGGTTGCACGTCCTCGACGGCGGGGCTGTAGCGAACGGGTTCGTTGAGCATGCGGCAATCTCCGAATTGTCGATGCGCTAACCCGATCCCGGCGTCCCCGTTCCGACCCGGTCTTCCCGCATCGCCCCACGACGTCGCCCTCCCGCCGGTCGTGCCGGTCCGAAGGCGGCAAGACGTCCCATGGCTTTTCCAATCTCACGGCTTTCTTAATCTACATGAGTAGAGACGGGAGGGTTTGCGGTTAAACTCGCGAGCCCTGCCCCGAGAAAGCCGTATGCCCGATCCACTTGTGCGAAAACTTCAGCGATACGGCCCGCTTTCGGATGCCGACCGACTCTGGCTTGCCGAGGCCCTCGGCACGAGGCGGCAGGTCGCGGCGCGCACCGACATCGTCGTGGAGGGCGAGGATCCGCGCGCGGTCAACGTCGTCCTGGATGGCTGGGCCTGCCGGTACAAGCAGCTCGCCGATGGTCGCCGCCAGATCGTCTCGCTCATCCTGCCGGGCGATCCGTACGATTCGAACCCCTTCCTCCACGACCGGATGGACCATGCCGTCTGCGCCCTGACGCCCGTCATCCTCGCGCATGTGAGGGGCTCGGCGATGCAGGACCTCACCGCGCGCAGCCCCAACCTCAACGAGGCCTTCCATCGCGAGACCCTGGCCAACGCCTCGATCCAGCGCGAGTGGACCGTGAGTCTGGGCTGCCGCACCGGGATCGAACGCCTCGCCCACCTGTTCTGCGAGGTGTTCGCGCGGCTCGCCGTCGTCGGCCTGACGAAGGACAGCACGTGCTCGTTCCCGATCACTCAGAACGATTTGGCCGACGCCCTGGGCCAGACCAGTGTGCACATCAACCGCACGCTGCAGGACCTGCGGGCGGCGGGCCTGATCACGCTGCGGGGTCGGCAGCTGACGCTGCACGACCCCGACGGCTTGGCGCGACTGGCATATTTCGACCCGGCCTACCTCCACTTCACCGTCGACGAGGCCGATCTCGGTGCCCTGGTCCGCGAATGAACCGGCTGTGCTCTGCGTGTGTTGTCGCGAGGGGGAAACGAGATGACGCAGCCTGACGACACGGCAGGGCGGATCGCCGCCCTGGAGAGCGACAACGCGCGCCTGCGCCGGCTCCTCGACAAGGCCGGCGCGCATGACGGCCTGCGGCACGGACTGCGCGACACCGTGGCAATGCTGCGGGCGGTGATGCATCAATCCGCCGAGACGGCCGAGGATATCCCGTCCTACGTCGCCCACCTCGACGGGCGCCTTGATGCCCTGATGCGCGCCCGCACCGCCATCGATGCCCTGGGCGAGGTCAACCTACATTCCATGATCTCGGACGCCCTACAGCTTCACCTCGTGCGCGAGGGCGACCGGGCCACGATTTCCGGGCCCCGCGTGCTCCTGCGTCCGAAGGCGGCCCAGATCTTCGCCCTGGCCCTGTACGAACTCGCGAGCAACGCCATCGAGCACGGCGAACTCGGCGGAGCCCATGGCCGGGTCGCGGTCAGCTGGGAGGTGACGCAGGCGGAAGGTGCCGAGCCGATGCTCACCCTGGTGTGGACGGAAACAGGGGGCGCGCCGATCACGCCCCCGACGCGGTCTGGGTTCGGCGCGACGGTTCTGGAGAGGACCCTGGCCTACGAACTCGACGCGCGCACGCGCCTCGCCTACGAGCCGGAGGGCCTGTGCTGCACGATCCGCCTCCCCCTCGTGAAGCGGATCGGACATCTGACGGCCGAGATCACTCCTGACTTCGAAGACGGCGATGGGGCGGCCTGAGGGGCCGCGTCCGCCGCAAGGGGATCGGGCGGGACGCGCGGCGCAACGGCGAGAAGAGCCATGGTCCGGGCGGCGTGCTGTGGAGAACGGAATCGTATAATCGCGACGGCACCGGCCGCGTCGCTCCGTATCGGCGCCGAGGTGCGGGGGAGAACCGAGGATGCGCCGACGAATTTTTTCGTCGCGCGGACGTCGGACACAGGACCTTTCGAGGAAGCGCAGCCATGAACACCCCGACGCAGTCGATCGTCGGCCACCGCGTTCTCTTGGTCGAGGACGATTACTTCATCGCAACGACCATGCAGGGCCAATTCGAGGATGCCGGTGCGCAGGTGCTGGGCCCCGTCCCCAGCGTTCGGGCGGCCCTGGCCCTGATCGCGGCCACGCCCGACATCGATGCGGCGATCCTCGACATCAACCTGCAAGAGGAGATGGTCTTTTCCGTCGCGGATGCCCTGCAGGCGCGCGGCATCCCGTTCCTGTTCGCCACGGGTTACGACCGAACCGTAATTCCGCAGCGCTTCGCCCACATCCGCCACTACGAAAAGCCCGTCGAACCGGCGCAGCTCATCCGGATCCTCGAACGCCGCGATACGGCCGAAACCGAATAGGCGTGCCCCCCATTAGATCCGGTCGTTCCCTTCGGTGGGGCGGCCAGCGACACGCCGGGTCGCGAGCGAGGTCCAGACCGGCGTCGAGGCCAGGGTGGTGACCGCACGCGACGTGCGGATGGCGACAGCCCGGGCGGCCGGCCAGGCACCGGGCCTCGTGCTCATCCGCTCGACGGCGAGGCGGAGGAACGGCGGCAGCGCCAGGGGCAGCGCCGTGACCGGAACCTGCAGAGCGACGAGGGCGAGGCTGCCTCTCGTCGAACGCTTCATGGGCCCGGCTCTCGGGCGGCGGAGCGGGTTCGGCGCGGCCACGATCCGGCTCGGCATGGAAGTGCCGATCCGGGCGATGGCGAGAAGGATCTTGAAGTTTCCTCGGCGAACAAACACGAACCCGTAAGATACTTAGACGAACAGGCATATTAAAGCCAAACAAATCACAAACATCTTCATACCGCCCGTGGAACGATGACAGATCACGGGGATTTTTGATCGTCTGCTTCGTCGCGCGGATGCGTGGTTTCGGCACGAACGCCATGGCGGATACCGCTGGAATGCGCTGCTGCCCGGTCAATCAACCGGAAAGACTATACCCCATTGTCTCCCATCTTTCACCGCAACGAACCGTGACGGCGGCCAGTTCAAGCAAGATAAAATAGAATTATTATAACTTATAATTGTATCATAGACGCAACGATACCCTGCATAAGGGCGTGTTTATTCAGCATTCGTCTTGTAGCTCCCCCGACTATGGTCGATGAGGTTCGCGAAGGCAGTGTTTGCGGGCGCTCGCCATCCGATCGCATTCCTCGGGAAGGCGATGTATCGCGTGGCCGCCGGAGTGTCCCGATGTCAGCACCTGTGAAGGCAGGCCGTTCGTGGAATCGTCGCCGCATGGAGCGCCGCTCGGCGGCGGGACTCGTCGCAGCCGCCCTCGTGGCCGCCCCCGGGGGGCTTTATGCCCAGGAGGCCGTCCGCCTCGAGGAACTCTCGGTTCAGGGCAGCGGCAACGGGGGACGCGGCACCGCCAACCCCAACGCCGTCGTCGGTCCGCCGCCGCCGCCCTACGCGGGCGGCGCTGTGGCGTCGGGCTCCCGCCTCGGCTTCCTCGGCAACCGCAACGTCTTCGACCAGCCGTTCAGTTCGACGAGCTACACGGACAAGCTCATCCGCGACCAGCAGGCCCGCAACGTGCAGGACGTGGTCAACAACGACCCCTCGATCCGCACCAACGTGCCGGCCTTCTCAGGCATCCTCGGCTTCTTCATCCGGGGCTTTCCGGTCTTCGCCCAGGACATCGGATTCAACGGCCTGTTCGGCGTCGCCGACGCGTTCAATCCGGCCATCGAGCCCATCGAGCGCGTCGAGGTCCTGCGCGGCCCCTCGACCCTGCTCTCGGGCGTGCCGCCCTTCGGCAACATCGGCGGCATCATCAACCTGATCCCGAAACGCGCGGGCGACGAGCCCCTCAACCGCGTCACCCTCGGCTACGCGTCCGATGCGCAGATCTACAAGGCGGTCGATCTCAGCCGGCGCTTCGGCGACAACAAGGAATGGGGCGTCCGCTTCAACGGTGCCTTCAACAACGGCCGCACGCCGATCGACAACCAGAGCCTTCATCTCGGCGTCGCGTCGCTGGCCCTCGACTATCGCGGCGAACGCCTGCGGGCGAGCCTCGATCTCGGCTACCAGGAACTCGACTTCACCTCACCCCTGCGCAACCGGTCCGTCGTGGCCGGCGTGCGCATCCCGCGCGCGCCCGACCTGACCCTGAACCAGCACCAGCCCTGGGAGTATCGCAACAGCGCCAACCAGCAGGTGGCCACCCGGATCGAGTACGACCTGACGCCGGACCTGACCCTGTACGGCGCCTATGGCCGCTCGAACTTCCGCCAGGAATATTTCGGCGGCGTGCTCAGCATCTTCAATGCGCGCGGCGACTACCGCGACCCGATCAGCTACCTGCCGTTCCACATCGTCAACCAGACGGCCGAGGCGGGCCTGCGGGGCACCGTGGACACCGGTCCGATCAGGCACAGTTTCGGCCTCGCCGCCGTGGGCTTCTGGCAGGATCTCGCGCAACCGCCGGCGCAGACCGTCGGCTCCACCATCGTGTCGAACCTCTACGATCCGGTCTACGTCGCCCCGCGCTCCACCGTCGGGCTCTCCAACGCGACGCCCCGCACGTCGAGCCGCATCAACCGCAGCATCGCCATCGCCGATACCCTGTCGGCCTTCGACGACCGGGTGCTTCTCACCCTCGGCGGCCGCTGGCAGAGCCTCGACGTGAATTCCTACAACGCCACCACCGGATTCCGGACCGGATCGAGCGACAGCGGTGCCTTCTCCCCGGGCATCGGCCTGGTGGTGAAGCCCTTGGAGCATCTGTCGCTCTACGCCAACTACATCGAGGGCCTGACCTCCCCGGCCCCGCCGGTCAACGCCGTCAACGCGAGCGCCGCCTTCCCGGCCTCCGTGTCGCGCCAGACCGAAGTGGGCGCCAAATACGATTTCGGGGTCGTGGGCGTGGGCGTCGCGGCCTTCCGCATCGAGCAGCCCTTCGGCTTCCTCAACGCGAGCACCCTCGTGTTCTCCGTGGACGGGCGCCAGCGCAACGACGGCGTCGAGCTCACCGTGTTCGGCGAACCGATCCAGGGCGTCCGCCTCCTCGGCGGCGTCAGTTTCCTCGACGGGGTGCAGGTCGCCGCTCAGCTCGCCTCGAATGTCGGCAAGGTCGCCGTCGGCGTGCCGAACGTGCAGCTCAACCTCTACGGCGAAGTCGACCTCCCGCCCTCGTTCCTGCCGGGCGTGAGCCTGACGGGCCGGGTGATCTACACGTCGTCGCAGTATTACGACCTCGCCAACACCCAGAAGATCCCCGACTGGGCGACCCTCGACCTCGGGGTGCGCTACGCCACCACCCTGAACGACCGCCCCCTGACCCTGAGGGCCAACGTCGTGAACGTCACGGGCAACAACTATTGGGCCTCCACCGGGCGCGGCATCCTGAGCCAGGGCACGCCCCGCACCGTCCTCCTCTCAGCCACCGTCGATTTCTGAACCGACATCCGGGCCGGACGCCGCTCCAGGGCGGTTCGATCTTGTCAGGAGTCGGTCGAATCGGCGATATCGGTGCCATGCGAATCCCCGCGCGCCTCGCCCTCATCCCGGTGCTCTTCGTGCTCCCCGGCGCGGCGATGGCCGGTGCCGACGTGCCGGCCCTGGAGCGGGCCTGGACGGCGTGCGTGCGCGAGACCTTCGCCGAGCAGCCGGCGTTCCAGGGCAAGGCGGGGGCCCAGCGCAACGCCCTCGATGCCTGCAAGGAACAGGAGGACGCTTACGTCGCCGCCCTCATGGCCGAGCGGGCCGCCGGCGGCCGCGACCGGACCATGGTGATGAAAGCCCGGGAATGGGCCGCCTCCATGGCAGCCTACGTGGTCGACCCGGTCTCGTCGTGGATCGCGATGCTGCGCCGCTGACGGCCGTCCGCCGACCCCGGCCCGATCGAGGGCCCCTCCCGCGCACCCATTGAGGTCCCAATGCCTGGCTTTACCTCCAAATCCTCGCAGGGGCTGTTCCTCGCCGCCGCCCTCTTCGCTGCGCCGGCCGCGCAGGCCCAGGGCGCCGACAACCCGGACTCCGTGAAATCCCCCGTGAGCGTCGCGCCCGGCAAGGCGGTGCAGATCGCCGTGCTCAATCCCCTGAAGCGGGATTGCAGTCCGGGGGCGGCCCCGGCCCTACGCGTGCCCGGCCTGCCCCAGCACGGCCGGGTCATCGCCACCACGGCCAGCATCGCCACGGGCAAGAAGAACCGGTGTCCGGACCAAAAGGTCTCCGGACAGGTCGTGGTCTATCAGGCCAACGCGAATTACAGCGGCCCCGACGAGGTCAGGATCGAGGTCGAGACCGCCGATGGCGAGGTCCGCCGGGCGACGATCCGCATCGACGTCACCCCATCCGGCGGCCTGCCGGCGGGCCAACAGCGCCTGTAACAGGGCCGCGGCCCGCCTCGTCCGTCAGCCGTCCGATCCCACGCGGTCGACGTTCTGCTCCGCCTCGTCGGCCGTGTAGCCCTCGAGCCAGTCGGCGCTGTTCTGAGAGCCGGCCGGATAGGGGTTCGCCTCGTCCGAGAGGCCGGCCCGCTTGGCTGCGAGGCCCTCTTCCATCACTGTCTGCGATACGAATGCCATGGCCGTCTCCATGCCCAGTGGATGTTACGGGAGAGGAACACCGTTCTGGACGATTGGGTCCGCCGCCCTCTTGCAAAGGCGTGACAGAGGCATCCGGTTGATCGATCCGACCCGGCCCGAGGAAGGCACGCCTGTGAGGCGCGCCCCTACCCTACCGGACGCCCGTCGAGCCGAACCCGCCGGCGCCGCGCTCCGAAGCCTCCAGGGTGTCGACGACGGTGAAGGCCGGGCGGGTGATGCGGGTGAAGACCAGTTGGGCGATGCGGTCGCCCGGCCCGACCACGAGGCCGGGCCCCGCGGGGTTGCGGTTCCAGGCCGAGATCATCAGCGGTCCGGTATAGTCGGCGTCGATCACCCCGACGCCGTTGCCGAGCACGAGGCCGTCGCGGTGGCCGAGCCCCGAGCGCGGGTAGACGAGGGCACACCAGGCGGGATCGCGGATCGCCAGGGCGAAACCCGCCGGGATCAGCACCGCGGGCCCCTGCGGCGCGAGGGTCAGGGGGGCGTCGAGGCAGGCATGGAGGTCGAGGCCGGCGGCCCCGGCCGATCCCCAGCGGGGAAAGCCCCAACCGGCGAGGCGAGGGTCGAGGAGGTGCAGGTCGACGGCGAGGTCGGGTGTCGGTCCGCTCACGCGGCCAGCGCTGAAATCGCGTCCGCCAGGGCCACGAGGCGGGCGGCCTCCACGGCGTGCAGGCGCTCGATCATCCGCCCGTTGAAATCGACGACGCCGCGCCGGGCGTTCGCGGGGTCGGCGAAGATCGCCATGATGGCGCGGGCCTCGGCGATCGCCTCCGGCGTCGGCCCGAACACCCGGTTGGCGGCCTCGATCTGGCCCGGATGGATGAGCATCTTGCCGTCGAACCCGCAATCGCGGCCCTGCTCGCACTCGGCGAGGAACCCGGCCTCGTCGCGGAACGCGTTGTAGATGCCGTCGATGCAGTCGATCTCGTAGGCGCGGGCGGCGGCGATCACGTTCATCAGCCACGGGATCAGGGCCGGGCGCCCCGGCACGCCGAGGCGGACCCGGCTGGCCTTGGCGAGGTCGTTGGGCCCGACGATGAGGCAGGCGAGCCGGGTGTCGACGTCGCGGGCCGATTGCGCGATGTCGGTGATGTGGAGAAGCGCCATCGGGCTCTCGATCATCGCCCAGACGCGGGTGCGTTCGGGTGCGCCGAGGCGGCGCAGGCGGCTGCCCACGGCCACGAGGGCATCGGAGCCGGTGACCTTCGGCACCAGGATGGCGTCGGCCCCGGCCGGGGCGATGGCGGCGAGGTCCGCTTCGCCCCACGGAGTGTCGAGGGGATTGACCCGGACCACCACCTCGCGGCGGCCGAACCGACGCTCCGCCACGGCCTCGGCGACGGCGCGGCGCGCCTCGTCCTTCGCCTCGGGCGCTACGGCATCCTCGAGGTCGATCATCACCACGTCGGTGGGCAGGGACGCGGCCTTCTCCAAGGCGCGGGTATTCGAGCCCGGCATGGAGAGCACGCTGCGGCGAGGGCGAATCTCGGTCATGGCGGTGATCCCGTCGCGCGAATCGGTGCGTCGGCCGGAGCGGTACCGCTCCCGACGCCGCGATTCAAGACGGGGATCATCGCGGCTCAGGATCAGCCGCGGGGGCGGGTCGCCATCCGGGCGTCGCGGGCGACCTGTCGCTCGAAGCGGCGCGGCGCGAGGTTGTCGCGCGCCATGCGGCGCATGCCGAACACCATCAGGGCGAGGGCGATTCCGGCGAACGGCCCGCCGACGATGACCGCCCCGGCGATCTCCGAACCCAGCAGGGCGCCGATGCCCTTCACGAGGAAGACGACGAACAGCATCAGGGCGGCGAGCACGAGGAGCACGGCCGTGCCGAAGGTGGCGACGAGGCGAAGGATCGTCCGGATGTTGCCGTCGGTCTCCCGGCGCAGGAGTTCGAACTCGCCGCCCACGAGATCGGCGGCGTGGCGCACGCTGTCCCCGAACAGGGCGCCGAGTCCTCTCTGATCAGGCCCTCTGGCCGATGGATCGCGCATGGTGGTCCTCGCTGACGCCCCGCAGGGGCCGAACGATGCAACCGTGGCCGCGCGCCGGTGTTCCCGACATCACAGGCCCGCCCCGTCGAGGCGCCGCGTGTCGACGAAGGTGCGCCCATCGGGAAAGCGGTAGCTCACGCTCTCGGACAGGCGGCCGTTGGCCCGGATGAGGATCGCCGCCGGACGGGTGAGGTCGTCGGCCCGGTCGAGGGCCTCCGCGACGCTCATGGGCACGTCGCGCCCGCCGCCGAGCTGGCGCCACCACTGCACCGCCTTCTCGCGGGGGTAACCCGTCCGTTCGAGGTCGATCCGCACCCGGTGGACGAACCCCTCCCCGAGGCGGAAGAGGATTTCGAGACTGTCGGACGGCGCGTGGCGCGCGAGCTGCCAGTCCCGGACGTCGCGCCAGACCGGCACGGCCCGCGACAGGATCGGGTGCTCGTCGTCGGCCGCCGCCTCGTGACTCGGCCCGTCGTCGGCCTCGTCCTCGGGCTCGACCCAGCAGGCCTCGCAGGTGCTGGCATTGAGGGCAATGAGCGCGCCGCAGCCGGGGCAGGGCTTGGCGCGGATCTCGCCCTCGCGGCCCTTGACGAGGGCGGCGCTGCGGGCGGTGACGATGTCGACGGGACCGTGCATCCGCACCAGCCCGGCGTAATCGAGAATGAGCGCGTCGGTCTTGCCCGGCGCCGTGCGCAGGGCGCGTCCGACCTGCTGGACGTAGAGCCCCGTGCTCTGGGTCGGGCGCAGGAGCGCGATGAGATCGACGCGCGGCACGTTGAACCCCGTCGACAGCACGCCCACGGAGGTGAGGCAGCGCACCCGTCCGGCGCGAAAGTCGCGCACGATACGGTCGCGCTCGCGCTTGCCCGTCTCGCCCGTGACCATCTCGCAGGAGACCCCCTGCCCCCGCACGGCATCGCGCACGGCCTCCGCATGGGCGAGCCCGGCACAGAAGGCGAGCCAGGCCCGGCGGTCGCGGCCGTAGCCGGCCATCTCCTCCACGGCGGCGCGGGTGATCCAGTCCTGGTTCACCGCCGCCTCCAGGGCGCTCGGGATGTAGTCGCCGCCGCGCTTGCCCACCCCGGAAACGTCGAGGGCCGTGGCGGTGGCCTTGCAGATCAGGGGGGCGAGGTAGCCCTGGTGGATGAGGTCGCCGACATTGGCCTCGTAGACGATGCGTTCGAACAGGCGGCCCGCGCCCTCGTCGAGGCGGCCGCTGTCGAGGCGGTAGGGGGTCGCCGTGAGGCCGACGACCCGCAGGTCGGGTCGGGCTGCCCGCAGGGCGGCGAGGAAGCGGCCGTAGCGGGTTTCCGCGGCGCGGGGGATGAGGTGGGCCTCGTCCACCACCACGAGGTCGAAGGCACCGATGGCCTCGATCCGGTTCCACACCGATTGGATGCCGCAGAACAGCACCTGCGTTCCCGTCTCGCGCCGGCCGAGCCCGGCCGAGTAGATGCCGGCCGGTGCCTCGGGCCAGGTGGCGCGGAGTTCGGCGTGGTTCTGGGCGATGAGCTCCCGGGTGTGAGTGACGATGGCGATCCGGGCGGTGGAATCGCGAAAAATCGTCTCCCGAACCAGGGCCGCGATGACGAAGGCCTTGCCGGCACCCGTGGGCAGGACGATGAGGCCGTCGCCGGTCTCGTCGCGCCAGGAGGCGTAGAGGGCGTCGAGGCTGGCACGCTGGTAGGGTCTGAGCTCCATCGCCGGTCTCTACGGCGGATTTTCGCGGGGCGGAACGCCGGGCGGAGCAGGCCGCCTATTCGCCGCCGCGCACCACCCGGGTGATGCGCTCGACCATGCCCTGCGACAGGCGCACGTACTGACCCGTTCCGTGGCCGCGTCCGTCGAGGAGCTCGGCGAAGACGGGTTTCGCCGGTTCGCAGGTGAGGGCCTCCACCGGCCGGGTGTTGCGCCGCTTGGCCCGCAGGCGCTCGGCCAGCGCGTCGGGAACGAAGGGATCGCGCAAGGCGGGCATCTCCTGTCAGGGCCGGCAGGGCCGGGAACCGGGCCTAAGCCCGCAGGGTTGCGGAGGCCTTAAGAGCCTGCGGGGGGAACCCTCGATCACACCGCTGTGTTTGGCTCGACCCTACGGAGAATGAATGCATGTCGGACAGCGTCGTGGCCTCGGTTCCCTTCCCCTCCCTGCGGCTCGCCCGTGCGGCCCGCGACCGCCTCGCGCGGGCGGGGTTCGCTCGCAACAGCATCGACATCATCCGCCACGACGACGCCTTCTCCGTCGCCATCAACACCCGCCCCGAGAACAAGACCCGGGCCGAGCGCATCCTCACGGGCTCGCCACTCGCCGACGACCTGCGCCGCACGGGCGAGTCCGTCACCGCAGCAGTGAACGGCAACCGGGGGCTGGCCCTCGGCCTCGCGGCGCTCGCGGGCTTTGCCCTCTACGGGCTGACACGTCGGCGCTGAGGGGAAACCCCGCCCGCGCGGCCATCACCGTCGGGCGGGGTCCATCCCGACGAAGGCGGCGATCCGGTCGGAGCGATCGAACCATTCGCTGCGCGTCACGGGGGTACGGAGCGCATCCGGCAGGCAGGGGCTCGACGCGACGCCGATGCGCCAGCAATCCGTCCAGAGTCCGCCGCGACGGATGAGGAGGTGCTGCCCGTCCCGCGAAACGACGAGGGCGGGGTTCTCGGTGAACGAACCGTCCTCCGAATAGCTGACCTGCGTCACGCCCTCGAACAGCGGACGCCAGCGCCACCCTTCCTCCGACCAGACGGCGAAAATCGTGTCGGTCGTTCCGGGTTCGAGGGTCAGCATCACCAAGCGACCGTCGGGGAGAGTGAGGCGATCGACCTCGTGACGGACGAGCTGCGTTTCCGTGAGCCCGAGGCCCATGAGGAGGCCAAGACTCATCGGCACGAGAGTGAGGAGGGGCAGGAGGCGTCTCCATCCCGTCCGATCCACCGAGGCGGTGAACTGCGCGAGCACCAGCAGAACCGCTCCGACGAGGACGAGCAGGCTCGCCTCCTGCGGCAGGACGATCTGCGGACCCTCGCGGGACGGCATCGCGATGGCCACGAGGCAGAGATACAACAGGGTGACGAGGCCGCTGCCGAAGAGCAGATGGTGGCGCAAGCGAGAAAAGATCACGGGGTCTCGCAACGATTTGGTGCCGGGCTTGCGATCCTAGAGACGGCAAGGTCGGCGCGGAACGCGGCCCCTGCGTCATCGTGCGAGTACAAGCCAGGATTGTAACTCTCGTTCTCGTCCGCCACGGGTGATCGCATCCTGTGCGCCTCGGATCAGCGGTCTCTCGCAGACCGTCCGCTACGTCGCCGTTCCCACGGGCAAAACCGGCGATGACCGGGCGTCTCGCGGGGTACGCTAAGGCCCGCCCGCCAGCTCCCGCGCCACCTCGCCCACCCGCCGCAGGTCTGCGACGAAGGCCGCATAGGCTTCGTCCTTCGCCCCATCGGGCAGGCGCAGGAGGTAGGAGGGGTGCACGGTGATGAACCCGGAATAGCCCTTGCCGAAATCGGCCGGACCGCGCGCCCGCGTCACCGGAATCGCCCGGCCGGCGAGGGCCAGGACGGCGGTGGCGCCCAAGGCCACCACGAGGCGGGGGGCGACGAAGTCGAGTTCGCGTTCCAACCACCAGCGGTAATGGCTCACCTCGCCGGCGGTGGGATTCTGGTGGATGCGGCGCTTGCCACGCTGCTCGAACTTGAAGTGCTTGACCGCATTGGTGAGGTAAGCCTCCCCGCGCACGATCCCGGCTTCCGCCATGGCCCGGGACAGGAGCTGGCCCGCAGGGCCGACGAAGGGCCGGCCCTGACGATCCTCCTGATCGCCGGGCTGCTCACCCACGAAGGCGATGGGCGCTCCCAGCGGCCCTTCCCCCAGCACCGCCTGCGTCGCCCCCGGTACCAGGGGTTCGGAGCGCCGGATGATGGCGTTCAGGGCCTCCAACGATTCCGGCGCCTGATCGGCCATGGCGGCTACGGCCCGGACGGGATCGCGCTTGATCGCCGGCTGCGGCACGCGCTCGATCATGGTCTCCGTGCGCGCAGCCGCCGCCCGGACGAGGCCGGGAATCGCGGCGGTCTCGGGCATGTTGCGCCAGTACTTCTTCGGCATCTCCGCCCGCATGGCGGCAAGATTGGTGCGGGCGGGATTGAAGGTGCTCTCGTAGTAATCCCGCCAACCCGCCTCGAAGCCGTCGGTCGCCGGGGCGTCCTCGCGCCGTCCCGGCGGGCCGAAGCTGAGGTCGACCGTGTCCCACCGGGCCGAGGCCTCGGGGGTGAGGATCGTCCAGTGCAGGCTGCGGAAGCGGCCGACGAAGAACGGCGCCGCCGCCGCCAGGATGTGGTGGTCGGGCTCGAACCACGCGACGAAGCGCTCGGGCCCCTCGCCCTCGACCCGGCGGAACCGCAGGAAGGCGTGCATCTTGTGCAGGTCGCGGGCGATGGCCAAGGCCATCCGCTCCAGGCGGTGGACCAGGGGATCGC
>NZ_BPQD01000008.1 GCF_022179065.1 Methylobacterium adhaesivum
TTCACCTTCCGGCGGGACAAGTCGGCCCAGCGCGGCTGGCTCGACGCCCACAACGTCACGGGCGTCCTCGCCCTGCCGTTCCACCTCATGATCACCTATACGGGCCTCGCCACCCTGGCGCTGATGTACATCCCGTGGGGCGTCACCACGGCGTATCGCGGCGACAACCAGGCGTTCTATGCCGAGAGTGGGCAGATCACCGTGCCGCGCCCCGCCGCCGGACGGCCCGGAACCCTCGCGCCCATCGGGCCGATGGTCGCGCAGGCCATGGCGATGGTGCCCGAACCCCTGGAACGCCTGTCCGTCCTCAATCCGCGCGATGCTGCCTCCACGGTGGTGGCGGTGTTCGAGGAGCCGCACGGCCTGTCGCACGCCCACCCGCAGGTGGCGTTCGACGGGACTACGGGCGCCGTCGTCGAGCTTCGTCAGGGCGGCCTGCGGCCGGCGGCCAAGACCTTCACCACCCTGGTCGGCCTGCACGAGGCGCATTTCGCCGGCCCGGCGCTCCGCGTGCTGTTCTTCGTCTGCGGCCTCATGGGCTGCGCCATGGTGGCGTCGGGCCTGATCCTGTGGTCGGTGGCGCGCCTTCCGAAACCCGGGACCCGGCCGTTCCCGGGCTTGCGCCTCGTCCAGGCCCTCAACATCGGCACTGTCGTGGGCTTTCCGGCCGGCATCGCGGCCTACTTCCTCGCCAACCGCCTCCTGCCGGCCGATTGGCCTAGCCGGGCCGATTGGGAGATCACCGCGTTCTTCGGCGTCTGGGGGCTCGCCGTGTTGTTTCCCTTCGGCCGACAGCCGCGCCGGGCCTGGATCGAGGCCATGGCGGTCTTGGCGCTCCTGACCCTGGCGGTTCCCCTGGCCGACGTGGCGACGATTCCCGCCCATCCCCTCCGGGGTGGTGCCGGCGAGGCCGGGCTCTTCCTGTGGTTCGACGCGGGGCTCCTCGCCCTTGCCGCCCTGTTCGCCTTCTGCGCTCGCCGAATCGACCGCTACAAGGGGCCACGCCCGAAGCGGCGCCCCGCACCGGCCGACCCGATGCGCACCGCCGGCGAGCGTCAAGCCGCCCTGATCTAATTCTGCCTCGGCGGATTGCCGCCGGGGCACTTCCCGATCACGCCAGCTTTGCGCGCTTTCCGAACGCCACCGCCAGGCGCGTCCGCGCCCGTTCGGGAATCTCCGTCTCGGACTCGATCCGCACCATCGGCATTTCCGCGCCGATGAGGCTTTTCGGATCGAAGGTGAAGAGGAGATGGCGCGGGCCGATCTGCAGGGCGGCGACGCCGTCGGCCTGGGTCAGATCCTCGCCGAAGATCTCGATGAGCGGGCCGTCGGGGTCGCCCTTCTCGATCTGGATAATGAAGTACCCCGCCGGCTCCTCCTCGTCGTCGGCGCCGGAGATGAGGCAGATACCGTTCTCCTCGTCGTAGCGGACGCGCTGGACCGCGAAGGTTGTCAGATCGTCGTCCATGCTCAACGCTGTCCGTGCTGGATGTCGCGGAAGAGGTCCTTGTACTGGCGCGGCTGGGAGCGCCAGTACTGCTTGGGTGCCCGTACCTGCGCACCCAGTTCGGCCGCCGCGTGCCAGGGCCAGCGCGGGTTGTAGAGCAGCCCGCGCGCCAGGGAGACGGCGTCGGCCTTGCCCTCCTGCAGGATCGCTTCGGCCTGGGCCGCCTCGGTGATGAGGCCGACCGCGATGGTGGTGAGGTTCGTCTCGGCCTTGATGCGTTCGGCGAACGGCACCTGATAGCCGGGCCCGAGGGGGATCTGCTGCGCCGTCGACAGGCCGCCGGTGGAGACGTGGATGGCGGCCGAGCCCCGCCGCTTGAGGGCGTGGGCGAGTTCGATGGTCTCCTCGACGGTCCAGCCGTCCTCCACCCAGTCGGTGGCCGAGACGCGCATCCACACGGGCTTGCCCGCCGGCACGGCGTCGCGCACGGCCTCGAAGCATTCAAGGGGAAACCGCATCCGGTTGGCGAGATCGCCGCCGTACTGGTCGGTGCGCCGGTTGGAGAGCGGCGACAGGAACTGGTGCAGGAGGTAGCCGTGCGCCCCGTGAAGCTCGAACCCATCGATACCGAGGTGAAGCGCCCGGCGCGCCGTGGCCACGAACCCGTCGCGGATCCGCTTCAGCCCCTCCGCGTCGAGGGCGTGGGGCGGTACCTCGTCGGCGCCGTGGGGAACGGCCGAGGGGGCTTCCGTGCGCCAGCCGTCGGGCGCGTCGGGGGTGATCTGCGCGCCGCCATCCCAGGGCGCGCGGCTCGACGCCTTCCGGCCGGCATGATTGATCTGGACCGCGATGGGGATCGGGGCATAGGCCCGCACGGCGTCGAGGACGCGGCCGAGCGCCAGTTCCGTCGCGTCGGAATAGAGCCCGAGGTCGAGGGGCGAGATCCGCCCCTCCGGCGAGATCGCCGTCGCCTCCAGGGTGAGGAGGCCGGCACCCGATTGCGCCATCTGGGCCAGGTGCATGAGGTGCCAGTCACCGGCCTGCCCGGCATGAGCAGAATACTGGCACATGGGGGCCACGATGATGCGATTCTCGAGTTCCAGGGCGTCGAGGCGCAGGGGCTCGAACAGGCGGACGGTCATGCGTGGCTCTCCCGGACGGTTTCTGTCCTTCTGGCCGAACCGGCGCCCCCCGGCTAGGCCATTCTCGGCCGTGCCCGTCACCGGTTCGACGCGGGAAACTAGGGCTCGCCTTCGCTCAGGCCACCAGACCGCGTGACCTCAGGCTGGTTCCGATCTCGTCGAGGGCGGTGGCGTCGTCGATGGTGGGCGGCGTGGTCCAGGGCTGGCCATCGGCGATGCGCTTCATGGTGCCGCGCAGGATCTTGCCCGACCGGGTCTTCGGTAGGCGCGCCACCGTCAGCGCCAGCTTGAAGGCCGCGACGGGCCCGATCTCTTCGCGGATGCGGGCGACCAACTCGGCCTCGATGACGGCGGGATCGCGCGCGACGCCCGACTTCAGCACCACGAACCCGCAGGGTTGCTCGCCCTTGAGGGCGTCGTGAATGCCGATGACGGCGCATTCGGCGACATCGGGGTGGCCCGCTAGCACCGCCTCCATGCCACCCGTGGACAGGCGGTGGCCCGCGACGTTGATGATGTCGTCCGTGCGCCCGAGCACCGTGACGTAGCCGTCGGCATCGACCACGCCCGCATCCGAGGTGTCGTACCAGCCCGGATAGGTGGTGAGGTAGCTCGCCCGGAAGCGCGCCTCCGAGCCCCAGAGGGTGTGCAGGCAGCCGGGCGGCAGGGGCAGGCGCAGGGCGATGGTGCCCATGGTGCCGGCGGCGACCGGCTTGCCGGCCTCGTCGAGCACGGCGAGGTCGTAGCCCGGCATCGGCACGCAGGCGCTGCCGTGCTTCACCGGCAGGAGGCCGAGGCCGAGGGGGTTGCCGGCGATGGCCCAGCCCGTCTCCGTCTGCCACCAATGGTCGATGACGGGGCGGTCCAGGGCGCGCTCGGCCCAGGCGACGGAATCGGGGTCCGCCCGCTCGCCGGCGAGGAACAGGCAGCGCAGGGCCGAGAGATCGTAATCCCCCACCCGCTCGGCGCGCGGGTCCTCCTTCTTGATCGCCCGCAGGGCGGTGGGCGCCGTGAACAGGCACACGGCCCCGTAGTCCGAGGCCACCCGCCACAGGGCGCCGGCATCGGGCGTTCCGACAGGCTTGCCCTCGTAGAGGATCGTGGTGCAGCCGTGGAGCAGCGGCCCGTAGACGATGTAGGAATGGCCGACGACCCAGCCGATGTCGGAGGCGCAGAAATAGGTTTCGCCGGGCGCGACGCCGTAGAGGTTCGGCAGGGTCCAGGCGAGGGCGACGCAGGTGCCGCCCGTGTCGCGCACCACGCCCTTGGGCGTCCCCGTCGTGCCCGACGTGTACAGGATGTAGAGCGGGTCCGTCGACGCGACCGGGGTGCAGGGAGCTCGGCGCCCCGCGGCCTTGGCCGCCGCCACCGCCTCCGCCCAATCGCGGTCGCGCCCCGCGATCAGCGTCGCGGGTCCCTGCGGGCGCTGCAGGATGAGGCACGCCTCCGGCTTGTGCGGCGAGGCCGCGATGGCCGCGTCCAGGAGCGGTTTGTAGGCGACGACGCGGTTCGGCTCGATCCCGCAGGACGCGGCGAGCACCACCTTCGGCGCGGCATCGGCGATGCGCACGCCGAGCTCGTTGGCGGCAAAGCCCCCGAACACCACGGAATGGACGGCCCCGAGCCGGGCGCAGGCGAGCATGCCGAACAGGGCTTCGGGCACCATCGGCATGGAGAGCACCACCCGGTCGCCCCGCCCGACGCCGAGATCGGCGAGGATGCCGGCGAGCGTCGACACCTCGTCGAGGAGGGTCGCGTACGTGATCGTGCGCTTCGTGCCCGTGACGGGCGAATCGTAGAGAATCGCGGCCTGTTCGCCCCGGCCGGACGCCACGTGGCGGTCGACGGCGTTGTGGCAGGCGTTCAGCGTCGCATCGGGAAACCAGCGTCCGGCGACACCGGCCGAGGCGTCGAAGGCGCGGATCGGCGGGCTCGCCCAGTCGAGGGCTTGCGCGGCCTCGAGCCAGAAGGTCTCTGGGTCGGCGAGGGAAGCTGCGTGAATCTCGGCGTAGGGGAGGTTTCCGCTTCGGGCGGACCCTCGGAGAGCTGTGGGATCCATCGTTCCTCCGGCTGTCGAACCGGTCGTGGATGCCGGCTTTGCCGCGAGCTTACCCGGTTTTTGCACTCGGCGTAGGCTCGACCTTCGCGATCGGCAGACTTGGCCGGAAACGAGAACCGCCGCCCTGGAAACCAGCGGCGGCGGCGAACGCTAAGAGAAAGTATTGAGGTCGTGAGGAGCTCAGTGCACCGAATCGGTGTCGTTTCGGAGCCGATTCATCTCATCCTTGAGGAGAAGCTTCTTTCTCTTGAGTTCTGCGATACGCAGATCGTTCGCCGAGGGACTGTGCTTGGCGTCGTGGATTTCCCGCTCGAGGGCTTCGTGCTTCCGGGCGAGCTGGGTGAGGTGCGTCTGCAGTGACATGAGTGTCTTCTCCTGTCTCGTTTCGACGAACCGAGAGTGGCACACGATGAGCCGGCTGTCGAAGCCTATTGCCGGTCAAGCTTGAGGAATTTTGCGCGCCTGTCGAGAAGAGTTAAAGTTTCTTCAAATCACCGTTCCCGGGGATGGGCGTTCCATGTGCATGCCGGCCATGGGGTTCTTGCTCAGGGTCGAGCCGTGACGCATGGTTCCCCGAGGGCGTTCCGGGGTTTAGGGTTACGATGGCGAGTGCGTTGAACGACGACGAACCGGCGGTGTCCGGCGAGGAGCTGGAGCGGCTCAAGCAGGAGCACCGCGACCTCGATGGGGCTATCGACGCCCTCGAACTCAGCGTCGCCGGCGACCAGCTCCAGATTCAGCGCCTCAAGCGGCGCAAGCTCGCCCTGCGCGATCGGATCTCTTACATCGAGGACCAGATTACGCCCGATATCATCGCCTGAGGCCGGCCGCGGCCCCCGGTGGGGCCGCCCTTGCGGCAACCGGGCTGCTTTTGTATTCGGCGGGATCGGGCGTCGCGAGCCCATCGGCCTGTTTTCGAACGCGATAGGGATGTGACGACGATGGCGGGAGCCACCCCGGTCGCGATCATCATGGGCAGCCAGTCCGACTGGGCGACCATGTGCCATGCCGCCGAGACCCTCGACGCCCTCGGCGTCGCCCATGACGACCGCATCGTCTCGGCCCACCGCACGCCCGACCGCCTCGTGGCCTTCGCCAAGGGGGCGAAGGCCGAGGGGTTTCAGGTGGTGATCGCCGGGGCCGGCGGAGCCGCCCACCTGCCGGGCATGACGGCCGCCATGACCCCCCTCCCCGTCCTCGGCGTGCCCGTGGAATCGAAGGCCCTGTCGGGCCAGGACAGCCTGCTTTCCATCGTGCAGATGCCAGCCGGCATTCCGGTCGGCACCCTTGCCATCGGCCGGGCCGGCGCCGTCAACGCGGCGCTGCTGGCAGCCGCTATTCTGGCCCTGACGGATGCGGCCCTGGCGTCCCGCCTCGAAGCCTGGCGCGCCGCGCAGACCGCGAGCGTCGCCGAACACCCGCAGACCTGACTTCACGGTGACACCTGTCTTGACCGCTCGTCCCACGCTTCAGCCCGGCTCCACCCTCGGTATCGTCGGCGGCGGCCAACTCGGCCGCATGATCGCCCTCGCCGCCGCCGATTTCGGCCTCAAGGTCCACGTCTTCGCCCCCGACGACGACAGCCCGGCCTTCGACGTTTGCGCGGCGCGGACCGTGGCGGCCTATGACGACGTGGCGGCCCTCGCGCGCTTCGCGTCGGGCGTCGACGTGGTGACTTATGAGTTCGAGAACATTCCCGCCGCCGCCGCCGAAGCCCTGGCCGCGAAAGCGCCCCTCCACCCCAACGCGACGGCGCTGGCCACCACCCAGGATCGCTTGACGGAAAAGGCCTTCATCAACGGGCTCGGCATCGAGACGGCGCCGTTCCGGGCCGTCGACACCGCCGACGACCTCGTGCGGGCGCTCGCCGAGATCGGCCGCCCGGCGGTCCTGAAGACCCGGCGCTTCGGCTACGACGGCAAGGGCCAGCGCATGATTCGGGCCGAGGGCGAGATCGACGCCGCCACCATCCTAGCCGAGTTCGGCGGCGCGCCCTGCATCCTCGAAGGCTTCGTGCCGTTCGAGGCGGAGGTGTCCGTGGTCGCCGCGCGCGGCGCCGACGGTGCGTTCGCCGCCTACGAACCCTGCGCCAACGAGCACCGCGACCACATCCTCGCCGTCACCCGCGTCCCCGCCCCCGGCATCGCGCCCCAGACCGAGGCCGCCGCCCTCGGCATGGCCCGGCGCATCGCCGAGGCCCTCGATTATGTCGGGGTCCTCGCGGTCGAAATGTTCCTGGTGCCGCAGGGGGATGGCCCGGCCCGGGTCGTGGTCAACGAGATCGCGCCCCGCGTGCACAATTCCGGGCATTGGACCATCGAGGGCGCCCTCACCTCGCAGTTCGCCCAGCATGTCCGCGCCGTCTGCGGCTGGCCCCTGGGCGATCCCGCCCGCACCGGCGGCATGGCGGTGGAGATGCACAACCTCATCGGCGCCGAGGCGGACGATTGGGCGAGCCTCCTCGCGCAGGACGGCGCCCACCTGCACCTCTACGGCAAGGGCGAGGCCCGCCCCGGCCGCAAGATGGGCCACGTCACCCGGCTCCTGCCCCGATCCTGAAACGAACCGTGAGCGTGCCCATGTCGAGCCTAACCCTCGCCGCCGCCCAGACCCTCGTCGCCAAGGCCCTCGCGACCGCGCGGGCTCAGGCGATGAAACCCCTCGTGGTGGTGGTGTTCGATGCGCGCGGCGCCCTCAAGGCGCTGGCCGCCGAGGACGGCACCTCCCTGCGTCGCGCCGAGATCGCCATGGGCAAGGCCAACGGGGCCCTCGCCCTCGGCATCGGCTCGCGGGCCATCGCCAAACGCGCCGAGGAACAGCCGACCTTCGTGGCCGCCGTGAGCCACCTCGTCGGCGCGGCCGCCCTGGTGCCGGTGCCGGGCGGCGTCCTCATCCGCGACGGCGAGACTCTTCTCGGAGCTGTCGGCATCTCGGGCGACACCTCCGACAACGACGAACTCTGCGCCGTCGCCGGCATCGAGGCGGCGGGGTTCACGGCCCAGACCGGGGCCTGAGACGCGCGCGATGACCGCGCCGGACCCGTACCGGCGCCGCTGCCTCGCCGGGCTCGCCGCGCTCGCCCTGGTCCGGCCTGCTCGCGCCGCGCCCGCCGGCCTCTATCGACGCGGCAACGACGCCGATCCCGGGACCCTCGATCCCCACCGCGCCTCGACGACGGCGGAGGCGCATATCCTGCGCGATCTCTACGAGGGCCTGCTCACCTACGACAATCACGGCCGCCTCATCCCCGGTGTCGCCGAAGCCTGGACGGTCTCGCCGGACGGCCTGACCTACACCTTCACCCTGCGGGCGACGGCGCGGTGGTCGAACGGCGATCCGGTGGTGGCGGACGACTTCGTGTTCGCCCTATCGCGCATCCTCGATCCGGCCTTAGGCGCAAAGTACGCCGAGGTGTTGTTTCCCATTCGCGGCGCGCGGGCAGTGGCGCGTGGGGAAGCGGCCGCCGACACCCTGGCGGTCACGGCGCCCTCGCCCCGCACCCTCATCATCACCCTGGCCCAGCCCACCCCGTATTTCCTCGAACTCCTCACCCACTTCGTCGCCCTGCCCGTCCATCCGGCGACGGTGCGACGCTGGGGCGACGCCTTCACCCGACCGGGAAACCTCGTCTCCAACGGCGCCTATGTCCTGCGCGACGTGGTGCCGAACGATCGCGTCCTCGTCGAGCGCAACCCGCATTTCCACGCGGCGGCGGAGGTCGCGATCCCGAGCGTGGCGTTCCTGCCGACGCCCGATCTCGCCAGCGCCGTACGCCGCTACGCGGGCGGGGAGATCGACTCCCTCGCCGACCTGCCCGGCGACCAGATGGCGTCCCTCAAGGCGCGGTTCGGCGGTCAGGTGGTGCTTGGCCCGTCGCTCGGCCTCTACGCCCTCGCCTTCGACCTGCGCCGCCCGCCCTTCGACGACGTTAGGGTGCGCCGCGCCCTGTCCCTCGTCATCGACCGGGAGTTTCTGGCCGAGCGCCTCTGGGGCGGAACCATGGCGCCGGCTTATTCCCTGTGCCCGCCCGGCCTCGAGCATTACCGGCCCTCGCCCGAACTCGCGGGCCGCGACAGCCTGCCCATCGACCGGGAGGACGAGGCCCGGTCGCTCCTGGCGCAAGCCGGATTCGGGCCGGGGGGCCGGCCGCTCACCGTCAAGTATCGCTTCAACACCAGCGACAACAACCGCAACACGGCGGTCGCCATCGCGGAGATGTGGCGCGGCATCGGTGTCACGACGCGCTTCACCTACACCGATGCGAAGACCCATTTCGCCTATCTGCGCGACGGCCGCCCCTTCGAGGTGGCACGCGTCTCGTGGATCGCGGACTACGCCGACCCGCAGAACTTCCTGTTCCTGCTCCAGGGCGACAACGACACCCTGAACCCCGGCCACTACGCCAACCCCGCCTACGACGCCCTGATGCGGGCCGCCGCCGCCGAGACCGATCTCGCCCGCCGGGCCGATCTGCTGTTCCGGGCCGAGACCCTGGCGCTGGCGGACCTGCCGTGGATCCCGGTGATGCACACCCGCTCGAAGGCTCTCATCAGCCCCCGCCTCTCCGGATACCATCCCAACCTCCGCAACGCCGCGCCGACGCGTTTCCTGAGGCTGGCGCCGTGATCGGCTTCATCCTGCGCCGCCTGCTCCAGGCGATCCCGACGCTTCTCGCCGTCGTGACCGTGAGCTTCTTTCTCATCCGCCTTGCGCCGGGCGGGCCGTTCGATCTGGAACGACCCCTGGCGCCCGCCGCCATGGCGCAATTGCGAAAGACCTACGGCTTCGATCAGCCCCTCGGGATGCAGTTCGTGCACTATCTCGGCGCCCTGGCCCGGGGGGATTTCGGCCCGTCCTTCTCGTTCCGCGACGTGAGCGTGGGCGAACTCCTGGCGCGCGGCCTGCCCGTCTCGATGACCATCGGGGGGCTCGCCCTGGTGCTGGCCCTCGGGCTCGGGCTCGGCCTCGGCGTGGGGGCGGCCCTGCGTCCCGCCGGCCTCCTCGACCGGATGGTGGGGCTCGGGGCCGGCCTCGGCCTCGCCGTGCCGACCTTCGTGGTCGCTCCCCTCCTCCAGATCGTCTTCGGCCTCGGCCTGCGGTGGCTGCCGCTCGGCGGCTGGGAGAGCGGAGCACCGTCGCATCTCGTCCTGCCGGTCCTCACCCTCGCGTTGCCCCAGGCGGCGATCCTCGCGCGCCTCACCCGGGTTTCCTTACGCGAGACCCTGAGCCTGCCTCACATCCGCACCCAGCGCGCCATGGGCCTGCCGGCCCACCGCATCGTCCGACACGCCCTGCGCGCCGGCCTGCTGCCGGTGACGGCGATCCTCGGCTCCACGGCGGCGTCGCTCCTCACCGGCTCCGTCGTGGTCGAGACCCTGTTCGGCCTGCCCGGCCTCGGCCGCTATTTCGTCGATGGGGCGCTCAACCGCGACTACACCCTGGTGATGGGCACCGTGGTTCTCGTCGCGGTGTTCGTCGTCGTTCTCAATCTCGTCGCCGACGTGCTCTGCGCCCTCCTCGATCCGCGCCTGCGGCTCTCCCCATGAGGCGGATCGCCCGGAGCCTCGCGCGGAACCGGCCGGCCCTGCTCGCCCTCGGCCTCCTCGTTGCCATCGTCCTCACCTGCTGCATCGGCCCGGCGTTGACCGGCCATGCGCCCGAGCGGATCTATCCTGACCTCGTTCGCATCGCCCCGGGCCTCGCGCCCCACCCCCGGCCCGAGACCGTGGTGCCGGCCCTGGAGGGCCTCGCCTTCCGCATGCGGGCATCGGTATCGGACGTGATTGTGCGGGACGGCCACGTGCGCTTCGTCCTCACGGCGCCGGCCCCCATCGACGCGCGCGTGCTCACCTACCTGCCTCGGTCAGACCTGTTCGGCCCGGCGCAGATCCTGGCGCGGGAGGCGGAGGGGCGGCGCCTCGTGGTGACGGCGCCGGTGCTCGCGCGAACCTTCCTCCTCGGCACCGATGGGCTGGGGCGCGATCTCCTCACCCGCACCCTCGTGGCCGGTCGTGTCTCCCTCGTCATCGGCCTCGTCGCCACGGGCGTGGCGCTTGCCATCGGCCTCACCTACGGGGCGGTGGCGGGCTATGCCGGAGGGCGCATCGATGCCGCGATGATGCGGCTCGTCGACGTACTCTACGCCCTGCCGTTCGTGTTCTTCGTCATCATGCTGCTGGTGTTCTTCGAGGCCGGCCTCGGCCTCATCCTCGTCGCCATCGGGGCCGTGGAATGGCTCGACATGGCCCGGATGGTCCGGGCCCAGACCCTGTCTTTGCGCCAGCGCGACTTCATCCGGGCCGCCGAGGCCCTGGGGCTGTCGTCGGCGACGATCCTCGCGCGCCACATCGTGCCGAACACCCTCGGGCCGGTGGTCGTCGCCGCCACCCTGCTGGTGCCGAAGGTGATCCTGCTCGAGAGCTTCCTCTCGTTCCTCGGCCTCGGTGTGCAGGAGCCCGAGACGAGCTGGGGCGCCCTCATCGCCGAGGGCGCCCGCGCCCTCGAATCCGCGCCCTGGATGCTCGCCGCCCCCGCCGCCTTCCTCGTGGCGACGCTGCTCTCCCTCAACATCCTCGGCGACGCCCTCGGCCAGGCCCTCGATCCCCGCCGCGACTCGCGCTGAAAGCTTGGCGGAACCGATGGCGGCCCCGGCGGATTGCCAAGGGTTGTCCGCATGTGCGCGTGAAGGGAACCCGATGGCGACCAAGGCAGAGACCGTGGCCGGCCCCACGCCCGAGCGCGTGCCCATGGGCACCATCATCGACACCGATATCGCCGCCCGCCTCGACCGCCTGCCCTGGGGTCGGTTCCACGTCCTCGTCATCGTGGCTTTGGGCATCACCTGGGTCCTCGACGGCCTCGAGGTGACCCTGGCCGGCTCCCTCGTCGGAGCCCTTCGCGCCGCGCCCATGAGTTTTTCGGAATTCGATATCGGCCTTGCCGCCAGTTCCTACCTCATCGGCGCCGTCGTCGGCGCCCTGGGGTTCGGCTGGCTCACGGACCGGATCGGGCGCAAGAAACTCTTCTTCATCACCCTCGCGCTCTACCTCGCGGCCACGGCCGCCACGGGCCTGTCGTGGGATATCTGGAGCTTCTGCATTTTCCGCTTCCTCACGGGGGCGGGCATCGGCGGCGAGTACACCGCCATCAACTCGACGATCCAGGAGCTGGTCCCGGCCCGCGTGCGCGGCTGGACCGACCTCGTGATCAACGGCTCGTTCTGGATCGGCGCGGCGCTCGGCTCCTTCCTCTCCATCGCCGTGCTGCGTCCGGGCATGATCGACCCGGCCTGGGGCTGGCGCATCGCCTTCTTCGTCGGCGGCGGCATCGGACTCGTGATTCTACTCCTGCGAACCTGGATTCCCGAGAGCCCGCGCTGGCTCGCCACCCACGGCTACGTGGCGGAGGCCGACCGCGTCGTCACCGGCATCGAGAAGCGCTTCACCGACGAGGGGCTGACCCTCCCGCCCGTCGATCCGAACAAGCGCATGAAGCTGAAGACCCGCAGCCACACGCCGCTCGGCGAAGTGTTCGGCACCATGCTGGGCGGCCACCTCAAGCAGACCCTGGTCGGCCTCGCCCTGATGGTGGCGCAGGCGTTCTTCTACAACGCCTTGTTCTTCACCTACGCCCTCGTGCTCCAGCGCTTCTACGGCGTACCGGGCGACCATGTCGGCTGGTACCTGCTGCCCTTCGCACTCGGTTCCTTCCTCGGGCCGCTGCTGCTGGGCCGCCTGTTCGACACCTGGGGCCGGCGACAGATGATCGCTTTCACCTACGGCATCTCGGCGGTGCTGCTCACGATCACCGGTTACCTGTTCAAGATCGAGGTGTTCGGCCCCGTCGGTCAGACGGCCGCCTGGATGGTGGTGTTCTTCTTTGCCTCCGCCGCCGCGAGCGCCGCCTACCTCACCGTGGCGGAGACCTTCCCCCTCGAGATCCGGGCGCTGGCCATCGCGGTGTTCTATGCCTTGGGCACCGGCATCGGCGGCGTCTCCGGGCCGCTCCTGTTCGGAGCCCTGGTCGAGAGTGGCTCGCGCGACAACGTTCTCATCGGCTACGCCATCGGCGCCACCCTTATGGCCGTTGCGGCCATCGTCGGCGGCATCTGGGGCACGGCCGCCGAGGGCAGGTCCCTTGAGGACGTCTCGAAACCCCTTGCGGCGGCGTAATACGCTCCGGTCTGATCCGTTCGGTGACACGACGAAACGCCGACACCCTCTTCTTGAAGGAGAGAGGACCCGTCGCGCCTGCTCGATCCGAAGTCATCGAGCGGACACCGTGTGAGTTGATCGTTCGGGGTTCCGGCTGCAACCGTCTTCATGCGCACGTGTTGAACGACCGTTGCTTGTCGAACGTCCTCCGGGAGCCCTTCATGCGATTCGTTCTCTTCACATCCGTCGCGGCCGTCCTCGCGACATCGGCTCTCGCCCAAGGCAACGGCCCCGCCGAGATCCGGCAGCCCGGGCCGCCCCGGATCACCACGCCCGGAACGCCCGACGCGCCCGTGGTGAAGCCGGGCGGCCTCGACAACAGCGGCCCTGGCTCCATCGGATCGGTGGCACCCGGGGCCACGGGCGCGGAGACCCGCTCGAACAATTCCGGAGCCAGCGGCAACGCGGAGCAGAACACCAAGCCCATCGGGAACACCGGCGGTGGCGGCGGCGGCGGAAGCTGAGGTCTATCCCCGACGCCCGTCGAAGAAGGCCCGCAGCAGGTCCGCCGCCTCGGCCTCGCGAAAGCCACCATAGACCTCCGGCGCATGGTGGCAGGTCGGCTGGTTGAACACGCGCGGACCGTGTTCGACCCCGCCGCCCTTGGGGTCGTAGGCTCCGAAATACAGGCGGCGGATGCGGGCGAACGCGATCGCTCCCGCGCACATGGCGCAGGGCTCGAGCGTGACATAGAGGTCGCAGCCCGTCAGGCGTTCGTCACCGAGGATTTGGCACGCCGCCCGGATCGCCAGGATTTCGGCATGCGCCGTCGGGTCCTTCAGGGCGCGCGGGCGGTTGTGCGCCGTCGCGATGGTTCGGCCATCCTGCACCACCACCGCGCCCACGGGGACCTCGCCCGCCAGCGCCGCGCGCCGTGCGGCATCGAAAGCCGCGCTCAAGGGATCGGTGGGGGGCGGACGGCGCGCGGACATTGCACGACTCCTAGCCGGATCGCCGCCACGGGGACAATCGCTCAGCGGAACCACATCGCAGGCGTAACCGTTTGGATATCGACGCGGTTGGATCCGCCTAGTCTTTAAGAAGGATTTTGCGATGAGCAGCACCACCGACAAGATCAAGGGTCTTGCCAACGAGGCCGTCGGCAACATCAAGCAGGGCATCGGCAATGCGACCGATAACGACAAGCTGAAGGCCGAAGGCAAGGCTCAGGAGCTGAAGGGCGAGGCCCAGAAGACGGTGGGCGATGCCAAGGACGGCATCAAGAGCGCTGCCGATACGGTGAAGAGCAAGCTTTAATCGAAGTTTGATTTCATACGCCTTCGTCGCCGACGGAGCGCGTGATGGACGTCGAAAGGCAGCCTCACGGCTGCCTTTTCGCGTGGAGCCCCGCGTCTCGCGGTCAATGCTCCCGCCGGGATATCTCGCAACGGCGCCTCCGCTCTGTTATGGGGCAGGCATGAGCGACAATAATGACGACAAGACGGGTGGCCCGGACGCCGCACCCGCCGCCCCCTCCGTTTCGAAGCCGGCTGAGGGACTTGCATCCTGGGAGCCCGCCACCGATGCCGGTGTGCCCGGCCCTTCGGCCGAGGAGCAGCCCCGGATCCGCAAGGCCGCGATGCCGCCGCGCGGCGGCGATACGCCCCTGCGCCGCAAGCCGGCGCCGGCGAAGCCGGCCGAGAAACCGGCGGCCTCCGGGGTAGAGTCGTCGGACGACGGTGCGTCGGTGCACGAGGGCGAGCGGATCGCCAAGGCGATCGCCCGCGCCGGCATCGCCTCGCGCCGCGACGTCGAGGTGATGATCGAGCAGGGACGCGTGACCCTAAACGGCAAGATCCTGACCTCGCCGGCGATCAACGTGACGGGCGAGGACCGGATCACCGTCGACGGTGAACCGCTGCCCGAGCGCGAGCGCACCCGCCTGTGGATCTACCACAAGCCGCGTGGCCTCGTGACGACGTCGCGCGATCCCGAGGGACGCCAGACCGTGTTCGAGGCCTTGCCCGAGGACCTGCCCCGGGTTGTGGCCATCGGCCGCCTCGACATCAATACCGAGGGGCTGCTGCTGCTGACCAACGACGGCGGCCTCGCTAAGGTCATCGCCCACCCGGATACCGGTTGGCTGCGCCGCTACCGCGTGCGGGCGCACGGCGACACGACGCAGGCCGAACTCGACAAGCTGCGCAAGGGCGTGACCATCGACGGGATGGATTACGGCCCCGTCGAGGCGACCCTCGACCGTGCCTCGGGCGACAACCTGTGGCTGACGCTCGGCCTGCGCGAGGGCAAGAACCGCGAGGTCAAGCGCATCCTCGAGCATCTCGGTCTCGCCGTGAACCGCCTGATCCGCCTGTCCTTCGGTCCGTTCCAGCTCGGCGACCTTGAGGCCGGCTTGGCCGAGGAGATCCGCACCAAGGTGCTGAAGGAGCAGCTCGGTCCGGGTCTGTCGGAGCAGGCAGGCGTCGATTTCGAGAGCCCCGTCCGCGAGCCCATCGCGCCGTTCGGTTCGCCGAAGCAGCAGGCCAAGCAGCCCGCCCGCAGCGCCTCGGCGGCGCAGCGCCGTGACTTCGACGAGGGCGACGCCCGGCCTCCGCGCGGCGCGGAGCGCGGGGCTGAGCGCGGCCCGTCGCGGGGTGGCGACCGCCCGATGTACAAGCCGACGGCGCCCGCCCGCGTCCCCACCGGCGGCAACAGCGCGGGTCCGCGCCGCTCCGTCTGGCGCGCCGACGAGGAGGCCCCGCAGGAAGACGGCCCGCGCCGGGTGAAGATTCCGCGCCGTGGCGCCGACCCGAAGGCCGAGCGCGAGGCTGCCGCCGCCCGGGGCCGCGAGCGCGTGGGCTCCATCGGCACCGGGGATCGCCGGGTGCTGGTCGAACGCCTCAAGGCGAGCCCGCAGGAGCCGGCCCCCGAGCCGCATCGCCGTGACCGCGCCTTCCGCCGCGACGAGGCGGGCGCCGCCGAGCGTCCGGTTCGGACTGTGCGGCAGGCCGATGCCCAGGCGGCCCGGCGCAGCGAGGCGGCCGAGCGTCCGCAACGCCGGTTCGACGCCGACGCCCGGCCTCCGCGCCGGGACGATGCGCCGCGCGGTCAAGGGGCACCGCGTCCCTTCGCGCGGCCGGACGGCGCCGAGCGGCGCGGTCCTCCGCGCGGGGGCGACGAGCGTCCGCGCAGCTTCAAGCCCCGCGATGGCGGCGGATTCAACGACCGCGCCGAGCGGCCCGCCTTCAACCGGGGCGATAAGCCCGGCGGGTTCCGGGGCGGCGACGACCGGCCGGGCGGTTTCCGCGCCGGCGGCGGCAAGCCCGGCGGGTTCAAGGCGGGCGGTTTCAAGCAAGGCGGCGATCGCCAGGGCGGCGACCGCGACATCGGGGCCGAGCGCTCCGGCGCCGATCGTGGCGGCTTCAAGCCCGGTGGCAAGCCCGGCGGATTCGGCAAACCCGGTGGGTTCAAGGCCGGTGGCGCGGGACGGCCCGGCGGCGGCAAATCTGCCGGTGGCAAGCCCGGCGGGTTCGCTGGCCGTGGCGGCTCGGGCGGCAAGCCCGGCGGGTTCGGCAAACCGGGCGGGTTCGGTAAGCCCGGTGGCGGTGCGGGCCGTCCGCCGCGCGGCGGGGGCCGGTGAGGATCGTCGGCGGCGACCAGCGCGGTCGCCGCCTCGCCACGCCGAAGACCGATGTGATTCGCCCGACCTCGGATCGCCTGCGCGAGGCCCTGTTCAACGTTCTGACGCACGCCTACGACGACACCGTCGTGGGTGCGCGGGTGCTCGATCTCTTTGCCGGCACGGGGGCGCTCAGCTTCGAGGCCCTGTCGCGGGGCGCGGCTTACGCCCTTCTCGTCGACGAGGGCGCCGAGGCGCGGGGCCTCATCCGTGAGAACATCGAGGCGTTCGGGGCCGAGGGGCGCACCCGCCTGTTCCGCCGCGACGCCACCCGCCTCGGCCCCGTGGGCACGAGCGGCACCTTTGGCCTCGTATTCTGCGATCCGCCCTATGGGCGCGACCTCGCCCCCCCGGCCCTGGCTTCGGCGGCGGCGGGCGGCTGGCTCCTGCCCGGCGCCCTGGTGGTGGTCGAGGAAACCGCGAGCGTGGTCGTCACGCTGCCGCCGGGCTTCGAAGCCCTGGAACGCCGCGTCTACGGTGACACGGCCGTCGTCTTCGCCCGCTTCGCCGGCTGAATCCCCTCCGAGATCTAGCGCCGGCCGAACAGCCGCTCGATATCGCCGAGCTTGAGCGCGACGAAGGTCGGCCGGCCGTGGTTGCAGGTGCCCGAGAGCGGCGTCGCCTCCATCTCCCGAAGCAGGGCGTTCATCTCCTCGGGCCGCAGGCGCCGGCCGGCGCGGATCGAGCCGTGGCAGCTCATGCGCGACAGGATCGCGTCGAGGCGCCGGCTCAAGGGGCCGCCGCCCGCGTCGTCGCCGTCGAGGCTCCCCTCCTCCAGGCCGCTACCCACCAGGGCGTCCAGGATGTCGATGACGAGGGTGCGGGTCGAGGCGCCGGCGAGCGCCGCCGGGACCTCGCGGACCAGCACCGCGCCGCTGCCGAAGGCTTCGAGGGTGAGGCCGAGGCGTTCGAGGTCCGGTGCCGCTTCGAGGAGGCGGGCGGCGTCGTCGGGCGCCATCTCGACCACATCGGGGATGAGCAACCCCTGGCGGGCGATGCCGCCCGCCGCGCGCTCGCGCTTCAGGCGCTCGTAGACGAGGCGCTCATGGGCGGCGTGCTGATCGACGAGGACGAGACCATCCCGGGTCTGAGCGACGATGTAGGTTTCGTGCAGTTGCGCGCGCGCGGCCCCAAGGGGATGGTCGCCCACGTTATCGGACTCCGGAGACCCGGGGTCGGCCTCCTGGCGCAGGTCGGCGCCGGGGGGCGCGAAGTCGTGGGTGAACGCCGCCTGCGGCGTCTCTTCGAAGCCGGATCGGTGGGAAACCGCGTCCCGTGCCGGCGGAAAGCGGCCCGGCGCTCCGAACGAGGGCAGGCCCCGCGGGAGGGGCGGTGCCGTCGCGGGTCGGGCGCCCCAGCCCGTATGGGCCTGGAGGGGCCGGTCGCCCGTGGCGGGCGCTTCGGCAAAGGGCAGACTCTCCCCCCGCAGGGCCTCCAGGGTCCGGGCGGCCGTGGTCGTCGCCGTGCGGGCGCCGGCCCGGCGCAGGGCTTCGTGGATCGCGCTGACGATGAGGCCCCGCACCAGGGAGGCGTCGCGGAACCGCACCTCGGTCTTGGCCGGATGGACGTTGACGTCGACGAAGGCCGGATCGCAGGTGATCGACAGGGCGAGAACGGGGTGGCGGTCGGAACCCATGGTGTCGGCATAGGCGCCGCGAACGGCGCCGAGCAGGAGGCGGTCGCGCACGGGGCGCCCGTTGACCGTGAAGTGGATCTGGTTGGCCGCCCCCCGGTGATAGCTCGGCAGACCGACATGTCCCGACAGGGCGAAGCCCTCCCGCGCCATCTCCAGGGGGACGGCGTTGGCGCCGAAATCCGGGCCGAGCACCGCCGTGAGGCGCCGCAGCAGGGCCGCCGGCCCCGCCTCGCTCTCGCCGGGAAACACCAGGGGGCTGCCACCGTCCGAGCGCAGGACGAGGCGGATGCCGGGCTCGGCCACGGCGAGGCGCCGCAGGCCCTCGGCGATGGCCGCCGTCTCGGCCCGGTCGGATTTGAGGAACTTGAGGCGGGCCGGCGTCGCCGAGAACAGGTCCGCGACCTCGATGCGGGTGCCGCGCGGACTGGGCGCGGGACGCACCTCGCCCCGCACACCCGCATCCACCGTGAGGCTGTGGCCGGTCTCGCCCGTGGCCGTCCGGCTCGTCAGGGTCAGGCGGGCCACGGCGCCGATGGACGGCAGGGCCTCGCCGCGAAACCCGAGGGTGTCGATCCGGGTCAGGTCGCCGTCCGGCAGCTTCGAGGTCGCGTGGCGCTCGACCGCCAGGGCGAGATCCTCCGGCCCCATGCCAGCGCCGTCATCGACCACCCGGATGAGACGCCGGCCCCCGCCCTCCACCGTGACCTCTATGCTGCGGGCGCCGGCATCGATGGCGTTCTCCACGAGTTCCTTCACGGCCGAGGCCGGCCGTTCCACCACCTCGCCGGCCGCGATGCGATCAACGAGGATCGGATCGAGGCGGCGGACGGGTCCGGGATGGCGGGATGGCGCGACGGGCATGGCGGGATTATACGACGGCCTTCACACGGCGGGAAAGCGAGCGGCGGGTCTTCCCCCGCGCCATCCCGCCCAGACATCGCGGATGCCCACGGGGCGGGGACCTGCGTGACCGAAACTCTGGAGCGCTGCCGCGCGGTGTGGGGGCGAACCGACCGGATCGCCGCTCCGCCGACCGTGCGGATCGTGACCGACGCGGTCTACCGGCCCGGCACCGCCGCCGCCGCCTGGAGCCTGACGGGACCGGACGGAACGCACCTCGACGGCGACGGCGAAGCCGCGTCCGACGTGGCACCGGCGGATTCCGCAGGCGCCGGGCCGCATCTCTATCTCGGGGCCCTCGCCAGCCATTACGGACACTTCCTGGTCGGCACCCTGGGGCGCCTGTGGCCGCTCCTCCACTGGCGCGGGCCCCCGCCCCGCCTCCTCTGCCACGCGACGGACGACCCCGCCGCCCTTCCCTTCCTCGCGCCGATTCTCGCGGGCTTCGGCCTGACGCCGGCCAACGTGGTTCGCTTCGACCGGCCGACCCGCATCCCCCACCTCGTCCTGCCCAAGCCGAGCCTGAAGGAGCAGGCCTTCGCGCACGCGGTCCATGCCGATCTCGTGCGCGCCATCGGCGCTCCGTTCTGGAAGGATGCCGTCGTCGACGGGGTGACGCGTCCGGTCTACCTGTCGAAGGCCCGCCTCGCCTCCGGCATCTCGCGCCTGCGCAACGAAGCGGATCTCGAGGCGGCGCTGGCGCGTCGCGGCGTCGACATCGTCTACCCCGAGCACTTGAGCTTGCCCGACCTCGTGCGCCTGTTCTCGGAGCGCCGGGTGGTGATGGGGACGGCAGGGTCGGCGTTCCACACGGCGGCCTTCGCGGCGCCCGGCCGGCGCATCCTCGGCCTGAACTGGGCGCCGCACCTCAACGCGAACTTTCCCCTGCTCGATGGCCTCAACGGCACCCGGGGCCGCTACTACCATCCTGTCGGCAGCGAGGCCGGCCCGGACGAGGGATTCCATTTCGGCTGGTCGGTGCCCGATCCGGAACGAGTGGCGGAGGAACTCGTCGACCGGGCCGCGGATTTCGACGGTTTGGACGCCCGTGATGCCGGGCGGGCCCGAGTTGGCCTCGGGGCTAGGATCGGGCGCTGGCTCAAGCGCCCCTGATCCGCCATCCCGCAGGGATCGACGGACCGGGCATGGAGCTCAGGCGACGCCCGCGCGCAGGAGGTCGTGGTAGTGGACGAGGCCGACGGGACGGCCGCCCTCGATCACCACCAGGGTGGTGATCTTCATGGATTCCTGAATCTCGAGGGCCTTGGCCAGCAACGTTTCCGGCACCACCGTGCGGGGCGTGCCGCTCATCAGGGCCTCGACGGCGAGACTGTCGAGGTCGGTGCGGAAGACGTTGCGGCGGAGATCCCCATCCGTGACGATGCCGGCGAGGCGCCCGTCCGCCTCCACCACCAGCACCGAGCCGAAGCCCTTGGCATCGATCTCGCGGATGGCCGCCCGCATGGGCGTTCCGCGCGACACGACGGGCAGGCGCTCGCCCGTGTGCATCACTTCGCGGACCTGGCGCAGGGAGGCGCCGAGGCGTCCGCCCGGATGGTAGATGCTGAATTCCCGGGCGGAGAAGCCGCGCGCTTCGAGGAGCGCCACGGCCAGGGCGTCGCCGAGCGCCAGCTGCATGGCCGTGGAGGTGGTGGGGGCGAGCCCGTTCGGACACGCTTCGCGGGCCTTCGGCAGGGTGAGGCAGACATCGGCCTCGCGGCCGAGGGTGGACTCGGGATTGGCCGTGATGGCGATGAGGCCGACGCGGTAGCGGCGGGCATAGCCGATGATGTCGGCGAGTTCCGTGGTCTCGCCCGACCACGACAGGGCGACCACCACGTCCTCGGGCTGGACCATGCCGAGGTCGCCGTGGCTCGCCTCCGCCGGGTGGACGTAGAGGGCCGGCGTTCCCGTCGAGGCGAAGGTCGCGGCGATCTTGCGGCCGATATGGCCGGACTTGCCCATGCCCGTGAGGATCGCGCGGCCCCGGGCCTGGCTCAGGCGCGCCACCGCCGCCGTGAACGCCTCCCCGAGGCCGTTGCCGATGGCCGCCATGAGGCAGTCGAGGCCGTCGCGCTCGGTGCCGATGGTGCGCAGGGCCGAGGCGATGGCCGGTGTGACGCCGGGGGCCGCGTCGTTGGACGCCAGCGCCGCGTTCGGGGCCGTGTTCGCTGGAGCCATCCCGCTCCGTCTCCTCACTGACCGGGGCCGCGTCCGCGCGAGCCCCCAAACCCGTGCCTATGGCGCGCGAATGTGGTCGCAAGGCGGCCTGTGCCGAGGCGATCCACCGCCCGTTCGGCCGGGTCGTTGACGGCGCATTAACCCTGCCGGTTGTAGCAATCTTAACCATGATCCGCCCGGTCTCATCGGCGTGATCGCCCCCGAAGCCGGGGTGTCTCCCGCGACGGAGCACCGGGCTTCGTCACCAAGGACGACGGTTTCCGATGGGCGTGTGGCCGACAGAGGCATGGCGAAACGGGAGCCTGCGCGGCCTCGCGCTGACGGCCGCCGCCCTCCTCGCCGGGACCGGCGGCGCGACCGCACAGGCCCTTCGCACCGACACGAACCCGAGCTTCGGCACCACCGCCCAGACCGATCCCAGCGCGGAGGGATTGAGCGATGCCGCCACCGCCAGCTCACCGCGCCCCCTGCAACCGTCCGATACCGGCGCGGGTGTCCCGGCGGCCGGTGATGCGCCGGAAGGCGACAGCGGAGCCGGAACGCTGCGCCCGCCGAGCCGCGCGCCGCGCGGGTCCCTGGTGCCCGGCGCGTCGAGCGCCCCGAACAACCGCGCCCTGGGCACGCTCCTGCGCCTCCGCGCAGCCCCGGCTCGCCGCTTCGGCTCGGCCACCACCCGGATCACCCGCCAGATCACGCAGGCGTCCCCCACCGACATCCGCTTGACGCCGGTCGTCCGCACGGCCGTGGTCGGCGTGCCCCTGCCGACCGTCCTGCCCCTCGCCGGCATTCAGACCCCGGGCTTCCTGTTCGCGGGCGCCCTGCGCCAGCCGCTGGCCGTCGATCAGGCCTACGCACCCCTCGGGATCAAGCTCGGCACCTTCACCTTCCTGCCGGGCTTCCAGCAGAGCATCGGCTACGACACCAACCCCGAGCAGATCACCCGCCTCGCGGCCAAGCCCTCCGTGGCCCTGCGCACGGAGGCCGACCTCGCCTTCCGCAGCGACTGGTCGGCGAGCGAACTCAGCGGTGAATTGCGCGGGTCCTACCTCGAGTACCCGGACAACCCGGCGGCGAGCCGGCCCAACGGCACGGGCGTGACCCGCCTACGAATCGATGCCAGCCGCGACACCCGCATCGATGTCGAGGGCCGCTTCCTCATCGATACCCAGCGCACCGGCAGCCCCGATCTCAATGCCGGGACGGCAACGCGCCCGTTGGTGACGAGTTACGGCACCACCGTGGGGGCGACGCAGGTCTTCAATCGCCTCCAGCTCTCGCTGCGCGGCCTCGTCGATCGCTCGCAGTTCGAGGATGCCCGCCTCGGCGACGGAACCGTCATCACCCAGAGCGATCGCAACCTGAACCAGTACGGGCTGCAGCTCCGGGCCGGCTACGAGATCTCGCCGAGCCTGACCCCGTTCATCGACGTCCTCGCCGATACCCGCGTCTACGACCTGCGCGTCGATTCCACGGGAACGCGGCGGGATTCCGATGGCCTGACCCTGTCGACCGGCAGCACCATCGCCCTCACGCGCTTCATCTCCGGCGAACTCTCGGCTGGGTTGCAGCACCGCACCTACAACGACCCGACCCTGCGCGACCTCACCGCGCCGGTGATGAACGCAGCCCTGATCTGGACGGCGAGCCCCCTCACCACCGTCCGCCTCAACGCCACGGCGGGGATCGTCGAGACGGCGGTCGCGGGCTCGAGCGGCGTGCGCACCCAGGCCGTCAACCTGGAGGTGCAGCACGATCTCCTGCGCAACCTCTCGCTCATCGGCGGTCTCACCTTCGCGCAGAGCGACTACGACCGGGTGAACATCTCGGAGCGCGGCTTCTCCGGCACGGCCCGGATCGACTACCGTTTCAACCGCTGGCTCACGCTGCGCGGAACCTACGTCTACCAGCAGGTGAACAGCACCACCGCCTCGGCGAGCTTCCGCTCGAACACCTGGCTCCTCGGCCTCAGGGTGAACCCGTGATCGGCTTCCTCCCGCCGACGCGGGAGGAAGCCGATCAGCGGACCATCGCCAGGGACGCGCCGGATTTCGAGAGGGCGCCATCGAGGGCGCCCCCGCCCTGGCGCAGGCGGGCCGTGACCGTGCCGCCGGGCTGGTAGAGGTACACCTCGCCGTCGCGGTAGTCCCAGGCCGTGACCTTGGCCAGGTCCTTGTTCGGGCAACCGGCGGCGCTGGCCTTGTAGAGGTCGAGGGCCGGCGCACTCGACAGGGACACCTTGCAGCTCGCGCCCGTGGCGTCCTTGGCCGTCCAGCTGCCGACCACCGACGACCGCCCCGAAGCCACCACGACGGGTGGCGGCGCCGGCGGGGCGACGGGCGCCACGCTCGCCTCGGGAGCGATGACCGGCGTGGACGGAGCCACGGCGACGTCGGCGCCGGGCGGCGGCTCCACGGGAACGGCCGTGGCGCCGGGCGGCGGCGCGAGGGGCGACGTGGTGATGGGGGCCGACGGCATCGCCGGCAACGTGGTGTCGAGGGCGGCCTGGGGCCCGGGGGAACGGACGCGGGACTGGGTTTCGAGACGCGACGACGCACAGGCGCCCAGGCCGGCGGTAAGCGCCAGGACGGCAACGGTCGACAGGAGCGGACGCGGCATCTTGAGGCAAATCCCGAACACGTCGGGGTCGCGGACACGACCCCCATGCGGGTTGCCTCACCGCCAAATGCGATGGCCGCAAGGCAGCTCTTCACGGGTTCTGGGGATTCCCGGGACCGCCAGCGAGTTTGCGCCCCGGTGTGGCCGGAACGCCGCAAAGCGGTGGCTCAGGACGGACGAATGCCGTCGATGGCAAGGCGCAGATGCTTGGGCCCGCGCAGGGCGGAGCCTGGCCGGTAGGGCGGCGGATCGTCCGCAAGGCGGGGATGGTCGAGGCGCTGCGCGAGGGCGGTGAGCGCCGCCTCGGCCTCGAAGCGCGCGAGGGGCGCGCCGATACAATAGTGCAATCCCCCGCCGAACCCGAGATGACGGATGCCGCCCCGGTCGGGATCGAAGCGGTCGGGGTCGGTGAACACGGCCGGATCGCGATTGCCGGACGCCAGGAGCAGGATGATGTCCGCCCCCTCCGGAATCGTCGTGCCGGCGATGGCGATGTCCGCGAGCGCCCGGCGGGTGCGGAACTGGACCGGGGGATCGTAGCGCTGCACCTCCTCGATGAGGCGCGGGGCGCGGCCCGGGTCGCGGCGCAGGCTGGCCAGCTCTTCGGGGTTGCGCATGAGCGCCAGCGTGGCGTTGGCGATGAGATTCACGGTGGTCTCGTGGCCCGCCACCAGCATCAGGATCGACGTGGCGATGAGGTCGTAATCCCCCATCCGGGGCACCCCCGGTACGCCGCCCCCGGCGAGGCCCGACAGCATGTCGTCCTTCGGCGTCCGGCGTTTCTCCTTGATGAGGCCGGTCATGTAGTCGGAGATGGTCTCGAAGGTCCGGCTGTTCTCCGCCCGTGCCTCCGTGTCGGCGAGGGTGTCGGGTTCGAGGGCCGTGGCGAGCTGCGTCGCCCAGCCGTGGAACCGGGGCTCGTCCTCCGTCGGCACGCCGAGCATCTCGCAGATGATCGTCACCGGCAGCGGATAGGCGAGGTCATCGACGACGTCGAACTCGGTCGATCCCGCGTGCTTCGTCAGGATCTCGTCCACGAGGGTGTGCGAGCGCGCGCGCAGGGCCTGGACGCGGGCATTCGTGAACTCGTGCATCACGGCCTTGCGCAGGGTGTCGTGGTCCGGCGGATCGCGGAAGATGAAGGGCCGGTGCGCGTCGGTGATGCGGTCGCGGATCGGCTTCACGATCCAGTCCGAGAGAGGGTTGCCGGTCTTGGGCCGATCCGCCGGGGGCAGGGTTTCGGAGCTGACGCGCGGGTCGTGGAGCAGGCTCGTGATCGCCGCGTGGGTCGAGGCCACGTAGGTTCCGTCGGACTGGAGCGCCACGGGAGTCTCGCGCAGGCGAGCGAACAGGGGATAGGGATCGGCCCGGTTGGCTTCGTCCTTCACCTGTTCGAACAGGGTTGCGTCGCTCATGTCTCATCCCTCTGGGCAAGCCCCGGCGCCATTTCCGAGAGACGTCCCTGGTCGACGCCGCCCCGGATCGGTGGGAACGGGGCCCGCACCGCCACCATCTCCGCATAGGCCGGAAGCCAGCGCACGGAATCGAACGACACGGCGGCGATGCAGCGGCCAGCCCGGCCGTAGAGGGCGAGGAAGCGCCCGGTCTTCGGATCGCCCTGGGCGATGACGAGGCTGTCGGCGCCCTCCGTCAGACCCACCGACTTGATGGTGACGCCGCCCTGCGAAGACCAGAAGGCCGGGACCTCGTCGTAAGGGCCCGCCCCGTGACCCGTGAGCAGGCGCGCGGCATGGGCGCCTTGGGCGGCGGCATGGCCCCAATGCTCGAGGGCGACACGGCGGCCGTCATAGAGCGGATGGGGAAACCGGGCGACGTCGCCGGCGGCGGCGATGGCTTTGTCAGGCCGTCCCTCCGTGTCGACGACGTAGCCCTCCGGATCGCAATCGACGCCGCCCTCGTCGAAGGCGAGGCCGGACCCGGTGAGCCATTCGGTGTTGCGCACGGCGCCGAGGGCCACCACGACGCAGTCGGTCTCGATGGCCCGCCCATCGGCGAGGCGCGCCCTCACGACGCGTCCGGTGCCGTCGTCCTCCAGTGCCTCGACCTTGGCATCGAAGACGAGATCGACGCCCCGCGCCTCGTGCAGGGCGCCAACCACGGCGCCGAGATAGGTGCCGAGCACGCCGGCCAGCACCGTCGGGCCAGTCTCGACGAGAGTCACTGGCAGTCCGAGGTCGCGGCACGCCGCCGCTACTTCACAACCGATGAAGCCGCCGCCGATCACGAGAACACGAGCGGGTTTTTCCGCCAGCGACGCCCGGAGGGCCGCCGCGTCCTCGCGGCCCCGCAGGGTGTGGACGCCCGCGAGCCGCCCCTGCGCCGCATCGGGCCAGGGGCGCGGCCGGGCGCCCGTGGCGATGAGCAGGCGGTCATAGGCGATGCGGCGACCGTCCTGCAGGGTGACGACCCGCTCGCCTCGGTCGAGGGCAGCGGCGGCCGAGCCGAGGTGCCACTCGGCCGCGAGGGGCACGAGGTTCGGCAGAGCGGTGGCGGCCGGCGCAACGCTGCCGGTCAAAACCTGTTTCGACAGGGGCGGCCGATCGTAGGGGCGATGCGGCTCGTCCCCGATGAGGGTGAGGCGACCGGCAAAGCCGGCTTGGCGCGCCGCTTCGGCGCCGCGCAGGCCCGCCAGGGAGGCGCCGACGATGACAAGGTGATCACAGGTCACGGATGTCCGCTCCCCGCATCCTCGACGAGGATCGCCTGGATCGGGCAGGAGACGCGGGCCCGCTCGATGGCGTCACGCGCCGCCGCCGTCGGCGCCGGATCGTAGTGAAGGGCTTCCGCCCCGTGCAGCGTGAAATGGTCCGGCGCAGCGTAGCAGCACTGGGCGTAGGCCTGGCAGCGGTTGAGGTCGACGGTGACCCGCAGGCCGCCGGCGGCACGCGAGGGATCGGGGCTCGGCGAGGGGCCGATGTCAGGGACGTTCGGATCGGGCATGGAGGCGCAATGCCCCGGCGGCCTGGCGGTTCCGCAGTGCACGCGCGTCAAAGGGCCCGGTACATCACCAGGGCGTCCACGGCCCCGTGAACCGGATGACGGAAGGCCCCCGGCAGGCGCCCGACGGTGGCAAAGCCCAGGCGTTCCCAAAGGGCGACGGCGCGGATGTTCGTCGACACGACGAAGTTGAACTGCATCGCGGTGAAGCCGTCATGCCGCGCGGTGTCCAGGGCGTGCCGGCCCATGGCCTGCGCGATGCCGCGACCGTTGGCCTGCCCGTGGGTCATGAATCCGGCATTGGCGACGTGGCTGCCGCCGCCGGCCTGATTGGCCTTCAGGATGTAAGTGCCGCGTACGCCCTCGTCGGTTTCGGCGACGAAGACGCGGTGGCCGGGCGAGAACCAGTAGGCGAGCATCGCCTCGCGGGTGCCGTCCCGGGGCAACGCATAGGTTTCCCCCGCCCGGATCGTCGGTTCCAGGATCGCCCAGACGGTGTCGTGGTCGTGCAGTTCGGCGGCGCGGATCGCCACGGTCATACGGCGAGTCCCGGCAGCCCGATACGTCCCCAGCCGGGCAGCTTCACGGCCGGACGACGCAGGTCGAGACCGGCGACGAGGCCGAGGAGGTTGACCTCGATGCCCTCGACCCAACCGAGGGTGACGCCGACATAGCCCCCGACGCCGATGCGGTAGCCCGTCCCACTCGGCGTCCGCTCCGCGAACCGGCCCGGCGGCGTCCAGTCCTTGCCGAGGGCCGTCGGCAGCAATGTCGTGTCGATGCCCGGTATGCGAGCCATGACGTGCGCCGCGAACGTGTTCGAGTTCGGCCCCGGCCATACGGTGTAGGAACCGAGCGCCCGGTGGGGGTAATCCGCTACCGCCGCGCGCACGGCCGGGATCGCCGCCTCGGCTGCGGCACCGTCGAGGACGAGAATCGGCTCCGGCGGATTGCCGAACCATCGGCCATCGGCGGCCCAGCCGTCCGTTCGCACCGGCAGGCCCCATCCGACGACGTCGTAGCGGGTGTAGCGGGACGCGCCCGCCGGCTTGATCACGATCCAGCTGTGATGGGCGAAGATTCCCCGCCAGCGCCCGACCCGCGCTGCATAGACCCGAACGAGAGCGGGCTCTGCGGCCTCCGGACGTCCCAGGAGGCCAGCGCTCGACCAGTCCGGCCTCACGCTGTCGCGCGCGAACCACCACAGGGCATGGGTGCCCAGCGGAAGCAGGAAGGCGAGCAGGACGAGGAGAGCGAGGGCGCGAAGGATCGACAGGATGGAGAGGGTTAGCATCGGACGGTGAGTTCGGGATGTCTGGCCTTTCGTACAAGGGCGTTTGAATCCACGGCTGCGTGATGCGCCTGTGCAACAGCGTCGCGGCACCTTTTCGCCCCGCCCCCTTCCTGCTTGTAACATTATCGCGTTCGCGCAATGAAACAACATAACATTTGGTGCGAGGCGTGATGCGGGTCGTTCGACGGAAACGGGTCTTGGCTGGAACCGTCCTGACGGGTGCCGGGCTCATGGCTCAGGGCGCACTGGTATCGGGCGCCCTCGTATCGAGTGCTTGGGCGCAGCAAGCCGAAGCGACGCTGTCCGAACTCAGCGTCACCTCGCCGAGCCCCGTCGTCCCCCTGCGCGGAAGTGGTCCGGGACTAAGCCTCCCTGCGGGAATCCTGCCCGTCGCCGTCAACACCTTCTCGCCCGTCACGGTGGTGACGGCCGATCAGATCGCCCGCGATCAGCCGCGCACCCTCGGCGACGCCCTCGCCGACAGGCCGGGGCTCTCGGCCTCGACCTACGCACCGGGCGCCGCGAGCCGGCCGATCATCCGAGGCCTCGACAACAATCGGGTCCGCATTCAGGAGAACGGCGTCGGCGTCCAGGACGCGTCGGAAATCGGCGAGGATCACGGGGTCCCCATCAATCCGCTCATCGCCAACCGGATCGAGGTGATCCGTGGACCGGGCTCCCTGCGCTTCGGCTCGCAGGCCATCGGCGGCGTGGTGAGTGTCGATAACAACCGCGTCCCGACCTACATTCCGGAGCGCGGCATCTCGGGCTCGGCCACCACGGGCTACTCCACCGTGGACAACGGCCGCCTCGGGGCCGTCACCGTGGATGCGGGCGCAGGCAACGTCGCGGTCCACGCCGACGGGTTCAAGACAGCGGCCGACAGCTACGCCACGCCCCTCGGGATCCAGCGCAATTCCGCCAACGAGTCTCAGGGCGGCGCCGTCGGCATGTCGTTCATCGGCGACCGGGGCTTCGTCGGCCTGTCCTACAGCCACTACGACGCCCTCTATCAGATCCCCGGCGGCGCGGCCGCCGAGAGCCGCACCCGCCTCGATCCGCGCCAGGATCGTCTGCTGGCCCGCGGCGAATTCCGCCCCCTCGACGGCCCCATCGCGGCGATCCGGTTCTGGGCGGGTGGCTCGGTCTATCGCCACGACGAGATCGGGATCGGCGAGGATGGCCGCGACGGCATCCAGGCGACGTTCAAGAACCGCGAGGCGGAGGCCCGCGTCGAGTTCCAGCACGTCCCGGTCTTCACCAGCCTCGGCACGCTCACGGGCGCCCTCGGCCTCCAGGCCGGACGCCGCACCCTCGGCACGGCCGGCGAGGCCGGCGGCCTCCTCGCGCCGACGGATTCGCGCAGCAACGCCGTCTATCTGTTCGAGGAGCTGGCGGTCGGCAACGGCCTGCGCTTCCAGGGCGCCGGGCGCATCGAGGGCGACCGCGCGACCGGTACCGCCACGCTGTTTCCCGGCGACTTCCTGCCGGTCGAAGGCGAGGACCCGCTCTCCTACGGGCGTCGCCGCCGTTTTGCGCCGAAGAGCCTCAGCTTCGGCGCGCTGCAGGACCTCCCCTACGGCTTCGTCGCGAGCCTGAACGGCAGCTACGTCGAGCGGGCGCCGACCGCCTACGAGCTCTATTCGCGCGGCTCCCACGACGCGACGGGCACCTTCGAGATCGGCAGCGCGGACCTCAAGAAGGAGCGGGCCCGCACCGTCGAGGCCAGCATCCGCCGGGCCGAGGGGCCGCTGCGCCTCGACGCCACGGGCTACTTCACCCGCTACACCGGCTTCATCTACAAACGCGACACGGGACTGCGCTGCGGCGACGACTTCGCCTCGTGCGGCAACGACGACGAGTTGCAGCAGATTGTCTACTCACAGCGCAACGCCACCTTCTATGGCGCCGAGATCGGCGCGCAGCTCGACCTCCTGCCGGTCGGCAACGGCTGGGCCGGCCTCGATGCGCAGTACGATTTCGTCCGCGCCCAGTTCGACGACGGTACCTTCGTGCCGCGCATTCCGCCTCACCGCGTCGGCGGCGGCCTGTTCGTTCGGGCCAATGGCTGGTTCGCCCGGGTGAACCTGCTCCACGCCTTCGCCCATACGGAGATCGCGCCCCTCGAGACGGTGACGCCGGGCTTCGACGATCTGCGCGCCGAGGTGAGCTACACGAAGCCCCTCGACCCCCTGCTCTACGGGGCCTCCGAGGTGACGCTGGGCCTCCAGGGCCGAAACCTCCTGAACGACCAGATCCGCAACTCGGCCTCGTTCAAGAAAGACGAGATCCTGCTGCCCGGCCGCAACGTGCGACTGTTCCTCACCGCCCGGTTCTAACACGTCTCTCGGGCTCTGCCCGCGACCCATCGAGCGGAAGATCCGTTCGGCCTCGCCGATCAGAGAAGCTGACCCTGGCCCTCCTCCGGCATCGTCGGCGGTTCAATCACCAACTCCGGGGGCTCCGGCTCCCCGGCATAGCCGCAGCGGTAGACGATCTCGTCGGGGGCGCCGAGGCCGGTGTTGAGGGGGATCGCCACGGTGTCGTCGGCAAAGCGCCATTTGCGGATTCCGCGATCCCAGTAGAGCCACACCGTCGTCGGGTGGCCCTGCACGGCGAACACCGCCGCCTTCTTCGAGAGCGCCTGCACCGTGCGCGGCGCATACAGCCCCTTGCGCCGGTAGGATTCGCGCAGGGCCGGCCCCTGACGGTCCACGAAGGTGTTGCGCACCATCTGGATCGTCGCCCCGGGCTCGGCGAGGAACCGCTTGAAATCGCTCAAGGAGTGAAGGACGAGTGCCATGGCGGTCACCCCCGTTGGAGCCGTCGAACCGTCGCCCCGACACAGGGTCCGAAGGTGATCCCCGCGTCTGCGGGTCGGCTGCCAACATTCGGAGGCGCCCTCCGATCCGTGCCGCCGGGGCTTGCCGGAGGATATCAACAGAAATCGCGCCGCCTGCCCAGCCGACCGGCGATCGCAGCCCGCCCTTGACCGGGGCCACGCCCTGCCGCGTTGTCCGTCCATGCTGCTCCAGTTCTTCACCGCCCTGCGCGAGGCCAAGGTTCCCGTCACCCTGCGGGAGTTCCTGACCCTCCTCGACGCCCTCGATCGCGACCTCGCCGAGAAGCGGGTCGAGGAATTCTACCTCCTGGCCCGGACGGCCCTGGTGAAGGACGAGCGCCACCTCGACCGGTTCGACCGGGTGTTCGGCAGCGTCTTCCGGGGCCTCGAGACCGTGGGCGAGGCGACTGAACCCACCGCCATCCCGGAAGAATGGCTGCGCAAGCTCGCGGAGAAATACCTCACCGACGAGGAGAAGGCCGAACTCAAGGCCCTCGGTTGGGACAAGCTGTTCGAGACCCTGAAACAGCGCCTCGCGGAGCAGAAGGAGCGCCACCAGGGCGGGTCGAAATGGATCGGCACCGGCGGCACCTCGCCGTTCGGCGCCTACGGCTACAATCCGGAGGGCATCCGCATCGGCCAGGACGGCAACCGCAACTTCCGCGCGGTCAAGGTTTGGGACAAGCGTGAATTCCGCGATCTCGATGACGGTGTCGAACTCGGGACCCGCAACATGCGGGTCGCCCTGCGTCGCCTTCGTCGCTTCGCCCGCACGGGGGCGGCCGACGAACTCGATCTCGACGGCACGATCCGCGAGACGGCGGCCCGGGGCTACCTCGACGTGAAGCTGCGGCCCGAACGGCGAAACGCCGTCAAGGTGCTGCTCTTCCTCGACGTCGGCGGCTCGATGGATTGGCATGTCGAGCTGGCCGAAGAGCTGTTCTCGGCGGCGCGGGCCGAGTTCAAGCACGTGGAGCATTTCTACTTCCACAATTGCCCCTACGAGCGGGTGTGGAAGAACAATCGCCGTCGTCACGACGAGACCTTGCCCCTCCTCGACGTGCTGCGGACCTATCCGGCGGATTATCGCGTGGTGATCGTCGGCGACGCGTCCATGAGTCCCTACGAAATCGCGGCGCCGGGCGGCTCCGTCGAGCACTGGAACGAGGAATCCGGCGAGGTCTGGCTCGGCCGCCTGCTCGAGCGTTTCCCGAAGGCGGTGTGGCTCAACCCCATTCCAGCCGAGCATTGGGCCTACACCCAGTCCATCGCCATGGTCCGCCGGATCGTCGGGGGCCGGATGTACCCGCTGACCCTCGAAGGCATCGACGCCGCCATGCGCGAGCTGGTGCGGTGAACGGCGACCGGCTCCCGGAAGGCGGAGTCGCCGCCCTGGTGCCGGAACTCGACGTGTTCGATCTGGACCGAAGTCTCGCGTTCTGGTGCGGCGGCCTCGGCTTCGCAAAAGCCTATGCCCGGCCGGAGGAGGGCTTCGCCTATCTCGAGCGGGGCGGCGTGCAGGTGATGCTCAACCGGGTCAACGGAAACTGGTCCGTTGGCCCCCTCGAACCGCCGCTGGGGCGCGGCCTCAACCTGCAGATCACCGTCGCGTCCCTAGCACCGGTGCTGGCGGGACTCGCGGCCCTCGACTGGCCGCTGTTCCGCGCCGTTCACGAGGCGTGGTACCGGGCCGGTGCCGTCGAGGTCGGTCTCCGTCAGGTTCTCGTGCAGGACCCGGACGGATATCTCGTGCGGATCTGCGAGGCCCTTGGCGCCCGTCCGCTCAACCCTGGCGTGCGGGGGTCGTGACCGTGAGTCCGTCGAGTTCCGGCGTGATGCGGATCTGGCAGCACAGGCGCGAAGTCGCCCGCACGTCGGAGGCGAAATCGAGCATGTCCTGCTCCATGTCCTGGGCCGGCCCGACGATGGCGGCCCATTCCCCGTCCACGTAGACGTGACAGGTGGCGCAGGCGCAGGCGCCGCCGCATTCCGCGTCGACACCGGGCACGTTGTTGCGGATCGCCGCTTCCATCACGGTCGATCCCGCCACGCCCTCCACGGTCCGGGCCGTACCGGCATGGTCGACGAAGGTGATCTTGGGCATCGAGAGGCTCCGGGCTCGTACAACACGTCTAGGGCTGGTTGTGCGGCGTGGAGCCTGCCTTGAAGGGGCAGGCTCCGGAAAGCAAGCGTTCGACGCCGCGCGACATGGACATTCCTGCGCTTACGCCGGACGGGCCGGCCTGTTCCCCGCCCGGGCCTGCGGCCGGTTCGCCCGCGTTAGTCCCGCGCGATCGCCTGCAGGGTTTCGGCGACGGCCTTGGCGAGCGGCATTGGATCCGCCGCCCGACCGGCGCGAAACGCTTCTTCCAGCGCGCCGCTCTCCCGCGCCACGGCGCCGGCCCCGACCCCGAGGGCCGAGCCCTTCAGGGTGTGGGCGAGATCGGCCCGATCGGAGAGAGACCGGTCCGGATCGGCGATCCCGGACAGAAGGTGCCGGCACTGTTCGGCCAAGAGCGTGAGGAGCTCGCGGGCCAAGGCCGCGTCGCCACCGGTCTGCGCGGCGAGGTAGTCGTGATCGATGGGGGGCAAGGGCACTCTTGAGTTCGACGTTGGGTTCGTTCGCGGCGAGGGACGGCCGCGAGGCCCTATCCACAGGCGCGGGGCCGCCCCCAGTTTGCGTTTAGGCCTTGGAGGCCCATGGATAAACCCGACGGGTGGGATGCGGGCCCTGGCCTTGGTAACCATTCCGTTAAGGTTTTGCCGTCGCGGACGCAGGGTCGGGTATCGGGCTCGGACGACGATGGCTAAAGTTCGTTTGGTAAATTGGTAAAAGTTATCCCCTCCGCCGGGTGCGGCCGGCATGGGGGATTGCATCGAGGGGTTGCATGGCCACGGAAAAGAAGCTCAAGGACCCGGCCGAGGCCGCCCTGTCCGCCATCGAGCAGGCTCTCAACCTCGACATGCTCACGCCCGATTCGTCCGAGGCCCGCGTCGAACCGCGCCTGCCCGACGTCGGTGACGGCGACTCTCTCCTTGATCCGAGCGGCCGCACCGCTCCGCCGCGCCTCGAGGAACCCCTGGCCTCCGACCTGCCGCCGCCGGATCGGGCCCGTCCGCGTCGCGAGGGCGGCCTCCTGCCGCCCGACCGCTCCCTCGTCGCAAACGACGACCGCCAAAACATCGGCATCCTGCAGCAGACCCTCCGGGTGCGGCCGTCACCGACCCCCTACATTGTCGCGGGCATCGCCTCGGCCGTGTGGTTCGCGGGCCTGATGGCCCTCGCCTCGAGCCAGTCCGGGGGCGACCTGAAGGGGTATGTCCAGGGGCTCACGGCTCTTCAGGCGGCAGTGGCCGCGACCGCATTCGTTGGCCCCGCCGTGCTGTTCAGCATCATGGCGATGCTCGCCGTGCGTGCCCAGGAAATGCGCCTCGTCGCCCGCGCCGTCGGCGAGGTTGCTATCCGCTTGGCCGAGCCGGAGAATTTCTCCACCGACGCGGTTCTCACCATGTCGCAGACCGTCCGCCGTGAGGTCGCCGCCGTGGGCGACGGCGTCGAGCGGGCGTTGGCCCGCGCCGGCGAACTCGAGACCCTGGTGCGCGGCGAGATCGCGACCCTCGAGCGTGCCTATTCGGAGAACGAGATCCGCATCCGCTCCCTCGTCGACGAACTCGTGGCCCAGCGTGAATCCATCGTGGCCAATGCCGAGCGTGTGCGCGGGGCCATCGCTGGCACGCACCAGAACCTGACGCAGGAACTCGACGGGGCCGCCGAGCGCATCGTCGCGGCGGTGACCGGCGCGGGCGAGCGCGTCACCGGCGCCCTCGACGCACGGGGCGAAGCCATCACTTCGGCGCTCGGCGATCGCAGCGACGCCATCACGGCCGCCCTGGCCGAGGCCGGCGACCGCGTGGTCGGCCTCGTGACCGACCGGGGCGACGACCTCGTCCAGCGCCTCGCCGCCACCAGCGAGGGCGTCCGGGGCAGCCTGACGGATGTCGGCAACACCCTGACCCAGACCCTCGAGGTCCGGGCCGAGGAAGTGACCCGCGCCTTCGAGCGCACGGGCGGCCTTCTCACCGCGACCCTCGCCACCAACGCGGGCGACGTCGCCCGGACCCTGGCGCAGACCGGCGCAGAGGTGATTGAGACCCTCAATCGCGAGGGCAGCGAGGTCCGCAAGAGCTTCGAGGATTCGGCTCGCGGCCTCGAGAACGCCTTCCTTACCCGCGGCGGCGAACTGACCGCCCAGTTCTCGAGCACGGGCGGCGACATCACCGCTCGCTTCGCCGAGACCGGCGACGCCCTGCGCGCGCATTTCGCCGCCACGGGCTCCGCCCTCACCCGAGATCTCGCCACCGTCGGCGGCGGCGTGTCCGACGCCATCGTGGCGCGGGGTCGCGAGGCCGAGGAGCGCCTGACGCAGGCCACCGGCGGCGTGATCGATACGTTCGGCGCCCGAGCGGATTCCCTGCGCGACGGCTTGATTCGCTCCGTCGAGGAGGCCGCCAATCTTATCGAGCGCAACGGCGGGGCACTGGTCGAGCGGATCGATGCCGTGACCGGCCGGTTGCACGAGACCCTGACGGTTCAGGGCACCGGCATCGCCGACCTCATCGAGACGCGCGGCCGCGACGCCCAGGCCGGATTCGCCCTGACGGCGAACGGCCTGATCGACACCCTGGACGCCCGCGCCGAGGCCGTGCGCGATGGCCTAGCCCGCTCCGTCGAGGGCATTGCCAGCAATATCGATACCCGTGGCGGCGCGCTGGCCGAGCGGATCGAGGCCGTGGCCGGGCGGCTGCATGAGACCGTCACGGTCCAGGCCGCCGGCCTCGACGGTACCCTTGCGGTCACCGGCGAGCGTGTCGGCACCCTCATCGACGAACGCACCCGTGAGGCGACGGCGCGGATCGAGCGTCTCCTGTCGGACCTTGGGCAGGCCCTCGCCGTTCGCACCGCCGAGACCGTCTCGGCGATCCAAACCGCGGCCGAGACCGTGGACGGTCAGCTCGGCAACCGGACGGCGGATACCGCCGAGACCCTGCGCCGCAACGCCGAGGAGATCACCGTCGCCCTCGGGGCATTCGCCACCGAGGCGGCCCAGTCCCTGCGCCGCTCCGCCGCCGGGGCCACGGGTGAACTTGAGGCCCGTACCGTCGAGGCTGTCGAGATCTTCGAGCAGCGGCTCGCGGCCAACGCGAACCAGTTGTCGAGCCGCACCGAGGAGGCGGCTGCCCTCCTGCGCCAGCTCGCCGAGGGCGCGGGCGAGGACGTCGCCGCCCGAACGGAAACGTCCATCGCAGCCCTGCGCCGCTCCCTGGACGAGATCAACGTCGAGTTGGCCGTCCGGGCCAGCGAGGCGGCGGGCGTCATCGACCGCGCGGCCGAGGGAATCGGCAGCAGCCTCGATGCCCGGGTCCGCGACGTCGAGACCTCGTTCGGCAACCATGGCCGCACCCTCGGCGACCTCATCGCCGCCCACACCCACGATGCCCACGCGCAGCTCGCCCTGGCCGGCCGCGACATCGCCCTCGCCATCACGGCGCAGAGCGCCCGGGTCGGCGAAGCCCTTACCGCGTCGAGCGAGCGCTTCGGCGAGACCGCCCGCACGCATGCCGGCGCCATCGACACCGCGATCACCGACCGCCTCGCCGCCCTGCAGGAGACCATCGCGCGGGGTGATATCATCGCCGAGCGGATCACCCGCGACACCACCACCCTCACGCAGACCGTGGGCGGACAGATCGAGGAGATGGACCGGATCGTCTCTGTGCGGGGCCAGGCCGTGGCCGACGCCATCGTCGAGCGGACCCGGGAGGCTCGCAATGCCATCGACTCTCAGCTCGGCAGCCTGGAGGAGCATGGTCTGAAGCGCACCGCCGAGATCGGCGAGACCTTCGCGAACCTCGTCAACCAGATCGACGCTCAGCTCGGCGCCCGGGCCACGGCTCTGAACGAGGCCCTGATCCAGCGCACGACGGAAATGACCCGGATCATGTCCGACGGCGGTCGCGACCTCGTCGAGACCCTGGATGCCCGCGTCGACACCATGGGCCAGGATATCGCCGCCCGCACGCTCAGCCTCGGCGAGACCCTCAGCGCCCGCGCCGCCGAGATCACCGACCGACTCGACGGCCAGACCCGCGACCTCGCCCAACGCCTCGACGAAGGCGCCGGACGCTTCGACTCCGGTGTCCTGTCACGCCTGGAGGCCATCGGTGCGACCCTCGAGGAGCGCAGCCGCCTCATCGACGAATCCTTCGGTGCCCAGGCCCTCGAGGCGGTCCGCCGCATCGAGGAGCGCACACACACCCTGGACGCGGACCTCGCCGCGCGCACCCGAGACCTCGTCGATATGATCGTCGAGCGGACGGGCGGCGCCAACGCGGCCCTGTCGCAGCAGGCTCAGAGCCTGCGCGAGGCCTTCGCGGAGCGGGCCGACCATCTGGCTCGCCTCGTCGACGAGCGCACGACCGCGTTGGGCGCCGAACTCGACCAGAAGGGCCACGCCGTGATGGTGGCCATCGGCGGGCGGATCACCGAGCTCGCACGCCTCCTCGACACCGGCAGCAACGCCCTCGGTACGCTCCTCGACACCCGTGGCGAGAGCATCCTCGGCCGCCTGCGCGAGGTGGTAATCGAAGCCGACCGTACCCTCGGCGAAGGCGAAGGCCGCCTCGGCCGCGCCCTCGACGGGCGGGCTCAGGACATCGGCTCGCTCCTCGACGAGGGCGTGCGTACGGTCCACCAGCTCCTCGACGACCGTACGGGCGAGATCCGCGCCCTCCTCGACACCCACGCCCAGACCTTCGGCGCGAGCTTCGAGGATCGTATCGTGCCTCTGCAGGAAACCCTCGACCGGCGCGGTCGCCACCTCGTGGAGACCCTCGAGGCGAGTCTCGGCACCGCTGCGAGCGCCGTCGATGCCCGCACACGCGCCATCGCGGCCCTGTTCGACGAACGCGTCGGCCAGCTCGACGAGGTGGTCGAGCGGCGCGGCACCGGCCTCGTCGAGGCCGTCGATGCCCGTACCCGCGCCATGGCGGCTTTGTTCGACGAGCGCGTCGGCCAGCTCGACGAGGTGGCGGAACGGCGCAACGCCGGCCTCGTCGAGGCCGTCGACGCCCGCACCCAGGTCCTCGCCACGACCTTCGACGCCCGCCTCGGTCAGCTCGACGCCCTGGTGAACCGGGACGATGCTGGCTTCCTCACCGCCCTCGAACAGCGCATAAAGGCCCTCGACAGCCTGTTCGACGGGCGTATCGGCCAGCTCGACGAACTCGTCGAGCGCCGTGGCGGTGGCTTCACGGAGGCGGTGGATCACCGCACCCGCACCCTCGCGGCCCTGTTCGATCAGGGCCTCGGTGCCCTCGGGGAGGTCGTGGACGGCCGCGCCGCCCAGGTGACCGACGCCATCGACGCCCGTGCGAAAACGCTCGCGGCCCTGTTCGACGAGCGTCTGGCCGGCCTCAAGGACGCCGTGGACGGCCGCGCGGCGAAGGCCGCGCACGACATCGACGAGCGCACCCGCGCCCTGGCGAGTCTGTTCGATGAACATCTCGGCGTTCTGACGAGCCTCGTCGACGGTCGCGGCCAGCAGATCGGTGAAACCCTCGAGGAGCGGACGCAGGCCCTCGCGACCCTGTTCGACGGACGCGTCGAGGAGATCGATGCCCTCATGAAGCGGGATGCCGGCGGGATCGCTGCGGCGATCGAGGATCGGATCCAGGCCCTCTCCGGTCTGTTCGACGCGCGCATCGGCGAACTCGACACCCTCGTGGAGCAGCGCAGCGGCAGCCTCGCGGAGGCCGTGGACGGCCGGACCCTGAGCCTCGCGGCGATGTTCGATCACCGGATCGACCTGCTCGGCCAGATCGTCGAGGGACGCGGGGCGCAGGTGAGCAACGCCATCGCGGCGCGGACGGACGCACTTACCACCCTGTTCGACGCCCGCATCGGCCATCTCGACGACCTCGTGGATGGACGCGGCGCTCGGCTCGCCGCCGCCGTGGACGATCGCACGAATGGCCTGCGCGCCTTGTTCGACGAGATGCTCACGGCCCTCGACGGTCTCGTCGACAGTCGCGCCGAAGCCCTGACCGACCGGGTCGATGCCCGCACACACGCCCTCGTGGCCCTGTTCGACGAGCGCCTGAAGATCCTCGACGGGTTCGTCGGCGACGGCGACGGCTCCATCACCAGCCGCGTCGCGGCGCGTTCCGAAGCCCTCTCTCGCCTGTTGAACGATGGGATCAATCGCCTCGACGAGATGGTGGACAGCCGTTCGGGTGCCCTCGGCCAGCATGTCGATGCCAAGACCCGGGCCCTCACGACGGTGTTCGACGAGCGTCTCGACGCCCTCGACACCCTGATCTCGGGCCGCGCCGCCGATCTGGCCCGGACCATCGATGCGCAGGGGTCGGCGCTGACGCGGGCCGTCGAGACCAGCAGCGAAACCTTCACCAGCCGTATCGACAGCCGCATGAAGGTCTTCGCCGCCCTCGTCGCCTCGCGCGGCGATGATCTGGCCACCGCCTTCGACGATCGACAGGACGCCTATGCCGCCCTCGTGGACGATCGCTCCGCCGCGATGCTGAAGGCCTTCGACGAACGCGTCGAGCGCCACACGGTCCTGGCCGAGGCCCACGCCGCCGCCCTCGCCACGGCTCTCGACGAGCGCAACGAGGCTATCGCGGCCCTCATCGACGCGCGCGGCGCGACGATGACGGAGGTCCTCGACCAGCGCTCCACGGCCCTGGCAGACCTCATCGAGACCCGTGGCGCGACGATGACGCAGGTCCTCGACCAGCGTTCCACGGCTCTGGCGGACCTTATCGAGGCCCGCAGCCAGGTGGCGGCGCAGCGTTTGGCGAGCAGCGCCGAGACCATCACCCAGGCCATCGAGGCGCGCGGCGGCAAGCTCGTCGAGACCCTCGACGGACGTGGTTCGACCATGATCGCGGCCATCACCACGCAGTCCGAGCAGCTGCGGACCGTGGTGGACGGTCCGGTCGCCGGATTGGTGACCGTCCTCGCCGAACGCGGTCAGGCCATCGAGCGCGTGCTCGCAGAGAGCGGCGCGCCCCTGGTCGAGGCGATCCGTCAGCGTACGGCCGACCTCGAGGCCCGTTCGCAAGCCTCCGCCGAAGCCCTCCTGAGCGCCATCGACGGCGGCGCGTCCCGTGCCATCGCCACCCTGACGGAGGCCAACGAGGCCCTGCGCCGGGATGTCGGCAGCGTGCTCGCGCGGGTCGAGGGCGCCAATGCGGCCTTGGGCGAACTCCTGGCCGGTACGGGCGACAATCTCGCGGCCGTCGAGACAGGCCTCGCCGCCCGCATCGAGCAGCTTCAGGAGGCCCTGGGTTCCATCGCCAGCGAGACCGAGCGCGCGAGCCGTGGCGTCGCCGAGCAGGTGGGCCAGTTCAAGACGGTGGCCGAAGGCGCCCTGCAGGAGGCGGCCGAGCTCACCGCCTCCCTCGATGCCCGTGGCCGGACCCTGGGCGATCTCGGCCGCACCCATGCGGCGACCCTCACGGGGGCAGCCAGCTCTCTGGAGACGGCCGAAGGCCGCCTGTCCGAGGTGATCGCGGCCCGCGGCAACGCCATTGAGGGCGTGCTGGCCCGGATCGACGAACGCTCCGGCTCGCTAGAGGCCGAGACCGCCCGCTTCGATGCCCTTATCGAGAAGACGCTGCGGACGGCCGAAGAGCGTGCCCGCGCTATTGGCACGGGCCTGGCCGAGACGGCACAGGGCGCCGGCGCCCGTGTGGTCGAGGCGTTCGAGGGCCTGCGTTCGGGGGCCGATAGCGAGGGCGAGCGGACGGCCAAGGGTGTCCGCGCGGCCATCGACGCGGCGTCGCGCGAGATGACTGCGGTGTTCGAGACGGCTTCGGACCGCTTCGGGGAATCCGTCGCGGGCCTCCGCGAGATGGCGACAGAGATCCGCCGGGAACTCGAGGCCACGCGCACCGAAATTCAGCGCGGCATCCTCGAGCTGCCCCGTGAGACCCAGGACGCCACGGGCGAGATGCGCCGCGTGGTCTCGGATCAAATCAAGGCCCTGGGTGAGTTGACCACCCTCGTCACCCGCACCGATCGCAGCGTCGATATTGCCCGCCCTGCGACCACCGCGTCGACCCGGCCTCAGGCCGCCCCGACGGAGATTCAAGCCGCACCGGCGCCGTCCGAGCCGGCCCCGGCCAAGACCCAGGCAACGACGGCTCCGGCCAAGACTTCGGCGTCGTCGGCGCAGGCCAAGTCCCCGGCTGGTCCTGGCCAGGTTGCCGCCGTGCAGACCCCTGCCCCGGTGGCGTCGAAGCCGCCTCAAACCATGACCATCGTGCCTGCACCCGCCGGGCGTGCGACTACGGGTGCGAAGGGTACGGACCGGAGCTGGCTCTCCGACCTTCTGACCCGCGCCTCCCTCGACGACGATGGCGACGGCTCCGTCGCGATCCCCAACCTGCCGGCGACGATTCCGACGCCGACGGTCGTCCAGGCGCCCACCGTCCCCGTGGCATCCGGCGAAGCCAAGCCCGTGGCGGATCCGAAGGCGTCGCAGAACGCCAAGACGCAGGCCGATGCCAACCCGTCCGTCGATATGAAGTCGGGTGCCAAGCGCCCGAGCAACGACAAGGCGGTCGCGGAGCGCGGTCGCACGGCGCTGGAAGTCATCTCGGCCGATATCGCCAAGATGATCGACCATCGCAGCGCCGTGGACCTGTGGGAGCGGTATCGCCGGGGTGAACCGAACCTGTTCGACACGAGCATCTACACCGCACAGGGGCGCCAGACCTTCGAGGAAGTCCGTCGCCGCTATGCCGGGGATGCCGATTTCCGCCGTACGGTTGACCGCTATGTGACGGAGTTCGAGCGCCTGATGGAGGATGTCTCGCGCAACGACCGCGATTCGAAGCGCACCGACGCTTACCTCACGTCGGAGACGGGGAAGGTCTACACGATGCTGGCTCATGCCAGCGGCCGCTTCGACGGCGCGTAGCTACTGGCGTCACGCCCGCCCCTCTTCGGGACGGGCGTGACGCGAACGTGAAGCGACCGACGCGACAGCTGGAGGGGTTGTTCCTCCGGTTGTTCAAATCGACGGTTTCGTCGTGGCCGGTCCCTGTTGCTGAGCGAAGCGAGATGCTTGATTCGGGAGCAGCGGCAGAGACCGATCGGCTCTCAGATGAGGCCGAGGCCCGCGAGTTCGCGGCGGAGCGCCTCCGGCATGTCCGCCAAGTCGCCGGCCGTGGTGCCGTCGAGGTCGGCCGGAGCATCCTCGCCCTTGAGGTAACGCCATCCCTGGAAGGGGCGGCAGGGACGCGGCGAGACCGGCACCACGACGGGATCGAGGACGAGGCGGCACCGGCCGATGCCGTCGGAGCCCGTGACCGGTGTGATGGATGCGATGGCCTGGCGGCACGCGAGGGTGCCCTTGATCACCCAATAGATCGAACCGCCGCCGACGATCTCGGCGGCCCGGGTCGGCACCATGCGGGTCACGTGAGCGGGAGCCGGATCACGCCCCTGCGCCAAGGCCTCGACGCGGGTCTGGGCGATGCGGGCTTCGAGCTCGGCGATGGAGGCGGGACCGACGCACAGCTTCAGGAGGTGGAGCGACATGCCCTCCTCCTAATGCGCGTCGAACCGGGTTTCATCCCGAAAACGTCGTGACCGCGCCGCCGCGTTCTCATGAGAACAGAGCGCGCTTCTCCTCGTCCGAGAGGCTGTCGATATCGGCGAAGGCGGCGGTGATATCCGCCTCGGTCGAGGCCGCGGATTCCGCGCTGGTCTCTTCAATCTTGGTGTCGGCCACGGTGGCGGCGGTCGCGGGGGCGTGCGGTGCCTCTTCGGCCTCGGATGCGTCGGCATCCTCCGCATCGGCGGGGGCTTCGTGCGACGAGGCCTGCGCTTCCTCCGGCGCCATGGCCGCGACGGTGTGATCGATTGCGGCGACGGCGGTCGCCACGGCGGCCGGCTCGTCGATGAACCGGTCGACGTCGCTCTGGGACAGGTCGATGGGACCGGCGCCCGCGGACTCTCCCGGGGGCGGCGGCACCGCATCGGCCTCGTCGCCCCAGATCGCCATCATGGAGGCGACGCGCTCCTCAAGGTAGCGGAGGGTGTGGATGATGCGGGCCGTGCGCTGGGCCGTGAGGTCCTGGAACGAGCAGGCGGTGTAGATCTGCGTGGCGCGTTGATCGAGGGCGTCGCACATGGCCGCGTCCGAACCCGTTTCCCGCAAGGTCCAGGCGGTCTCCTGCACGTCCTCGGCGGCACTCAGGATTTCGGAGGTCGCCCGTTCCGTGGCGCGCACGATGGCGTCGAGGGCCAGGGACGCCCCGCCGAGGCGGCTCGACTCGTGATCGGGGGTCCCAAGCGCCGCGATCTCCGCTTTGGTGCGCGCGATGGCGTTGGCCATGTCCATAAGGTCGCCGCGCAAGCGCCCGACCTGCGTTCCGTCCCGATCCTGTGTGACAACCGTCTCGAGGCGCGCAATGGCGCCGAGCACGGTCTGGGTGTCCGCGCCCCGCGCGCGACGCGCGAATTCGGCAAGGAACCAACGTCCCCGGTCGCTCTCGGACATCGCCATCTCGATGCGATCGAATTCCGAAACGTCGGTGGACGTCATCAGGCGGGAACGCGACATGAAGATCAGAGTCCTCGGGTTGCCGCGACTTCCGAATCCAACCGGTGCCGCAGGCGTCCCACTCCAATTGACACGATGGTTTTAACACGGGCTTTACGAGTCCGACTCGGCCCTCACATCCTCCGGCGCCCGCGATCCCCGTGATACACCCCACCGCCACGCCACCCGAGCCGAACCCGATGCGGCTCGCGAGCCTCTACGCCGTGGTCTTCGTCGAGATCGGCATCGCCATGCCGTTCATGCCGGTCTGGCTGAACGCCCTCGGGTTGGAGGCCGGCATCATCGGCGCCCTCCTCGCCCTGCCCATCGCAATCAAGATCGTGGCCACCGCTCCCCTCGTCGGGCTCATCGACCGGGGCGTCGGCGCCCGCGCCCTCCTCGTCGCCGGGAGCCTCGCCCTCGCCGCCACCTACGCCCTGATGCCGGCGGGGGCGGCCGTGGGCTGGCCGGTGCTGGCGCTCCTCATCGCGCTCAACGCCGCCGCCGGGGCGCCTCTGGTCCCGACTATCGACTATCTGACGCTCGCCGCCGTGCGCCGCAGCGCTCGTCTCGACTACGCCCGAATCCGCATGGCCGGCTCCATCGCCTTCCTGGCCGCCAACCTCGCCGGCGGCGCGGCCCTCGGCCTGCTCGGCGAGACCCTGGCCGTGCCGGTGCTCACCACGGCCCTGGCCCTTTTGGCCGCCCTCGTCTGCGCCCGAGTGGGTGTCGATCTGCCCGCCGCCGTGCCCGCGCGCGCCACGGGAAAGCGGATCCCGTTGCCGGCGATCCTATGGCTGACCATCGCGGCCGGGGCGGCGATCCAGGCGAGCCACGCCGCGCTCTACGCTTTTGCCAGCATCCATTGGAGCCTCCACGGCTTTCCCGCGCCCTGGATCGGCGCCCTGTGGGCCATCGGGGTGCTGGCCGAAATCGGCCTGTTCGCCGGCATCGGCTTCTGTCCGGCGCATTGGCGCACGCCCTTTCGCCTTCTCGGCCTCGGCGCCGCGGCCGGCGCCGTGCGGGCCTTAGGGATGGCGGTCTACGGCGATCGCCTTGGAGCCGTCGTCGTGCTTCAGACCCTGCACGGGCTCAGCTTCGGTGCGACGCAACTCGGTGCCATGGCGGCGGTGTCGCGCTTCGCCCCGGACGGCGCGCGCGGGCGGGCCCAGGGAACGTTGAGCGCCTGCAACGCCCTCGCCTCCGCCTGCGCCACCCTCGCAAGCGGCCTCGCCTACGGCCGGGGCGGCGGCGCCCTCGCCTTCGGCCTCATGGCGCCCCTGGCTGTGATCGGCCTGTGCCTGACGGCACGCGCCGCGCGCCTCGCGCGGCAGACCCGTCTTCACAGCGCCGCCTTTGTACGCCAGCACCCGGACACGGTTGCGTAACCCCACCCTGTGAAAAGAGGGGAGCGCCTCAGTGTCTCTGAAGAATCGCCCGCTGCCCTGTCCCGCCGAGAGCGAGACCCGGCAGGAGGCGGAAACTGTGTGAGGCACCCTCAAAGGAGTCGCGTGTCGTGTCGACCGCCGAAGCCCTGTCGAACCCGGACGTCGCCGACGCCTCCGCCCTCACCGGCGGACGCATCGCCCTGCGCGGACGCTGGACCGTCGACCAGGGCAACGCCGTCGAGGCCGCCGCCACCGGCATCGCCCGCGATGCCGCGACGGGCCCCATCGTGGTCGACCTGACGGGGGTGACTCGCCTCGACACCCTCGGGGCCTGGGTGCTGGAGCGGACCCGGGCCGAGATCGAGGCAAATGGCGGGCGCCTCGCTTATGCGGGTGCCAGCCCCGAGCATCGCATCCTGCTCGGCGAAGTGAAGCTGCCCCCCGCCGAATCCGGCCCGGCGCCGCGCGGCCGGATCATGGGATTCCTGCACGATCTCGGGGTGCGTGTCGTCGGCGCACGCTCGGACCTCGTGGCCGGGCTCGCCTTCTTTGGCGAGGTGGTCACCGCCTGCCTGCGCGTCGCGGCGCGTCCGGGCACCTTCCGCGGCACGGCCTTCGTCAACCAGCTCGATCAGGTCGCCTTCCGGGGCGTACCGATCATCGTCCTTATCTCGTTCCTCGTCGGCGGCATCGTCGCCCAGCAGGGCATCTTCCAGCTCCAGCGCTTCGGGGCGCAGAGCTTCGTCGTGAACCTCATCGGGCTCCTCATCCTGCGCGAACTCGGCGTTCTCCTCACCTCGATCATGGTGGCGGGCCGTTCCGGCTCGGCCTTCACGGCCGAGATCGGCTCCATGCGGATGCGCGAGGAAGTCGACGCCCTGCGAGTGATGGGCCTCGATCCCATCGAGATCCTCATCGTCCCGCGCATCCTCGCCCTCGTCGTCGGGCTGCCGATCCTCGCCTTCCTCGCGTCCCTGGCGGCGCTCGCCGGCGGCGGCCTCACGGCCGCGCTCTACGGCGGCATGACCGTGGAGGCGTTCCTGGCCCGGCTTCAGGTGGCGGTGTCGTTCCACCATGTCGCCGTCGGGCTCATCAAGGCACCGTTCATGGCGCTCATCATCGGGATCATCGCCACCATCGAGGGGTTCGCCGTCGAAGGCTCGGCCGAATCGCTCGGACGCCACGTCACGGCCTCAGTCGTGAAGTCAATCTTCATGGTCATCGTGCTCGATGGCCTCTTCGCTGTCTTCTTCGCGGCAATCGATTTCTGATCCTGTGCAGACCGAACGCGCCCAGGCCGAGCGGCCGACCCGTGACCATCCGGCCGTCTCCGAGCCGGAGGCGATCATCCGCGTGCGCGACCTCGTGGTCGGGTTCGGCTCGAAGATCGTCATGAAGGGCCTCGACCTCGACATCCGCCGGGGCGAGATCCTCGGCTTCGTCGGGCCGTCGGGCCAGGGCAAATCGGTTCTGACCCGGACCATCCTCGGCCTCGTGCCGAAGCGCTCGGGGCAGATCACCGTGTTCGGGGAAGATGTGGACGGCCTCACCCCGACGCGGCGACGGCAGATCGAGCAGCGTTGGGGCGTGCTGTTCCAGCAGGGCGCCCTGTTCTCGGCGCTCACCGTCAAGCAGAACATTCAGATGCCCATGCGCGAGCACCTGAACCTGTCCGAGCGCCTCCTCGACGAGTTCGCCCGCCTCAAGATCGAGATGGTCGGCCTCAAGCCCGACGCCGCCGACAAGCTGCCGTCCGAACTCTCCGGCGGCATGATCAAGCGCGCGGCGCTCGCGCGATCCCTCGCCCTCGATCCCGAGATCCTGTTCCTCGACGAGCCGACCTCGGGGCTCGATCCCATCGGGGCGGGCGAATTCGACGAGCTTGTCGCCACCCTGAAGCAGACCCTCGGGCTCACGGTGTTCATGGTCACCCACGACCTCGACAGCCTCTACACCGCCTGCGACCGCATCGCGGCGCTCGGCGACGGCCAGATCATCGCGCAGGGCACCATCGCCGAGATGCTGGAGAGCGACCATCCCTGGCTGCGCTCCTACTTCCACGGCAAGCGCGGCCGCGCCGTCGTTCCCAACGGCACGCGCCATGCAGCCGCCTGATTCCCTCCACCGTGTGGTGACGCACAGCGCGTCCGCCACGAAGCCGGGCATTCGCTGATCCGATGGAGACTCGTGCGAACTACGCCGTCATCGGCGCCTTCACGCTCGCCGTGCTCGTCGCCGCCTTCGGCTTCGTGTTCTGGCTGCAGGGCGGCTCGCGCAGCCAGGTCCGGCAGGCCGTGCGCATCGTGTTCTCCGGTAGCGTCGGGGGGCTCGCCAAAGGCTCGACGGTGGCGTTCAACGGCATCAAGGTTGGCGAGGTGGCGGATGTGCGCCTGCTGCCGCAGGACCCGCGCCGCGTCGTCGCCGTCGTTGAGGTCGAGCGCACCACCCCGCTGCGCGCAGACACCCGCGCCCGCCTCGATTCCGCGATGCTGACCGGCGTCTCCACCATCTCGCTGTCGGGCGGCAATGCCGACGCGCCGCCGCTCGGCACCGGGACGGGCGACCAGATGCCGACGATCTTCGCTGATTCGTCCGACATCCAGGACATGATGGCGGCGGCCAAGCAGATCGCCCAGCGCGCCGACGACGTGCTCCAGCGCCTCGACAAGGTGGTGGCCGGCAACGAGGGCGCCATCAACCGGACGCTCGCCAACGTCGAAGCCTTCTCCAAGACTCTGGCCGATGCCGGTCCGGCGGTGAGCGGCCTCGTCAAGGCCATCGACGGGCAGAAGCTCAATCGCGTCATCGACAACGCCGACCGCTTCTCGGCGGCGCTCGCCGCCGGCAGTCCCGACATCGAGGGCGCCCTCAAGGACGCGCGCGGTATGATGGCCAAGCTCAACGCCTCGGCCGACCGCGTCGATGCCGTGCTCAAGGGCGCTGAGGGCTTCCTCGGCTCCGCGTCCGGTTCGGCCGGCACCAGCACCTTCACGGAGGTGCGCGAGGCGGCCATTTCCGTGCGCGACGCCGGCAGGGCATTCCGAACTCTGTCCGAGAACCTCGACAAGCGCACCTCGAACATCGCCACGAGCTTCAACCGCCTGAGCGGCACGGGCCGGCGCGAGGTCGAGGCCCTGTCGACGGACGGTCAGCGCACCCTCAACACCCTGAACCGCACGGTGAAGAACCTCGAGCGCGACCCAAGCCAGGTGATCTTCGGCGGCAAGCCGTCGTTGCCGGAATACAACGGTGGCCGCTGAATGCATCCCTGGCGGGATGAGCGTGTCCGGGCGCACGGCACGAAAACAGCTTTGCCGTAGTTTACCGGACGCAGCCCGTCGCGCTGCAACGTCCGGATCGCGTATGACACACAGCACAACGGCGCTCGCCCTCGGGGCGAGCCTCATGGCCGTGGCCCTCGGCGGCTGCGGTGGCGCCACCCCCCTGACCTTCGACCTCGCCGCCCTGCCGCCCACCGGCCGCGCGAGTACGACGGCACGGTCCTTCACCGTGGCCGAACCCGTGGGCATCCAGCCGTTCGAGGCGGACCGCATCATCGTGCGCGAGCCCGGCGGAGCCCTGTCGTTCCTCGGCGGCGGCCAGTGGGCGGATCGGCTGCCGCGCCTGATCCAGACCCGGCTGATCCAGAGCCTGGAGAATTCCGGCCGCCTCAAGTCCGTGAGCCGCCCGGGAGACAAGATCGTCTCCGATTTCCAGCTCATCTCGGAGATTCGCGCCTTCGACATCGCCGCCGGGTCCGGTGAGGCGGTCGTGGATCTGTCGGCCAAGATCATCGCCGAGGGCACCGGCAAGGTGGTGGCCGCGCGGGTGTTCACGGCGCGCATCCCCGTGGCGAAGGTCGACGCGGGTTCCGCCGCCGTAGGCCTCGACGCGGCCCTGGCGCGGGTGCTCGCCGAAATGGTCGCCTGGGTCAATTCGGGGCGTTGAGCGCACAGCGCTGGAGCGGACGCTTCCAAGCCCTCACTCCATTACGGCGGCCTTCATGATCACGACCATGATCGCCTTGGCCGGCTCCGTGCCGATGCAGCGCACGGTGTGGGGGCGGTCGCAGCGATAGCGCAGCGTCTCGCCCGTCCGCGCCCGTTGCACGGCACCCGCGACTTCGACCTCGAGCTGGCCGGCGGTGACCGTCAGCGATTCCACCGATCCGCGCTGGTGCGGATCGGAATCGAGGACGCCGCCGGGATCGGCCGAGACCTCGTACCATTGCAGCCATTCGACGGTCTTGATCCAGCCGACGATGGCAAGGCGCACCTTGCCGTCGTCGGAAACGAGGATCGGCGTGTCGGCCCGCGAGGTTTTCTCGATGAAGGGTTCTTCGTCGCTGGTGGCCAGCACCCGCTCGATGGAGACGTCCAGCGCCTGACTCAGACGCCAGATCGTCGCCAGGGTCGGATTGGTTTCATTGCGCTCGATCTGGGAGATGATCGATTTGGCGACGCCGGATTGCTCGGCCAGTTCCGAGAGCGACAGATTATAGGCCTTGCGAAGGCGCTGAATCGTCTTGCCGAGCTGCCCCGAAAGCAGCTGGGCACCCGTGAGGATGTCCCGCGGTTTCGGCCGGTCCGGGGTCGTCGCCTGCTCGTCCATGATCCCTGAAGCCCAACGGATCGTTCCATACATCGAACGAACGTGCGGTACTTCAAACGCAATTTTGAAATCGGCGCAAGGCGGGTGGTCGTCTCAGGTCCACAGGGCGTGAAAGTGATGGACTGGTCCATGGCCGCGTCCGACCGGGACGGTGTCGGCGGCCTGGAGCGCCGCCGTGAGATAGCGCTTGGCCTCCGCCACGGCGTCTACGAGGGGCCGCCCCCGGGCGAGGCCCGCCGCCACCGCCGCCGACAGGGTGCAGCCGGTGCCGTGGGTGTTGCGGGTGTCGATCCGGGGGGCGGCGAACCGGCGGAGCGTGCCATCGGCGCAGAGCAGATGGTCGACGCTCTCGCCACCCTCCCCGTGACCACCCTTGACCAGAACCGCCCGGACGCCGAGGGCGAGGAGACGGCGCCCCTGCGCCACGGCGTCGTTCTCGCTCGTCGGGGTCGCCGCGCCGATGAGGGTCCCGGTCTCCGGCAGGTTGGGTGTGACGAGGTCGGCGAGCGGCAGAAGCAGGCGGCGCAGGGCGTCCACCGCATCCTCGGAGATCAACCGGTCGCCGCTCGTCGCGACCATCACCGGATCGAGCACGATGGGGATTCCCCGCGCGTGCCGCCGCAGACCATCGGCGACGGCCTCGATGGTGGCGACCTGCGACAGCATCCCGATCTTCACGGCCTTTACGTCGAGATCGGCGAACACGCTGTCGATCTGGGCCGCAACGAAGTCCGCCGGCACGTCATGGATGGCTTGAACGCCGAGAGTGTTCTGGGCCGTGAGGGCGGTGACGACGCTGGCGCCGTAGACCCGCAGGGCCGCGAAGGTCTTCAAGTCCGCCTGGATGCCGGCGCCTCCGCCCGAATCGGAGCCCGCGATGGTGACGGCGATGGGGGTCATGGCATGCCTCCGGTTGGTCCGGGTCTACCGGGTGACACCGCGCGCGGCGAGGGCCGAATCCACCCGGTGGCGCAGGTCGCGCGCCCGCGCCTCGGCGTCCTCACCCCCGAACAGAGCCGAGATGACCGCGACTCCGTCCGCCCCGGCGCCGATCACCGCCGCCGCGTTGCTCGAATCGATGCCCGCGATGGCCCCGAGGGGGAAGCCGGCCCCGCGCGCGAGCCGGCCCCGGAACAGGATGCGGCCGAGGCCGTCGAGACCCACCGGTGGATCGGGATTGTCCTTGCTCGACGTGGCGAAGACCCCGCCGATGCAGGCGTAATCGACGGGCAGACGATAGAGCTCGTCCGCTTGGGGCCCGGTCTTCAAGGTCAGGCCGATGATGGCCGAGCGGCCGAGGAGACGCCGCGCCTCGGCCGGGTGCAGGTCGGATTGGCCGAGATGCACGCCCTCGACACCCGCCGCGAGGGCAAGGTCGAGGCGGTCGTTGACGAGGAGCGGAACGCCGCTGCCCCGCAGGGCGGCGTGGATCGCCCGGATGCGCGCGAGGGCGGCCCGGGCGTTGTCGATGGTCTTCTCGCGGTACTGCAGCAGGGTGCAGCCGCCGCGCACGGAGGCCGCCGCCATGGCGGCGAGGCGCTCCGCGTCCAGGCCGCAGACGCCCGTATCGAGGAGCCCGTAGAGGCGCAGATCCACCGGGACCGTTCGTCCCAGCGCGTCGTCCTGTCCGATCACGGCATTTCCTCTGGTCGCGTGCCCCTCTGTCTTAAGGCCATCGCCCGGTCTCGCAAGGCTCGACCAAGGGAGCTTGACCGGGCAAGCGGCGTTGCCCCTCCGAATCGTGAGAGGATCGAGCCGGATGGAATCCACCCCGAAACAGAAGATGCTCGCGGGCGAACTCTACCACCCCAACGACCCCGAGATTCAGGCCGATGCCCACGACGCCAAGGCCTGGATGGTGCGCTACAACGCGTCGCTGGCGCTCTCGCCGGCCGAGCGCCGCACCCTGCTGCGCGAACGCTTCGCCGCCGTCGGCGAGGGAGCCGTCATCCGCCCGCCTTTCCACTGCGATTACGGCCTCCACATCACCCTCGAAGACCACGTCTTCCTCAATTTCGGTTGCGTGATCCTCGATTGCGCCCCCGTCTTCATCGGCGCGCGGACTCAGATCGGCCCCGGCGTGCAGATCCTCACGGCCGATCACCCTCGGGATGCGCCATCGCGCGAGGCGGGCCTCGAATTCGCGCGGGCGATCCGCATCGGCCGCAACGTCTGGATCGGCGGCGGCGCCCTCATCCTGCCGGGCGTCACCGTGGGCGACCATGCCATCATCGGGGCCGGCAGCGTGGTGACCCGCGACGTTGCGGCCGGTGACACCGTGGTGGGCAACCCCGCCCGCCCCCTGCCCCGGCGCGAGCAGGCCTGATCCGAACGGAGCTCGACCCACATGCCGCGCCGTTTGGTCGTTCATCGCGGCGACGCGATATGTCATGAGCAGCCGGAGCGGGACGAGGGGTGGACGACGTGACGACGGTGAAGGACACGCAGGGGCGCGACACCGCCTCGCTCGTGAACCCGTCTGCCGTCGGGCTCGTCGCGGTCATCGTCGCCGCGACGGATGGCGAGCCGCGCGCCCTCACGGTGCAGGTCGAGGGTCAGGCGCGGGGCCGCTCGGACGGCCTGCCCGCTGGGCCCCTCGTGCCGGAGCACCCGACCCTGGAGCGGGGCCTGCGCGCCTGGGTCGAGCGCCAGACCCATCAGCGCCTCGGCTATGTCGAGCAACTCTACACCTTCGGGGATCGCGACCGGCAGGGCGACGAGGCCCATGGGCTCCACACCCTCTCGGTGGCCTACCTCGCCCTCGTGCGCGAGGTGCGTCCCGGCGGCCTTGCCGAAGCGTCGTGGCGCAACTGGTACCGCTATCTCCCCTGGGAGGATTTTCGCGAAGGGCGTCCGCCGGCGCTGGAAGAGATCGAGGCCAAGCTCCTCGCCTGGGCCGGCGAGACGGCGGACCCGAAGCTTCGGCGGCGCCGCGAGGACCGCTTGAGCCTCACCTTCGGCCTCTTCGACGGCACCTGGAACGAAGAGCGCGTGCTAGAGCGCTACGAACTCCTGTTCGAGGCCGGCCTGATCCCGGAGGCGCAGGGACAGTCGGGGGCCGCCTGCGACGGCGCCGCCACGGGTCAGCCCATGGCGTTCGACCACCGCCGGGTGCTCGCGACCGCCATCGGGCGCCTGCGCGGCAAGATCAAGTATCGACCGGTGGTGTTCGAGCTGATGCCGCCGACCTTCACCCTGTTCCAGCTTCAGCGTACGGTCGAGGCCCTGTCGGGCACCAACCTGCACAAGCAGAATTTCCGTCGCCTCGTCGCCCAGCAGGGCCTCGTGGAGGAGACCGAGGGCGTCACCAGCGGCGCCACCGGCCGACCGGCCCGCCTCGTGCGGTTCCGCCGGGAAGTCCTACTCGAGCGCCCAGCGCCGGGCTTCCGCCTCAGGCCGGCCAAACGCCCCGCCTGACAATCGCGGCGCACCATCAAGTCCTGCATCGCAAAAACGTTATGCTCAAGTCCAGCATATCTGGACAACGCCATCCGACGCCCCTACGTTAGTCGGCACAATGCTCATTTTGAGCATAAGTGAGGACGCGTCCATGGCGGCCACCAGTCTTCCGATTGCCCCGGTGAATCATGCCGGTCTGCCCCTGCCCGACATCTACGCGCGGGTCAGCCGGCACGTGCCGGCCATCGAGTGGCCGGCCCTGGCCGACGACGTGGCGGCGATCCTCGAACTGAAGAAGACCCGCAACGCCGTCATCCTCGCGCACAATTACCAGGCGCCGGAAATCTTCCACACGGTGGCGGACATCGTCGGCGACAGCCTGGCGCTGGCCCGTGAGGCCGTGACGGTGGATGCCGACGTCATCGTGCTCGCCGGCGTCCACTTCATGGCCGAGACGGCGAAGCTCCTGAATCCCGGCAAGACCGTCCTCATCCCGGACATGCGTGCCGGCTGTTCGCTGGCCGATTCCATCACGGCCGCCGATGTGCGCGGCCTGCGAGAAAAATACCCGGGCGTGCCCATCGTCACCTACGTGAACACCTCGGCCGCCGTGAAGGCCGAGTCCGACCTGTGCTGCACGTCGGGCAACGCCGTCGACGTGGTGCGCTCGCTCAACGCGCCCCGTGTCCTGATGATTCCCGACGAGTTCCTGGCCCAGAACGTCCAGTCCCTGGTGCCCGAGGTCGAGATCCTGACCTGGGCGGGGCATTGCGAGGTGCACGAGCAGTTCACGCCCGCCGATATCCACGCCGTGCGCGAGAGCTATCCCGGGGTCACCGTCATCGCGCATCCCGAATGCCCGCCCGATGTCGTCGCCGAATCGGACTTCTCCGGCTCGACGGCCATGATGATGAACTTCGTCACGGAAAAGCGCCCCCGGCAGGTGGTGCTCGTGACCGAATGCTCCATGGGCGACAACATCGCGGCGGCGAACCCCGACATCGAGTTCATCAAGCCGTGCAACCTGTGCCCGCACATGAAGCGCATGAGCCTGAAGAACATCCGTAACGCCCTCGAGACCCTGACCCACGAGGTCACGGTCGAGCCAGACCTCGCCGACCGGGCGCGGCTGGCGGTGGAGCGCATGCTCGCGGTGCGGCCGCGATGAACGCCCACGCCGCCTTTTCCTTCGCGGCGCCCGACCGCGTCATCGTGGTTGGGGCCGGAGTCGCCGGCCTCTCCATGGCCCTGCGCCTCGCGCCGCGTCCCGTCACCCTGATCACCGCGAGCCCCCTCGGGCTCGGCACAGCCACGGGCTGGGCCCAGGGCGGGATCGCCGCCGCCACGGGCGCGGATGATTGCCCCGCCCTCCATGCCGCCGACACCCTTGCGGCCGGCGCCGGTCTCACGCAGCCCGATGTCGCCGGGCGGGTCGCGGCGGCCGGTCCCGGCCTCGTCGACTGGCTCGTCGGCCTCGGCGCGCCGTTCGACCGTGACGGGACCGGCGCCCTCGCCCTTGGTCTGGAAGCAGCCCATTCTCGCCGCCGCATCGTGCGGGCGGGCGGGGATTCCACCGGACGCCTCGTCCTTGAGACCTTGGTCCGCGCCGTCGCCGCCACGCCGTCCATCGACGTGGTGGTGGCGCAGGCCCGCAGTCTCATGCGCGATGCGCACGGGGCCGTGGCCGGCATTGTCTGCGAACGCGGCGGCACGCATCTGCGCCTTCCGGCCAGGGCCGTGGTGCTCGCCACCGGCGGCCTCGGTGCGCTCTACGCCTCGACCACGAATCCGCGCGGCGCCGTCGGCGGCGGTCTCGCCCTGGCGGCGCGGGCGGGGGCACGCTTGCGCGACATGGAGTTCGTGCAATTCCACCCCACCGCCATCGCGGTCGGCGCCGACCCGATGCCGCTCGCCACCGAAGCCCTGCGCGGCGAGGGCGCCCGCCTCGTCGATGAGCACGGCGCCGCCATCATGGCTGGCATCGCAGGCGGCGACCTCGCGCCCCGCGATGTCGTCGCGCGGGCGATCTTCCAGGCTCAGGCACGCGGCGCGCGGGTGTTCCTCGATTGCCGGGGCACGCTCGGGAATCGCATGGCGACGCGATTTCCCACCGTTGCGGGCCTGTGCGCCACGGCCGGTCTCGATCCCAGCCGCGAAGCGATTCCCGTCCGTCCGGCCGCCCATTACCATATGGGCGGCGTGATGGTGGACGCGTCGGGCGCCAGCACCGTGCCGGGCCTGTTCGCCTGCGGCGAGGTGGCCTCCACCGGCCTGCACGGCGCCAACCGCCTCGCCAGCAACTCCCTCCTCGAGGCCATGGCCTACGCGCCGTGGATCGCCGAGGCCGTCGAAGCACTCCCGCAGCCCGGCCTGGCCCAGGCCGAGCCCGAGCGGATGCGCACAGAACCGGAATGGTCGGTGATCCGACCGCTGATGGAAACGCGGGTCGGCGTCGTGCGCGACGCCGCCGGTCTCACCGAGGCCGTCGAGCGGCTGGCGCCCCTTGCCCGGGCCGGCTGCGATGCCGCCCTCGTCGGCCTCGCCGTCGCCACCTCGGCGCTGTCGCGCCAAGAGAGTCGAGGCGCTCACTGGCGCAGCGATCATCCCGATCAGGCGCCCGTCCGGCACACGCAGACGGATCTGGCCGAGATCCGGGCCTTGTCAGACACGCCCGCCTTCGTCTGAACCTGGCCGACACGCCGGGACCCCACAACGCATCGACCAATTCGGGACCCGCCGTTCCGGTCCGCGCCGATGCCCTAAACTGCCCCGGAGGGGTTTTCATGACCGACGCCGCGCCCCTCGTTTCCCTGCCCCGCCTCATGGTGGAGCCCATCGTGCGCGCCGCCCTCCTGGAGGATCTCGGCCGGGCGGGCGACCTCACGACGGACGCCATCGTGCCGGCGGGCTTGACGATGAACGCCGTCATCGCCGCCCGTCAGGCGGGCGTCATCTCCGGCGTCGACACCGCCGTGATTGCCTTCGGCCTCGTCGATCCGGCCGTGACCGTCACGGTCGAGCGGGGCGACGGCGCCCGCGTGGCACCGGGCGACGTGGTGATCCGGCTCAGTGGTCCGGCCCGCGCCATCATCACCGCCGAGCGTGTCGCCCTGAACCTCCTATGCCGGATGTCGGGCGTCGCCACGGCGACGGCGGGGCTGGTCGCGGCGGCGCGGCCGCACGGCAAGGCCCGGATCGTCTGCACCCGCAAGACCACGCCTGGCCTGCGCGCCCTGGAGAAGCACGCCGTGCGGGCCGGCGGCGGCTCGAACCACCGCTTCGGCCTCGACGATGCCGTGCTCATCAAGGACAACCACGTGGCGGTCGCCGGCGGCATCGTCCCGGCCATCACGCGGGCGCGGGCCTATGCCGGACACCTCGTGAAAATCGAAGTCGAGGTCGATACCCTGGCCCAGCTGGATGAAGCCCTGTCCGTCGGCGCCGACGCCGTGCTCCTCGACAACATGACGCCGGATCAGCTCGCCGAGGCGGTGCGGCGGATCGACGGGCGCGCCATCGCCGAAGCGTCCGGCCGCATCACGGCGGACACCGTGGGGGCCGTGGCCGCCTCCGGCGTCGATCTCATCTCCTGCGGCTGGATCACCCACAGCGCGCCGATCATCGATCTCGGCCTCGACGATGCCTGATCGCACGATCGCCTGACCGTCGCGCGGGGATGGTCGCCAAGGCCGTCCAATCCCCCCTGCTGAATCCTTATTCCACAGGTTATCCCAAGGATTCGTGTCGCCAAGTCGTTCGAGCCTCCCCCGCCTCACTGTGGCCACGGGGTCACGACGTCGCGGCAAGCGATGCTGCACTGCGGATTAAGCTTGGCTTTGGGACCCCAGCGTTTACGTCTTGGGGACGCTTCGCACCCTAACGTGCTTCGTGCCGACCGCCAACATTTCCGACCGCCTTCGAGAGGCCCCGATGCGCCGTTTCGCCCCCACCCTCACCGGGCTCGCCTGCGCGCTTGCCGCGTGGGCGTCGCCCGCTGCCGCCTACGAAATCGACCCCCTCACCCGCCAGCCCCTCGACAACGCCCTGGTGTTGCGGGTGCGGCCCCAGGCCGAGCCGACTGCCGCCACGGCGGTGGCCGTGCCGACTGCGAACGCTTCGCTTTCGCCCGCCGATCCCATGGCCTCGGCCGTGCCGCAGATGTCGGCGATCCAGCGCGAGCAGGTGGCCTATGCGGGCAACTACGCCCCCGGCACCATCGTCGTGTCGACGGCCGAGCGGCGTTTGTACTACGTGCTCGGCGGTGGCCAGGCCCTGCGCTACGGCGTCGGCGTCGGTCGTCCGGGCTTCACCTGGGGTGGCGTGCAGACGATCACGATGAAGCGCGAGTGGCCCGATTGGCGTCCCCCGGCCGAGATGCTGCGCCGTCGCCCCGACCTGCCGCGCTTCATGAAGGGCGGCGTCGAGAATCCCCTCGGTGCCCGCGCCATGTATCTCGGCAACTCGATTTACCGCATCCACGGCTCGAACGAGCCGGAGACCATCGGCACGGCCGTCTCCTCGGGCTGCATCCGCATGACCAACGATGACGTTGCGGACCTGTATACCCGTGCGAAGGTCGGCGCGAAGGTGATCGTCGTCCGCTAAGGGCGGCCGAAATAGTCTGACGCCACGAAGGGCCGGTGGAAACACCGGCCCTTCTGCGTTGCGACGCTACTTCGAGACCGCGAAGAAGCGCGAAAGCAGCCACAGGGGCACCACCACCACGGCCCCGGCCAGGATCCAGCGACCGAAATCGTGGAAGGTGTCGAGGCCGAGATCGATGAGGGTCCGCACGGCGTCGTAGGCGTGCCAGAACAACAGACCCGGCGTGACGCCGAGGGTCGCCATCACGGCGCCAACGAGAACCGACAGGAACAGCAGCTTGACGAAAACCGCCGCGGGCGAACCGCCGAGGAAACGGCGCAGGGTCGAGCGCCGGTCCGGCTCAGAATACCCGGCCGCATAGGGCTGACCGGGGAAGGGCTGCGGGCGACGCGGGTCGTGGTCGGGGGTCATGGGCGGTTCCTTGCGGCGCGCGGACTGTGTTCCCCCGTCAAACCCACCGAAGCCGGCGGAAGCGTGACCGAATCGACACACCCGGTCGAAACCGGATCGCCGCTCGGGCGTTAGGCGGGTTGCTGTCGAGAGCCCAGGTGGCAATGCGCGCGGCGCAGTCCAAGTTGAAGCGATCTCTTTTTGTGATGAAACGAAGCGACCCATGATCGACCACGCCCTGTTCGACCCGGCGACGATCGATCCGGAGACCAAACGGCTGAATGCCGAGATCGTGGCCGCCCATGCCGCGCAGGCCGACCCGTGGTCGATTCCCATCGCCGAGGTGCGTGAGCGCCGCCGCCAGGGCACCAAGGCCTCGCCCGCCATGCCGCGCAGCGCGCGGGCCGAGATTTTGACCATCGACGGGCCCGGCGGCCCCTTGAGCCTTCGACTGATCCGGCCCGACGCGAAGAAATGGCCGAAGGCGCGGGGCGCCTATCTCCACATCCACCGCGGCGGATGGGTCTGGGGGGCGGCCGACGAGCAGGACCCGTGGCTCGAGCGCATCGCCGACACCTGCGGTTTCGTCTGCCTGTCGGTCGAGTACCGCCTCGCCCCCGAGCATCCCTACCCGGCCGCCCTGGAGGATTGCGAGGCGGCAGCCCTCTGGCTCGCCGGGCCGGGCCGGGCGGAACTCGGTGTCACCGCCCTCACCATCGGCGGGGAATCGGCGGGCGCCCACCTCGCCGTGATGACGCTGCTTCGCCTGCGCGACCGGCACAACCTGCCCCGCGCCTTCCGGGGCGCCAACCTCAATGCTGGCTTCTTCGACCTCGGCCTGACCCCCAGCGTGCGCAACTGGGGCGACGAGCGCCTTGTAGTGAACACGAAGGATCTCACCACCTTCGCCAACGACTACGTCCGCGACGGGATCGATCGGCGTCGGCCCGATGTGTCGCCGCTTTATGCCGACCTGAAGGGCTTGCCCCCCGCCCTCTTCACGGTCGGCACCCACGATCCGCTCCTCGACGACACCCTTTACATGTCGTCGCGTTGGGCGGCCGCCGGCAATGGCGGCCACACGGCGATCTATCCCGGCGGCTGCCATGTCTTCGTGCGCTATCCCGGCGCCATGACGGAGCGGGCCCTCGAACTCATCGACCGCTTCCTGATGGCCCTCGCCTGAGCGCGGTCCCGCCGGACCCCGCGCTGCCCGAACGCTTCGCGGCTTGGTTCGCGGGTCGCGGTTGGGCGCCCCGGCCGCACCAGCTCGATCTGCTCGCCATCGTGCGGGCGGGTCGTTCTGCCTTGCTCGTGGCCCCGACGGGCGCCGGCAAGACGCTCGCCGGGTTCCTGCCCAGTCTCACCGCCCTCGCCGAGCGCCCGCCCGCGAAACGATCGCGCGGTCTGCACACCCTCTACATCTCGCCCCTGAAGGCGCTCGCCGTCGACATCGCCCGCAACCTCGAGACTCCTATCGCCGAGATGGGCCTCTCGATCCGCGTCGAGACCCGAACGGGCGACACCCCGTCCCACAAGCGGACCCGGCAGGTGGAGCGCCCGCCGGACATCCTGCTGACGACACCGGAGCAGCTCGCCCTGCTCATCGCCCACCGCGAGGCGTCGGAGTTGTTCGCGAACCTGTCCTGCGTCGTGCTCGACGAGCTGCACGCCCTGGTGACGTCGAAGCGCGGCGACCTCCTATCCCTGGCGCTCGCACGGCTGCACCGCCTGAGTCCGGGCCTCACCGCCATCGGCCTGTCGGCGACGGTGCGCGAGCCGGACGACCTGCGGCGGTATCTGGTGCCACAGCGTCAGTTCCCGGTCGAGGATCGCGGCTCCCTCCCCTTCCAGGAGAGGGAGACGCGTGGCGGGCATGAAGCCCTAGAGCCCGAGCCAACCCCCATGGCCGACCTCGTCGTCGTCCAGGGTGGCGCCGCGCCCGACCTTCACATGCTCGATACCGGCCTGACCCTGCCCCTCGCCGGCCACACCGCCTGGCAGGCGATGCCGATGATCTACGACCTCATCGGGCGTCACCGCACGGTCCTGGTCTTCGTCAACACCCGCCTCCAGGCCGAGTACACCTTCCAGGAACTCTGGCGGATCAACGAGGCCTCCTACCCCATCGCGCTCCACCACGGGTCGCTGGACGCCACCCAGCGCCGGCGGGTCGAGGCGGCCATGGCGGCGGGGCAGCTGCGGGCCATCGTCTGCACGGCGACCCTTGATCTCGGCATCGATTGGGGCGACGTCGACCTTGTGGTCAATATCGGCGCGCCGAAGGGCGCGAGCCGGATCATGCAGCGCATCGGCCGCGCCAACCACCGCATGGACGAGCCGTCCAAAGCCTATCTGGTGCCGGCCAACCGCTTCGAGATCCTCGAATGCCAGGCCGCCCTCGATGCCGTGGAGGCGGCGGCCCAGGACACCCCCGACGCGCGCCTCGGCGGCCCTGACGTGCTCGCCCAGCACATCCTCGGCATGGCCTGCGCCGATGCGTTCGACCCGATCCAGCTCTACGACGAGATCGTCTCCGCCGCGCCCTACGCGACCTTGAGCTGGGAGGATTTCGAGGCGGTGGTCGATTACGTCGCGACAGGCGGCTACGCCCTTCGCGCGTACGAGCGTTTCGCCAAGATCCTGCGCGGTCCGGACGGCCTGTGGCGGGTGCGGGATGCGCGCACGGCCCAGCAGTACCGCATGAACGTCGGCACCATCGTCGAGTCGGCCAAGGTGAGGGTTCGCCTCGCCCGCGCCAACCGGACCCGGCCGGGCGCGGTGCTGCCCCGGGGCGGGCGGGTGCTCGGCGAGATCGAGGAGGATTTCGCCGACACGCTCACCCCCGGCGACACCTTCCTGTTCGCCGGCGAAGTCTTGCGGTTCGAGGGCCTGTCCGAGGACGAGGCCCTGGCGACCCGCGCCGGCCCCGGCACCGATCCGGCGATTCCGTCCTATGCGGGCGCGAAGTTCCCGATCTCGACCTTCCTCGCCGCGCGGGTGCGGGCGATGATCGCCGATCCGTTCGAGTGGGATCGCCTGCCGAAACAGGTCTCGGACTACCTCGTCCAGCAACGCACCCGCTCGGTGCTGCCCGGCGCGACCGGCCTTCTGGTCGAGACGTTTCCGCGATCCGGCCGCTACTATCTCACGGCGTTCCCGTTCGAGGGGCGCCTCGCCCACCAGACGCTCGGCATGCTCCTCACCCGTCGCCTCGAGCGCGCACGGATGCGGCCCCTGGGATTTGCCGCCAACGATTACGGTATCGCCATCTGGATGACCCGGGACCTCTCCGCGCGCATCGCCCTGGAGCCGGAATTTCTCGAAGCCCTGTTCGCCGAGGACATGCTCGGCGACGACCTCGAGGCGTGGCTCGACGAATCGGCGATGATGAAGCGGACCTTTCGGCAATGCGCCGTCATCGCCGGCCTCATCGAGCGGCGCTATCCGGGACAGGCGAAGACCGGGCGACAGGTCACCATGTCGACGGACCTCGTCTACGACGTCCTGCGCAAGCACCAGCCCGATCACCTGCTACTGCGCGCCGCCCGCCAGGATGCGGCAACCGGACTCCTCGACGTGAAGCGCCTCGGTGTGATGTTGAAGCGCATCCAGGGGCGCATCGTTCACAAGTCCCTCGACCGCGTCTCGCCCCTGTCCGTGTCCGTCATGCTCGAAATCGGGCGGGAGAAGGTCTACGGCGAGGGCGCGGACGAGATCCTGGCCGAAGCCGAGGCGCAGCTTCTCGAAGAGGCGCTCGGCTGAGGTGGCGCCCCGCTCAACCCAAGACGAGGATGCGGTTTTGGCGCTCGGCGCACGACTCGAAAAGACCACCAAGGCCCCCGGCCTCACCCTGGCCGGCGAACATCTGGCCCTCGACCTGTGCGGCGGCCTGTGGCTGGCCGCCCATCGCACCCTCATCGTGTCCGATCTCCACCTGGAGAAGGGGTCGGCGTTCGCGGCGCGCTCGGGCCAGTTCCTGCCGCCCTACGACACCCGCGAGACCCTGGCCTGCCTGCACGAGGTCGTGGCGCGGCTCGACCCGGCCTGCGTCGTGGCGCTCGGCGATTCCTTCCACGACGCGCGGGGCCCCGAGCGGATGGAGCCGGGCGACCGGGCGATGGTGGCGGCCCTGCAGGAGGGGCGCGACTGGGTCTGGATCGCTGGCAACCACGACCATGCCGTGTCGGAGGGTGTCGGCGGTCGCTATGCCGAGACTCTTTCCCTCGGCGGCCTCACCTTGCGGCACGAGCCGCGTGAGGGCACCGTCGACGGCGAGATTGCCGGCCACTTGCATCCGTGCGGCAAGGTCGCCCTGCGCGGGCGTGCCGTCCGCCGACGCTGCTTCGTCACCGACGGTCGCCGCCTGATCATGCCGGCCTTCGGCGCCTATGCGGGCGGCCTCAACGTGCGCAACCCGGTGTTCGAGCCGCTGTTTCCCACCGGCTTCACCGCGCATCTCCTGGGAGACGGGCGGGTCTTCGCCATCGGCCGGACGATGCTGGCGAAGGATTAGCGTCGGCGGCCGCCCGTCAGGCGGCGATGAGGAGGGAGAGGCCGGCCACCACCGAAAGGCCGAGGCGCAGGCGTCCGAGCCAGACCGGCACGAGGCCGCGGCGCGGCAGATCCTGATCGACGAGACCCCAGGCGAGGACGATGCAGCCGAGCATCCGCAGGTCCCAGGGGGCGGGGATCGCGAGGGCGGTCCAGGCCAGGAGTGAGGGGACGATGGCGATGGCGTAGTCGGCCCCGCCACCACCGCGCGCGGCGGCGGCCCCCCAGCGGATGCCGCCGAGGAACGAGGCGATCACGGCTCCGTAGGTCGAGAGCACGGCCCGCGCGCTGAGTCCGAGAGTGCTCAGGCCCGCATCGCCGCCGGAGACCGACAGGAACGCGAAGCCGAGGAACGGGATCAGGCCGGCGGTCCCGAGAACCAGGGCCACCGGCGGTACCGTCGTCACGCGCGCCATCGGCTCTCCGGTCGTCCATCTCCCCACCCCGTCCGGCCTCTGTGCCGGCCGGTTGGGGGCCTGCGCCATCCAAACGTCTCGGGGCACGCGGGGGAAGGCGGCAGATACCCGCACGCACCACATGCGGGGGCGGTGTGTCCGTTCAGCCGCGGCGCGGCGGGGTCGAAACCGGAGCGGGCGGCACCGCGCCGAGCAGGCTCATGGTCGGGGCGGCGGGCGCCGCCGGAGGCTCGTTGACGACGGGGTTGGCGACCTTGACCCTGAACGCGGAGACGAGGGCCTGGGCCGTTGCCAGATCCTTCGGAGCGAGCTTGGCCGCCACGTCGTCGCGCTTCTTCGCCGCGTCGGAATCGCCCTGCGCGCCCGCGGCCGAGAACCACAGGTAGGACTGCACGAGGTCCTGCGGCATGCCGAGTCCACGGGCATAGAGCACCGCGAGATTGTACTGGCTGTCGCGCAGGCCGTACTCGGCCGCGCGCTGGAACCAGTGGGCGGCCATGGCGTAGTTCGGCTTGGCCGAGGTGGTGGGAGCCTCGGCCTGGATCACCGCGAGGTTGTGCATGGCGCGGACGTTGCCCTGCTCGGCCGCGCGACCGTACCAGAGCTTGGCGAGGTTCAGGTCGCGGGGGACGCCGATGCCCTTCTCGTGGACGCCGCCGAGCTTGTACTGGGCCGGGGCGTAGCCGGCCTGGGCGAGAGCCTCGTAGAGTTTCTGCGACAACGCGATGTCGCGTCCCACGCCGCGTCCCTCGAAGAAGCGGGTGGCAAGGTCGTAGACGGCCGCGCCGTCGCCCTTGACGGCTGCCTGTCGAAGGCCAGTGAGGTTCGACGGCACGACGGCGAGATCCGCCGATAGGTTCGCGACAGCCGGCACCTGCGGCACGCGGACCGCCTCCGCGTTGCCGAGATCGGATCTCAGCGCGATGTTCGCCTCGGTCGCGGTCGCATTCGGCTGTGAACCCTCCGAATTCATCGGCGGCGTGCTGGCAAGGGACTGGGTCGTCACCGGATCGGCGACGGGGGACGCGGCTCCCACCGGGGACTCGGCCTTGCGGGTCTCCGTGGCGGGGGCCGCCGCGATCTCGCGGGGGCCTTCGCCCATCTTCACGGCCTGGAGGGCACCGAGGGCGAGGATGATGGCCGCCAGCCCGAGGAGCAGGGGCTTGCGACGGCGGTCGATCTCCCGGCGCAGGCGCGTGATCAGGTTCAGGGCCGTGGCGGGGGCATCACCCCGGGATCCGTCGGCGGAGAGACGCGCGCTTGCGACGGACGCGTTGCTGGAGGCTTCGGCCTGGGCGACCTGGGCGGCGCGGCGGGCCGCGGCGATGAAGCTCGTCTTGATGTCGCCGTCGTGGGCGGGCGGCGGATTGAGCTCGGCGCGCTCGGGAGCCGGCTCGCGGCCGGGCCGCCGGGCGCCCGGCTCCAGGGGCAGATCGCCCAAGGTGTCGTCGGCGGCCGGGCGGGCTGGCGGGCGCGCGGGACCCTTGATCGTGGGATTGGCGGCAGGCTTGGCCGTGGCCATGGCCGGAGCCTTGGCGGCGGACTGGGCCGGCGGCGTCGCGGTCATGCCGAGAAGGTATTCCGTCGCCGCGCGCGTCTCGGCGGCGACGGGCCCCGTCTCCGGCCGACCGAACTGGCCGGCGAGGCGCTCGAGGACCGTATGGACACCGGTGAGCGTCGATTGAAGGCGCTGCTCGGACGCAGCGTGCTGGTCTCGGAGGTCGGCGAGTCCGGCCTGGAGACGGCTGAGTTCGGCGCCCTCGGCCACGGGCTCGACGGTGGTGGTCTGGGCCATCCGCTCGGCGATGGGAGCTTCCTCGCGCAGGGCCGAGACCTGGACGATGAGGTCGCCCATGGTGCGCTCGAGGCCCGCGAGGGCCGGATCAACGGCGCGGGTATCGATGCGCGCGGCGAGCGAGAGAACCTGCTGCTCCAGGGAATCGAGCCCCTCCGCCGAGACGGTTTCGGAGGTGCTCATCCGGTCGACCTTCACCGAAAGGTCGTGCAGCATGCTGCGGATGGCCGTCAGTTCGGTGTCCGGTGCCGCCGGGCGGCGCAGGCTCGCGCCGAGGCCCTCGAGGCGCTCGATCAGCTCTCCGACGGGATTGGCGTTGACGGCGTCTACCTTTGCGGACAGCGCATCGATGCGGGTGATGATGGCATCCGAGTCGGGCGTGCCGTTCAGGGTGGCGCCGTCGCGCAGGGCGTCGAGCTTGGCCGCGATCGCGTCGATCCGTGCCTCGAGTCCGTTCGCGGGATTGCGATTCGCGCCCGTCCGGACCTCGTCGGACAGGGGACGGGTCGACGCCGCGCCGGCCTTGTCGGCGAGGGCGCTCTGGAGGCGTCCGATTTCGGCGCTGATGGCGGCGACGTTCGCAGTGAGAACCTCGATGCGCTCGGGCGCCGCCAGACCGACGATGGCCGTGCGGATCTCCTGCAACTCGCGGAACAGGCCGTCGAGGGACTCGCGGTCCGCGAAGGCCTCCACGCCACTGCCGAGGACGGCATCGATGCGCGCGCCGAGGCGTTCGAGGTCGGCGGCGAGGCGGGCCTGCACTTCCCGGATGGTATCGCCGCCCAGGCGCTCGACGGCGCCGCGGATGTGATCGAGGGGGCCTTTCATCGCCGAGAGGACGGCCTGGGCCGGGGCCTTCTCGATCCCGACCGCGAGGGCGTGCATCGCCTCTTCGAGGGCGCCGACCTCACGGTCCGTGGCCACCCCGTCGAGGGCCGCGCGCAGGCGACCGGTCTCGCTGCGTAGCTCGCCGATGACGGCGCTGGGAGGCGTCTGCCCGGCATCGAGCTCGCGCTGCCGCTGGCGGATTTCGCTCACGGCACCCCGGACATCGAGGGGGGCCGCCCGGCGCGATCCGGTGGGGCGGGTGGTGGCGATCTGGGTGCTCACCTCGGTGATCCGCCGCTCGAGGTTCTCGAGGGTCCGGTTGGTGAGATCCTGGGTCTCCGACTGGTCCTTCGCGATGCGGCGGTCCATGGCGTCGAGGCGGTCCATGAGCTGGGTCAGCGCCAGGGCCGTGGAATCGGATGAGGATTCGGGAAGCGCGAGGGCCTGAGTGACGGGCGCCGGGGGCGCCACCTCGGCGACGGGAGGCGGCGACTCGGCCTCCTGAGGCGGCGTCGCCTTGATCTTCCGGGGCGTGGCCGCCTGTCCCTGGCCCGCCCGCTTCGCGGAACCCGCACGGCTGGGTTTCCCGGCCCCTTCGTCGGACGGCTGCACCGGCGCATCGGGGGTGACGATGGAGGCGATCCAGGTTTCCACGGGAACCCCGGCCCGGCGAGCCACGTCGCGCGCGGCACCGAGGATGTCCGGGTCGAAACCGTCGAGATCGATGGGGGCGGAACGTGTCATCGTCTAACCTGATTCGGCGAGGTCCGGTCTCGACTTACGGCGCCGGACCTCACGGGGATGACGGCTCGGGTCGAAATCGGATCGTCTGACCCAACCATTAACTTTCTTAGTAAAGAGTTGGTTAATTTCCCTCGGGGCTCGGTCACGAAACCCTCCGGGATCGTGCGGGCACCCCCACTTTACCGAACCCGGCGAAATAGTTTATATGTGAACCATTCAATGCGTGGCCCGGCGATTCGCCGGAACGTTAAGGGCCGCCGGACACGGGAAGGACGCTGCGAGATGCCGAGCTACAAGGCACCGGTCGAGGACGTTCTGTTTCTTCTGAACGACGTGCTCGGCTTCCAACGCCATAGCAATCTCCGGGGCTTCGCCGACGCCTCGCCCGACGTGGTCGAGGCAGTGCTCACCGAGGGCGCCAAGCTCGCCGAGGCGGTGCTGGCGCCCCTCAACGCCGTCGGCGACCGGGAGGGCTGTACCCGTCAGGCGGATGGCAGCGTCACCACGCCGAAGGGCTACCGCGCCGGTTACGAGGCGTATGCCAGGGGCGGTTGGATGGGGCTTTCCGTGCCCGAGGCATTCGGCGGCCAGGGCCTGCCCCACACCCTCAATACCGCGATCCAGGAATTCGCCTCCGGCGCCAATCTCGCGCTCAGCATGTATCCGGGCCTGACTCAGGGGGCGATGGCGGCCCTCCTCGTCCACGGCTCGGAGACCCAGAAGGCGACCTACTTGCCCCGGATGGTCGAGGGCGCCTGGACCGGCACAATGAACCTCACCGAGCCGCATTGCGGTACGGATCTCGGGCTCCTGAAGACCAAGGCGGTGCCCAACGGCGACGGGTCCTACAGCCTCACCGGCACCAAGATCTTCATCTCGGCCGGCGAGCACGACCTCTCCGAGAACATCATCCACCTCGTCATCGCGCGGATTGAGGGGGCGCCGGCCGGCACCAAGGGAATCTCCCTCTTCGTCGTGCCGAAATTCCTCGTGAATGCGGACGGGTCGGTCGGCGCCCGCAACGGCGTGTCCTGCGGCTCCCTCGAGCATAAGATGGGCATCCACGGCAATTCGACCTGCGTCATGAACTACGACGGCGCCACGGGCTGGCTCGTCGGCCAGGAGAACCGCGGCCTCAACGCCATGTTCGTGATGATGAACGAGGCCCGCCTTGCCGTGGGCGTCCAGGGCCTCGGCCAGTCCGAGGTCGCCTACCAGAACGCCGTGGCCTACGCGAAGGATCGGCTTCAGGGCCGGGCGCTGACGGGCGCGAAGGCCCCCGACAAGGCGGCGGATCCGATCATCGTCCATCCGGACGTGCGCCGCACCCTCATGGGGATCCGCGCCTTCAACGAAGCGGCCCGCGCGCTGGTCCTCTGGACCGCCCTCCAGGCCGATATCGGCCATCGCTCCGAGGATGCCGCCGAGCGCCAGCGGGCCGAGGACCACATGGGCCTGATGACTCCGGTGGTGAAGGGCGTGCTGACGGACCGGGGCTTCGCCAACGCGGTCGAGGCGCAGCAGCTGTTCGGCGGCCACGGCTACGTCGAGGAATGGGGGATGTCGCAGTTCGTGCGCGATGCCCGCATCGCCATGATCTACGAAGGCGCCAACGGCATCCAGGCCATGGACCTCATCGGCCGCAAGCTGCCCAAGGACGGCGGCCGCGCGATGATGAGCTTCCTCGCGGAGGTTCAGACCTTCCTGAAGGACCACGGCGAGAGCGAGGCCATGAAGCCCTACACCGCTCCGCTCCAGGCTGGACTGAACGACCTGCAAGGCGCCACCATGTGGTTCATGCAAAACGCGTTTTCAAAGCCCGACCATGCGGGCGCCAGCGCCACCGACTACATGCACCTCCTCGGCCTCGTCGCCATGGGCTACATGTGGGCCCGCATCGCCGAGGCGGCGCTCGCCAACCAGGCCGACGGCGCATCCGACCGGATGGCGGACAAGCTCGTCGTCGGCCGCTTCTATATGGAGCGGATGCTGCCCGAGACGGCCCTGCGGCTGGTGCGGATCAAGGCCGGGTCGGACACCACCATGGCGCTCGGCGCCGAGGCGTTTTAGACCGGACGCCGACCGAGGCCGCCCCGTCGGAGGCCCTTCCCGACGAAGGCGCCGCCATGCGTCGGCGGGGAATGGGATCGCATCGAGGGACCCGTGCACGGTCCGTGTCTTTCTGCCGCCCGGCCCTCCGCGAGGGCCCGGGAATCCGGAGACGAAATATGCCCGAGGCCTATATCTACGATCACGTCCGCACCCCGCGGGGCCGTGGTAAGCCCGATGGCGCACTCCACGAGGTCACGGCCCTGCGGCTAGCCGAAGTGGCCCTGCGCGCCCTCAAGGACCGCAACGGCCTCGACACCCGGCGCGTCGACGACGTGATCCTCGGCTGCGTCGATCCCGTCGGCGAGGCCGGTGGTGACATCGCCCGCGCCGCTGCCCTGGTCGCCGATTACGGCACTCACGTACCGGGTGTGCAGATCAACCGCTTCTGCGCCTCGGGCCTCGACGCGGTGAACTTCGCCGCCGCCCAGGTGATGGCCGGCCAGCACGACATGACCGTGGGCGGGGGCGTCGAATCCATGAGCCGCGTGGGCCTTGGTGCCTCCGGCGGCGCCTGGCCTGTGGACCCGGCCATCGCCATCAAGTCGTGGTTCATGCCGCAGGGCGTATCGGCCGACCTCATCGCGACGAAATACGGCTTCACCCGTGCCGATTGCGACGCCTACGCCGTCGAATCGCAGAAGCGTTCGGCCGCCGCCTGGGCCGAGGGCCGCTTCGCGAACGCCCTCGTGCCCGTGCGCGACATCAACGGGATCACGCTGCTTGCCACCGACGAGCACATGCGTCCGTCCACCGATATGCAGTCGCTCGGTCAGCTCAAGGCGTCGTTCGTGCAAATGGGCCAGATGGGCGGGTTCGACGCCGTCGCCATCGACGCCCATCCGGATGTCGAGGCCGTGGATCACGTCCACCACGCCGGCAACTCGTCCGGCATCGTCGACGGCGCCGCTGCCGTACTCATCGGCTCGCGCGAGGCCGGGGACGCCGCCGGGTTGCGGCCGCGCGCCCGTATCCGGGCCTTCGCCAATATCGGTTCGGACCCGGCCCTGATGCTCACCGGCCCCGTCGACGTCACCCGCAAGGTGTTGGCCCGCTCGGGCCTCGGCCTCGACGACATCGACCTGTTCGAGGTCAACGAGGCCTTCGCGGCCGTGGTCCTGCGCTTCCAGCAGGCGTTCGACCTCGATCCGGCCCGGGTCAATGTCTGCGGCGGCGCCATCGCCATGGGCCATCCCCTCGGGGCCACCGGGGCGATGATCCTCGGCACCGTCCTCGACGAATTGGAGCGCACCGGCAAGGAGCGCGCCCTCGTCACCCTCTGCATCGGCGCGGGCATGGGCACGGCGACGATCATCGAGCGGGTCTGAGACCGGCTTCGTTCTGTTCGAAACGGCAACTGCCAAACCCTTCGAAACACTGGTAGACGGCGGCGCCCGGCGCGCCTTCGCGCTGGGCCTCAAGCCAGAAGAACCGGGAGAAACGCCACGATGACGCGCCTGCTCGCCACCCTTTGCCTCACCACCGCCCTGTGCCTGCCGCTGACCGCCCGCGCCGACGACGCCTCCGACCGCGTCACGGTGGCGAGGGACCTCGTGCAGAAGACTCTGATCAAGAACCTCGAGACCGGGTTCACCGGTGCCCTCGAGAAGACCGTCGCCTCGATGCCCGAGGACAAGGCCGAGGCCGTACGCAAGGAAGTGCGCGCCGAATTCGACAAGCAGCGCGAGGTCATGCTCGACGGTCTGTCGAAGGCCTATGCGGAAAAATTCACGCTCGACGAGCTGAAGCACCTCAGCGGCATCTACGACGACAAGACCTACCAGAAGTTCCAGGCCGTTAACGCCGATCCCGCCTCCAGTGTGACGGCGATCTCGCAGGCCTCGGTGACGAAGCTCCTCAACATGCTTGCCATCGCTCAGGCCGGCGACAGCAAGGCCGGAACGCCGCCCCTGCCGACGCCAACACGCTGAGACGCGGCCTTCCCCGTGCCGGCCGCCCCCCCGATCGAGTCCCCCTGCCCCCCGGATCGGCTCTGCGCGATCCGGGGGGGCGGCTCAGGCGACCAGCCGAGACTCGGCCGGCGCCGGGGCGGTAGGGTCGGGCACCGGAAATCCGGCTACGGGCGGCAGGTGTTCGACGGCGGGACGGGCGAAATAGTACCCCTGGAACAGGGTCGCGCCGAGGCCGCGCAGGGTCGCGAGCTCCTCCGCCGTCTCCACGCCCTCGGCGATCACCGCGATATCGAGGTCGACGGCGATGGCGATGAGATTGCGCACGATGACCTGCCGGCGCCGGTCGGTGTCGATGCCGCGCAGGAGATCCATGTCGATCTTGATGAGGTCGGGCTGGAAGTTCGTCAGGAGACTGAGGCCCGCGAACCCGGCTCCGAAATCGTCCAGCGCCGTGAGGAAGCCCTGTTTGCGGTACTCGGTGACGATGCGGGTGACATGCGCCGTGTCGCGAAACTTCTCGTTCTCCGTGAACTCGAACATGATCCGATCGTGCGCGAAGCCGGCCCGGCGCGCGGCCTCCAGGGACGAGCGGATGCAGGCCGCCGGCTCGTAGACGGCGTTCGGCATGAAGTTGATGGACAGCCGGGTTTCGTCGTCGGCGGGGAACAGGCGACCGGCGAGGTCGATCGCCTTGACCCGCGCCGCCTGATCGAAACGATAGATGGTCTCGGGCGTCACCCGATCGAGGATGGAGCCGGCGGATTGACCGTCCGGCCCCCGCACCAGGGCTTCGTAGCCCCAGATCCGCTCCGCCGCGAGGTCGAGGATGGGCTGGAACGCCATGGTGAAGGTGAAATCGAGGGGCGCACCTTCGCCGCAGCCCTGGCAGCGCGTTCGGACTGTCATCGTGATCTTCCTGAGAACGGTACGTTCCGTTTGGTACCGAACAGTCACCCGCAAGTTTTGAGAATGGCTTAAAGGCAATCGCCTTGAGCCACCGACCCGAACCCGAGGATCAGCGATGGATCTCATCAATTTCCGTTTCGAGACCGATGCCGATGGCATTGCCCTCGCGACATGGGACATGCCGGGCCGCTCCATGAACGTCTTCACAAATGCGGTGATGGACGATCTTCATGCGGTCATTGACGCCGTCGTTGCCGATCCCTCGATCAAGGGCTGCGTCATTACCTCGGGCAAGGACAATTTCTCGGGCGGCGCCGATCTCACCATGCTGCAGGGGCTCGGCCGCGCCTTCGAATCGCTCAAGGCTGAGCGTGGCGAGGAGGAGGCCATGCGCCACTTCTTCGAGGAATCGCGAAAACTCACCCTGCTGTTCCGCAAGCTCGAGACCTGCGGCAAGCCCTTCGCGGCGGCCGTGCACGGCATCTGCCTCGGCGGGGCCTTCGAGCTCGCCCTCTCATGCCACCACCGGGTGCTGTCGGACGATGCCAAGACCCGTGTCGGCCTGCCGGAGATCAAGGTCGGTCTATTTCCGGGCGCCGGCGGCACCCAGCGCGTGCCGCGCCTGATGCAGACGGGCGATGCCCTGCAGATGCTGTTCAAGGGCGAGCAGATCCGCCCCCTGATGGCGAAGAACATGGGCCTCGCGCACGAGGTCGCCAGCAAAGACGAGATCGTCGCAAAGGCCAAGGCTTGGATCCTGGGCGGCGGTTCGGCCGTGGCACCCTGGGACATGCCGAAGTTCAAGGCGCCGTCCGGCAAGGTTTATTCGCCGGCCGGGATGATGACCTGGCCGCCGGCCAACGCCATCTATCGCCGCGAGACCCATGACAATTATCCGGCCGCCAAGGCGATCCTGGGGGCCGTCTACGAGGGCCTGCAGCTGCCCATGGATCTCGCGCTCAGGGTCGAGAGCCGGTACTTCGCCAAGATTCTGCGCTCGACGGAAGCGGCGGCGATGATCCGCACGCTGTTCCTGTCCATGGGCGAACTCAACAAGGGCGCGCGCCGTCCGAAGGACGTCCCCGCAACGTCGGTGAAGCGCGTCGGCGTCGTCGGTGCCGGCTTCATGGGGGCGGGCGTCGCCTACGTCTCGGCCAATGCCGGCCTCGACGTGGTGCTCGTCGATCAGTCGTTGGAGGCGGCCGAAAAGGGCAAGGCCTACGCCCACAAGCTCGTCACCGACCAGATCAACAAGGGCCGGGCCAAAACCGCCGACCGCGAGGCGCTTCTCGCCCGCATCGTCACGAGCGCCGACTACGCCGCCCTGTCCGACTGCGATCTCGTCATCGAGGCGGTATTCGAGGATCCGGCCGTGAAGGCCGAGGTCATCGCCAGGGTCGAAGCCGCCATTCGGCCGGACGCGATCTTCGCCTCCAACACCTCGACCCTGCCGATCACCGGGCTCGCCGCACGGTCGGCCCGCCCGGAGAACTTCGTCGGCATCCACTTCTTCTCACCCGTTGAGAAGATGATGCTCGTGGAGATCATCAAGGGGGATCGCACCGGCGACACGGCCCTCGCCACGGCCCTCGATTACGTGCGGGCCCTCAAGAAGACCCCCATCGTCGTCAACGACGCGCGTGGGTTCTTCGCCAATCGCTGCGTTGGCGCCTACCTTCTGGAAGGCCATACGATGCTGAACGAGGGCATCCCGGCGGCGATGATCGAGAACGCGGGACGCCAGGCCGGCATGCCGGTGGGCCCGCTCTCCCTCACGGACGAGGTCGCGGTCGACCTTGCCTTGAAGATTGTCAAGGCGACGGAGGCCCAGCTCGGCCCCGACAGCATCGATCCGGCGCAGAAGGCCCTGCTCACGACCCTCGTCGAGGGAGAGGGCCGACTTGGGCGCAAGAACAAGCGCGGCTTTTACGATTACCCCGAGGGCGCCCCGAAGCGCCTGTGGCCCGGCCTGAAGGACCTGCAGGCGACCCACATCGACCCTGAGGCGGTGGATTTCGCGGAGCTGAAGCAGCGCCTCCTCGTGGTCCAGGCTCTGGAGGCGGCCCGCACCGTCGGCGAAGGCGTCGTCACCGATCCGCGTGAGGCCGATGTCGGCTCGATCCTCGGTTTCGGTTTCGCGCCGTTCACGGGCGGGGCCCTGTCGTACATCGACTTCATGGGCGCCAAGGCGTTCGTCGCCCTGGCCCAGCGCCTCGAAGCCAAGCACGGACAGCGTTTCGCCGTCCCGCACAACCTTCTGGACATGGCCGAGCGCGGCGGGACGTTCTACGGCGACGCGGCGGCCCGCAAGGCGGCCTGATACGACCCGCATCGTCTCGCGGGAAACTGGGTGTCGCAGGGCTTCAGCCCTTCGCGGGTCCAGGGCTGGCCCTGGTCTTTCGTCGGGCTCCGCCCGACACCCGCTAAAGGGATGATCCCTTTGGAAAGCCTAGACCTCGATGCTGGCGCCCCGGCGCAGGTGTTCGTCGAGGCGCGGCATGATCTCGACGAAGTTGCAGGGGCGGTGGCGGTAGTCGAGCTGCGCCGCGAGGATGCCGTCCCAGGCATCACGGCAGGCGCCGGGCGAGCCCGGCAGGACGAAAACGTAGGTGGCGTTGACCACGCCGGCCGTCGCCCGCGACTGCAGGGTGGAGGTGCCGATCTTGTCGTAGGAGATGCGGTGGAACACCGCCGAGAAGCCGTCCATGCGCTTCTCGAAAAGCGGTTCGATGGCTTCCGGCGTGACGTCGCGGCCCGTGAAGCCCGTGCCGCCCGTGGTGAGGATCACGTCCACGGCGGGGTCGCGCGACCACGCCTCGACCTGTCCCCGGATGCGGTCGACCTCGTCCGGAACCACGGCACGGGCGGCGAGGGTGTGCCCCGCCGCCGTGAGCCGATCCCGCAGGGTGTCGCCGGACCGATCCTCGTCGAGGGACCGGGTGTCCGATACGGTCAGCACCGCGATGGCCAGGGGGACGAAGCTTCGGGTCTTGTCGGCTGCGACCATGGCTCACGCCCCTCGTTGATGCGGGCTCAGTTTCCCGCCGCCCGGAAGGTATCACAGGATTTGGTCTGGCCGCTCCTGTAGCCGGTCATGAACCAGCGCTGACGCTGCGCCGAAGAACCGTGGGTGAAGGAATCCGGCACCGCATAGCCCTGCGACTGCTTCTGCAGCTTGTCGTCGCCGATGGCGCTCGCTGCGTTCATGGCCTCCTCGATGTCGCCGGGCTCCAGGGCGTTGTACTTGTCGTTGGAATTCTTGGCCCAGACGCCCGCGAGGCAATCGGCCATGAGTTCGACCCGCACGGAGAGTTGGTTCGATTCGACCTTGCTCGACGCGGCCTGCTGGCGCCCCTGGACCTTCCCCAGGATGCCGAGTTCGTCCTGTACGTGGTGGCCGACCTCGTGGGCGATGACGTACGCGTAGGCGAAGTCACCCTTCACGCCGAACTTCTGCTCCATCTCCTTGAAGAAGGAGGTGTCGAGGTAAACCTTCTTGTCGAGGGGGCAGTAGAACGGCCCCATGGCGGCCTGGGCCGAGCCGCAACCGCTGCGCGTTCCGCCGGTGTAGAGCACCATGGTGGTGGGCGTGTACTGGCGCCCGGTCTGGTTCGGGAGGATCTCTTTCCAGACGTCCTCGGTATTGCCCAGGATCGCGGCGGCGAAACGGCCGCTCTCGTCCGTGGGTTTCGCCCTGCGCTTGGCCTGCGTCTGAGGGTCGGCCTGCTCCTGACGCGGACGCCCGCCCCCCGTCATCTGCTCGGCGCCGCCGATGAGAACGGCCGGATTGATACCCGTCACCCAGCCGATTATGCACAGGATGACGATGGCGCCGATGCCGAGGCCGCCGGCACCGCCGCCCGGAAAGCCGCCTCCGCCTCCGCCCTCCCCGCGACGATCCTCGACGTTGTCGGAACTGCGGAAATCTTCCCAGCGCATCTCTTCGTCACCAATCGTCCCGAAACGCGCGATCCGTGCCGCGCGCCGGAACCAATCCCCGCGCGTGCCATACGGTTCCGCTTGGACGCTCCCCTAGCGGCGTCAAGCCTTTCCGTCGAGGGCGGCGCGGAGCGTCCGGAAATCCCGCCACGCCAGGCGCTTTTGCAGGGGTTGGCGCAGGAGATAGGCCGGATGAAGGGTGGCGAGCACACGAATTTCGCGCTCGCCGACCCGGTAGGGGTAGAACCGGCCACGGGCCTTGAGGATGCCGTCCTTGGTTCCCGTGATCGCCTGCGTCGACGGACTGCCGAGGCAGACGATGAAATCGGGGTCCACGAGCTCGATCTGCCGCTCGATGAACGGCTTACAGATCGCGACCTCCTGGGGCGTCGGGTTGCGGTTCCCCGGCGGCCGCCAGGGGACGACGTTCGTGATGTAGGCGCTCGTGCGGTCGAGGCCGATGGCCGCCATCATCCGGTCGAGGAGCTTGCCCGAGCGGCCCATGAACGGCTTGCCGATGCGGTCCTCGTCGGCGCCGGGCGCCTCGCCGATGAACATGAGCTTGGCCGCCGGGTTGCCGTCGGCGAAGACGAGGTTCTTGGCCGTGAACTTGAGGGGGCAACCGTCGAAGGTCGCCAGGAGGGCTTCGAGTTCGTCGAGGGACGTCGTGTCCTTGGCGCGCGCGCGGGCGTCACCGGCTGCGGCGTCGGGGCGCGCGGCGGCCGATTGGCCGTAGGTCCGCGCCGGGGGAGCGGCCTCTCCGCGCGAAGGCAGCTCGCCCCGTGGGGGCAACTCTCGGCGCGGAAGAGCAACCGGTTCGGGAGCGCGGGCCTCCGAACGGGCCGGGGCATCCACCTCCGCGAAGCGATCGTGGGGCTGTTCGTCGAGCATGAGGTCGACACCCGCCGCGACGTGGAAGTCGAGGGCGGCGATGAGGTCGCGCTGGCGGTCTTCGCTCGCAGTCATGGGATGGATGTGGCGCGTTCGACGCCTGTGGACAACGGGGCACGAGCCCTGCGCGGCGCGGCGGACCCGTCTTTCACACAACGCGACTTTTCACCACGACGGATGTCCCGGGATCGAGGCCGCTTGCCTTCCTATCTTGGAATCGATTGAGAGTGATCGGAAGCGATGAGTTCGTGCCCCGCCGCGCGGCGGGCGTGACAGGAGGATGACGGAATGGCACTGCCCGAACGCGAGGGGATGGATTTCGACGTGGTGATCGTCGGCGCCGGGCCGGCCGGCCTCGCCGCCGCCATTCGCCTCAAGCAGCTGTCTTCCGACGTCAGCATCGTGGTGGTCGAGAAGGGCTCCGAGGTCGGCGCCCACATCTTGTCGGGGGCCGTGGTCGATCCGGCCGGCCTCGACGATCTTCTCCCCGAGTGGCGCACGGACGCCGACCGCCCCCTAAAGACGGCGGTCGAGCGGGACGAGTTCATGTTCCTGACGAAGAACAGCGGCGTGACGATGCCGAACCTGTTCTTCCCTAAATTCATGTCCAACCACGGCAATTTCGTCGGTTCGCTCTCGAACGTCACGAAGTATCTCGGCGCCAAAGCCGAGGCGCTCGGCGTGGAGATCTATCCGGGCTTCCCCGCGTCCGAAGTCCTCTACGACGACCGGGGCGTGGTGGTCGGCATCGCCACGGGCGACCTCGGGATCGGACGCTCGGGCGAGCCGAGGGACGACTACACCCGCGGAATGGAGCTGCGCGGCAAATACACGATCTTCGGCGAGGGCGCCCGCGGCTCCCTGACGAAGACGCTCATCGACCGGTTCAGGCTCAACGCCAACAGCGATCATCAAAAGTACGGCCTCGGCGTCAAGGAACTCTGGCAGCTCAGCCCCGACAAGTTCCAGGCCGGCCTCGTCCAGCACACCATGGGCTGGCCCCTGCCGAACAAAGCCGGCGGCGGCTCGTGGCTCTACCATTTCGATGACCACCTGCTCTCCGTCGGTTTCGTCACGCACCTGAACTACGAGAACCCGACCCTGTCGCCGTTCGAGGAGTTCCAGCGCTTCAAGACCCACCCGATGATCGCCGAGACCTTCGAGGGGGCGAAACGCATCGGCTACGGCGCGCGCGCGATCATGGAGGGTGGCTGGCAATCCGTGCCGAAGCTCGTGTTCCCCGGCGGCTGCCTCGTCGGCGATTCTGCTGGTTTCGTGAACGTGCCGCGCATCAAGGGGTCTCACAACGCGGTGCTGTCGGGCATGCAGGCGGCGCAGGCCATCGCGCAGGCCCTCGAGGCCGGGCGTCAGGGTGACGAACTCACTGCCTACGAGAACGGCTGGCGCGACAGCGCCATCGGCCAGGATCTCAAGCGCGTGCGCAACGTCAAGCCGCTCTGGTCGAAGTACGGCACCCTTGTCGGCGTCGGCCTCGGCGGTGCTGACATGTGGGCCAACACCCTGCTCGGCACCTCCCTGTTCGGCACGTTGAAGCACGGCAAGCCAGACCATGCCTGCACGAAGCCGCTCTCCGAGGTGACGCCCATCGTCTACCCGAAGCCCGACGGCAAACTGACCTTCGATCGCCTCTCGTCGGTGTACCTCTCCAACACCAATCACGAGGAGGATCAGCCGCCTCACCTCAACGTGAAGAACCTCGACCTGCAGAAGGCGTCCGAGCACGACGTCTATGGCGGTCCCTCGGCGCGATACTGTCCGGCTGGCGTCTACGAGTGGGTGGCGGATGCGGCCCAGAGCGACGGCGTGCGCTACCAGATCAACGCGCAGAACTGCGTCCACTGCAAGACCTGCGATATCAAGGACCCGAATCAGAACATCAACTGGGTGACGCCGGAGGGGCCGGGCGGGCCGAACTATCCCAATATGTAAGTCTGACGGCGCGAGCGGACGGACGGCGGCCTGCCTCTTCCTCCCGCTCAAGCGCGGCGGCGTTACGCCTTGCGGGGCGGAGGGGAAGAGTCCAGTGTCCCGCCCGATCAAGCGCCGACCCCGGTTCGGGTCGGCGCACAGACTCCGTGAACGGTGCCCATGAACGGAAACGCCGCAACCCGCCGAACCCTCTCGGCCCTCGCCCTCTGCCTTGCGGCCACTCTGCCGGTTCAGGCGGCGCAGCCGCGGGAATCCACACCCCTGCCGGAGTTCGAGCCCGCCGAATCCCTGGAAGGCAATTTCCTGGCCGCCTACATCGCCGGGGCCTCGAAGGACACGGCGGCGGCCGCGAGTTTCTATCGCGAGGCCGTGAAGGCCGATCCGCGCAACACCGAGCTTCTGGAGCGAGCCTTCGTCTCGCTCCTCGCCGACGGCGCCCTGCCGGACGCGTTCCGCGCCGCCGAGCGCCTCACCAGCCGCGACGGTACCAACGGTCTCGCGCAGCTCGCCCTGGGTGTACGCCAGATCAAGGCGGGGCAGTTCGCCCAGGCGCGCCAGAATTTCGCCCGCAGCGGACGCGGTGCCGCCGCCGACCTGACCGCGACGCTTCTCACCGCCTGGGCCTTCGCCGGGGCCGGCGACGGCAAGCGCGCGCAGGAGACCATCAACAAGCTCAAGGGCGAGCGTACTTACAACACCTTCCGGGATTACCACGCAGGCCTGATCGCCGCCCTCACGGGAGACCAGGCCGAGGCCGAGCGGCGCCTGAAGGCGGCCTATGACGGCGACCGCAACACCCTGCGGGTGGTCGATGCCTATGCGCGATTCGAGGCCCAGGCCGGCCGCACCGATCTGGCGATCCAGGCTTACAGCGATTTCGACAAGCTGCTGCCGCGCCATCCCATCGTGCGCGATGCCCTGAACCGGCTGAAGGAGGGTAAGCCCCTCACCCGCCTCGTGACCACGGCGCAGGAAGGCGCCGGCGAGGTTCTGTACGGTCTCGGTTCGGCCGGTTCGACGCAGGGCGACGAGCTGCCGGCCGTGGTCTACCTGCGCCTCGCGCTCTACCTCGCGCCCGAACACGCCCTCGCCCGCCTGACCCTCGCCGACATCCTCGACCGGATGAAGCAGCCCGAGCGCGCCAACGAGGCCTACGCGCAGATCCCGACGAGTTCGCCGCTGCGTCTCAACGCCGACGTGCAGATCGGCCTCAACCTCGAACAGATGGGCAAGGGCGACGAGGCGCTGCAGCACCTCGATGCGGCCATGAAGGCCCATCCCAACGACATCGACGTGATCACGGCGCTCGGCAACGTCCAGCGCTCGCGCAAGAAGTACGAGGAGGCGGCCGAGACCTACAGCCGCGCCATCGCCCTCATCGGCGACCAGCCGGCGTCGAACTTCTGGACGACGTTCTACTTCCGCGGCACGGCCTACGAGCGTGCCAAGCAATGGGCTAAGGCCGAGGCCGACCTGAAGAAGGCCCTCGAACTCGTGCCGCCCTCGCAGCCGGGCGCCCGCGCCCAGGTGCTGAACTACCTCGCCTACTCCTGGGTCGACCAGAACATTAACATCGACGAAGCCTTCACGATGCTGAAGCAGGCCGTGGATGCGAGCCCCCGTGACGGCATGATCATCGACAGTCTCGGGTGGGCCTATTTCCGACTCGGGCGTTGGGACGATGCCATGCGAGAGTTGGAGAAGGCCATCGAGCTGAAGCCCGGCGATCCGACGATCAATGACCACCTCGGCGATGCCTACTGGCGCGCCGGGCGCCGTCTCGAAGGCAAGTTTCAGTGGCAGCACGCCAAGGACCTGAATCCCGAGCCGGAGGAGCTCGAGAAGATCAACGCCAAGCTCAAGGACGGCCTGCCCGAACTCGACAAGCCGGCCGCCACCGCCGAGAATCCCCCGGACGCCAAGGCCAACCCCGAACTGCCCAAGGGCGCCCCGGCTCCGAGCGAACCCCCGGGCGCCGCCGACAAGAAGAGCGGCGGCTGATCCGCGAGACTTGACGCGCATGGGGATGCGGGGCCAGACCGGCGCCCCGATCCCCTGAACAACAGAACACCGAGAGCCCGTGTCCGTCCTCGTCACCCGCGCTCCGGCGAAGATCAACCTCACCCTCCACGTCCTCGGCCGTCGCGCCGGGGACGGTTACCACGAGCTCGAAAGCCTCGTGGCGTTCACGGGCGCTGGCGATACCCTGTCGCTCACGCCGGGGGATGGGCTCGCGCTGACGGTCTCAGGGCCGACGGCCGGACCTGCCGGGCCCCTCGACGACAATCTCGTCATCCGCGCCGCGCGCCACCTCGCCGCGCGCCGGCCGGGCTTGAGGCTCGGCACCTTCCACCTCGTCAAGCGCCTGCCCGTGGCGGCCGGAATCGGCGGCGGATCGTCGGATGCGGCCGCCGCCCTGAGGCTGCTCGCCCGGAGCAACGGCCTCGATCCGGTCGACCCGGCACTCCTGGAGGCGGCGCGGGCAACGGGGGCCGACGTGCCCGTCTGCCTCGATCCCCGGGCGCGCATGATGTGGGGCGCCGGAGAAAGCCTTGGCGCCGCCCTGCGGATGGCTCCCCTCCCCGCCATCCTCATCAATCCGGGCATGCCCGTCGAAACCGCTCCGGTGTTTCGCGCCCTCGGCCTGAGCGTCGGAGAGCGGTATCGGCCGGGGTCGCATCCGGAGATCGCCGAGGGGGCCGATGCCGCGACGATGCTGGCGGCGATCGCTCCGGCGCGCAACGATCTCGAAGCCCCGGCGCTCGGGATCGCGCCGGTGATCGGCGAGGCGCTGCGGGCCCTGTCCGGCGAGGCCGGTTGCCGCTTGGCCCGGATGTCGGGCTCGGGCGCGACGGTATTCGGCCTGTTCACCGACCGCGCCGCGGCCGTGCGTGCCGCATGCCGCATCCGGGCGACCTTCCCGGGTTGGTGGATCAAGCCGACCTTGCTGCGCTGACGATTTTCCGAGCGAGGGGCTGATTTCGCCGCTGTCGAGCGGAGCCGAGGTGCGCTCTTGCGCCGTCTCTTACGAAAGTCAGGATGAATTCCGCGAAACGGGGCTGCGCTTTAACGCTTAGGAAGGCGTCGCTTCGCCACTCTCGGCTCGCGGGAGAGTGGCTGATGGTTGAGACGAGGCAGACCTCCTGGGGCGAAGGAGAGTTGCGTGAGGCCCTGTGCCTCATGATGATCGGCGTCTGTGCCTGGATCGCCGGAACGCAGCTCGGCCTCTTCGGCGTGTTTTTGACCTTCACCACCTTCCATCATCTCAACGACCTGCTGATGCTCGGCGTCTGCATGAGCTTTGGGCTCATGGTCGCCTCGGTGCGCAAATCGCTCACGTTGCGTCGGGTGATGATCGCACGGGACGCAGCGCGCGATCGGGCCGAGCTGGCAGCCCGCCACGATGCCCTCACGGGACTGGCCAACCGGCGTCTGTTCAAGGAGACCCTGGACGAGCGCCTGTCGCGCGCCGAACCCCCGACGATCGCCGTGCTTCTGATCGACTTAGACCGCTTCAAGTCGGTCAACGACGTCTACGGCCATGCCGCAGGCGATGCCGTGCTGTTCGCCGCCGCCGAACGGATGCGCGCCCTGAACCCGCCGGGTGGCATGACGGCGCGTCTGGGAGGCGACGAGTTCGCCGTGATGTTCGATTACGGATCCGACAGCGATGCCGTCCCGCGCTTTACCCAGCAGCTCATCGCCAGCTTGTCGAAACCCGTGGATTGGGACCGGAGCCGGATCGAGATCGGCGCCACGGTCGGCATCGCCCTCGCCACGGCGAACCATTCCGATTCCGTGTCCCTGCTGCATGCCGCCGATGTCGCCATGTACAAGGGCAAGCGCGACGGACGCGGCACCTTCCGCTTCTTTCAGGAAGAGATGGGACACGCCATCAAGCTCCGCGCCCGCATGGAGGCCGAACTGCGCCTTGGGATCGGACGCGGCGAGATCGAACCTTTCTATCAGCCGGTGGTACAGCTACCGAGCCGGGAGCTTATCGGATTCGAGGTCCTGGCCCGCTGGCGCCACCCCGAACGGGGTCTCCTGGGTCCGATGGAGTTCATCGGCTTGGCGGAGGAGACCGGACTGATCGCCGAACTCAGCTGGGCCGTCATGCGGAAGGCATGCACGGATGCCCGGTCTTGGCCGAGCCACCTGCAACTCGCCATCAACATCTCGCCCCTTCAACTCCAGGATCGCTTGCTGCCGGAGCGCATTCTCGCCATCCTGACGGAGACTGGGTTCGCTCCCGGGCGTCTCGAGATCGAAATCACCGAGACTGCTCTTGTGAACGACCTCGAAGCCGCTCGTGTCGCCCTCAAATCCTTGCAGAATTTCGGAGTGCGCATCGCGTTGGACGATTTCGGGACCGGCTATTCAAGCTTGTATCACCTGCGCGAACTGCAATTCGACAAACTCAAGATCGACCGCAGCTACGTGGCATCGATTCCCTTGGGTGAGGACCGCGCCAAGCTCGTGGATGCCATCATCGCCCTGGGGTCGAGCCTCGGTCTGGCGACGACGGCCGAGGGCATCGAGAATTCATCGAGCGTCGACTGGCTCGCTGACCAGGGCTGCGCCTACGGCCAGGGCTTCCTGTTCGGCAAGCCCGTGAACAAGGAAACCACCGACGGTCTCCTCGCGCTCTGGTCCGATATCGCGGGTAAGATCGTTCTCACCGACTCGGAAACGGCTCCTTCGGACCAGACCGGTCCGACGGCCGCCGCGGCCTAGGGCACAGTCCCGGAGGGCGGCTCCAGGCTTCGAAACGCGTGGCGGAGTGGCACACGCCACGGCGTCGCGTTGTCGAAGGTGCTCGGGCCGATGCCTCGACTCGGTGCCCGGTTCTCGTGGCCGGTCACGCGCACGCTCAGTGGGCGCGGGCGATGCAGAAATCCACCACCTGCAACAGAGCGTGTTTCATCGGGCTCTTCGGAAAGAGCGCGAGGGCATCCCGCGCCATGGCGCCGTAGTGACGCGCGCGCTCCAGGGTGTCCTCGAGGGCGCGATGGCGGCGCAGGATGGCGAGCGCAGTGGCGAGATCGTCCTCGGAGACGTCCCCGTCCTCGAGGGCGCGCTTCCAGAAGACGCGTTCCTCCTCGGTACCGCGCCGGAACGCCAGCACGATGGGCAGGGTGATCTTGCCCTCGCGGAAATCGTCGCCGACGTTCTTGCCGAGGCTGACGCTGGTGCCGCCGTAATCGAGCACATCGTCCACGAGCTGGAAGGCGATGCCGAGGTTCATGCCGTAGGCGCGGCACGCCGCCTGCTCCGCTCGGGGGCGTTCGGCGATCACCGGCCCGACCTCGCAGGCGGCGGCGAACAGCTCGGCGGTCTTGGCGCGGATGACGGCGAGGTACTCGTCCTCCGTCGTTTCGGTGTTCTTCGCGGCGGCGAGCTGCATCACCTCGCCTTCGGCGATCACCGTGGCGGCGGCCGAGAGGATGTCGAGGGCCCTTAAGGAGCCGACCTCGACCATCATGCGGAACGCCTGACCGAGGAGGAAATCGCCCACGAGGACGCTGGCCTCGTTGCCCCACTTGATCCGGGCCGCCACGGCGCCCCGGCGCATGTCGCTCTCGTCCACGACGTCGTCGTGCAGGAGGGTCGCCGTGTGCATGAACTCGACGCTGGCCGCGAGCTTGACGGCGCCGTCGCCCGCATAGGCGCACAGGTCGGCCGTCGCGAGGGTCAAGATCGGGCGAAGACGCTTGCCGCCCGACGCGATGAGGTGATTGGCCACTTCGGGGATCATCTGAACCGATGAGCCGGTGCGCGACAGGATGGTCGCGTTCACGCGCTCCATGCCCGTGGCGACGAGGGCCACGAGGTCCGTGAGGCTCGCCTCCGGATCGGGACGGCTTTCATCCAAGGGTATTACGACGCCCAAAACCCCGTTGCCTCCCAACTCGACGCATCCGGTGCGGATCGGCCGGAAGCGGCAGACCTCGATACCAAACCCGTCTTGCGTGACCGACTTCCGTGCGGCACCCCATCGCATGGGCTCGGAGACGCTGCAACACGCACCATGCCGCAAGGTTTCCGGTGGCGTACGATTCGTCGGCCCTGGTCATCCCTGCCCCACGTCGTCCACCGACCGTCTCTCCCGGAAACCGTGATGACCGAACTCATCCGCAGCAACGACATCGTCCTCATCGGTTTCGCCGAATCCCTCCTCAGGGGGGCCGAGATCCCGGCCTTCGTGGCGGACGGGCATATGAGCGGACTGGAGGGCTCCATCGGAGCGTTCGCGCGGCGCCTCCTCGTCCCGGCGGACCACGCCGCGCAGGCGCGGCGCCTGCTCACGGAGGCGGGCCTCGCCCATGAACTGCGTGACGCCTGAGACTCGGCCGCCCGACGCATGGCTCGGCGACAGCCTTAGGCTCCAGCAACCCGGGCGGGGCGCCCACCGAGCCGGCACGGACGCGGTGCTGCTCGCGAGTCTCATCCGACCGAAGCCGGGCCTGACGATCTGCGACGTCGGCGCCGCGACGGGGGCGGTGGGACTCGCCGTCGCCCTCCGCGCGCCAGACTGCCGCGTCGTCCTCGTCGAGCGCGACCCTGACCTCGCTGGCCTCGCCCGGGCCAACGCGGCCCTGAACGGCCTGGAGGACCGAACCGTTGTCATCGAGGCGGACGTGCTCTCGAGGGGCGCCGCCCGCCGGACCGCCGGTCTCGGTCCGGACCTCGCGGATCTCGTCCTGACCAATCCCCCCTACTTCGAGGCCGGACGGCACCGGGCCTCCCCTGATTCCGGCAAGGCCACGGCCCATACCTTCGCGCCGGGCAGCCTCGACGGGTGGCTGCGGACCTGCGTCGAGATCCTTCGCCCCCGGGGTCGCCTCGGGATGATTCACCGCGCCGATGCCCTGCCCGAGTGCCTCGATGCCCTGCGGGGGCGATTCGGGGCCATCGCCGTGCGGCCGGTCCAGCCCCGAGCCGGTGCGGCTGCGATTCGCGTGCTGATCTCCGCCGTGAAGGGAAGCCGGGCCCCGTTCACCCTGCTGCCCCCCCTCGTGCTCCACGACGCGGACGGGTCGTTCACGCCGTTCGCCGCGGCGCTCCATGCGGGACATACCTGGATCGGAGACGACGACGCACCCTGATTGTGCTGGCGGCGCCGTCGGAGCGCCCCATCTCTGGCGGGACCCTGCTTCAGCCTCACCGAGCGAGACACGATGGCGTTCACGATTCCGACCGGCCTGCGGTCGCTTCTTCCGGCGCGCTGGCGCAAGCGTAAGCCGCGAGTCGCCGTCCTGCGCCTCGACGGCGCCATCGGTGCGGTGTCGCCGTTCCGGCCGGGGCTCTCCATCGCGGGCCTCGCCGGTCCCCTTGAACGGGCCTTCGCCACGCCGCATGTCGCGGCGGTGGCCCTGGTGATCAATTCCCCCGGTGGGTCGCCGGCCCAGTCGCACCTCATCCATCAGCGGATCCGGGCGCTGGCGGCGGAGAAAGCCCTGCCGGTCTATGCCTTCGTGGAGGATGTGGCGGCCTCCGGGGGCTACATGATCGCCTGCGCCGCCGACGAGATCGTGGCCGACCCGACGTCCCTCATCGGCTCCATCGGGGTCGTGTCGGCGGGCTTCGGGTTCGATCGACTCATCGAGCGGCTCGGCGTGGACCGCCGCGTCCACACCCAGGGCGACGCCAAGGCAATGCTCGATCCGTTCCGTCCCGAGAACCCCGACGACATCGCACGCCTGAAGCGGATCCAGTCCGATGTGCAGGATCTGTTCACCACCCTGGTGCGCGGCCGGCGCCCGAGCCTCGATCCCGAGGGGGAGAACCTGTTCACCGGCGCCGTCTGGACCGGCCGCCAGGCCCTGCGCCTCGGCCTCGTTGACGGCTTGGGCGATACACGCACGACTTTGCGGGCGCGCTTCGGTGCGGAGGTTCAGCTCGTCATGATCGCGGAGAAGAAGGGGTCCCTCATCGCGCGGATTCTACGCCGGGCCGGACCCGGCAGCACCGCCGGCCTCGCCGGCGAGGCCCTGGCGGTCATCGAAGAGCGTGCCGCCTGGGCACGCTACGGCTTGTGAAAGCACCTGACCCTAGAGGCGCGGAACAGCCTTAGCGTGCGCAGTTCCCGCCGCCATAGCCGGCATAGACGATCCGAACCTTGCGGGTGCAGGTCTCGGCCTGCACGGGAGCCGGCACGGTGACGACGTCGATGGGCGTGACCACCGCCGGCATCTGCACGGCATGGGTGCCGTCCTGCGTCGCGAAGGCGTTGGAGGCGCCCATGACGAGGGGGGTTGCCGCGAGGGAAGCGGCGGCGAGGGCGGCGAAGACTGCGAAAGACGAGCGCATGGCGCGTTGATCCAACTGATGTCCGTCCGATGACGACGGTAAAGACTGCGTGATTGCTGGATCAACTTGGCAGGGAGCGTGACAGTTCCGGCCTGGTCGGGCGAATGCGGCGAAAATGCGTGTGGCGGTGAATCGGCCTCGCTTGACACCCTCGACCCGCCTCTTAAACGCTGGCCGCCCTTTCACGGACCGGATTGCCCATGTCGAGCGCCGTCGATCTCGCGCCCCAGACCTCGTTCCAGGGGCTGATCCTGACGCTGCAGCGGTTCTGGGCCGCGCAGGGCTGCGTGATCCTGCAGCCCTACGACATGGAAGTGGGCGCGGGCACCTTCCATCCGGCGACCACCCTGCGGGCCCTCGGGCCGAAGCCCTGGAAGGCGGCCTACGTCCAGCCGTCGCGCCGCCCGAAGGACGGGCGCTACGGCGAGAATCCCAACCGGCTGCAGCATTACTACCAGTTTCAGGTAATCCTGAAGCCGAACCCGCCGAACCTGCAGGAACTCTATCTCGCGTCCCTCGATGCCATCGGGGTCGATCTCAAGCTCCACGACATCCGCTTCGTCGAGGACGACTGGGAGAGCCCGACGCTCGGCGCCTGGGGCCTCGGCTGGGAATGCTGGTGCGACGGCATGGAGGTGAGCCAGTTCACCTACTTCCAGCAGGTGGCCGGTGTCGAATGCGCGCCCGTGGCGGGCGAACTCACCTACGGCCTCGAGCGCCTCGCCATGTACGTCCAGGGCGTCGAGAACGTCTACGACCTGAACTTCAACGGCGGGACCGGCGCCGACAAGGTCACGTACGGCGACGTGTTCCTGCAATCAGAGCAGGAATATTCGCGCCACAACTTCGAGGCCGCCGATACGGCGATGCTGTTTCGCCAGTTCACCGATGCCGAGAAGGCGTGCCGGACCTACCTCGACGCTGGTGCACCGGCGGACGAGGCCGGGCCGCACCGGATGGCGCAGCCGGCCTACGACCAGTGCATCAAGGCGAGTCACGTGTTCAACCTCCTCGACGCGCGCGGGGTGATCTCGGTTACCGAGCGCCAGAGCTATATCCTGCGGGTGCGTGAATTGGCCAAAGCCTGCGGTGCGGCCTACCTCCGCACGGCCGGCGGCGGCGCGGCCTGATCCGCAAGGGGCCTTGTTTCGAACTGTCGGGCTCTGCCCGACACACGCCGAAGGGATGATCCCTTCGATATCCAAGGATCAGCGGGATCAACCTGCTGGTCCGACACGTCACGGGGACGGCCGATGCGGGCGGGATGGTCAGGTCGGGTCAGTGCCATCGCTCTCTTTCTCGCGATCCTTGCGACGCCCGTCCTGGCGGAGGAGACCCCGGTCAACGTGGTTCGCCGCCTCTACGCCGAGCCCCGTGCCGGCGCGTCCGACCTTCAAACCACGCGCCTGCGCGGTCTGTTCGCCGCCGCCGCCGCGCGACCGCCATCCGGTGGTGCCCTGACCTTCGACTACCGGCTGAACCACGAGCCAGTGGCCCGCGACGTCACCGCCGATCTCAGTTTCGTGGAGACCCGGTCGGGCCCGACGCGCGCCGACGTCGACGTCAGTCTCGTCGACGACCGCCCGCAGCGCCTCGTCTACACGGTGGTTCGCGAGGATGGCGCCTGGCGCATCGACGACGTCCGGTCCCTCGGCGAGCCGAGCTGGCTGCTGTCGGCGCTCCTGAAGGGCGACATCCACTGAACGCGTCCAGGCCGAGATCGTGAGTCCGCCCGTCGTCGTCGCGGTTCTGTTCGCGGCCGCCCTCCACGCGAGCTGGAACGCCGTTCTGCGCGGCGGCCTCGACCGGCTGCTGGCCTCCGCCCTGATGTGCCTCGCCATGGCGGCCGCCTCCGCCGTGGCGCTGATGGCCCTTCCCCTGCCGGACCCCGCGAGCTGGCCCTATGCCGCCGCCTCGGGCGTGCTCCACCTCGGTTACATGCTCGCCCTGACGGCGACCTATCGCGCGGGCGAACTCGGCGAGACCTATGCCATCGCCCGGGGGTCGTCGCCGGTCCTCGTGGCGAGTGCCGCCGCCCTCGTGGCCGGAGAGCGCCTCGGCCTCGCCGCCTGCCTCGGCATCGGGCTGGTCTCGGCCGGCATCGTCGCCCTCACCCTGCGCGCGGGCTTCCATCTGCGAGCCCTGCCGGCGGCCCTGCTCACCGGCGTGTTCATCGCGGGCTACACGGTGGTGGACGGCCTCGGCGTACGGTTCGCGGGCGATGCCGTCGCCTACACGGCCACGATGTCGCTCTCCTGGTGCCTCGTCCTGCCGGTGTTCGTGGTCGTCCGGTCGCGGGGCCTTCCGCGTGCGACGGCGCGCCAAGCCGTCTCCGGCCTCGGGGGCGGCTTCGCCTCCATCCTCGCCTACGGCATCGTCATCTGGGCGATGCAGCACGACGCCATGGGTGCGGTGTCGGCCCTGCGCGAGACGAGCGTCGTGTTCGCCGCCGTGATCGGCTGGCTGTTCCTCAGCGAACCGCTGACGACGCGGCGTCTGGCGAGTTGCTGCGCCATCACCCTCGGGGCCGCCTGCCTCGCCCTGTCGGGCTGAAGGCCGCCCCCTCGACACCCCGTTCGGCCCGTCTTATTGCCAGCCCATGCCCGATCTGCTCCTTGAACTCCGCTCCGAAGAAATCCCCGCCCGCATGCAGCGGCGCGCGGCGGAGGACCTGAAAAAGCTCGTCACGGACGCCCTGGTGGAGCGCGGTTTCCTCTACGACGGCGCCAAGGCCTTCGCGACGCCGCGCCGCCTCGCCCTGCATGTCGCCGGCCTGCCGGCGCGCGGCAAGGACGTGCGCGAGGAGCGAAAGGGCCCCCGCGTCGGCGCACCCGACGGGGCCGTGCAGGGCTTCTTGAAGGGCGCGGGCCTCACGAGCCTCGATCAGGCGACCATCGTCTCCGACCCGAAGAAGGGCGAGTTCTACGTCGCCGTCATCGAGAAGCCCGGTCGCGACACCCTCGACGTCCTCGCCGAGATCTTGCCGCAGATCATCCGCAGCTTCCCGTGGCCGAAATCCATGCGCTGGGGCGCGGCCTCGGCCCAACCCGGTGCCCTGCGCTGGGTACGGCCCCTGCAATCCATCGTCGCCACCTTCGGTCCTGAGACCGAGACGCCCGACGTGGTGCCGTTCAGCGTCGACGGGATCGCCGCCGGCACCACCACCTACGGTCACCGCTTCCTCGCGCCCGAGGCCATCGAGGTCCGCCGCTTCGACGATTACGTTGCGGCCCTGGAGCGCGCCAAGGTGGTCCTCGACGCCGACCGGCGGAAAGACATCATCCTGCACGACGCCCGCGACCTCGCCTTCGCGCGCGGCCTCGAACTCGTGGAGGACGAGGGCCTGCTCGAGGAGGTCGCCGGCCTCGTGGAATGGCCGGTGGTGCTTCTGGGCACTTTTGACGCCGCCTTCCTCGACATCCCCGCCGAGGCGATCCGGGCGACGATCCGCGCGAACCAGAAATGTTTCGTCCTGCGCGAAGCCGGCAGCGACCGCTTGGCCCCGGCCTTCATCCTGACCTCGAACCTCGTCGCTAGCGACGGAGGGCTGGCCATCACCGCCGGCAACGAGCGTGTGGTCCGGGCGCGGTTGTCGGATGCGAAGTTCTTCTGGGAGACCGACAAGGCGATCAAGCTGGAAGACCGGCTGCCGAAGCTCGACACCATCGTGTTCCATGAGAAGCTCGGGACGCAGGGCGCACGCGTGGAGCGGATCGCCGCCCTGGCGCGCGAACTGGCGCCCCGTGTTGGTGCCGATGCCGACTTGGCCGAGCGCGCCGCGCGCTTGGCCAAGGCCGATCTCGTCACCGAGATGGTCGGAGAATTTCCCGAGCTTCAGGGGCTCATGGGTCGCAAGTACGCCGCGCTGCAGGGCGAGCACGAGAGCGTCGCCGCAGCCCTCGAGGAGCACTACAAGCCGGTCGGCCCGTCCGACCGAGTGCCGGCCGATCTCGTCGCCGTGGCGGTGGCACTCGCCGACAAGCTCGACACACTCGTTGGGTTCTGGGCTATCGACGAGAAGCCCACGGGCAGCAAAGACCCGTATGCCTTGCGTCGCGCGGCACTGGGCGTCATCCGGCTGATCAGCGAACGCCAGATCAAACTGCCCCTGATAAAGTATTTCGGCACCGCGGATTTCGGATTGTCGCAAAAGAGCGTTGCTGCGCCTGAGAGGCTGGAGGGTGACTATCTCCCTGATCTCCTCGCCTTCTTCGCCGACCGCCTAAAGGTTTATCTCCGCGATCAGGGCGCCCGGCACGACCTCATCGACGCCGTGTTCGCTCTGCCGGGGCAGGACGACCTCCTGATGGTGGTCCGCCGCGTCGAGGCCCTGGGCAAGTTTCTGGAGACCGACGACGGAAAGAACCTCCTCGCCGGCTACAAGCGCGCCGCCAACATCCTGCGCATCGAGGAGAAGAAGGACGGGCGGTCCTACGAGGCCGCGCCCGATGCGGCCCTGGCCGCGCGGGGCGAGCCCGAGGAACGCACCCTGTCCGACGCCCTCGTGGCGGCGCGCGCAGCCGCGTCGGCCGCGGTGGAGCGAGAAGATTTTGCCGGCGCCATGCAGGCACTGTCGACCCTTCGCGCGCCCGTGGATGCGTTCTTCGAGAAGGTGACGGTGAATTCGGACGATCCGGCCTTGCGCGAAAACCGCCTTGCCCTCCTCAATGCCTTGCGGGCGGCGACCCGCGAGGTCGCTGACTTCTCGCGCATCGAAGGCTGAGAACGCTTCGAACCTTCGGAGGATTGCGCAAAAACTGACTCCGATCGGGGAACGGTCGCGCTTGGTTCATCGTTGGGAGCCGACGTTTTCGACACGGAGACCCCCCATGCGCAATCGCCTTTTCGCCGTCGCCACCCTGGCGCTCCTCGTCGGCGCGCCGGCCCTGGCCCAGGCCGAGACCACGATCATCCGCCGCGATGCGCCGGACGTGGTGGTCGAGCGGCCCGCCAGTGAGCGCAAGACCGTCGAGACCCGCGAGTCCGGTGACGGCTGCGCCTCGAAGACCGTGACGAAGGAAAACGACCTCGGAGACCGCAAGACGGTCACGAAGGAAGTCTGCGACTGATCGGTCGCGTCGGACGTTCTCGCGTTTCCTGATCGACGTGTTGAAACCCGTCCCAGCTTATGCCGGGGCGGGTTTTCACATTTCTGAGCCGGTCGACAGCGCCTTGACGTAGCGCCAAGCTTCCATCCCGTCCTCGTAGTAGTCCGCCAGCACGGCAAAGCGCGTGTAGCCGCGCCGTTCGTACAGGCGAATGCCGGCGCCGTTGTCGGCACGGACTTCGAGCCGCAGGTGCGTGCAGCCATGGGCGGCGGCATCCGCCTCGGCCGCGTCGAGGATGAGGCGTCCGAGGCCGAGCCCGGTGCGGGCGGGCGACACGGCGATGGAAGACAGGCGCGCGTTGCGGCTGGCCTTGCGGCGCTCCAGGGTCGCCGCCCCTACGAGCACCTCCCGCCCGTCGCCGTCATCGGCAAGGGCCGCCAGCAGCGTCATGCTGGCCGAGCGGATGGCGTGGCGGATGGCGCGGCGCTCCGCCCGGTCGATGGAGAACGCGGCGTGTTCGAGGGCCACGAGGGCGTCGAGGTCCTCGATGCGGGCCTGTCGGATGGTGATCTCCGGCGTGACGGCGCGCTCCTGCAAGGCGACGCTCACGTGGCGATCCAGGGATAAGTCCAGGTCTCCGACAGTGCACGACCCTCCGCCCGCAGGAAGGCCCGGAGGTCCGTCGCCTGCCCGGGGGCGGAGACCATGACGTCGATGGCCGCCCGTAGGCCGCCCGTATGCGCGTTCGCCACGAGGGACGTCGCCGTGACCTTGCCGTTCGACGCGCTGGCAATCACCTCCACCCGGCCGGGATCGGCGCGGTAATAGGCGAGATCGCCCCCGGCGAAATCCACGAGGAAGCGCCGACTGAGCGCGCCTTTCGCCTCCTCTGACTTGGCCGTGCCGCTCGCGACCGTCGCGGCCGCGAAGGTGTTGACCACCCGGCCGCCGGGATGGAGCGGCGCGCCGCCGACGCTGCGCACGCGGTAGGACAGGCGCACCGCCTCGCCGGCCGCGTAAGGCCGACGCGGGCGCCAGCAGGCAACGATGTTGTCGTTGGTCTCGGTGTCCGTCGGCAGTTCCATCAGCATCACGGCCCCCTCGCCCCAGGCGCCGACGGGCTCGACGAAGTAGCCGGGCCGGCGGTGATAGGAAGCTTCAAGGTCCTGATAGGTATCGAACCGCCGGTCGCGCTGGAGCAGTCCAAAACCCTTCGGGTCCGTATCGATGAAGTTCGAGATGCGCCGGTCCTTTGGGTTGTCGAGGGGGCGCCACAGCCATTCGCCGCTGCCGGTCGCGATCTGCAGCCCGTCCGAATCGTGGAGTTCGGGCCGGTAATCGTCGGAATGGCGCCGGTCGTTCTCGCCGATGAAGAACATCGACGTCAGGGGGGCGAGCCCGACCGTTGTCAGCTCCGTGCGCGGATAGAGCGTTGTCTGCACGGCCACCGTGGTCTCGTCGCCCGGATGAACCGTGAAGCGGAAGGCACCGGTGAGGCCGGGGCTGTCGAGGAGCGCATCGATGACCAGCGCATCGGCGTTCTTCTCAGGCATCGTCACCCAGAACTCGCGGAACACCGGAAACTCCTCCGGACCGCCCTGCCCCTCGACGTTCACGGCCAGTCCGCGCGCCGACAGGCCGTAGAGTTCGTCGCGGCCGAGGAAGCGGTAGTAGCTCGCGCCGAGGAACACGATGAGTTCGTCGAGGACGCTGGGGCTGTTGAGGAAGGAATGGATTCGGAGGCCGGCGAAGCCGAGATCCACCGGCAGCGCCTTGTCGAGCTTCGTTCGGCCCATGTCGAACAGGCTGGCCTGATAGGCGATGGGGGTCGCGACCCCGCCGCGCACGAGGTTCACCGTCACCGGGCGGTCGTAGAGGAAGCCGAGGTGGAACAGCTGCAGCCGGAACGGGCTGCCCTCGGCGCCGAAGAGCGCCTTCTCCGGCTTGAACCGGATATCGCGCCAGGCATCATAATCGAGTTTGGCGATGGGAGCCGGCAGGGGCGGCGCCTTCGCGGCGTACGGGACCTTCGACAGGTCGCTGGCGCGTCGCTCGACATCGGCGAAGCCGAAGGGTTTCGCAGCAGCCTCCTGGGCGCCGGCCGAGGCGGCAAAGAGACCGGTGGCAGCGACGCCTGCGGAGGCGAGACTTGCTGAGGCCAGTCCTGCGACGACGGCGCGGCGGTTCGGTTCTGTCATGCTCTGCGCCCTGATGAGACCGTCGAACGGCGAATCGCCCGCTTGATGGCGTGTCCGCCGGGGCTTGGAAAGAGGCTGTCCGGCCCGGCGCGGCGTTTGTGCAACATTCCGGGGCTGCGACCCCGTCGCGGTTGAAAAAAGCGCGTTTTTCCTTGTCGGCGGAAGGCGATGACGGTATGTAGCGCCTGCCCAATTTCGCACGTGCCTGTGGCCGCGTGTCGGTTGGTGGGCATCCGGCCAACTGCCGGACAGCCGCCAGGGGTCTTAAAGGATCGATGGTCGAAGGGGTGGATTCCCCCCGGCCGGCATCCAGGTGGCGACACCGGACCCCGACAACAACCGGCAGCCGGAGGCGAAACCGGCGAACCCCGCTCTCCACGGGGGACGCAGCTTAAAGCAACGACGAACGGGCTTTTTTGGTCTCGTCGGCCCTCCAAAGGCCGGCACCGAAGAGGCTTGTTTCTCTTTGCCCGGCGTGCGGTGGGGATCTCCCTTCCAATCCAAGGCAGCTTCCGGGTGCTCTCGCGCCCACGATGTCTCGCGTGTCTCCAAAGCACGCGGCGTGTCGTGGCGCAGCGCCCCCAGACGCCGGACGGCTCCGCGCCGTCCAGACATTCGACAGCGCGCCCCCGTGTGAGGGCGCTCGCGAACCTGTGGGTTGGAAACAGCATGACCGATCGCATCCGCGACTTCCTGCGCGCGCGCCGCGACATGGGCCAGGACGAAGGTCCCGTCATGGTCCTCGACCTCGATGTCGTGCGCGACAACTACACCGCGTTCGCCAGGGCGCTTCCGGACACCCGGGTGTTCTACGCCGTGAAGGCGAACCCCGCCCCCGAGGTGCTACGCCTGCTCGCCGAGATGGGCTCCTGCTTCGACACGGCTTCCGTGGTCGAGGTCGAGATGGCTTTGGCCGCCGGCGCGACAGCGGACCGGATCTCGTTCGGCAACACCATCAAGAAGGAGCGCTGCATCGGCCGTGCGCTCAAGCTCGGCGTGCGCCTGTTCGCCGTCGATTGCGAGGCCGAGGTCGAGAAGATCGCCCGCGCCGCCGAAGCCGTGGGTGTGAAGGCCGGTGACGTGCAGGTGTTCTGCCGCATCCTCTGCGACGGCGCCGGAGCCGAGTGGCCTCTGTCGCGCAAGTTCGGCTGCGTGCCCGAAATGGCCGTCGGCGTGCTGGAGCACGCCTGCCGCCAGGGCCTGCACGCCTACGGCGTGTCGTTCCATGTCGGCTCGCAGCAGGGCAACACGGAAGCCTGGGACGGGGCGCTGGCCTCCGCCGCCACGATCTTCCGTGACTGCGCCGACCGCGGCATCACCCTCTCCATGGTCAACCTCGGCGGCGGCTTCCCGACGAAGTATCTCAAGGCGGTGCCGGGCGTGGAATCCTACGGCGACGCGATCTTCCGGGCGCTCACCAAGCATTTCGGCAACCACCTGCCCGAGACCATCATCGAGCCGGGCCGGGGCATGGTCGGCAACGCCGGAATGATCGAGGCCGAGGTCGTGCTGGTTTCGAAGAAGTCGGACGCCGAGGACGAGATCCGCTGGGTCTACCTCGACATCGGCAAGTTCGGGGGGCTGGCCGAGACCATGGACGAGTCGATCCGCTACGCGATCCGCACGGAGCACGACGGCGACCGCATGAGCCCGTGCGTCCTCGCAGGACCGACCTGCGATTCGGCCGACGTGCTCTACGAGAAGGCACCCTATCCCCTCCCGGTCTCCCTCTCCATCGGCGACAAGGTGCTGATCGAAGGCGCGGGCGCCTACACCACCACTTATGCGGCGGTGGCGTTCAACGGCTTCCCGCCCCTGCAGCAGTTCGTGATCTGAGCGCTGCGCGCATCGGACGGCCGGTTCTCGGCCGTCCGGACACCTCCATCCCGGACTGAGGGCTTGCGCCCGATGCGAGGATCGTTCGTCCCCCGCCCAAGCTTCGGGAAAGGGTGTGGCCGTGATTCAGATTCGCCATGAACGCCCCGGCGACATCGTCGCCCGCGAGCATCTGCTCGACCTGTGCTTCGGCGAGGCCCGACGCCTGAAGACGTCCGAGCGCCTGCGCGAGGGACGGCTGCCGGCCGAGGGGCTGGCCTTCACGGCGGAGTCCAAGGGCCGTTTGGTCGGCACCGTCCGTCTCTGGCACGTCGAGGCGGGCTCGCACCGTCCGGCCCTTCTCCTCGGGCCCCTCGCGGTCGATCCGGATGTCCAGGGCCTTGGCCTCGGCGCCAGCCTGATGCGCCACGCCCTGGCACGGGCGGGAGCACTCGCCCATGGCGCAGTGCTCCTCATCGGAGACGCGCCGTATTACGCACGCTTTGGTTTCAGCCAGACGCTGGCGGCCGGTCTGGCCATGCCGGGACCGTTCGAGCGCGAGCGGTTCCTCGGTCTGAATCTGCGGCCCGCAGCCTTGGACGGTGCCTGCGGAATCGTCCGCGCGACGGGGGCATGGGACGAGGCCGACATCCCGCTCACCGCCTTCGGCGACGCAGGTGCGGCGTCGCGACGACGGGTAGCCTGAGGCGAGCGACGCCTCTCAGCGAAGGGGGTTGGTCCGTCCGGCCAAGTTGCAGCGTCGACGGAAGGCGGCATCCGTCTGACGGTTCAGGGCGCGCAGCAGGGTGGCGGTCAAGGTAATGATTCCGGGATCGCGATCGATGGGCTCATCGGCCTGCGCGGGCAGGTTCGGGGTCAGGAGAGCGAGCATGGTTGGGGTCCTCGGCGTCGATGGAGCGGCGCATCCTCCGGCTTTGTTGCAGTGCAATACCGGCGTGCTGCCGTGGGCCCGCAATCCCGGGGGATGGGATGCGACCCTGCGGTGAGAGCATGGGCGGCTTCACCGCGCGTTAGCATTTGGCGGTCCGCGGTTGACCCGCCGGACGCCAGCCGCCACTGAACCCGTCGCGTGCGCGTCATCTTCGCCGACTAGGTGCGTCGGCCACATCCGCACGCAGCGACGCTTGCGTAAGTTTGAAGGATAGCCTGCTCCATGACCGAAGCCGCCACCGCCTGGCCCGTCCACGCCCGCATCACCGGTCCCATCGTGATGATCGGCTTCGGCTCCATCGGGCGCGGAACCCTGCCGCTCATCGAGCGCCACTTCGATTACGATAAGGCGCGCTTCACCGTCATCGAGCCGTCCGACGCCCACAAGGGGTTGGCCGACGAGCATGGCCTACGCTTCGAGCAGGTGGCGCTCACGAAGGAAAACTACCGGGAGGTTCTGACGCCGCTCCTCACCGAGGGCGGTGGCCAGGGCTTCTGCGTCAACGTCTCCGTCGACACCTCGTCGCGCGCCATCATGGAACTGTGCCGCGAACTCGGCGCCTTCTACATCGACACCGTCGCCGAGCCGTGGCCGGGCTTCTACTTCGATAAGTCGAAGAGCCAGGGCGACCGAACCAACTACGCCCTGCGCCAGGACATCCTCGATGCCCGCGCGGCGAGCCCAGGTGGCACCACGGCGGTGTCGTGCTGCGGCGCCAATCCCGGCATGGTGTCGTGGTTCGTCAAGCAGGCGCTCCTGAACATCGCCGGCGACATCGGTCTTGCCGTGATCGAGCCGACGGACCGCGCCGGCTGGGCAAAGCTCATGCGCGAGGTCGGCGTGAAGGGCGTCCACATCGCCGAGCGCGACACTCAGCGCGCCAAGAACCCGAAGCCGCGCGGCGTCTTCGTCAACACCTGGTCGGTGGAGGGCTTCGTCTCCGAGGGCAACCAGCCGGCCGAACTCGGCTGGGGCACCCACGAGACCTGGCGACCCGACAATGCACGCGACCAGGAGAAGGGCTCGCGCTGCGCCATCTACCTGCTGCAGCCCGGTGCCGACACCCGCGTGCGCTCGTGGACGCCGACCGCCCAGGCGCAGTTCGGCTTCCTCGTCACCCACAACGAGGCGGTGTCGATCTCCGACTATTACACGGTTCTGGAAGGCGACCGCGCCGTCTACCGGCCGACCTGCCACTACGCCTACCACCCGGCCGACGATGCCGTGCTGTCCCTGCATGAGATGTTCGGCAAGGCGGCGATCGTGCAGGCGAAGCACCACATCCTCGACGAGACCGAAATCGTCGACGGCATCGACGAACTTGGTGTGCTCCTCTACGGCCACGAGAAGAATGCCTATTGGTTCGGCTCGCAGCTCTCCATCGAGGAAACCCGCCGCATCGCCCCCTACCAGAACGCCACCGGCCTCCAGGTTACCTCGGCCGTCCTCGCCGGCATGGTCTGGGCCCTCGAGAATCCGGAAGCCGGTATCGTCGAGGCCGACGAGATGGATTTCCGCCGCTGCCTCGAAGTGCAGATGCCGTATCTCGGCCCTGTGGTCGGCGTGTACACCGACTGGACCCCGCTGACTGATCGCCCTGGTCTGTTCCCAGAGAACATCGACGAGACCGATCCCTGGCAGTTCCGCAACGTCCTGGTCCAGGGCTGACGATCGTCGCTTCCGCGTCGCCCGGGCGATCGCGGGCGACGCGTCGGATGTCGTCTGGGGCACGGAGCGGTTCCCGTGGATGGAGATTCAGTCGATGAGGCAGCTTTGCCGACATCGACTGTATCCGGCCACCGGGCTGTGGCCCGCCCCAAGGTCGGCTAGAGCACTCTTTCCTCAGGACAGGTTGGTCAGCGGACTTCATGCCCTCAGTGCACGCAGCACCGGTAGGACGCGCTCTAAGACATCGATTTCTTCCCCGGTCTGGACGCTGACCCTTGCTTGCTTGCAGCGACACGGTGCGACGGAGACTCCATAACGTGGCGCGTCTCTAAACGCGCTCCGATCCTCGCGCTACGACCCCATCAAACGATAGGTTAATTTCAAGAGAACTCTTGCAGAACACTTCCGGAACGCCTATCGTGTTCGTGGTTTGTTTCTGCGGCCTCTGACCGCATCGATCTGTGTTGGGGGCGAGGGTTCGTCATGTTGACGCGTAAGCAATTGGAGCTTCTGCAGTTTATTCAGCTCAGGATGAACGAGGGCGGTGTTCCCCCGTCGTTCGACGAGATGAAGGACGCCCTCGACCTGAAGTCGAAGTCGGGCATCCATCGCCTGATTACGGCCCTGGAAGAGCGCGGGTTCCTGCGTCGCCTGCCCAACCGGGCGCGGGCGATCGAGGTGATCCGGATGCCCGAGAGCCTGGGCGGCTTGGCCAGTACCGCGGCGGCCCCTCCCCCGGAGGCGCGCCGCTTCACCCCGAGCGTGGTCGAGGGCGGCAAGGGTAAGACCACCGTCGAGCGGATGCCGACGGCGCGTCCGCCGACGACGCGGGCCACGGATGGCGAGGGCAGGGCCATCACCATCCCGGTCATGGGGCGGATCGCCGCCGGTACGCCGATCGCGGCGATTCAAGAGCAGAGCCATTCGGTTACCCTCTCGCCGGACTTCCTCTCGGGGGGCGAGCATTATGCCCTGGAGGTCCGCGGTGATTCGATGATCGAGGCTGGCATCCTCGACGGCGATCTCGTGGTGATCCGCAAGCAGGATACGGCGAATACCGGGGACATCATCGTTGCTCTCATCGATGATGAAGAGGCGACGCTGAAGCGCCTGCGCCGGCGTGGTTCGTCCATTGCCCTCGAAGCGGCCAACCCGGCCTATGAAACCCGCGTCCTCGGCCCCGACCGAGTTCGGATTCAGGGACGACTCGTCTCTCTGGTGCGGCGTTATTGAAGGGTTTCGGCCTGCCCTTCGGATGAGGTTTCCGGTTCGTCGAAATCCGGTGCCGGGGGTGGCGCAGTATTCGTCGGAGTCGGAGCCGCTCGGGCCGTAGGCGGCGCAGTCCGCCAGGGTACGCTTTCGCCGGGGCGTCGTGCCGTTGTCACGAGTGGCTCTCCCGTCGCGGGAAACCGGATCGTCGTCGCCCCGTGGGCCACGAGAAACGCGCGGTCGAGAACGAGTTTGGCGGCGCAGTCCGTTGGCGCCTCCCGCCGGGTGATGAGGATGTCGGCACGGGCACAGTCCTCGGGAAGCGCCCGTTTGTCGGTGACGAGGGCAAGCACGCGTCCGTCGTGGGTTCGGGCCGTACAGCCCAGGCGGTCGCACCGCGCATCCGGTAGGGCCGTGACGGCGCCGGCCTTGCGACCATCGCCGTCGGCTTTCAGCCATTGCTCCAGAACGAACGGCGGCGGTTTACCCAAGGTGGCGAGGCGCCCATCGGCGGCACGGATCGCGGCGCCCCCGCCCTCCCGGTCGATGTAGAGGTCCGGCCGCGCCGGGCCGGCGGCCAGGACCACCCCCACGCCCATGGGCAGGAGCCCAAGCCACCGCAGGCGCGATGCCGGCAGGGTGATCGCGACGACGCCGAGCGCCATGGCCGCCAGGGCGCCCGGACCGAAGGCCGGGACGACGTAGACCGCCCGGTCGAATCCGGCGATCCATGTCGAGATCGTCAGCATGCCGCGGACGGCCAGCCCCATCAGCCACCAGACCGGCTGATCGAGGGCGAAGGGGAAGGCCAGGATGCCGAGCACCGCCGCCGGCATCACCGCCAGGGAGACGAGGGGCAGGGTGAGGGCGTTGCCGACGAGGCCGAACGGTTGCACCGTCTGAAAGTGATAGGTCGCGAACGGGGCGGTGGCGAACTGCGCCACGAGGGTCGTCGCTAGGGTGCCGATGACGGCGGTCACCACCCAGATCGCGGCGCGACCGAGGGGGCCGACGCCCTGTCCCCGTAGGCTCAGGGCTCCAATGAGAGGCGCGCAGGCTATGAGGCCCGCGACGGCGCCGAACGACATCTGGAAGCTCGGGCCGAGCAACCCGTCCGGCTCGCGTGCCAGGGCGATGATCGCCGCGAGCGAGAGGTTGCGCATGCTCAAAGCCGGCCGATCGACGAGGATCGCGCCCAGCATCACCAGAGTCATGATCAGAGCCCGCTCAGCGGCGATGTCCCATCCGGAAAAGACGCAATAGGCCGTCACGCCCACCATGGCGCAGGCGGCGGCGATCTTCTTGATCGGCCAGCGCAGGGCGAGGCTCGGGACCAGGGCGAGGAGTGCCCGTACGAGCCAGAACACGACACCGGCCGCCAGCACCATGTGGAGGCCAGAAATGGAGACGACATGATAAATCCCGGCGGCGCGCAGGACGTCGTTGGTCTCGCCGTTGATGAGGCCGCGCTTGCCCGTGACCAGGGCAGCGGCGACGGCGCCGGCTTGGCCCCCATTGGCGTCGGTGATCCGGCGGGTGAGGGCATTGCGCGCATCGTCGACGGCGGCGGCGAGGCGAAGGGACGGAGGCAGATCCTCGGGCGGGGGCCGGACCTGGATCGTGCCGACGAGGGAGCCCACCGCCCCGATCCCCCGGAAGTAGGCGTCGCGGGCAAAATCGTAGCCGCCCGGCCGGGCCGCTTCGGGCGGGGGCAGCAGGCGCGCCGTCGCGGCGATGCGGTCGCCGGGTTTGAGGGGCGGCGCCTTCCTGAACGAGACGCGGACCCGGCGCGGGCGCTGCTCCGGCGGCAGGGTGCCGAAACTCTCGACCAACACGACGAGGCGCGCCCCCTCCTCCCGCTCATCGAGGGCTTCGATCAAGCCGACGAGGGGCGCGATGGTGGTGCGTGCGAGCACGGGGCTCGCCACCTGCGTGAGGCGGAAGGTGGCGGCGGTGAACCCGAGGAAGGCCGCCACGAGGCCGAGGGTGACGGCCAACGCCAGGGGCCTCGCAGCCATGACAGGCGTCAAGGCAGCGAGGACTGCCGCGACGGCCAGGGGAGCGGCGAGGGACGGGAGTCCGGAGGTTGCGGTCAGGCAGAGGAGGATTCCGAGGCCGAACGCCACGGCAAGTCAGGGGAACAGGTGACGTTGCTCGATTTCGCGGGCCAACCCCGCGGCCAGTCCATCGCGCAGGGCGCCGAGCCAGAGGCGGGGCGCGGGAAGGCGGCGGGCGGCCAGCGCCCTTCCGGCAACCCATGTGCCCCCCTGCCCCATCCCGTCGCGTCTCCGGGCACGCGTCCGTCGCCACCCGCCGGGGACGGGGCAGCGATTTCTTAACGCCCGCCTTCGCGCATGCTACATGCGCAGCGCGGGGCCGGTCGATCCGGCATCGGCCCCCTTCACCACAGAAGTTCAAGCTTTCAATCGATGTCGTCCACCGTCGTCACGCGCTTTGCGCCCTCGCCCACGGGCTATCTTCACATCGGTGGCGCGCGCACCGCCCTGTTCAATTGGCTTTATGCCCGCCGATTCGGCGGCCGGATGCTGCTGCGCATCGAGGACACGGACCGCGAACGCTCGACGCAAGGGGCCATCGACGCGATCCTCGACGGGATGCGCTGGCTCGGCCTCGATTGGGACGGGGACGTGATCTACCAGTACGCCCGGGCCGAGCGGCACCGCGAAGCGGCGATGGGCCTCCTCGCCTCGGGCCATGCCTATCGCTGCTACGCGACGCCGGAAGAGCTCACCGCCATGCGCGAGTCCGCGCGGGCCGAGGGGCGTCCCCTGCGCTACGACGGGCGCTGGCGCGACCGTGATCCGTCCGAGGCGCCGGCCGGCGTAAAGCCGGTGATTCGCCTCCGTGCCCCCCTCGACGGCGAGACCGTCGTGGAGGATGGCGTACAGGGCCGGGTCGTCTGGCAAAACAAGGATCTCGACGACCTCGTGCTGCTGCGCTCCGACGGCAACCCGACCTACATGCTCGCCGTGGTGGTGGACGACCACGACATGGGCGTCACCCAGGTGATCCGGGGCGACGACCACCTCACCAACGCGGCCCGCCAGCGCCAGATCTTCGATGCCCTGGGTTGGGACGCGCCCGCCATGGCGCATATTCCCCTCATCCACGGGGCCGACGGGGCGAAGCTGTCCAAGCGGCACGGGGCGCTCGGCGTCGATGCCTATCGCGATCTCGGTTACCTACCGAGCGCCCTGCGCAACTACCTCGTGCGCCTCGGCTGGAGCCACGGCGACCAGGAGGTGTTCTCCACCGACGAAATGGTGGCGGCCTTTGATCTCAAATCCATCGGGCGCTCGCCGGCCCGCTTCGATTTCGCCAAGCTCGAGAACCTGAACGGGCTCTACATCCGGGGCGCGGCCGATGCCGATCTCGTAGATGCCATCGATGGCGTGCTCCCCGCCCTCGGCCCGGAGCGCGGCATCGCGCATCCCATGAGCCCAGAGCTGCGGGACAAGCTCACGGCGGCGATGCCGGGCCTGAAGGAGCGCGCCAAGACCCTCGTGGACCTCCTCGACAGCGCCTACTACCTCACGGCCGCCCGGCCGCTGGCCCTCGACGAGAAGGCCAAGGGCCTCCTCGGTCCCGAGGCACGCGAACGCCTCGCCGCGATACTGCCGGCCCTGGAAGCGCTGCCCGAATGGACCGCTGCCGCGACGGAGGGGGCCGTGCGGGCCTTCGCCGAATCGACGTCGGTCAAGCTCGGCCAGATTGCCCAACCCCTGCGGGCGGCGCTCACGGGGCGTGCAACCTCGCCGCCGGTCTTCGACGTGATGGCCGTGCTCGGGCGGGAGGAATGCCTCGGTCGCCTGCGCGATCAGACCGGGGCCTGAAAGAGGTTCCGTTCGTAGCGTGCGGGATCCGGACGAATGACAATTCGGCCCGGATCTCGCTTCGTGACCTCCGTGAGGCGGACGCTCGGTTGAAGGCGACCGACCGATCCGTTAACTCGGTGCTCGTGTGAGCAAGTGCAGCATGCGCTGCCCTTGCGCCCCGGAGCCGGGTTGGCGAACCATCGCCACGCGGGCCGGCGCCGCCCCGCTGCCACGAAAGGGTCCACGTCTCCATGAGCGCCAACAGCACCATCTCCGTGGGCGACGCGCAGGTCGAGCTGCCGATCAAATCCGGCACCATCGGCCCCGACGTCATCGATATCGGCAAGCTCTACGCCAAGACCGGCAAGTTCACCTTCGATCCGGGCTTCACCTCCACCGCCTCGTGCGAGTCGAAGATCACCTACATCGACGGCGACGCCGGTGTGCTGCTCTATCGCGGCTACCCCATCGAGCAGATCGCCGAGAGCGGCGACTTCCTCGAAACCTGCTACCTCATGCTGTTCGGCGAATTGCCGACTCCGGCTCAGAAGGCCGATTTCGATTACCGGGTCACGCGCCACACCATGGTGCACGACCAGATGAACCGCTTCTTCCAGGGCTTCCGCCGCGACGCCCACCCGATGGCGATCATGGTCGCCTGCGTCGGTGCCCTGTCGGCGTTCTACCACGACTCGACGGACATATCGGACGACAAGCAGCGCATGATCGCGAGCCTGCGCATGATCGCCAAGATGCCGACGCTCGCCGCGATGGCGTACAAGTACTCCATCGGCCAGCCGTTCGTGTATCCGAAGAACGATCTCGACTACACGTCGAACTTTCTGCGGATGTGCTTCGCGGTGCCGTGCGAAGAGTTTAAGGTCAACCCGATCTTCGCCCGCGCCCTCGACCGGATCTTCATCCTTCACGCCGACCACGAGCAGAACGCCTCGACCTCGACCGTGCGCCTCGCCGGTTCGTCGGGGGCCAACCCGTTCGCCTGTATCGCCGCCGGCATCGCCTGCCTGTGGGGCCCGGCACATGGTGGCGCCAACGAGGCGGCCCTGAAGATGCTCGAGGAGATCGGGCATCCGGAGAACGTGGCGAAGTACGTCGCGAAGGCGAAGGACAAGAACGATCCCTTCCGCCTCATGGGCTTCGGCCACCGCGTGTACAAGAACTACGATCCGCGCGCGCGCATCATGCAGAAGACCACTCACGAGGTCCTCGGCCAGCTCGGGATCAAGGACGATCCCCTCCTCGAGGTCGCCGTGCAACTCGAGAAGATCGCCCTCGAGGACGATTACTTCATCGAGAAAAAACTCTATCCGAATATCGATTTCTATTCGGGCATCACCCTTAAGGCGATGGGCTTCCCGACCTCGATGTTCACGGTGCTGTTCGCCCTGGCCCGCACCACCGGCTGGATCGCCCAGTGGGCGGAGATGATCGAGGATCCCTCGCAGAAGATCGGTCGCCCGCGTCAGCTCTACATCGGGCCCGAGAAGCGCGAATACGTCCCCATCGATCAGCGCGGCTGAGCCGCGCGCGGGCATCGCTCCGAAAGCCGGCTTTCGGGACGATGCGAGAACAGGAACTCCAAAGCTCCGTCCGGGCGACCGGGCGGGGCTTTCGTTGCAACGGCCGCACGCCGGCCCTCGTCGGGCGTCTGGCCCGGGAAGCCGGGGTGATCGCCGTCAAGAGGCCGGCGCCGGGATCGGCAGAGATCGGCGCCCATCTCGCCGGCGTGCGCGATTCGGTGCCGGATGAGTTTTTCCGCCGCTACAGCGGTGACTGGAACGCCGTCGAGGCCCTGCTGGCGGGGGGTGACGCCTGGTACAGCGTCATGGGGGGCTTGTTTCCGGAAACCGCCATGGCGATCGTTCGAGCCGTGCGAGACGAGAACGCCGCCACCGCGCGGGCCCTGGATGCCGGGCTCCCACCGCTCTGGAGCCTGTTCAGGGAATTTTTGAGCCCGCGCGTGATGTATATCTGCGCCGAGGTGCGCGGTCTCTGCCGAACCCAGCCGCCGCGCCCGATCCTGCCCTTGACGAGCTCCGCGCGGGAACGGGTCGTGGACACACTTCGATCCCTCGATCTGCACTGACCATCGCACCGGCGACAGCGCGGATCGGCCGAGTAGCTATCCCTCTGCGGCACGAACCGGCAGGCGGATGAGACGCGGCCGCCAGATGCCCAGTACGACGTTGGCCGTCGCCACCACGAGAAGAACCCACAGGGTGTTGGCTTCGGCACCGAGGGACTGGCCGAGAAAGGCCGGATCGCCCGCGCCGGCGAGCGCAGCGGCGCTGAGATCGCCCTCCTGCCGCATCGGCCCCTGCACGTAGACCAGGCCGCCCTCGAACATGAGCACGCCCGTGGCGAGCTTCGCCCAGGCCCAGCCGCTGTTGTGGAAGGCGCGTTGTGCGAGGGCGAGCAGACCCGACAGCAGGGTCAGGGCGAGGGACGGCAGGAAGATCCAGGTCGCCACGGCCCCCATGGCACCGCGCATCAGGGCGTAGCCCGCCAGGGAGGTCGGCGGGGGCGTGACGCTCAGGAGAACGAGGAGGCACGCCATCGCTCCCGCGAGTCCGATGGCCCCCATCGTGTGGAGGAATTTGATCGCGCGTCGCACGGTGTCCGGATCTTGATCCCGGTTGGTCTGCCGAAAGGCTATCTTAAGCCCCAAGCGCAGTCGATCACGCCGCGCGCTTGGCCCCGAGGACGATGCGCGCCGCACTTCGGCTCGGCTCGTCGCCGCAGGGAAGCCGCATGAGGTCGTCGATCCGCGAGAGGGCTTCGACCTGCGCATCCCGGGCCGGTCCGCCGCTCAGGAGGGGCGCCAGGGCCTCGACGAGGCGCGGGGCGGTGCAGTCGGCCTGGATGAATTCCGGCATGGCGTTGCGCGCAAGAATCAGGTTCGGCAGGACGATGGTCGGTACCTGGATGAGACGCCGGGCCACGGCCTCCTCGATCCGGGACACCTTGTAGGCGACCACCATCGGCACCCCGGCCAGCGCCAGTTCCAGGGTGACGGTGCCGGAGGCCGCGAGCGCCGCGCGGGCCCGGCGGAAGGCGGCGTGCTTGGCCGCTTCGCCATGGACGAGGCGCACGGGCGCGTCCCAGCCAAGGGCCAGGCGCTCGATGAGGGCGCGGTGCCGGGTGACGGCGGGCAGGACCGCCTCGATGGGGCCGACCTGCCGCGTGAGTCGCCCGAGCGTCGCGCCGAAGACCGGCATCAGCCGCTCGATCTCGGAGCGGCGCGAGCCCGGCAGGATCACCAGGGTCGGCGGCGAGGCGTCCCGCGCTCTCGCCTCGCTCGGATCGGGTCGCAGCTCCTGCAGGCGCTCGATGAGCGGGTGCCCGACATAGGTACAGGTCGGCCCGCCGAGGCGGCGATGGGCCTCGGGCTCGAACGGCAGAAGGGCCAGGACGTGGTCGATGAATGGCCGCATCCGCGCCGCTCGCCACGGGCGCCAGGCCCAGACGCTCGGCGACACGTAATCGACGATGGGCAGGTCCGGCATGCGCTTGCGGACACGGGACGCCACCGCATGGGTGAAGCCGGGGCTGTCGATGATCACCAGCACGTCGGGCCGGGACTCGACCACGTCGCGCACGGTCTGGCGGATGCGGCGCAGGAGGGTGCGCAGGCGGGCCGCCACGGGCAGGTAGCCCATGACGGCGACGTCATCGATGGGAAACAGCGAGGCGAAGCCCTCGGCCGCCATGGCCTCGCCGCCGACGCCGCCGAACCGGATCGGCCGATCGGACAGGGCGACGAGCCCACGCATGAGCTTCGCGCCAAGCTGGTCTCCGGAATCCTCGCCCGCCACGAGCCAGATCGTCCTCGGGGTGTCACTGCCGATCATGCGTCGGTCCCCAAGCCGACGAGGAACAGGCCGGCGCGGTCGGCGGCGGCCACCGTCGCGGGCCGGTCGATGATCAGGGTGAACCCGGCCTGGATCGCGAGGCCGGCGCAGCCGGCGGCGGCGGCGGCGGCCACCGTGCGCGGGCCGATGGCCGGCAGATCGACGCGCAGATCCTGTCCGGCCTTGGCGACCTTTACCAGCACCGTCCCGGACTGCGGCGCGCCGAGGCCGAACGGCTTTCGACCCAGCGCTCGGGCGCGGGCCAGCATCCGGTCGGTCCCCTCGGGGCCCTCGACCGCGACGGCGCGCTGGGCCGCCACCACGGCGGCCTGACCGACATCGTAGGGGGCCAGGGCGCCGAGGAGGGCGCGACCCGTGGCGATGGATTCGCGGGCCGCGGCATCCGGCGCGTGACGCCCCATGACGCCTTCCGGACTGAGAAGATCGGGCGCGACCTCGTGGACACCGACGACGCCGTGGCCGTTCTCCTCGAGGAGGGCGAGGGCTCCGCGCAGGAGCCGGTCGTCCCCGCCTCCGGCGATGGCCTTGAGGGCATCACGGTTGCGCAGGGCGGCACCCGCATTGAGGATGGCGGCGGGATTCGGCCGCGACACGCCGCCGGCCGGCACCACGCTCACCGGCCCCCACGCCTTGAGGATCGCCAGCACACCGGCAATGTCGAGGAGATCGACGGATGCCTCTGCGCGGGCGCGCATGGCGCGCTCGGCAAACCCGCGGATCGCCAGGATGCGAAACGGGCGCCCGGCGCGGTCGAGGGAATCGGCCACGAGTTCGGGTAGGCGCCCCGCCCCGGCGACGAGGACGAGGGAGGCCGGCAGCGCCCTCAAGGCGCGCCCGGGCTTTCGCGGGGCGTGCAGATCGAGCGCTTGCCACCGGCTCGGATGAACGCAACGATCTCGGCCACGCCGCGATGGGAGTCGAACTCCGCCGCCACGTCCTCCACCCGCTCCATCAGGGTGCCTTCAGGGGCGAAGAGCAGCCGATAGGCCCGGCGCAGGGCGTGAATGTCCTCGCGGGCAAAGCCCCGGCGCTGGAGGCCGATGATGTTGAGGCCCGACAGATAGGCACGGTTGCCCAGTGCCATGCCGTAGGGAATGCAGTCGTTCTCGAGGCCCGACAGGCCGCCCACGAAGGCATGGGCCCCGACGCGGGCGAACTGGATCACCGCCGCGCCGCCGCCGAGGATGGCGAAATCGCCGACACTGCAATGGCCGGCGAGCATGACGTTGTTGGAGAACACCACCCCGTTGCCTACCCGGCAATCATGCCCGACATGGGAATTGGCGAGGAAGGTGCAGCCGTCCCCGACCGTCGTCTCCAGGCCGCCGCCGGCGGTGCCGGGATTCATCGTAACGCCTTCGCGGATGAGGCAATCGGCGCCGATGGTGAGCGTCGAGGCCTCGCCGCGAAACTTCAGGTCCTGCGGCGGGTGGCCGATGGAGGCGAAGGGATAGAGGCGCGTGCGCGGCCCGATGGCGGTCCGGCCCGCCACGACCACATGGCTGACGAGTTCGCAGCCGTCACCGAGACTGACCTCCGCGCCGATATGGCAGAATGGGCCGACACGCACGTCCGCGCCCAGCGTCGCGCCGTCCTCGATCACGGCGCTGGGATGAATCCCCACGGGCGTCGTCACTCCGTCACCAGCATGGCGCCGATCTCGGCCTGGGCCACCAGCGTGTCACCGACGCGGGCTTCGCCCTGAAACCACCACATCGTCCGGCGTTGATTCAGCTTCGTCATGTGATAGCGCACGGTGTCGCCAGGGACGACGGGCTTGCGGAACTTGCACTTGTCGATGGTCATGAAGAACACCTGCTTGGCCCGCATCTCGTCGGTCATGATGTGCTGACAACAGATGGCACCGGCCGTTTGAGCCATGCCCTCGATGAGGAGCACGCCGGGGAAGACCGGCAGGCCCGGGAAGTGCCCGGTGAACTGTGGCTCGTTGATCGTGACGTTCTTGATGCCGATGCACGACCGGTCACCATCGATCTCGATGATCCGGTCGATCATCAGGAAGGGGTAGCGGTGCGGCAGGAGCTCCAGGACCTTCTGGATATCGGCCGAGCCGAGTTCGCGCGGCATCTCGTTCATCGATCGAATCGTCTCCCTGGCGCGTGGCGGCGCGCGCGGCGCTCCGCCCGGCACGTTCCCGGCCCGCTATTTCGGTGGAGAAAAGTCTTTCGGCAGAAAGCCCGTCAGATGCAAGCCCCGGCCTGCTGAGCCCATTTCCGAATGGCCGTCGCCCACTGAGGAGCAATGGATCAGCACAAATGTGATGGGATTGCCGGCACGGTGAGAGTTGACTGAGTATCCAACCGTGCGCAACCGTACGCGGTAGGCGTTCCCGATCTCAGAGGACGCCACAACAAACGTTAGAATTTTTCGCAGGTGTTTTGACGACCATCGTGCGTGAGTCAGATTCTTAACGCGCCCACATTTTTTATAGGGCAAATCGACTAGATAAGAGTGATCTCTGCGCCGGTTTCGTCACCTGCGAAGCCGATTTCTAACAAATGCTAGGAGCGCCTGTGACGGTGCGTCGGAACAAACTGTGCCCGCTTCCAAGGTAAATCGCTTCCGTCGAAGGCTCGAAAGCCTCCTCCCCCTGTCGATGGCCGACGGTGATCTCTTGGACCGGGTGCTCGCCGACCCGGATCTCGTGCCCGCACGGGCGGATCTCGTGTCGCGTCACGACCGGAAGGGTGGCCGCCTCATCCTTGTGGACGGATTTGCCTATCAGTATCGGATGCTGACGAGCGGCCGCCGTCAGATCACGGCCTATCTCGTGCCCGGCGACAGCTACGACCTCGATGCGGCTCGCGAGAACGGGTCTGACCACGCTGTCATGGCGCTCACCTCGGTCCGTAGCGTGCATCTCACAACGGCCGAGGTCGCGGTCCTATCGCTGGATCACCCGTCCATCGCCGAGGGCTTACGCCTCGTTGGCCGCATCGAGGAGGCAACCCTGCGCGAATGGCTGGTCAACATCGGGGGACGTCCGGCGCTTGAGCGGATCGCTCACCTCTTCTGCGAACTCGACAGGCGTCTGCATGCGGTCGGGCTCGTGGACCAGGACCGGTTCGAGATGCCGATCACCCAGTACGATCTCGCCGACACGGCGGGCCTCTCGAGCGTCCACGTCAATCGGACGATCCAGGAATTGCGCCGCCAGGGCCTCATCGCCCTCACGGGGCGGTCGCTCACGATCCTCGACCGCCCTTCGCTCCAAGCCCTGGCGGATTTTCAGCCACGCTATCTTCGCCTGCGCGCCTCGGCCTGACGCCGCCTCACGGGCAATATATCCGCCGCCGGATCACTCCTTCGGTTCGACTCCGGGGGCGCGTTCCGCCAGGCGGGCCAGAGTGGTCAGCTCGCGGAACCAGGCGCGGACGGGCTTGGCCGGCGTTCCGCCCCAGCGGCTACCGGGTGGCACGTCGCGGTTGACGTTCGAGGAGCCGGCGATCTGCGCGCCCATGCCGATCCGCAGGTGGCCGACGACGCCGACCTGACCGCCGAGGACCACGTAATCCTCCAAGGTGGTGGACCCGGAGATGCCGACACCCGAAACGATGACGCAGTGACGTCCGATTACGACGTTGTGGGCGATCTGGACGAGGTTATCGATCTTGGTCCCCTCCCCGATCACCGTGTCCCGGCTGGCGCCCCGGTCGATGGTGGTGTTGGCACCGATCTCGACATCGTCCTGTACGATGACGCGGCCGATCTGCGGCACCTTGAGATGACCGCCCGGTCCCATGGCGAAGCCGAAGCCGTCCTGACCGAGACGCGCGCCGGGATGGACGATCACCCGGTTACCCACGAGGGTATGGGTGAGAGTGGCACCCGCGCCGATGGCGCAGTCGCGACCAATCCGGACGTTCGGTCCGAGAACGGCCCCTGGACCGATCACCGTGCCGGAACCGATCTCCGCGCCGGGACCGATCACCGCGCCGGGATCGACGCGGACCCCGTCCTCGAGCCGGGCCTCGGCATGGACATGGGCGCCGGAGGCGACACCCGTGGATCCGAACAGGGAGGCCGGCCGCATGGCATCGGGATGAAGCCGTCCGAGAAGGCCGGCATAGGCACGGTAGGGATCGCGCAGGACGAGGGCGACGGTCCCGCTCGGGACACGCGGAGCGAAGCGCGGCGAGACGAGGCAGAGACCGGCCCGCGTCTGCGCCAGGGCATCACCGTAACGGGCGTTGTCCATATAGGCGACGTCGCCCGGGCCGGCGGTCTCGAGGGGCGCAGCCCCCGTGAGAATCGCGTCCGGATCGGTGCCCGGAGGGAGTGAAACGCCAAGAGCCTCGGCGATGGCGCCGAGGCTGAGGGTAGTATCGGGAGAGAAGAAGATCGGATCGGCCATGACCGGCAACGCGCCGCCCTCCGAAAAGGGCGACGCTGCTCTCGGATCAGAAGCGCGAGCCGCCGGAGAACCGGAAGGCCTGGAGTTGGTCCTTGCCGACGCGGCCGAACCGTCCGTTGCCGAGGTCCACCTTCACGCCCTCATCTTTCGTCAGGGCGTAGGCGTAATCGAAGCGGATCGGGCCGAGCGGCGAGTTCCACAGGATCGATGCACCGATGGACGAGCGGATCACCGCCTTGTCGTGGACGTTCACGCATTCCGGTTCGACGGCGATGGCGTTGGTGTTGAAGTTACACGCCCCACCGGGTGCAATGCCATTGATGAAGCCATCGCCGTTGACGTCGAACTGCCGACGGCCGTTGTAGCCGAACAGCGTACCGGCATCGGCGAAGACCGCGCCCTTCAGGCCGAGATCCCGCGGGATACCCCAAATCGGGAACTGAACCTCGAGGGTACCGCCGACATAGGTGCTGCCGCCGACGGCGTTGGAGCGGCTGTCGGCGATACCGACGTCGCGCGGGCCGATACCGTTGGGAGCGAAGCCGCGGACGAGCGACGGTCCGAGGAAGAACTGGTCGGTGATCCGCAAGGGCTCATCGTTGAGCGCCGAGATGTGACCACCCTGCAACCGGACGAAGCCGACGACGTCCTCGTAGAACTCCTTGTAGTACCGGGCATCGCCGGTGACGCGGAAGAACTTCGAGTCGCCGCCCAGACCCGCGATATCGGGCTTCAGCTCGGCATAGAGGCCGTTGCGGGGCAGGCCGATGTTGTCGAGGGTCGAGTAGGCGAGCGTCAGGCCGGCCAGCGACGTGAGCGTGTTGCCCTGCGACCCCTTGAGGGCGATGGAGGCCTCGCCGTCATAGGCGCAGTTCGGGTAGGCCGCCTGACCGGCGACGCTCCGCCCACCGACGCTCTGGCTGAACGTACCCTCCGGATAGACCGCCGTGTAGCCCGGGATCGGGTTGGAGCAGTCGTTGTATGGCCGGCGGAGGGTGTTCGGGACCCGCAGTTCGGTGTTGTACAGCGAGTACCGCAGCGTAACGCCGAATTCTTCGGTGATCGGCAGGCCGACGCGAAGCTGGCCGCCGTACACGGTGGTCTCGTAGCGCGAATAACGGGTCTGGTCGGAGTACTTGTAGAAGGCGTCGAAGCCGGCGGCGAGGCGATAGCCGAGGAAGTATGGCTCGGTGAACGAGAAGTCGACACCGCGGGCATACTGGCCGGCGGTTCCGGCGACGCGGACGTACTGGCCGCGGCCGAGGAAGTTCGACTCGGAGACCGAGACCTCGCCGATGATGCCGTCCTGGGTCGAGTAGCCACCGGCCACCGAGAATGACCCCGTGGGCTGATCCTCGACGTCGATGTTGATGATCACCCGGTCGGCGGCCGAACCCGGCTCGTTGGAGAAGCGGACCTTCTTGAAGAAGCCGAGGCCGTTCAGGCGACGCTCGGCCCGGTCCGTGAGCACGCGGTTGTAGGCGTCGCCCTCGGTGATATCGAGTTCGCGGCGGATGACGTAGTCGCGGGTGCGGGTGTTGCCGCGGATGTTGATGCGCTCGACGTAGACGCGCGGCCCATCTTCGACGACGAAGCCGAGGGCGACCGTGTGGGTCGCCGGATCGCGCTGACCCGTGGGACGCACCTGGGCGAAGGGATAGCCCTGGCGGGCGACCTGATTGGTGACGCCGCTGAGGGTCCGTTCGACATCCTCGGCGTTGTAGACGTCGCCGACCTGGGCGCGGACCTCGCCGTCGAGGCCCCGGGCATCGAGGCCGGGTAGGCGCGAATCGATGGCGACGGCGCCGACCTTGTACTGCTGGCCTTCCTCGACGATGACGTCGATGACCCAGCCGGCATCGGTTTCCGCCTCGACGTAGCGGGCATCGGCCTTCACGACGCGGAAGTCGGCGTAGCCGTTCTTGAGGTAGAAGCGCCGCACGAGGTCGAGGTCGTTGGTGATCCGGTCGGGATCGTAGACGTCCGAGGTCTTGATGAACGACAGGAAGTTCATCTCCGACGAGGACATGAGCTCCTTGAGCTTGGAATCGGAGTATGCCTGATTGCCGGTGAAGTTGATCGCCTTGATACCGGTCTTGTCGCCTTCCTCAATGACGTAGATCACGTCGAGGCGGCCGTTCGGCAGGTCGACGGTGCGGAAGCTCACCTTGGCGCTGCCGCGGCCCGACCGACGATAGATCTCGCGGATGCGCTGCAGATCGGCGGTGATGATTCCCTGGTTGTAGGGCCCGCGCGCCTTGGCCTCGATCTCGGCTTCGAGGGTGGCCTTCTCGACCTTCTTGTTCCCCTCGAACACCACGCGGTTGATGATGTTGTTCTCGCGGACGCTCACGACGGTGCTGCCGCCGCTGCGCGACACCTTCACGTCGGAGAACATGCCACTCGCCAGCAGGTTGCGGCGGGCTTCCTCGGGAGAACCGGAGGCCGTGCCGGTCACGTAGGACCGGATCGTATCGGAATCGACGCGCTTGTTGCCCTGGACGACGATCTGCTCGGCCTGCGCCGTGCCACCGAGAACCAACCCTGCGGCTGTGGCGGCGACTAGGACGATGGTCTGCTCCGCCGACTTACGTCGGCGCTTCCCCGTCATCGACATCATGTAATCGCCCGTCTCTTTTTTATCAGTACGGGTTCGCACCCGCGGACAGGCGCCGGTTATCCCGGTCATCCCGTCATCTGGTCCCAAGCTCAGCTTCTACCGAGTTTCCCGATCGAAGCAAACGCCGCGGCGTTCTTCCCACTGGGGATTTCGGGGACACGTGGCCTTCCGGTCACGGACGGACGACCAGCATCGCTGAACATGGTTAAGAAAGCGTCTACGCGGGACGGCCGCGCGGCGGATACCGCCACGCGGTGAGGGACTTGCGCTCATTCCGCCCCGTCATGCGACGGCGTTCAGGTGCCGCGGGAACTCCAAGACGCACCGAGATTGAGGACATCGTTCCAGGCGGCGAACAGCATGAGGAACAGGACGAGGGCCAGCCCGATCCGGAAGCCGATCTCCTGCGTACGCTCGCTCAAGGGCCTGCCGCGAACGGCCTCGAGGGCATAGAACAACAGGTGTCCCCCATCGAGCAGCGGCACCGGGAACAGGTTCAGGAGCCCGATGGACACGGAGAGAAGCGCGATCAGGCCAATCAGGCCGCCGGCGCCGCCGACCTTGGCGACTTCCCCCGAGACCCGGGCGATGCCGATGGGCCCGGACAGCTGGTCGGCGGATTCCCGACCGGTCACGAGCTTGCCGATATAGTCCATGGTGCGGTCGACGACGAAGTAGGTTTCGTACAGGCCGTGTCCGACCGACTGCACGAGGCCGTACTGGACGAGCTTGGCCTCGCGCCCCTCGGGGCTCCGGATCCCGAGGCGACCGAAGCGGTGGCGGCCGAACGGCGTCCGCTCCTCCACGCCATCGGGAATCGCGGTGAGAATCTTGGTCTCCCCGGCGCGCTCCACGGTGATGGCGAGGCTGGACCCGGCGCTCGTGGTGACTGCGCGCTGCATATCGTTGAAGTTATTCACCTTCGCGCCGTCGATGGCACGGATGATGTCGCCTTGCTGGAAGCCGGCGCGCTCGGCGGCGCTGCCCGGCAGGACCGCCTCGACGCGAGCGGGGATCTCGTAGCGACCGCCGAAATAGATCGCCCCGGAGAACAGCACGATGGCAAGGAGGAAGTTGGCGACGGGGCCGGCGACGACGATGGCCGCACGCTTGGCCAGGGGCTGCGTCGCGAAGCTCGTCGCACGCTCCTGCGGGGTCATCCGGGCGACGGCCTCCGAGTCCGGCACGCTGGCGCCGTTGGCGTCGCCATGAAACTTGACGTAGCCGCCGAGCGGCACCGCCGAGAGTTTCCAGCGGGTGCCGTGACGATCGTTGAATCCGAAGAGTTCCGGGCCGAACCCGAGGGAGAAGGCGTGGACGCCGACCCCGCACCAGCGGCCGACGAGGAAATGCCCCATTTCGTGCACGAACACCACGACGCTGAGGACGATCAGGAACGGGATCGCGTTGCCGAAGAAGCCGGCGGCCGTCCCGCCCATCGCTGTTAGAAAGTCCATCGTCGATCCTCGCGGCGGCGCACCGGCCCACCCACTCGCCTTAGCAGATCGGAACCCCGGCCGGCGAAAGCAAATCCGTCAGGATGGTTGTGCCGCCGCATGGAGGCAAAGACCAGACGGAAACCCGGCTTTCCTGCGATCGCGGTAAAGACCCGACTCGCCTAGTGGCCGCCGCCACCGGCCAAAGCGGCACGCGGTCGGCGGATGAAGGGCACGGCGCACGCCATGAGCAGGAACAGTCCCGTCAACACCAGGAACACGTCGGTGAAGCTCATCACCAGCCCCTGGATGCGGACGGTGTTCATCATCGCCTTGAGGGCCATGGCATCGGGGTCGCCGCCCAGTCCCTCGAAGCCCCGGCGCATCATCTGGAGACGTTCCAGCACGGCGGTGTTGGTCCAAGTGAAGCGCTCGTGCAGTCGGGCAAGGTGGAGGTCCCAGCGGTCGTTCAGCACGGTGTTGATGAGGGCGAGGCCGACAGCCCCGCCGAGGTTGCGCGTCAGGTTGTAGAGGCCCGACGCATTCTTCATCCGGGCGGGCGGCAGGGTGCCGAGCGCGATGTTGTTGATGGGGATCATGCACAGCATCAGCGAGCAGCCGCGCAGGATCTGCGGCACAAGCAGCTCGCCGAAATCCCAATCCTTGGTCAGGCCGGTGACGAGCCAGGTGCCGGCGGCGAAGCCGACGAAGCCGAGCCCCATGGGGATGCGCGGATCGACCTTGCCGAGGAAGCGGCCGGCGATGGGGGCGGTGGCGAACATGCACAGGCCGGAGATGAACATGGTCTCGCCGATTTGCAGGGCCGAATAGCCGCGCACCCGCCCGAGATAGACCGGATAAAGGTAGGTCAGGCCGTAGAGCCCGATGCCGAGGACGAAGCTGAACAGGCAGCCGGCGGCGAAGTTGCGGTCGGAGAAGGCACGCAGATCGACGATGGGTTCCCGCGCCGTGAACGCGCGCCAGAAGAAGGCCGGACCGGCGACGGCGCAGACCACGGCGCAGGCGAGAACCGCCTCATCGGCGAGCCAATCGTGGTTCGGCCCCTCCTCCAGCACGTATTCGAGGCAGCCGAGCATCAGCGCCATGAACACGAGGCCGTACCAGTCGAAGCGGCGGAACAGGGCGAGGTTCGGCTCGTCGAAATCGACCAGCCAGTAGGTCGAGGCCGTCACCACGATGCCCGGTACCACGTTAATGAGAAACAGCCAGTGCCAGTCGAACAGATCGGTGAGGTAGCCGCCAACCGTTGGGCCGATGGTGGGGGCGAGGGTCGCGACAAGACCGATCATCGGCGACACGATGGAGCGCTTCGAGGGCGGGAAGATCGTGAAGGCCGAGGCGAACACCGTCGGGATCATGCCGCCGCCGATGAAGCCCTGCAGCGCACGCCAGACGATCATCTGGTTGATGCTGGTGGAGGTGGCGCACATCAGGCTCATCAAGGTGAAGCCCCCGGCCGAGATCACGAACATCCACCGGGTCGAAAGCACCCGCGACAGGAAGCCCGACAGGGGAATCGCGATCACCTCGGCGATGAGGTAACTCGTCTGCACCCACGGGATCTCGTCGCCCGAGGCCGAGAGGCCGGCCTGGATCTCGGCCAGCGACGCCGACACGATCTGGATATCGAGGATGGCCATGAACATCCCGAACACCATGCAGACGAACGCCACCATACGGCGGCGGTCGAGGGGCGGTTCGGCGGCGGGCGCGGCGGCGCCTGCGACGGTGGCGGCCATGGCGGCGCCTACGGCCGCATCGCGGCGGTTCGCGTCACCGCGTCTCGGGTATCGACCCGGACGGTGACGGAGAGGCCGGGCCGCAGCAACCCTTCACGGGCGACGTCCTCCGGAACGTGCACGCGCACGGGTAGGCGCTGCACGATCTTGGTGAAGTTGCCCGTGGCATTATCGGGCGGCAGGAGGCTGAACACCGATCCGGAGGCGGGCGACAGGGATTCCACCGACCCGACGATGTCGCGGCCCGGATAAGCGTCGACGGCGATGTGGACGCGTTGGCCCGGCCGCATCTGCTCGACCTGGGTTTCCTTGAAGTTGGCGTCGATCCGCACGCTCTGAAGCGGCACCAGGGCGGCGATGCGCGAGCCCGGCGACACGTAGGCGCCCGCCTCGACGGCCTTGTTGCCGATCACGCCGTCGAACGGCGCATGTACGATGGTGAAGGCGAGGTCGCGGGCGGCGCGCCGCTCAGCCGTGCGCAACTCGGCGGCGAGGCCCTCGGCCTCCGTGCGCTGCGCCCGCAGGACTTCGACCTGCGCCTTCATGGCGACGAGGGACGCCTCGGCGCCCTTCTCGGCGGCCTGGGTGCGGTCGCGGTCGGCTCGGGCCTGCTCCATGCGGGCCTTGGCGACGAAATCCACCTTCTCGAGCTGCTGCTGGCGCACGTAGTCGGCGGCGGCCCGCACGGAATCGGCGCGGGCGGCGTCGATCTGCGCCGCACTCTGCAGGAGCTGAGCCTGGGCCGCCTCGATCTGCCGCCCGATGCGGGCGATGGTGGCCTCCTGGGTGACGAGCTTGTCGTGCGCCGCGTCCTGCGCGAGGCGGTAATCGCCGTCGTCGATGCGGGCGATCACGTCGCCGGCCCTCACTGCCTGGCCATTCACCACGGGCACCGCCGCAAGGTAACCGGGCACCTTGGCGGCGAGCACGGAGATGTCGGCCTGAACGTAGGCATCGTCGGTGGAGACGAAGAAGCGCCCGACCGTCCACCACTCGTGGGCCTTGAGGCCGCCCCCGACGAGGATCGCCAAGGCGAGGGTCGCGAGAATCACCCGACGCACCCGCTTGCGCGGCGACTTCACCAGCTGTGCCTCCCCCGGGGGCGCGACGTTCGCCGACGGCGGTGTGGCAGCCTGGCGCGAAGCTGACGGTGCTTCGGACGCGGATGGATCGACCGTCGATGGATCGTCGCGGTCGCCGGACTCGCGCAGGGTCATCAGTACCCATCCTACCAGAAGATTGACCGAACCGTTCGGTCAATACCCGAGGGCATCTTGAGCAGCGCCCGGAGATTCGGTAGGTAAATTGACCGAACGGTTCGGTCAAGACAGCGGACGGCACGATGGTGAACGGGGTGAAGGCGACGGGTGCGCGCAGCGCCGAGGTGGATGGACCGGGCGCCCGGGCGCCCGAGACCGACAAACGCCGGCAGATTCTCGAAGGCGCTCGCACGGTTTTTCTGACAGCGGGCTTCGACGGGGCGAGCATGGGTGAGATCGCCCGCGTGGCCGGCGTCTCGAAGGGCACGCTCTATGTCTATTTCGACAGCAAGGAGGGGCTGTTCGAGGCTTTGACCACCGCCGAGCGTCAGGGGCTAGCCGAGGCCCTGTTCCGGCTCGATGCCGACGATCCCGATGTGGCCGGGGTCCTCGCCCGTCTCGGACACAGCTATCTCACCGAGTTGTCGCGCCCCGATCAGGTGGCGGTGATCCGGATGGTGATCGGGGCGACGGAGAAGTTCCCCCGCTTCGGCCAGGCCTTCTACGAGGCCGGCCCGGTCAAGGGTGTCACGCGCCTCACCGCCTATCTTTCGGCCCAAGTGGCAGCGGGGCGCCTCGTGGCCGCCGACACCGAACTCGCGGCGATGCACTTCCTGCACCTGTGTCAGGCCGGACTTCTCACCCGTCTGCTGTTCGCGGTGGGCGAGGCGGTGACGGAGCAGGCCATCGCCCATCGGGTGGACGAGGCGGTGCGCGTGTTCCTCGCGGGCTACGGGCCGAAGGATCGATAACGTCCCACCGTAGGTGAAGCCTTATGGCCCCGGGATTCCGACGGGATCATCCCTTCGGCGGGTGTCGGGCAGAGCCCGACGGTTTCCCAGGGCTCTGCCTTCGCGGCCCGGTCTTCAACGAATGCCGGCGGTCCCCGGGAAGGTACCGCGCGTGCTCAGGCGGCCAGGGCCTGGCTGCTCCAGGCACGAACCTCGGCGTCGATGGCCAGGGCCTCGTCGACATCGGCCGGGGCCTGCCGGTGGATACCGGCGAAATGGGTGCAGGCGCGCTCGACGAGGTCGCTGATCCCGTAGAAGCCGATGGCGCCCCGGATGAAGGCGGCCACGGCGATCTCGTTGGCGGCGTTCATCACCGTGGGGGCGGCGCCGCCATCGCGCAACGCCGCCCTGGCGAGCCGCAGGCACGGGAAGCGCGCCTCGTCCACGGCCTCGAAGGTGAGGCTGCCCACCGCCGCGAGGTCCAGCACGCGACCGCGCGCGATGGTGAGGCGCTCGCCCAAACCGAGGCAATGCGCGATGGGCACGCGCATGTCGGGCATGGCGAGGCCCGCCGTCACGGCGCCGTCGCGCCAGGTGACGAGGCCGTGGATGATGGATTGCGGATGCACGATGGCGTCGAGGCGGTCGGCCTCGAGGCCGAACAGGTGGTGCGCCTCGATGAGTTCGAGGCCCTTGTTCATGAGCGAGGCCGAATCGATGTTGATCTTCATGCCCATGGACCATGTCGGATGGGCGGCGGCGTCCTCGGGCGAGGCGGCGGCGATGCGCTCGGCGGTCCAGGTGCGGAACGGGCCGCCGGAGGCCGTGATCGTCATGGTGGCGACGTCCGCGACCTTGCCGTCGCCCAGGGCCTGCGCGAGGGCGTTGTGCTCGGAATCCACCGGCAGCAGGGTGGCCCCGTAGCGCTTGGCGTCGCGCATGAAGGCGTCGCCGGCGCAGACGAGGCTCTCCTTGTTGGCGAGCGCCACCGTGCGGCCGAGACGCAGGGCCGCGTGGGTCGGACGCAGGCCGGCGGCACCGCTGACGGCGGCCATGACGATGTCGGCGTCGCGGGCGACGGCCTCGAGGACGGCGCTCTCGCCCGCCCCGTTGGGAATGCCGGTGCCGGAGAGAAGGTCCTTCAGGGCGGCGCCCTGCGAAGCGTCGGCCAGGGCGACGAAATCGGCGCCGATCTCACGCGCGAGCTTGGCGATGGCCTCGGCGTCGCGGCCGCCGACCAGGGCGCCGGTGCGGAAACGCTCCGGATGCTGGGCGAGGAGGTCCGTGGTGGACCGGCCGATGGAGCCGGTGGCGCCCAGGATGGAAACGGTGAGACTCAACGGAGACGTTCCTTCAGACCGCGCCCATGCGATGCGCGAGGAGATACAATCCGGCCAGCAGCGCCACGGCGGCGAAGCCATCGAGGCGGTCCATGACGCCGCCGTGACCGGGAATCGAGCGGCCGGAATCCTTGACGCCCCAGTGCCGCTTGAGGGCGGATTCGGCGAGGTCGCCGGCCTGGCTGAACACCGATGCGGCGGCGCTGACGAGTCCGACGAGGAGGAGCGAGGTCGCCGCGAGGGCGCTCCCGCCATGGTCCCGAGCGATGATCACGGCGCCGATGCCGGCGGCGGTGCCGGCGGTGAGGCCGCCGAGGGCCCCGGACCAAGTCTTCTTCGGGCTCACGGCCGGCATCAGTTTCGGGCCGCCGAAGGTGCGTCCCGTGATGTAGGCGACCACATCCGTGGACCACACCACGGCGAACATCCAGGCCGGGCCGAGGATGCCGATGGCGGGATCGTCGCGCAGCCCCGGCGGCACGAGGGCCACGACGGCGCCCCCGGCGAGACCCGCGACGGCCCGGCCCCGGGCCGCCCCGTCCCGAGCTACGATCAGGAGCCCGGTGATACCGGCCGCCGCCACCGCGACGAACACGAGGGGGGACGCCCCCTCCCGCAGGCACAGGGCGAGGCCTCCGAGCGTCACGGCGATGACGGCGACGAGGAGCCGGCGCGGGCCCGTGCGGCTCATGCCGATCCATTCCGCCGTGCCGACGACGGCGGCGGCGAGCCAGATCAGGGCGAAGAGGCCGCCGCCGATGACGAGGGCCGAGACGACGAGGGCGGCCAGGACGACGCCCGAGACGAGGCGCAGCTGGAATTCGCGCCCCGCGAACGGATTGCGGCGGGCGCCGGAGGCCGCCTCGTTGGGAAGTCCCGTCATCAGCTCTGGCCGCTGAGACCACCGAAGCGCCGGTCGCGGCGATGGTACTCCCCGATGGCGGCGACGAAGGTGTCGTGATCGAAGTCCGGCCACAGGGCCGGCGTCGTCACGTACTCGGCATACGCCGTCTGCCAGGTGAGGAAGTTCGAGAGGCGCATCTCGCCCGAGGTGCGGATGACGAGATCGGGATCGGGGATGCCGGTGGTGTCGAGGGCCGCCGTGACGGCGTCGCTGTCGATCTCCTCCGGCACCGCGCGCCCGTCCGCACAGGCCCGGGCGAGGGTCCGGATGGCGCGGACGATCTCCTGGCGCCCGCCGTAATTGAACGCGACCACGAGGGTGAGGCCGGTATTGGTCCGGGTCATCGCCTCGGCCTCGTCGAGGAGCCCTGCGATATCCGGGCTCAGGCCCTCGCGGTCGCCGATGATGCGGACCCGCACGTTGTTGCGGTTGAGATCGGCGAGATCCCGGCGCACGAACAGCTTGAGCAGACCCATGAGGTCGGCAACCTCGGCCGGCGGCCGGCGCCAGTTCTCCGAGGAGAAGGTGTAGATAGTCAGGTAGTCCACGCCCAGATCGATCGCCGAGCGCACGGCCCGGCGCACGGCCTCGACGCCCCGGCGATGGCCCTCGACGCGGGGGAGGCCGCGCCGGGCCGCCCAGCGCCCGTTCCCATCCATGATGATGGCGACATGCGCCGGGGCCGGCAGTGCCAGACCCGCTGGCAGGCGCGGCGCTCCACCCGGCGCGGCCTGCGACCGGATCGAACCATCCTGCCCTTCCGCCGCTCCGGCCTCGATGTGACGCGCGCCCTCGATCCGACCCAACGCGCCCCTCCCCTGCCTCGTCCCGTCCGCTCACGAATTCGGTGGGAGCGAAAATCGCTTCCGTCGATACGGACGCGATTCCATACCGTCGTGCGTGCGCGTTCTTTCCCTAGAAACCGACCTCTTCTAACGTGGAGGGGTCCTAAACCTGCATGATTTCTTTTTCCTTGGCGGCCAGGACGCCATCGATCTCGGCAATGTGTGCATCGGTAGCCTTCTGGACTTCGGCGGCCTGACGCTTCTCATCGTCCTCGCTGATGGCGCCGTCCTTCTCGAGCTTTTTCAGGTGATCGAGGCCGTCGCGGCGGACGTGGCGGACGGCAACGCGGGCCTCCTCCGTGTACTTGTGCGCGACCTTGACCATCTCCTTGCGGCGCTGCTCATTCATTTCCGGAACGCGCAGGCGGATGGTCTGGCCTTCCGTCTGCGGGTTCATGCCGAGATCCGACTCGCGGATCGCCTTCTCGACGGCGCCGATCATGCCGCGATCCCACACGGAGATGCTGAGCAGGCGCGGCTCAGGCACGCTCACGGTGGCGACCTGCGCCATGGGCATCATCGCCCCGTAGGCATCGACCTGGATCGGATCGAGGATGCTCGGCGTCGCGCGGCCCGTCCGCAGGGAGCCGAGGTCGCCCTTGAGGGAGGTCACGGCGCCCTGCATGCGGCGCTTGATGTCGTTCAAATCGAATTCGGGGATGGCAGCCATGCGTTCAAAAGTCCCGACGCGAACGGAGTGAAGGGGGCCGGGCCTCGGGGCCCGTTCAGCGGCTTCAATGAACCAAAACCCCGTGGCCCGCAAATGGGCTTCGGGCTTTCACCGCCGCCGGCTCACGGAACCACGCGGGTGGCGGGGGCCTCTCCCGTGAGGATCGCCCGGATCGAGCTCGGCGCATGCACGGAGCCGACCACGATGGAGAGCCGGCTCTCGCGCGCGAGGGCGAAGGCGGCGGTGTCCATCACCTTCAGGTCGCGGGCGATGGCCTCGTCGTGGGTGAGGCAATCGTAGCGGGTGGCGGAGGGGTCGGTCTTCGGATCGGCCGAGTAGACGCCGTCCACCTGCGTCGCCTTCAGGACGGCCTCGCAGCGCAACTCGGCCGCGCGCAAGACTGCCGCCGTATCGGTGGTGAAGAACGGGTTGCCGGTGCCGCCGGCGAGCACGATGACCTGGCCCTTGTCGAGGTGGTGCAGGGCCGGCTGACGCGCGAAGGTCTCGCAGATGGTCGGCATCGACACGGCCGACATGGTGCGGGCGGGAACGCCGGCGGCGTTCAGCGCCGTTTCCAGGGCGAGCGAATTCATCACCGTCGCCATCATGCCGAGCGAATCGCCGGTTGCGCGGTCGATCCAGCCGGCGGACGAAATGCGCGCCCCCCGGATCATGTTGCCGCCGCCCACGACCAGGGCGAGCTGGATGCCGGCCTCACGGGTGCGGGCGATGTCCTCGGCGATGCCGGCGAGCGTCGGTGGGTGAAGCCAGTAGCCGTCGGGGGCGGCCAGGGCCTCCCCGGAGAGCTTCACGAGGACGCGGCGAAACGGTGTGGTCTCCGGCATCGAGCCAGTCCCCTCAAATCCGGTCCTGTCACGAACCGGAGAGCCAATCGGAAGCGGAGGGGTGTCTAGCGCAAGCAGGGTCGAAACGTCGAGGGGCGGCGGCCTCGCGGCCACCGCCCCCCAGGGTGTTTTCGTCGTCGCCGAAGCGAGGATCAGCCGCGGGCGGCGGCGGCCACCTCAGAGGCGAAGTCCGGGGCCTCTTCCTTCTCGATGCCCTCGCCGAGGGCGTAGCGCACGAAGGCTTTGAGCTTGACCGGAGCGCCGGCCTTGCCTTCGGCTTCCTTGAGGACCTGCGTGATCGTCTTCGAGCCGTCGTGCACGAAGGGCTGCTCGAGGAGAGTGACCTCCTTGTAGTAGCTCTTCAGGCCGCTCTCGACGATCTTGGCCAGCACGTTCTCGGGCTTGCCGGCGTTCTTCTCGCGCAGGATGTTGATCTCGCGATCGAGGATCGTCTGATCGACGCCGGCCGCATCGAGGGCCACCGGGTTGGTGGCGGCGACGTGCATGGCGATCTGGCGGCCGAGGGTGGAGAGCACCTCGACGTCACCCTCGGACTCGAGGGCGACGAGCACGCCGATCTTGCCGAGGCCGTCGGCGACCTGACCGTGGACGTAGGAGGAAATCACGCCCTTGGTCACGTCGAGCTTGGCGACGCGGCGCAGGGTCATGTTCTCGCCGATGGTGGCGATGAGGTTCGCGAGGCTGTCCTTGACGGTCTCCTGGGCACCGGGGAACTTCGCGGATTCGAGGCCCTCGAGGGTGCCGTCGGTGTCGAGGGCGAGCTTGGCGGCCTCGCGGGCGAAGCCCTGGAAGCTGTCGTTGCGGGCGACGAAGTCCGTCTCCGAATTCACCTCGACGAGGGCGGCGTGATGCCCGGCGGACTCAACCGCGACGAGGCCCTCGGCGGCGACGCGGCCGGCCTTCTTGGCGGCCTTGGCGAGGCCCTTCTTGCGCAGCCAGTCCACGGCGGCTTCGATGTCGCCATCCGTCTCGTTGAGGGCGCCCTTGCAGTCCATCATGCCCGCGCCGGTCTTTTCGCGAAGCTCTTTCACCAGTGCGGCGGTGATGTTGGCCATGGCCTGTCCTTTCTGGGACTCTTGAAGTGCGGGACTATTGAAGTGAAGGAGCCCGGCGCTTCGCAAAAAGCACCGGGCTTCAGGATGATGCGATCGATCCGTCTGGAGCAGCCCGGTGCCGGACGGATGTCCGGTGCCGGGCCGCGTCCCAGGATCAGGCTGCGGCAGCGGCCTCGACGAAGCCGCGGGCCTGATCGACCCAACCGTCGCGGCCGATGCGGCCGTTGAGCTTGAGATCGGCATCGACCTTCGCGACGTCGCCCTCGCTCATGGAAGCGAGCTGCCAGTAATGATAGATGCCGGCCTCGTTGAGCTTCTGCACAATCTGCGGGCCGGCGCCGTTGAGCTTGGACAGGTCGTCGGGCGCGCCGCGGGGAGCCGAGAGCAGCTCGAAGTGCTCGGTGGACTCCACGAGGGCGGCGACATCGGCCTGGGTAACGGAGCCGGACTCGATGGAGGCCGCGCCTTCGTACTGCGGGATCTCCTCGGCGGTGGGCTCCTCGGAGGCGCCGAGATCGACGCCGCTCGAGCCCTGGCCGCGCGAGATGCCGTCGATGGCGGCACGGGCGATGAGGTCGCAGTACAGGGCGATGGCGCGACCGGCGTCATCGTTGGCCGGGACCACGTAGGTGATGCCGTCCGGATTGCAGTTCGTGTCGACGATGGCGGCGACGGGAATGCCGAGGCGCTGGGCCTCCTTGATGGCGAGCTGCTCCTTGTTCGTGTCGATCACGAACAGCAGGTCGGGCACGCCGCCCATGTCCTTGATGCCGCCGAGCGCCTTCTCGAGCTTGTCCTTCTCGCGCCCGAGCATCAGGCGCTCCTTCTTGGTGAGGCCTTGCGCGCCACCGTCGAGGATCTCGTCGACCTTACGCAGGCGCTGGATCGAGCCAGAAATGGTCTTCCAGTTGGTCAGCATGCCGCCGAGCCAGCGGGAGTTGACGTAGTACTGGGCCGAACGCTTGGCGGCCTCGGCGATGGTGTCGGCGGCCTGACGCTTGGTGCCGACGAACAGCACGCGGCCGCCCTTGGCGACGGTGTCGCTCACGGCCTGCAGGGCCTGGTGAAGGGCCGGCACCGTCTGGGCCAGGTCGATGATGTGGATGTTGTTGCGCGTCCCGAAGATGTAGGACTGCATCTTCGGGTTCCAGCGGTGGGCCTGGTGCCCGAAATGGGCGCCGGCCTCGAGAAGCTGACGCATGCTGAAATCAACGGCCATGATCTTGTGTCTCTCCGGTTATGCCGCCGCGGAGGAAGTGAACGGGCCCCTCGGGGCACCGATCACCGGAAACGCCTCATTCAGGCATGAGGCCGGCTCCGCGTGTGGAATGGGCGGGGCCTTACCAGACGGTTTTCGTGATGGCAAGGTTGGGCGGTCCAGACCGATCCATCAGGCCGGGTTGCCGCCGAACACGGCGGAAATGTCGGCCTCACCCATGATGCGATAGGCGCCGGCGGCGAGGTCGTCCGGCAGGGCGAGGCCACCGATTCGGTCCCGGTGCAGCGCCACGACGTGGTTGCCGATGGCCGCGAACATGCGCCGGACCTGGTGGTAACGGCCCTCGTGCAGGGTCACGGCCGCGCTGGTCTCGCCGTGGACCTCCGTCTCGACGGGCAGGAGCGGCTTGTCCTCCCCCTCCAGCATCAGGGTGCCGGAGGCGAAGATCGCCGCCTCGTTGCCTTTCAGCGGCCGGTCCAGGGTCACCTGATACCGCTTGGCGACGTTGGCTTTCGGGGAAATGATCCGGTGCAGCAGGGCGCCGTCGTCGGTGAGCAGGAGGAGGCCCGAGGTCTCCTTGTCGAGGCGCCCAACGGTGGAGAGGGCCGGGTCGCGTCGGCGCCAGCGGTCGGGCAGCAGACCGTAGACCAGCGGCCCCGCCTCCTTGTGCGAGCAGGTGACGCCCAGCGGCTTGTGCAGCATCAGGGCAACGCCCGGCGGCGGGTCGAGGGGTTCGCCGTCCACCACCATGCGCTGCGCCAGATCCGGCGTGACCGGAATGCGCTGGTCCGAATCCCGCAGGGGCGCGCCGTCGAGGACGACGAGGCCGGCGCCCGTGAGCAGCCCGATCTCCCGGCGCGAGCCGTAGCCCATGTTGGCGAGCAACCGGTCAAGGCGCAGGGTCGGGACCTTGCCCGCCTTGCTCATTTGCGCGCCTCGAACACCTTGTAGCCGCCGGACGCGGCCTTGACCTCGACGGTCTTGAAGGCGGCGTTGAGGGGCTTCTCGTAGGGCAGGTGCATGTTGGCGGTGAGCCACAGGGTGCCGCCGGGCCGCAGGGCTTCGGCCGCCCGGGCGATGAAGCCCTGGCCGAGCGCCTGATCCTCCGAACCGCCGTCGTGGAACGGCGGGTTCATCACCACGAAGTCGAGGCGACTGAGCCCGAGGTTGCCGGCGCGGATATCGGCCCATCGGATCGTGGCGCGCGGGTCGCCGACGTTGCGGGTCGCCATCTCGACGGCGCGCCGGTCGATGTCGATGAGGGTGAGCGCGGTCACCTTCGGCGAATGCAGCACGGAGCGCGCCAGGATGCCGAGGCCGCAGCCGAAATCGGCGCCGCTGCCGGAGAGCGGCGGCAGCAGCGACAGCAGCAGGGCCGAGCCCGGATCGAGGCGGTCATAGGAGAAGATGCCGGCCTGCGTGCACAGGGCGAGGTTGTCGATATGGCGCGGACCGCCCTCCTCCAACGCGGCGTCGAGATTCGCGACCGTCTCCGGCCGCTCGACGAGGCAGATGCGATGGTGGCGTCGCGCACTCTCGGAGGCGGGCGCTCCGAAGCCCGCGAGTTCCTTGGCGAGCCGCGAGCCGCCGCGATCCTTCGGCGCCAGGGCGGTCAGGCGTCCGCCGGGCCGCAGGGCGCGCAGGGCCTGGGCGAGGACGTAACGCCGCTCGATGGTTCCGGCGGGAGCCAGCACGTCGACGCGTTCCAGGCTCGCGGACTCGACATCCTCGATCCGGGGCGAGCCTGGAATCAGGGGCGAGACCTGAACGGCCCCGTCCGGGCTGTCGGTGAGTTCGGCGGGCGGCAGGCCGTAGACGGCGTGATGGAACGATGTGGTGGACATGGTGATGTGATTCCGCCGCGGCGGCGCACGCGCGCCCCGGCGGCCCTGAGCATGATGGACGGTCGAGGTTGGTTTCAGCCGCGCGGGAATTCCAGGCCCATCTCGCGGTAGCGCGCCGGATCGTCGGCCCAGTTTTCGCGCACCTTCACGTGCAGGAACAGGTGGACCGTCTGCTCGGCGGCCTCCGAAATCTCGCGCCGCGCCGCCTGCCCGATGGCCTTGATGGTCTGGCCGCCCTTGCCGAGCACGATGGACCGCTGGCTCTCGCGCTCGACGAAGATGGTCTGCTCGATGCGCACCGACCCGTCGGTGCGCAGCTGCCACTGGTCGGTCTCGACGGTGGAGCGGTAAGGCAGTTCCTCGTGCAGGCGGTCGTAGAGTTTTTCGCGCGTGATCTCGGCGGCGAGCATCCGGATGGGGGCGTCCGAGACCTGATCCTCGGGGTAGAGCCACGGGCTTTTGGGCATCATCCCAGCGAGCGTCGCCTTGAGGGTATCGATGCCGTCGCCGTTCAGCGCCGAGACCATGAAGGTGTGGGTGAAGGCGATACGCTCGTTGAGGGAGGCGGCGAGGGCCAGGAGGCGGTCGCGCGGGATGAGGTCGATCTTGTTGAGAATCAGAACCTTCGGGCGCTTCACGTCGGGGAGCTTGGCCAGGATCGCCTCGACCTCGTCCGAAACGCCCTTGCGCGCGTCGATGAGCAGGCAGACGGCGTCGGCATCCGAGGCGCCGCTCCAGGCGGAATGGACCATGGCGCGGTCCAGCCGGCGCTTCGGGGCGAAGATGCCGGGGGTGTCGACGAGGATGATCTGCGCCGCCCCCTCCATGACGATGCCGCGCACCAGCGCCCGCGTCGTCTGCACCTTGCGGGAGACGATGGACACCTTGGTCCCGACGAGGCTGTTCAGGAGCGTCGACTTGCCGGCGTTGGGAATGCCGATGAGGGCGACGAAGCCGGCGGTGGTGTTCTCGGGCATCGGGGCCGACGGCAGCGGCACCAGGGGCGGCAGCTCCACGTCGTCGTCATCGTGGTCGTGGTCGAAATCGGGATCAGGCATCGGAGGAATTTCCTTCGCGGACGTCCGCCGACGTCTCCATGGTTGAGTGGGGGGGCTGGTGCGGGGACTGGCCGAGCACGTCCCGCTCCAGCACGAGGCGGGCGGCCTCCTGCTCGGCGAGGCGCTTCGATGGACCGGTGCCGAAGCCGGGCGCGAACCCCTCGACCCGGGCGGCGATGCGGAACACCGGCGCGTGATCGGGTCCCGACCGCTCCACCACCTCGTAGACGGGAATCGGCAGGCCACGGCCCATGGCCCATTCCTGCAGGGAGGACTTGGCGTCGCGACCGCGCGGCGCGGCGGTGTCGACGCCCGGCGTGAACGCGGCCTCCACGATGGCCTTGGCCTTGGCGTAGCCGGCGTCCAGGAACACCGCGCCGAGGATCGACTCGCAGGTATCGGCCAGGATGGTCTGGTTGCGGCGACCGCCGCTCTGGACCTCGCCGGTCCCGAGCAGGAGGTGGGGCCCGACATCCCAGGCGGTGGCGACGGCGGCGCAGGTCTCGCGCCGGACGAGGCCGGCGAGGCGGCGGGACAACTCGCCCTCGTCCGCCCCCGGAAAGGCGGCGTACAGGAGGTCGCCGATGGCGAGACCGAGCACGCGGTCGCCGAGGAATTCCAGGCGCTGGTAGCTGCCGAGGCGCCCGTTACCGCCGGCCTTGCTGACATGGGTCAGGGCCAGCGTCAGGAGCTTCGGGTCGGCGAAGGCATGGCCGATCGCGGCCTCGAGCACGGCCAGGCCGGGCTTCGGACGGGGCGTGCGCCGCGCCCGGCTGGAGGGACGCGCCTCTTCGTCCACGATGGTCTCGATTCTGATGTCCGGCCTAGTGAATGGTGGTGAACAGGCGGCCCCAGCGGACCTTCGCCGGCCAGTTCCAAATCTGCCACGCCGGCGTGCCCTCGTCGATGGAGAAGAAGATCATCTCCGCCCGGCCGACGAAATTCTCGAACGGCACGAAACCGACGCTGGAGAGGTCACGCGAATCCGTCGAGTTGTCGCGGTTGTCGCCCATCATGAAGAACCGTCCCTCGGGCACGGTGTAGGGCTCGGTGTTGTCCCAGTAACCGTTGTCGCCGTCGCGCTCGATCACCCGGTGGGTGACGCCGCCCGGAAGGGTCTCGAGGTACTGCTCGACCTTCACCTGCTCGCCGTAGGGGCCGGTGGTCTCGAACGGCGCGATCTTCTCGCGCTTGACCGGCACGTCGTTGATGTAGAGCAGGCCGGCCTTCATCTGGATCTTGTCGCCAGGCAACCCGATGACCCGCTTGATGTAGTCGGTGGCGTTGTCCTTCGGCAGCTTGAACACCGCGATGTCGCCGCGCTTCGGGTTCGCCGCCCACACGCGGCCATCCGCCGTGAAGGGAAGGTACTCGCTCAACGGCAGGGAGTACTTGGAGTATCCGTAGGAGTATTTCGACACGAACAGGTAGTCGCCGATGAGGAGAGTGGGGACCAACGACCCGGAGGGGATGTTGAACGGCTGGAACAGGAGCGTCCGCACCACGAGGGCAATGAGCAGGGCCTGCCCGCCGACCTTCAAGGTCTCCTTGATGCTGGCCCAGGTCCCGGTCTCGGCCGCCTTCAGGTCATGCTTCGTCTGGTGGTCCACGCGGGCACGTTCCATCTGGCTGGCCTCTCCGATTCGATGCGGGAGGCCGGATTCCGCGCCTCGTCCGCCATCGACGGTGAGCGGCGGCATAGACCATGCGCGGTGACGCCGCAACGCGAGGTCCGGGGCCTCAGCCCCGTGAAGTGTCCGGCGGCACCGCCTCGATGATCACGAAGGCTTGCGCCATGGGCGGATCGTCCGTGAGGGTGACGTGGACCCGGACCTCATGGCCGACCGGGATCATGGCGGCGAGATGTTCCGCCGCCCCGCCGGTGAGGCGCAGGGTCGGGCGGCCGCCGGGTAGATTCACCACCTCCATGTCGCGCCAGAACACCCCTCGGGCGAGCCCCGTTCCCAGGGCCTTGGCGCAGGCCTCCTTGGCGGCGAAGCGCCGGGCGTAGGACGGCGCCCGCGCGGCGCGACCGTCGCATTTCGCCCGCTCGCCCTCGGTGAAGACCCGGTGGGTGAAGCGCTCGCCGTAGCGTTCGAGGGACCGCTCGATGCGGCGGATGTCGCAGAGGTCGGACCCGATCCCCAGGATCACGCGCCCGCTCCCGCGCGGGCCGCATCCATTGCCGCCCGCATGTCGCGCACCGCCTGGGCGAGGCCGACGAAGATCGCCTCGCCGATGAGGGCGTGGCCGATGTTGAGTTCGGCGATCTCGGGCAGGGCCGCCACCGGCCCGACGCTGTCGAGGGCAAGGCCGTGACCGGCATGGATCTCGAGGCCAAGGCCGGCCCCATACGTCGCCGCACGGGCGATACGGGCCAGTTCCGACGCGATGCGGGCGGCGTCGCCCGCTGCCACTGCTTCGCAATAGGTGCCGGTGTGAAGCTCGACCACGGGGGCGCCGAGGCGGTGGGCCGCCGCCATCACCGCCTCGTCGGGCTCGACGAACAGGGAGACACGCAGACCCGCCGCGCCGAGCGCTGCGATGCGGGGCGCGAGGTGGTCGTGGCCGCCGACGATATCGAGGCCGCCTTCCGTAGTGCGCTCCTCGCGCTTTTCCGGGACGAGGCAGGCGGCGTGGGGACGCAAGCGGATCGCCAGGGCGACCATCTCGTCCGTGGCCGCCATCTCGAAGTTGAGGGGCACCGTCAGCACGCGGGCCAGCGTCTCCATGTCGGCGTCGCGGATATGCCGGCGGTCCTCGCGCAGATGCGCGGTGATGCCGTCGGCCCCGGCCTCCACGGCCATGAGCGCCGCCCGGATCGGATCGGGATGCGCGCCGCCCCGCGCGTTGCGCACCGTGGCGACGTGATCGATGTTCACGCCGAGACGCAGGGCACCGGGCAAGATGGGACGTGGGGACATGGTTCGGACGGGCTCCAGACGCGATCCCCCTAACGCGTCACGGCCGGGCCGTTCGTCTCGGGGGATCCGGCTCCTACATAGGGGTCGGACACGCCAACGGGGATACGGGACGCCATGGGAATTCTCGACGGGCTGCTCGGCCACGGCAGCGACCTCTCGCCGGCGGAGGTGAACGAACAGCTCGCCGGCATCCTCACGCAGGGCGAAACCGTGCAGGTCGCCTTCCGGGTGGTTCGCGACCTCATCGTGTTCACCGACCGCAGGCTGATCCTCGTGGACAAACAGGGGCTCACCGGCCGCAAGGTGCAGTACATGACAGTGCCCTACCGGGCGATCACCTGCTTTTCCGTCGAGACAGCGGGCAGCTTCGATCTCGATTCCGAGCTGAAGATCTGGGTTTCGGGCCGCGAGCCGATCCAGAAGACCCTCAAGCGCGGCGCCGACATCCTGGGCATCCAGCAGGCCATCGCGGCGTCGCTTCGATAGGCGCGGAACCTCACGCGATCCGTTCGGTTGATTTTCGAATTTCCTTTTGCCGGCTCAAGGAGCGCCCGATGCCGCGCCTGATTTCCGCGACCCTCGCCCTCGCGCTCACCTGTACGGCCGCCTTCGCCGACCAGCCTGGGGCGGACTGGATGCCCGCCGATCAGGTCAAGCAGAAGCTGATGGCGACGGGCTACACGAGCATCACCGAATTCGAGGCCGATGACGGGCATTGGGAGGGGGAAGGCGTGAAGAACGGCGTGACGATGCAGTTCCACGCCGATCCGAAGACCGGGGCGATCCTGTCGGAGAAGCCTAACAAGTAGCGGGGACCGCGAACAATGCTCGGCAACGGCGAGATCGTCGGCCGACTGCTGCTGGCCGCCGTGCTCGGCAGCGCCATCGGGTTCGAGCGCGAACGCCTCGCCTGGGCGGCCGGCATGCGCACCCACATGCTCGTTGCCGTGGGCGCCTGCCTCATCATGATCGTCTCGGCCTACGGCTTCTCCGAGGTCCTGAGCCGGCCCAACATCGTGCTCGATCCCTCCCGCATCGCCGCCCAGGTGGTGTCGGGCATCGGCTTTCTCGGCGCCGGCACCATTCTGCTGCGGGGCGAGGTGGTGAAGGGGCTGACCACGGCCGCGAGCCTGTGGGCGGTGGCGGCCATCGGCCTCGCCTCGGGTGCGGGCCTCACCGTTGCGGCCTTCGCCACCACGGTGATCGTGCTCGTGATCCTGGCCGGGGTGAAGCCCTTCGAAGAACGCTACCGGGCGTCGATCGGGCAGCAGGGCCTGCGTGTGATCGCTGAACGCGACGCGTTCTCCTTGCCGCTTCTGAGGGACCTCGCCGGCCCCCACGCGCCGCGCATCCGCCAATTCGTCGCGCGCCAACGCCACGAGGACGATCAGGACGAGATCACGGTCGCCTTCGCCCAATTGCCGAACCGTAAGGTCGAGGAGATCGCGACCCGCCTGCGGCACCAGGCGGGCATCCTGAGCGTGGATGCGTGCCACATCGTCTGATAGCGCCGGAGCGCATTCCTTGACATTGTAGCCAAATGATTTAAGCGCCAGCCCTCGCGTTCGCTCCGGCTGGGGGCTGAACGGATGGTGCCGATTCGTCGGCATAGGGGCAAAGTCCAAGTCGGACCTTCTCCGTCGTCCGGTGTCTCCGCCTTCGATCAACCGCTCGGGCCTTCAAACGGCTCGAAGGGCTTGGCGCCGGAGGACTCGCGTACGAACCGGCCCGACGCGTTTTGCTTCCATACAACTCCGCCGTCGGGTCCCTTTGGATATGAAGGGCCCGTTAATGCCTCTTTACGAACACGTCTTCCTGGCGCGCCAGGACGTGACGACCCAGCAGGTCGAGACCATGGTCGAGACCTACAAGGGCGTCATCGAAGCCAATGGCGGCAAGGTCGAGAAGATCGAGATGTGGGGCGTGAAGTCCCTCGCCTACCGCATTAAGAAGAACCGCAAGGCGCATTTCACGCTTCTCAACGTCGACGCCCCTCCGGCGGCGCTCGCCGAGATGGAGCGCCAGATGCAGATCTCCGAGGACGTCCTGCGCTTCATGACCGTCCGCGTCGAGGAACTCGAGTCCGAGCCGTCGGCGATGATGCAGAAGCGCGACCGCGACGACCGCAAGGATCGCGAGCGCGGCCGTCGTCGTGACGATGAAGGCTTCGGTGGCGGTGGTGGATTCGGCGGCGACCGCGATCGCGGCGACCGTGGTGACCGGGGCGACCGTCCCGAGCGCAACTTCGGCGGGGAGGCTTAAGCGATGGCATTCGGTGCTGGACCCGGCGCGGCGCCTGCCGCTGGTGGTGGCGCGGGCGGCGGACGTCGTCCGTTCTTCCGTCGTCGCAAGACCTGCCCGTTCTCGGGCGCGAACGCGCCCAAGATCGACTACAAGGACGTCAAGCTCCTGTCGCGCTACGTCTCCGAGCGCGGCAAGATCGTGCCGTCGCGCATCACGGCGGTGTCGGCCAAGAAGCAGCGCGAGCTCGCCCAGGCGATCAAGCGCGCCCGCTTCCTCGGCTTCCTCCCCTACGTGATCAAGTAAGCGCGTCGCCCCGGCCCGGTCACCGGGCCGGGGCACCCCTCGCCGTCTTGAGCGAGGAATTTCGTACCGGTCTTCGATGGTGAGGGCCGGGAGTCGTTGGGGCGCCAAGCGCCTCTAACCCTGCCCGGCATCGGGACAGTGGGACAGCGGGATCGATGGGTCAGTTTCTCGGAATCGGTATCGGCGCGGGTCTCGTCTCCGCTCTCCTGTTCAGCCTGCTGCTGAAGGGGACGGCGCTCGCGATCCTGCTCTACCTCCTCGCCCCCATCCCGATCCTCATCGTCGGCCTCGGCTGGAGCCACAAGGCGGCCCTCGTCGCCGCGCTCGCCGGAAGCCTCGCCCTCGCCGTTGCGGTGCAGCCCTTCCTCGGCCTCGGCTTCCTCGCCTATCTCGCCCTGCCCGCCTGGTGGCTCGCCTATCTCGCGCTGCTCGGCCGCCCCGGCGCCGACGGCACCATGGAATGGTACCCGACCGGCCGCCTGCTGGCCTGGACCGCCGGCACGGCGGCCCTTGCCTTCGTCGCCATCGCGGTGATCGCGGCCCCGAACTACGAGACCTTCCAGACGCAGCTGCGCGACATGACGCGCACCCTCGTGACGATCCAGACGCAGGGACGTGCGGCCGGTCCGGCTCGGCCCGCTCCGGACGCGGCAAATCCCGCTTCGCCCGGCGCCGACTCCGCGAAATCGGTCGACGTGAAGCCGGATGCGCTCAATCTGGACGGTGCCAAGTCAGACAGTGCCAAGTCGGACAATACCAAGCCGGACGATGCCCTTAAGGACGACGTCGCCGATGCCCTCGCGCGCATCGCCCCCGGCCTCGCGGCGCAGGGCTTGGCCGTTCTCCTCGTCTTCTACCTCTGGGCCGCCGCCCGCATCGTGAAGGTGTCGGGGCGCCTGCTCCGCCCCTGGCCCGATCTACCCTCGACGCGGATGCCGCGCCGGGTCCTCGGCATCCTCGCCGTCGCCCTCCTACTCGTCTTCGTGCCGGGCTATCCCGGCGTGCTTGGCGTGGCGCTGGCGGGTGCCCTGAGTGCTGCCTTCGCCATCCAGGGGCTCGCCGCCTTCCACGACCGCAGCCGGGGCCGCCCCGGGCGCCTCGCCCTGCTGCTCGGCCTCTACCTCATCCTGTTCGTCACGCAGGGCGTCGCCTTCGTGGCCCTCACCCTGTTCGGCATCGCCGACACCGCCCTCGACCGGCGCCGTCCCAAGGACGCGTCCGGGCGACCCTAGTGTCTCTCACAAAAACTCCCGCTGCACCGTCGGTCTCGGAACGAGAACTGTTCGGGACCGGGAGTTTTTGTGAGGCACTCCGAGCCCGCCACCGACCCGTCGTCGGTGATTTTCGATCCCCTCCAACCAAAGGACCACACCCATGGAAGTCATCCTCCTCGAGCGCGTCGCCAAGCTTGGCCAGATGGGCGAGACCGTGAACGTGAAGCCGGGCTACGCCCGCAACTTCCTCCTCGCCCGCGGCAAGGCCCTGCGCGCCACCGCCGGCAACAAGAAGCACTTCGAGACCCAGCGCGCCCAGCTCGAGGCACGCAACCTTGAGCGCAAGACGGAAGCTCAGGGCGTCGCCGAGACCCTCGAGGGCAAGAGCTTCGTGCTCATCCGCCAGTCGGGCGAGACCGGCGTCCTCTACGGTTCGGTCTCTACCCGCGATCTCGCCGAGGTCGTCACCGCCGAGGGCTTCTCGGTCAACCGCGACCAGTTCGCCCTCAACCAGCCGATCAAGACGCTGGGCCTGCACACCGTCCCGGTGGTGCTCCACCCCGAGGTCGAGGTGTCCGTCACCGTCAACGTCGCCCGCTCCCCCGAGGAGGCCGAGCGTCAGGCCCGCGGCGAGTCCACCACCGAGCGTGAGGCCTTCAACCTCGACGATCTCGGCCTGGAAGTCGGCGCCGCCCTCGCCGAGGCCGGCGACGATCGCGAGTAAGCCTCATCACCGTCCCTTGGGGCGGTGGACAATGGGGAAGATCGCCCGCACGGGTTGACTTGTTCCCCGTATGTTCCAGCATGGACGCCCGCGCCTCCCCGAGTCGCGGGCGTCCGCATGTTCGCGGTGCACGAGGCCGGACGGGCCTCGCCACCTTCGCGAAGGCGCTCGGTTTCGTGTCGGGGGCGCCCCCTACGGGGATTTTGTCAGGGACACTTAACCATGGCGGTCCATGGTCGGCCCCTGAATGACATTGGTGGGGAGCCCGGCTCCCCATGCACGAAGACAACGCGTCGGAGCCTCGAGTCAGCCCATGGCCCTGCCCAATGCCCTCGTGGCGAACCTTCAGCCGGTGACGCAGGAATTTCGCGTCGCGCCTCACAACATCGATGCCGAGCAGGCCCTGCTCGGCGCAATCCTGGTCAACAACGACGCCTATTATCGCATCTCGGACTTCCTCCTCGCCGAGCACTTCATGGAGGACGTCCACCGCCGGATCTTCGAGGTGGCCGCGAGCCTGATCAAGGGCGGCAAGCTCGCCACCCCCATCACGCTGAAGACTTATCTCGGCGACGCCGACCTCGGCGGCCAGACAGTGATGCAGTACCTCGCCCGCCTCGCGGCCGAGGCCACCACGGTGATCAACGCGGGCGATTACGGCCGCACCATCTACGATCTCGCCATCCGGCGCCGGCTCATCACCATCGGCGAGGACCTCGTCAACGGCGCCTATGAGGCCCCGGTGGAATCCTCGCCCCGCGACCAGATCGAGGGCACCGAGCGCCGCCTCTACGAACTCGCCGAATCGGGCAAGTACGACGGCGGCTTCCAGAAGTTCTCCGAGGCCCTAACCACCGCCGTCGACATGGCGGCCAAAGCCTATCAGCGCGAGGGCAAGCTCTCGGGCATCGCCACGGGGCTGTCAGACCTCGATGCCAAGATGGGCGGCCTGCAGCCGTCCGATCTCATCATCCTCGCGGGCCGCCCGGCCATGGGCAAGACCTCGCTGGTGACCAACATCGCCTTCAACATCGCCAAGGCCTACCAGGGCGAGAAGGGGGCGGACGGCATCACCAAGACCGTGAACGGCGGCATCGTCGGGTTCTTCTCCCTCGAAATGTCGGCCGAGCAGCTCGCCACCCGCATCATCGCCGAGCAATCCGGCGTGCCGTCCTATAAGATCCGTCGCGGCGACATCCGTCCGGAGGACTTTTACAAGATCACCGATGCCGCCCGGGACATGCAGACGATCCCGTTCTACATCGATCAGACGGGCGGTATCTCCATCGCGCAGCTCGCCGCGCGGGCCCGCCGCCTGAAGCGCCAGAAGGGCCTCGACCTCCTCATCGTCGACTATCTCCAGCTCCTGTCGGGTTCCGGCAAGCGCTCGGACAACCGCGTGCAGGAGATGACCGAGATCACCACGGGCATGAAGGCGCTGGCCAAGGAACTCGCCGTGCCGATCATCGGCCTGTCGCAGCTCTCGCGTCAGGTGGAGAACCGCGAGGACAAGCGCCCGCAGCTCTCGGATCTGCGTGAATCGGGCTCCATCGAGCAGGACGCCGACGTGGTGATGTTCGTGTTCCGCGAGGAATACTACGTCAACAACAAGAAGCCCCGAGAAGGCACGGAAGAGTTCTTCGCCTGGGAAGCCGAGATGAACCGCGTCCACGGCAAGGCCGAGGTGATTTTGGGCAAGCAGCGCCACGGCCCCACCGGCACCGTGGAACTGCAGTTCGACGCCAACATCACCCGGTTCTCGAACCTCGCGCAGTCGGACCGGATTCCCGATCAGCATATGTGATCCGATCCACATTGGTCTGTTGGGGTACCGCGCTCCCCAGCGCGGCCCTCCCCGCTCCAAGCGAAGTGAGACAGCATGTGATCGCACCGAGCCACGGCGCCACCCTCACCATCGACCTCGGGGCCATCGTGGCGAACTGGCGCCGCCTCGCCGCCGAAGCGAACGGCCTCGCCTGCGCCGCCGTGGTCAAGGCCGATGCCTATGGCTGCGGCCTCGCGCGGGTGGCGCCGGCCCTATGGGCGGCCGGGTGCCGGACCTTCTTCGTGGCGCATCTCGGCGAGGCCGTCGCGGCGCGCGCCCTTCTTCCGCAGGCGACGATCTATGTCCTGAACGGGCTCCTGCCCGGGTCCGGACCCGTCTTCACCGCGCACGCCCTGCGTCCGGTCCTCGGTTCGCACGAGGAGATGCGGGAATGGGCGGCCCTGGGTGTCGCGTCCAGCCGTCCCCTGCCCGCCGCCCTCCACGTCGACACCGGCATGAACCGCCTCGGCCTCTCGGTGGCGGAGGCCCTCGCGCTGGCCGGTGATCCCCTCGTACGCCAAGCCGGGATCGACCTGCTGATGACCCACCTCGTCAGCGCTGAGTTGCCGGCCGAGGCCATCAACGCCCGTCAGGCGGCGGATTTCTCGCGGCTGCGCGCGGCTTTACCCGGCTTGCCCGCCTCGTTCGCGAACTCCTCCGGCGTTTTCCTCGGGTCCCCGGCCCATCACGATCTTCTCAGGCCCGGCTACGCCCTGTTCGGCGGTAATCCCACGCCCGGGTCCCCGAACCCGATGCGGCCGGTGGTGCGCCTCGAGGCCACCATCGTTCAGGTCCGTACCGTCTCGGCGGGCGAATCGGCCGGGTATAACGGCCGCTGGACGGCCGATCGCCCGCGCCGCCTCGCCACCCTGTCGCTCGGTTACGCCGACGGCTATCCCCGCGCCGCGAGTGGCCGGGGCACCGCCCTGGTGAACGGCGTCCCCTGCCCCATGGTCGGCCTCATCTCCATGGACCTCGTCATCCTGGACGTGACCGACGCACCGGAGCCTAAGCGCGGCGACACGGCCGTGCTCATCGGTGACGGCCTCGACATCGACACCGTGGGCCGGGCCGCCGGCACCATCGGCTACGAGATCCTGACGGGGCTGGGTTCTCGCTATGTTCGCCATTATGTGACAGGACCCGAGGCCTGAGGGGCCTCTTCCGGACGCGTTATGGCCAAGATCCAACAGACCTTCGTGTGCCAGTCCTGCGGGGCGGTCTACAATCGCTGGCGGGGGCGCTGCGAGGCCTGCAACGGCTGGAACTGCATCGCCGAGGAGAGCAGCGCCGCCGGTCCCCAATCCGGTCCGGTCAAGACGCGGCCGAGCCGGGCCAAGGGCCGGGTGTTCCCTCTCGAGGGCCTCACCGGCGAGGTGAAGCAGGCCCCCCGCATCCCCTCCGGAATCAACGAACTCGACCGCGTCACCGGCGGCGGCTTCGTGCGCGGCTCGGTGATCCTGCTCGGCGGCGACCCCGGCATCGGTAAATCGACCCTGCTCATGCAGGCCACCGCCGCCATGGCGCGCACCGGAGAACGCGTCGTCTACATCTCGGGTGAGGAGGCGGTGGCGCAGGTGCGCCTGCGGGCCGAACGCCTCGGCCTCGCCGACGTGCCGGTGGAACTCGCGGCCGAGACCAACGTCGAGGACATTGTCGAAACCCTGTCGCAGGGCACCCCGCCGGCCCTGTGCATCATCGATTCGATCCAGACCATGTGGACCGAGACGGTTGAATCGGCGCCCGGCACCGTCACGCAGGTGCGCGGTTCGGCCCAGACCCTGATCCGCTTCGCCAAGACCACCGGCACGGCGGTGATCCTGGTCGGCCACGTCACCAAGGATGGCCAGATCGCCGGCCCCCGCGTGGTCGAGCACATGGTCGATGCCGTGGCCTCGTTCGAGGGCGACCAGGGCCACCATTTCCGGATCCTGCGGGCGGTGAAGAACCGCTTCGGTCCCACCGATGAGATCGGCGTGTTCGAGATGACCGATATGGGGCTGGCCGAGGTGCCGAACCCCTCGGCCCTGTTCCTGGCCGGGCGCGACCACGCCGCCCCCGGCACGGCGGTCTTCGCCGGCATGGAGGGCACGCGCCCCCTCCTCGTGGAGATCCAGGCCCTCGTTGCCCCCTCGTCCCTCGGCATGCCGCGCCGGGCCGTGGTCGGCTGGGACCCGAACCGCCTGTCCATGGTGCTGGCCGTTCTCGAAGCCCACGGCGGCATCCGCCTCGGCACCCACGACGTCTATCTGAACGTCGCCGGCGGCCTGCGGATCGGAGAGCCGGCGGCGGATCTGGCGGTCGCCGCCGCTCTGGTCTCGTCCCTGTCGGGCGCGGCTTTGCCGCCCGAGACGGTGTATTTCGGCGAGATCGGCCTCTCGGGCGCCATCCGGCCAGTGGCCCAGGCGCCGGCCCGCCTAAAGGAAGCGCTCAAGCTCGGCTTTGCCAAGGCGGTGACGCCGCAGGGGCGCGGCGAGGGCGGCGGCGACGGGTTTCCCACGGAGGCCCTGCGCCACATCGCCGACCTCGTCGCCGGCATCGCCAGCAACGGCCCACGCCGGGTCGGTTCGGGCCGGGGACGGGCCGCCGTGGAGTACGACGAGGACTGAAGGGTCAAGCGCCAGGGGCGGTCCATCGGCCGCGAGGGTGACGACCGAGATTCGGCACGATATACAGGGCCGCGGCCCGGGGAAGCCGCAGCTCCTATCAATTGTTGCCGCAACTCCCTACGAAGTGACAATCGCCCGCGATGCCGTTCTCCGTTCTCGATCTCGTCGTGCTCGGCATCGTCGTGGTGTCCGCGTTGCTCGCGGCCGTTCGCGGGGCCACCCGCGAGGTGCTGGCCATCATCGCCTGGGTGGCCGCCGCGGCCGTCGCCTGGAAGCTCTATCCCCTGCTCCTGCCCACTGTGAGCCAGCAGGTCACCAACGCCACCGTGGCCCTTGTGGTCTCCATCGCGGCGATCTTCCTCGGCACCCTGATCGTGGTCTCGATCATCACCGTGAAGGTGTCCGACATGATCCTCGATTCGCGCATCGGCGCCGTCGACCGGTCCCTTGGATTCCTGTTCGGCGCCGGGCGCGGCTTCCTCATCTGCGTGATCGGCTGGGTGTTCCTCGCCTGGCTCGTCCAGGGCAAGATGCCCGATTGGGCCGCCCAGGCCCGCAGCCGGCCGATGCTGGAGAAATCCGGCGAGGCCCTGGTGGCGCAACTGCCCGAGAATCCCGAAGGGCTTCTGAAGCAGTTCAAGAAGCCTAAGGTCGAGACCCCGGCCGATCCCGTCGAGCCGCCGGAAGGCGACGTGCCGGTGCAGCGCCGGAGCGATGCGCCGTCCCCAGCCACGACCGCGCCGCGACGCTGATCTGCGCGCCGGCGCTTGGTGCCGGCGCCCAGGCCGCTTACATGGCGGTTCTCGCATGACGGTTCGCTGACAGTCGCGGGCAACCAGGGATGCACCTCACCATGTTTCCAGTGAAACCGAGTGCCCGTCCGCCCGCCGGCACCGTGGACGGCCTCGACCGCGACGGCGACACCCTGCGCGAGGAATGCGGCGTCTTCGGCATCTTCGGACACCCTGACGCCTCGGCCATCGTAGCGCTTGGCCTCCACGCCCTCCAGCATCGCGGGCAGGAAGCAGCGGGGATCGTCTCCTTCGACGGGTCGGTGTTCCATTCGGAGCGTCGGCCGGGCCTCGTCGGCGATTCGTTCTCCGACGGCGAGACCATCGCGCGGTTGAAGGGACAGGTCGCCATCGGCCATGTCCGCTATTCGACTACCGGCGGCACCATCCTGCGCAACGTCCAGCCACTCTTCGCCGAACTCGCCAGCGGCGGTCTGGCGGTGGCGCATAACGGCAATCTCACCAACGCCCTGTCGATCCGCCGCGACCTCGTGCGCGATGGCGCAATCACGCAATCCACCTCCGACACGGAGGTGATCCTGCATCTCGCGGCGCGCTCGCGGGCCCCGCGCATCGTCGAGCGCTTCACCGAGGCCCTGAAGCAGATCGAAGGCGCCTACGCCATCGTGGCGCTCACGAACAAGAAGCTCATCGGCGCCCGCGATCCCATGGGCATCCGTCCCCTGGTGCTCGGCGAACTCGACGGACGCTACATCCTGGCCTCCGAGACCTGTGCCCTCGACATCATCGGCGCGAAGTTCATCCGCGACGTCGAGAACGGCGAGATCGTGGTGATCTCCGAGGAGGGCATCGAGTCGATCCGGTTCGCCCCGGCCCGGCCCATGCGCCCGTGCATCTTCGAGTACATCTACTTCGCCCGGCCCGACTCGGTGGTGAACGGCAAGAGCGTCTACGCCGTGCGCAAGAACATCGGCCACGAGCTCGCCCGCGAATCGGCGACCGACGCCGACGTGGTGATCCCCGTGCCGGATTCCGGCGTGCCGGCCGCCCTCGGCTTCGCCCAGGAGACCGGGCTGCCCTTCGAGATGGGCATCATCCGCAACCACTATGTCGGCCGCACTTTCATTCAGCCGACGCAGTCCGTGCGTGAACTCGGCGTGCGCATGAAGCACTCGGCCAATCGCGCCGTGGTCGAGGGCAAGCGCATCGTCCTCGTGGACGACAGCCTCGTGCGCGGCACCACCTCCATCAAGATCGTCCGGATGATGCGCGAGGCCGGCGCCAAGGAGGTGCATTTCCGTATCGCCTCGCCGCCGATCACCTATCCGGACTTCTACGGCATCGACACGCCGGAGCGCGAGAAGCTGCTCGCCGCCACCCACGATCTCGAGGGCATGCGCCGCTACATCGGCGCCGATTCCCTCGCCTTCCTGTCCATCGAGGGCCTGTACAAGGCCATGGGCGAGGAGCGGCGCGACGAAGCCTGCCCGCAATACACCGACCATTGCTTCACCGGCGATTATCCGACGCCCCTGTCCGACATGGCCATCACCGGTCCCCGGCGACTGGCGATGCTGGCGGAAGCCGACTGACGCCATGGCGCTCGATCCGCATCGTTCCCTGGCGGGGCGCGTCGCCGTGGTCACCGGCGCGTCGCGCGGCATCGGCCGCGCCGCTGCCCTCGCCCTGGCCGAGGCCGGTGCCCATGTCGTCGCCGTCGCCCGCACGCAGGGCGCCCTCGAAGAACTCGACGACGCCATCCGGGCGGCGGGATCGAGCGCGACGCTCGTTCCCCTCGATCTGACGGATTACGACGCCATCGACCGCCTCGGGGCGGGCCTTTACGAGCGCTGGAAGCGCCTCGACATCGTGGTGGGCAATGCCGGCATCCTCGGCAACCTCACGCCGCTGGGCCACGTGACGCCCAAAACCTGGGCGCAGGTGATGGATATCAATGTCACGGCGAACTGGCGCCTCATCCGCTCGTTCGATCCGCTCCTGCGCGCCTCTGATGCCGGCCGGGCGATCTTCATCACCTCCGGCGCCGCGCAGAAGTGCCGGGCCTATTGGGGACCGTATTCCGTCTCCAAGGCGGCCCTCGACGCCCTGGTGCGAACCTATGCGGCCGAGACCGAGACGACGCCGATCCGCGCGATGCTGGTCAATCCCGGTCCCCTACGGACGGACATGCGCCGCGCCGCCATGCCGGGCGAGGATCCCGAGAGCCTGCGGACGCCGGAGGATCTCGCCCCCCACCTCGTCCGCCTGGCGAGCCCCGCCTGGAGCGAGACGGGCCTGATCTACGACTTTCCGAGCGACCGCCTGCTCACCCCGCGCATGGCGGACTGACGGCGGCGCGCCGCCGGGTCCAAGACCGATGCTCCCCTGAAGGCTTGTGACACCATGATCGACGTCCGCTGCATCTGCGCCATCGGCCTCCGGGGACAGCTCGGCCTCAACGGGCAGCTGCCGTGGGAGGGCAACACCGATCCCCTGTTCGTCGAGGACGTGACCCGGTTCTTCGCCCTTACCATGGGCCATGTGCTCATCGCCGGGCCGAAGACCGTGGCGTCGGTGCCGGACTTCGCGTTCAAGGACCGCACCATCGACGTGATCCGCAGTCACGAGGATCCGGAAGAGGTGCTCAAGCGCTATCCCGGCCGGCGCATCTTCGTGGGCGGCGGGATCGCCGTGTGGAACGTCTACGCGCAATACATCCAGCATTGGGACGTGACCCGCCTGCCCTACGACGGAGAGGCCGACCGCTGGTTCGATCCGGCCTGGCTCGTCGGTGGGCCCCTGCGCGCTTGAGGGCACAACCGGCGCCGTGACGGGTTGAGGCAAGCCCACCCGTTCCGAAAGCGCCCGATGAGCCAGCACAGCTACCAGTTCGGCATCGAGGAAGAGTATTTCCTGGCCGATGCCGAGACCCGGGGGACGCCGGATCGGTCCCTCGCCGCCTTCCACGAGGCGGCCGGCGCCGCCCTGCCGGAAATCGGCCGCGAACTCCTCGAATCCCAGGTCGAGGCCTGCACGCCGCCGTCCGAGGGCTTCGCCGAGGCGCGCGACATCCTCGTCCATCACCGCGCGACCCTGGCGCGGATCGGCGCTAAGCACGGGGTGCTGGTCTTCGCCGCCGGCACCCATCCCGTGGCGGCGTGGTCGCGTCAGGCCGTGACGCAGGGCGAGCGCTACACGGGCATCCTGGCAGATGTGGGGTTGGCCGGACGGCGCAGCCTGATCTGCGGCATGCATGTTCATGTCGAGGTGCCGGACCCGGATTCGCGGGTCGACCTCATGAACCGCCTGCTGCCGTTCCAGCCGATCCTCCTCGCCCTGTCGGCCTCGTCGCCGTTCTGGCAGGGCAAGCCGACGGGACTCGCCGCCTATCGCCTCAGCGCGTTCGGGGAGCTTCCCCGGACCGGCCTGCCGAACCTGTTCGCCGATCGGGCGGCCTACGAACGTTACGTCCGCATTATGACGCGGGCCGGCTCCATCGCGGATGCGAGCTTCCTGTGGTGGTCCCTGCGCCCGTCCATCAAGTTCCCGACCCTGGAACTGCGCATCGCCGATTCCTGCACGCGGGTCGACGACGCCGTGACCATCGCGGCCCTGTATCGCTGCCTCGTGCGCTGCGCCGTGCGCCGTCCTGAGTTGAACGCCGGCCTCGACGGCGTCTCGCGGGCCCTGGCACAGGAGAATCTCTGGCGCGCCCAGCACGGAGGCACGAAGGCCGAGCTGATTGATGAGGCGAGCGAGACAGCCATCCCCTTCGCCGAGGCCCTCGATGGGTTGCTGACCCTGATCCGCGAGGACGCCGAGGCACTCGATTGCCTGAGCGACGTCGAGGCCGCACGATATATCGTCCGCGACGGCACCAGCGCGGACGGTCAGATCGCGGCCTTTGAGGCCGCCGGGGGTGAGGCGGGCGCATCGTCCGTCGCGGCCGTGGTGGACTGGCTGGCGCGGACGACACGGGGCGAAGCCGTCTCAGGTTGAGACGCCGCGCTTTTCACGCGTTAGGACGGGGGCGAACACCACCTGAGTTAGCATCACGACTTGGTTTAGGCGAAGATCGAGCCTTCCTGCCATGTCGGATGCCATCACCCGCCGCATCGTGCTGTTTCTCGACGGGACGTGGAGCGACGACAACGCCAAGAATCCCCTGACGAATGTCGTCCGGCTGCGCGAGGCCTTGAAGATCGGGATCGACCGAGGCAAGGCCCAAGACCCGCCATCCGACGCCCCGGTCGAGGGCAGCCGTGTGAAGACCGATCAGGGCGAGGTCGAATACGTCGTCTCTTACGATTCCGGCGTGGGAACGGGTGTGTGGGACCGGGTGTCGGGCGGCCTGACCGGCGTGGGGTTGGACGACAAGATCCGGCAGGCCTATCGCTTCCTCAGCAAGCATTACCGGCCGGGCGACGAGATCCATCTCGTCGGGTTCTCGCGCGGCGCCTACACGGCCCGCAGCATCGTCGGCTATCTCTTCGCCGCGGGCCTGTTGAAGGCCGAGCACTGCACGCCGGAGCGCGAGGAGGAAGCCTGGCGCTATTATCGCACCCGTCCGGGCGACCGCGCTCGCGGCGATTGGCGTGCCCTCGAGCCGTTCCTCAACGACGTCGATTGCCTGAGGATCAAATCGCTGGCCGTGTTCGATACGGTGGGCGCCCTCGGCATTCCAAGCCGCTTTCTCCTCGCGGCGAACCGGCGCCGGTTCGAGTTCCACGACACCCAATTGTCCTCCATCGTGGAGAACAGCTTCCACGCCGTGGCCATCGACGAGCACCGCCCCTCCTTCGAGGCCGCCCTGTGGCATAGGCCGAAGGTCAAGCGCCTGGCGAACGGCCACCATGTCGAGCAGGTGTGGTTCCCCGGTGCCCATGCGGATATCGGCGGCGGCTATAGCCGGTGGAACGACGGCGAGGGCGGTCGCCAGGACATTGCGTTCGCGTGGATGCATCGGCGCCTCGTGGACCACCTGGGCCTCCACTTCGCGGATCTCGACCCGAACGCACCCGCACCGGCGTTGCGCTGCGATCCCCCCGCGCACCTGACATCGCCCATCCACCGGCCCTGGGACATGGTCGATCACATCCGGTCACAGGCCGCCCGGGCCATCAACCAGACGCGACCGTTGGCGTCCTATGGCTCTCCGACGAAGGGGCGCGGGACCGTCGCGGTCGGTCTCATGGCGAACGAAGACCCGATCTGCGAGATGATCCACGTCAGCGCCCTCGCCCTCCTGGATGCGGCGGAAGAACCGACCATTACCCTCGCGTGGGAAAAACTCTCCCAACGCTATCCCTACCGACCGCCGAATCTCATCGCGGTCCTGCCCCTCATCGCCTTCACCTACCGGGCTTGGGACCCGGCGGCCTGGGAAATCTGGAAGCCGTATGCCGATGCGATCCCCCGCGTCACCGCGGAGCCCCGACCCCTGTCGATCGTGGGGTGGGACGGGCAGGTTCTCCCCGCGCACCCGCCGGAAGACGCCCTGCCGGCGGACGACGACAACGTCTTTCGCTATCTCGGGACAGATCCGAAGGCCTTCGGTCTGTCCCGGGCCTCAACCCTTGTTCTCTTTGTCGAACGGGTTCTTGGAGGTTCGCAGGGAGAGGCGAATCGGCACGCCGGGTAGCACGAACGCCTCGCGCAGGCCGTTGACGAGGTAACGGGTGTAGGATTTCGGCAGGCCGTCGAGCTGGTTGCCGAACAGGGCGAAGTGCGGCGGGCGGGCCTTCACCTGGGTGGCGTAGCGGATCTTGATGCGCCGGCCCGACACGGCCGGGGGCGGATTGCGCTGCGTCGCCTCGCTCAGCCAATCGTTGATGCGCGAGGTCGAGACGCGGGTGTTCCACACCGTCTCGGCGCCGACCACAGCCTGCATGAGCTTGTCGATGCCCTCGCCCGCGAGGCCCGAGAGCGGCACCACGGGGACGCCGCGCACCTGCGGCAGCAGACGCGTGCAATCCTCGCGCAACTTCTTCAGCAGCCCGTTCTGGTCGGCGACGAGGTCCCACTTGTTGAGGCCGATGACCAGCGCCCGGCCCTCGCTCTCGATGAGATCGACGATGGTGAGATCCTGCTTCTCGAACGGGATCGTGGCGTCGAGGAGCACGACAACCACCTCGGCGAAGCGCACGGCGCGCAACCCATCCGAGACCGCGAGCTTCTCGAGCTTATCGTCGATCCGAGCCTTGCGGCGCATGCCGGCGGTGTCGTGGAGCTTGATCCGGCGTCCGCGCCACTCCCAGTCCAGGGAGATCGAGTCGCGGGTGATCCCGGCCTCGGGGCCGACGAGGAGGCGTTCCTCGCCGAGCATCCGGTTGATGAGAGTCGACTTGCCGGCATTCGGGCGGCCGACGATGGCGACCTTGAGGGATCGGTCGGACGGATCCTCGTCCTCGTCGTCCTCGTCGGGCTGCGGCAGAACCTCGGACAGGGCGTCGTGGAGTTCGCCGATGCCCTCCCCGTGCTCGGCCGAGAACGGGATCGGATCGCCGAGCCCCAAGGAGAACGCTTCGTAGGCGCCGCTCAGGCCCGCGCCGCTCTCCGCCTTGTTGGCGATGAGGATCACGGGGCAGCCGGCCCGGCGCACGAGTTCGGCGAAGGGCTGGTCGGCGGGCAGGATGCCGGCGCGGGCATCGATGACGAACAGCACCACGTCGGCCTCGAGGATCGCCGCCTCCGTCTGGGCCCGCATCCGGCCCAGCAGCGAATCGGCGTCCGCCTGTTCGAGACCGGCGGTGTCGATGATGCGGAAGACGAGGCCACCGAAATTGACGTCGCCCTCGCGCCGGTCGCGGGTCACGCCGGGGCGGTCGTCAACGAGGGCGAGCTTCTTGCCCACGAGGCGGTTGAAGAGGGTCGACTTGCCGACATTCGGCCGTCCGACGATCGCGACGGTCGGCATGTCCATGGTGTGCTCGATTCAGTCGGTTGGGATCGGAATGGGGATCGGTGTCAGCGCGTCACGGGCGGGGGCGCGGCCGGCTCGGGCGTCGCCGCCGTCACCGTCACGGGGCCGCCGGCCACGAGGGCAGCGTAGACTTCGATGCGCTGGCGCAGGTTCTGCGGCGCCTGCGGATCGGCGTTGATCTGGTCGAACCAGCGCCCGGCGGCGTCGTACTCGCCGCGGCGCAGGGCGACGAGGCCGAGCATCTCGCGGGCGGTGTGGCGGAAGGCGCCGGTGGGTGCGGCAAGCCCCTGGAGACTCGCCAGAGCCGCATCGGCTTGGGGACCGTCGAGGCGCAGGAGCGCGGCGCGCAGGCGGGCCAAGTCGCGTAGGGCATCGCTGACGCCCGTGTCGGCCGCGAGGGCGTCGTATTCGGTGGCGCCGGCGGCGGCATCGCGCTTCGCGGTCTCGGCGGCGGAACGGAAGCGCGCGAGGAGGCGGTAGCCGCCCGGTGCGTCGGTTTCGAGGGCCGTGAACGCCTTGTCGGCCTCCTCGATCTTGCCGTCACGGGCGAGGCGGTTGGCGGCGTCGAACTGCTCGGAGGCCGCGTCGGCCCGCACGCGCTGATCGTGCTGCCAGTAGCGCCAGCCGCCGACACCCGCCACCACGAGGATCGCCACGGCGATGATCGCGCCGCTGTAGCGGCGCCAGATCGCGGCAACCTGATCCCGGCGATAGTCTTCGTTGACCTCGCGGATGAACTCGTTGTTCTCGGCCATGCTGCCTCACGTCGGCCGGAACGCCCGGCCGACCACTTCACGAAAGAGGAGGGCCAGCGCCTAGCACAGGCCGGCGCCCTTGGCGACCGGTCTCGTCTGCGCGGCGCTCAGGCCTGTCCCGGCCAGGCCGCGACGCCGATGAGGATCGGATGGAGATACTTCGCGAAGACGAACCACACGGCGAAGCCGATGGCGACTGCGAGGGCGTCGTTGCGCCATCCGGCGGGCGTCGCGACGGGGCCGTGCTGGGCCGCCACGGCGGCCGGGCTCAGGGCCCGGCGCTTGGCGCTGATGCGGGCGACGACGGCCCAGGCAAGGAAGCTGCCGAACAGCAGGATCGAGCCGAGATCGCCGTTGGCGAGGAGGTGGGCCGTGGCCCAGATCTTTACGGCGAGCAGCATCGGGTGCTTCGCCTTGGCGCGGATATGACCCGGCAGATACGCCGAGGCTAGGGCGATGAAGGCGAGCAGGGTCAGGAGGAGCGCGAGGTGACGGGTCCAGACCGGCGGGTTCCAGACCTCGATGTAGCCGGACTGGCGGTAGAGGTGGAAGCCGTAGGCGATGAGCACGAGGCCGAGCACCGAAACCCCGGTGTAGATGAGCTTGTACCGGCTCTCGCCGACCTCGCCGATGACGTTCGCGCGCTTCGCCCGCGCCATGGAGAAGGCGTGCGTGCCGAGAAACAGCACGAGGCCGAGGATCAGGATCAGCATGGAGGGCTTTCGCGGTTGGGATGTGGACGGCCGGAATGGGGGCCGTCGCGGCAATCAGTCTGTAACGGTTCAAAACCCAAACTCGCGGCGATGTCCAGGCACACGCGATGACGCGCCGCTTCCTCACCGCCCTGCTCCTCTCCGTCTTCGCGGGCGGGGTCCGGGCCGGCACCGAGCCGCCGCTCTCGGCCCTGACCCTGGTCGGACCGCCGAGCGTGGTGTTCAAGGCGGGACGCGACGCCTGCGACGGCGCCGACGTGCCCGACGCCTCGGCCCGGGCCTTTCGCGATGCGTCGGGGGCGATCGCCCTCTACGGGATGCATTACCGCAACCGCGCCCTGCGCGGCCCGTCCCTCGACACGCTCAAGCTCGATTGCGCGGTGGTCCTCGACTCGGGCGAAAAGTCCGATCCCGCCCACTACGACGACCGCTCCTGGATCACCGCGACCTGGACCGAGGACGGCGCGGCCGTGGCCGCCCTCCTCCACCATGAGTACCAGGCCAACGAGCATCCCGGGCGCTGCCGCTCCACGGTCTACATGGAGTGCTGGTACAACACGGTGGTGGCCGCCGCCTCGCGGGATGGCGGGCGGCTTTTCACGCGGGCCACCCCACCCGTGGTGGTGGCCGGAGCGCCGTTCCGCCAGGAAGTGGGACAGGGGCGCCATCGCGGCTTCTTCAATCCGTCGAATATCTTCGGCGACGGGCGCTGGCGCTACATGTTCGCCTCGACGACGGGGTGGACGATTCCCGGCAGCGATCAATCCGCCGGGGTCTGCCTGTTCCGCACCGACGATCCGGCCGATCCAACGCGCTGGCGCGCCTGGACCGGAACCGGCTTCACGGCGGCATTTCCAGATCCCTACGCCAAGCCCGCTCCGAAACCGGCGACCTGCCGGCCCATCGCCCCCTTCCCCACCCCCGTCGGCGCCATCGTGCGCCATCGCGGCAGCGGGGCCTGGATCGCCGTGTTCATGGCGAAGGCCGCCGAGGCGTTTCCGCAATCCGGGTTCTACTGGACGAGTTCGCGCGATCTCCTGACCTGGGACACGCCGCGCCTGCTACTCGCCGGTCCCACCCTCTACGACGACCCGTGCGGCGCGACCGGCGGCCTCATCGCCTATCCGTCGCTCCTCGACCCCGCCGCCACCGGCCGCAACTTCGACGATACCGGCGACCGGGCCGTCCTCACCTACGTCACCCTGCGCGTGAACGGCTGCACCGTTACCTCGGACCGCGACCTCGTGCGACGCCCCCTCGCCATCAAGGTCTGGCCATAGGCGTCGCGGTCAGAGCTTGCAGGCGCCCGCGAGGGCGGTGTTCTCGGCTTGCGTGAACAGCCGCGAGCGGATGAGGAAGCGTTTGTCCCGCCCGTTCTCGAGGGAGAACATGCCGCCGCGCCCCGGCACCACGTCGAGGATCAGGTGGGTGTGCTTCCAGACCTCGAATTGCGGTCGGCTGATCCAGAAATCGGCCCCCGCCACGGTTCCGAGATGCACGTCGCTGTCACCCGTGAGGAATTCACCCTGCGGGTAGCACATGGGCGAGGAGCCGTCGCAGCAGCCGCCCGACTGATGGAACATCACCGGACCGTGGTCGGCCCGCAATTCCTCGATGAGGGCGAGGGCCGCTGGCGTCGCGGTGACGCGCAGGGGCGTGCCGTCGACGCCGGCCTGATCGGCAGTGGTCGATTCGGGGGTGGAGACATCGCTCATCGGGCAATCCTCACGCAGGCGATCCGGTCGGGAAGATAGGGCGCAAAACGAAAAAACCCCGGCCTTTCGGCCGGGGCGAGGCGGTTTCGGCGCGAGGCTCAGAAGAAGCCGAGCTTCTTGGCCGAGTAGCTGACGAGCATGTTCTTCGTCTGCTGGTAGTGATCGAGCATCATCTTATGGTTCTCGCGGCCGATACCGGACTGCTTGTAGCCGCCGAAGGCCGCGTGGGCCGGGTAGGCGTGGTAGCAGTTGGTCCAGACGCGGCCGGCCTGGATGGCGCGGCCGAAGCGGTAGGCGCGGGTCCCGTCGCGGGTCCATACGCCGGCACCGAGGCCGTAGAGGGTGTCGTTGGCAATGCTGAGCGCGTCGGCATCGTCCTTGAAGGTCGTCACCGAGAGCACCGGCCCGAAGATCTCCTCCTGGAAGATCCGCATCTTGTTGTGGCCCTTGAACACGGTCGGCTTCATGTAGAAGCCGTCCGCGAACTCGCCGTCCTTCACGTTGCGCTCGCCGCCCGTCAGGCACTCGGCGCCTTCCTGGCGGCCGATATCGACGTAGCTCAAGATCTTCTCGAGCTGCTCGGAGGAGGCTTGCGCGCCGATCATCGTGGCGGGATCGAGGGGCGAGCCTTGCGTGATCGCCTCGACGCGCTTGATCGCCCGCTCCATGAACCGGTCGTAGATCGATTCATGCACCAGCGCCCGGCTCGGGCAGGTGCAGACCTCGCCCTGGTTCAGGGCGAACATGGTGAAGCCTTCCAGCGCCTTGTCGAAGAAGTCGTCGTCCTCGTTGGCGACATCGGCGAAGAAGATGTTCGGTGACTTGCCGCCGAGTTCGAGCGTTACGGGAATCAGGTTCTGCGAGGCGTATTGCATGATGAGGCGGCCCGTCGTCGTCTCACCCGTGAAGGCGATCTTGGCGATGCGGGGCGAGGAGGCGAGCGGCTTGCCGCATTCGAGGCCGAAGCCGTTGACGATGTTGAGGACACCGGGGGGCAGCAGGTCGGCGATGAGCTCGGCCACCACGAGGATCGAGGCCGGGGTCTGCTCGGCGGGCTTGAGCACAACGCAGTTGCCGGCGGCCAGCGCCGGGGCGAGCTTCCACACAGCCATCAGAATCGGAAAATTCCACGGGATGATCTGGCCGACGACGCCGAGCGGCTCGTGGAAGTGATAGGCGACCGTGTCGTGGTCGATCTCCGAGATCGAGCCTTCCTGGGCCCGCAGACAGCCGGCGAAATAGCGCCAATGGTCGATGGCCAGGGGAATGTCGGCGTGGGTGGTCTCGCGAATCGGCTTGCCGTTGTCCCAGGTCTCGGCCAGCGCGATGAGGTCGAGGTTGTCCGCCATCCGGTCGGCGATCCGGTTCAGGATCAGCGCGCGCTCGGCCGGTGAAGTCCGGCCCCAGGCCTCCTTGGCGGCGTGCGCGGCGTCGAGCGCCTTGTCGACGTCGGCGGCGTCCGAGCGGGCGACCTCGCAGATGACGCGGCCGGTGAGCGGCGAAGTGTTCTCGAAGTAGCGGCCGGCCACCGGCGCGACCCACTGGCCGCCGATGAAGTTGTCGTAGCGGGCCGAGAACGGCGCCTTGGTGCCGGTGGAAAGGAATTCGGGCTTGTTCATGAGTAGTTCCTCCAGTCTTGTTTTTGTGTGGGCAGACAAGGCCAGTCGGTCGACGGGCGCAAGATAGACCTTTGGCCAATCGAGCCCTGCGTTCACGCCGAATGGCGTTCGGACGTGGCGCGCATGCTAGACCCGATCGCGTATCCTGGCGAGCCGGTTCAAGGGATCGTGAGGCGGCCGATCCGCCGGGCCGTGATCCGCCGGGCCATGGCCGAATCGATGCGTGGACCGGACCGAACGAGGCCCCCTTCGTCGAGGAGGGCACCGGTGGGACGCCCGTCGGGTTCGATATCGAAGGCGATGCGCGTGTCTCCCTCGCCGGCGAACACCCGGTCGCTCTCGGGGCTCAGGACGATCCGGCCCCGTCCGGTGATGCTGGCGACGAGCCGTCCGCCTTCGAGGGTGAGGCCGAGGACGGAGCGGGGAGCGATCCGGTAAAATCCGACGTAGCGCGCCAGGACCGCGTCCGAGACCGAGAGCTGCGTGTCGGGCACGGCCTCGAACACGAGGGCGGCGAGGCGTCGGGACAGGGCCTGCGCCGGGGCCGTTTCGGTGTTGCCGAGGACCACGATGGTGAGATCGGCGTCGGGATAGGTGTCCTTGATCGCCGCGAAACCGTTGAGGAAGCCGCCATGGGACCACAGGCGGCGCCCGTAGGCGTTGCCGACGTACCAGCCGAGACCGTAGCCATTGCCGCCATCGGCGAACATCGTCGCGCGGGACGCCGGCGACAGGACCCGGCCCGACAGGAGGGCCCGGTCCCAGGCGACGAGGTCGTCCGCCGTCGCCCACAGGCCGCCGGCCCCGGACGGGACGCTCGCGGCCAGGGGCATGGCATTGCGCCAGGCACCGTCGGCCCGGTGATAGCCTGAGGCGCGCCGGGGCAGGAGGGCGTCGCCATCGGCCATGGGCGCGAGGCCGGCGGGTGCCAGGAGCACGTGATTCAGGTGATCCACGAACGGCCTGCCGGTGATCCGCTCGATGAGGGCGGCGAGGAGGATGTAGCCCGTGTTGCTGTATTCGTAGACCGACCCCGGCGGGAACAGGAGATCCTCGCCGAAGAGGAGCGACACGGTCTCCAGCGGCGTCCGGTCGAGGCGCGCCGTCCGCGTGATGTAATCCGGCAGGGCGGTGACGTTGGGCAACCCCGATGTGTGGTTCAGGAGCATCCGGATCGTCATCGTCGCCCATGACACGGGCAGGCCTGGCACGTGGGCGCAGACCGGATCGTCGAGGCTGAGCCGGCCCGCCTCCACCAGCCGCAGCACGGCCGCCGCCGTGAACTGCTTGGTGAGGGAGCCGATGCGGAACCGCGTCTCGGGCGTGTTGGCGAGGTCCCATTCGCGATTGGCGAGGCCATAGGCGCGCCGGAACAGGATGTGCCCCTCTCGGGCGACGACGACGGTGCCGGAAAAGATGCCGGATCGAGCATAGGGCGCCACGAGGGCGTCGGCGCGCACGGCAAAATCGGGATCGTCTCCGGCCCGGGCGACGCGGCATCCGGCGAGCAAGACGATGAGGCAGGCGAGAAGGCGAAGGTGCGGCATGCCTTCGAATTTGAGGCGGTTTGCCGCGCAGGCCAAGCGGCGCTCTCGCGTGTTTTGGCACCGACGCGCGAGGGGCCGTCATGCGTTCTGCGACGGATCGAGGCCGCCCGTCCGTCCGTTGGGCTGGGCTGCATCTCCGGGCCATCGGTCCGGACCCGCGGCCGGCGCGCGTCCCATGCGGCGCCGGCCCCCTTCGAGGATCGCCCTTGACCGTCACATCCCCGCCCGATCTGGCGCGCTCGGCGCCGAATCCCATCGCTGTCGCGCAGCCCGCCTGGAACGGCCCGCGCTTCGGCGAGTTCGTCGGCATCGTCGCCCTGATGATGGCGGTCACCGCCATCTCCATCGACAACCTGCTGCCGGCGTTTCCCGAGATCCGGGCCGAGTTCGCGGTTGCCGATCCGAACCATCTGCAATGGCTGATCTACATCTACATGATCGGCTTCGGCGCGGCGCAGATCATCTACGGCCCCCTGTCGGACACCTATGGGCGCCGCCCCGTCCTGCTCGCGAGCCTGGCGGTCTACGTCGCCGGCACGCTCCTCGCCATGGTGGCCCCCTCCTTCGGCTGGCTGCTCGCCGCACGCATCATCCAGGGCATCGGTGCCGCCGGCGGGCGCGTCCTGTCCACGGCCATCGTGCGCGACCGCTTCGCCGGGCGTGAGATGGCGAGCGTGATGTCGCTCATCATGATGGTGTTTCTCATCGTGCCGATGATCGCCCCGGCCGTCGGCGGCGCCATGCTGCACCTCGGCTCCTGGCACTACGTTTTCGTGTCGATGCTCGTGCTCGCCGGCCTCCTCGTGGTCTGGTTTTCCGCCCGCATGCCCGAGACCCTGCATCCGCAGGACCGGCGGACATTCTCCCTGCCGTCCATCGGCCAGGCGGTGTCCCTCACCTTCCGCAACCGCGTCGCCGTCGGTTACGCCACGGCGCTGGGCCTGCTGACGGGATGCATCATGGGCTATGTCGGCTCGGCCCAGCAGGTCTTCGATACGGGGCTCTACCGCCTCGGCGCCCTGTTCCCCGTCGCCTTCGGTCTCGTGGCCGGGGCCATGGGGGCGGCCACCCTCGTCAATGCCCGCCTGGTGCGCCGGATCGGCATGCGGCCGCTCTCCCATGCCGGGCTCACCGCCTTCGTCGTCGTGGCGGTGGCTCAGGTCATGGTGGCCCTGGCCTATGGCGGCCGTCCGCCCCTGGGCCTCTTCCTCGGAATTCTCGCGGTCAACCAGTTCCTCCTCAGCTTCGCCATGCCCAACTTCAATGCCCTGGCGCTGCAGCCGCTGGGCGAGATCGCCGGCACGGCCTCGTCCTTCCTCGGATTCTACACGACGATCCTGGGCGCCCTGTGCGGCTTCATCATCGGGCAGGCGTTCGACGGCACGGTGCTGCCCATCGGCCTCGGCTATGCCGGGCTCGGCGGCCTCGCCCTCCTCGTCGTGGCCTGGACGGAGCGGGGTCGGCTGTATCGCGGCGGCGTCTCGGGGTGAGGGCTTAACCCCGTCTTCAAACCCTCGGGACATGGTTTGTTCTCAATCGATCAAACGGAGTCCCGACGTGCCCGGCCGTATCCATGATGGAACGCTTCTCCTCGCGCGGCTCCTCCTCGCCGCCGCGCTCCTGCCCACGGGCATCGCCCGGGCCCTGAACGTCGCGGGTTTCGCCCTGACGCTCGCCGGCACCGGCCTGCCCTCGCCGAACCTCGTGGCGACCTTCGCCGTCGTGGTGCAGGTGTTCGGACCGCTCGCCCTGATCGTCGGCGTGCTGCCGCGCGTCACCGGCGGTGCGCTGGCGGCCTTCGCCCTCGCGATGGCGGTGCTGCTGCATCCGTTCTGGCTGTTCTCCGGGCCGACGGCGATCGCTGAGCGCACCCTCCTGCTCGCGGATCTCGGCCTCGCCGGGGGCTTCCTCCTCTATGCCCTGACCGGCCCGGGGGCGTGGAGCTGGCAGGGCTGGCGAATGAGCCGCGCGATCCAGGCCCCGTCGCGGCCGGCACCGCAGAAAGCCGCCGCCCCGAAGGCGCCGGCCCGGCCCAAGCGCCCTGCCGGACGTAGCCCGGCGCGCGCGGCAGCCTGACCTACGAAACCGCCTCGCTCCGGCGCTGACCAGACACCTCGGCGCCGGCATCCGGCGCGAGTCGGCGGAAGGCGAACACCGACAGGGCCGAAATCGCCGCGACGGCGAAGAAAGCGAACGCGAAATCCTCCGCCTGGATCGCCGTACGCCCATGCCAGCCGGCGGCGCCCTCGAGGGCGAGCGCCCCGAACGAGACACCGAGGCTGAGGGACAATTGCTGGGCAACGCTGGCGAGGCTGGTGCCGGCGCTCATGTCCCTGGCCTCGAGGTCGGCATACGCGATGGCGTTGACGCAGGTGAACTGCAGGGACCGCACGCAGCCGCCGAGCAGCAGGACGCAGACGATGACCGCGTGCGGGGTCTCGGCCGTGAAAAGGCCGTTCACCGCGAGAAAGCCGGAAGCCACGACGGCGTTGACGAGCATCACGGGCCGGAAGCCGTAGGTGCGCAGGATGCGCGGCCCGACGAGCTTGATCAGGAGGGCGCCGGCCGCCGCCGCGAAGGTGAGCAGACCCGATTGCAGGGGATCGAGGCCGAACCCGATCTGCAGCATCAGGGGCAGCAGGAACGGGATCGCCCCGGTGCCGATGCGAAACAGGCTGCCCCCCGTCACCGCCGCGCGAAACGTCGGGTAGCGCAGGAGATCGAGGCGGATCACCGGATGCGCCACGCGCCGCGAATGCTGGAGGTAGAGCGCGAGCAGCACGATTCCGGCGGCGAGGCATCCCCACGAGACGCCCTCCGGCAGGAGGTGGCGGCCCGTCGAGGCGAGCCCGAGCATCAGGACGGCGAGCCCCAGGCCCGAGAGCAGAAACCCCACGACGTCGAGGGGCGGCCGGGAGGGCTCGCGCACGTTCTCGAAATAGACGCTCGCGAGCCAGATCCCCATGAGCCCGATGGGGATGTTGATGAGGAAGATCCAGCGCCAGTCGAGATAGGTCGTGATCAGGCCGCCGAGCGGCGGTCCCATGATCGGACCGATGAGGGCGGGGATCGTCAGATACGCAAGGGCGCTGACGAGTTCACTCTTCGGCACGCTGCGCAGGATGACGAGGCGACCCACCGGCACCATCATCGCGCCGCCAAGACCCTGGAAGAAACGGGCCGCGACGAAACCCGCAAGGGAATTCGAGGCTGCGCAGGCCAGGGACCCGGCCATGAAGACCCCAAGCGCCACCCGGAACACGGTGCGGGCGCCGTAACGGTCGGCGATCCATCCACTGATCGGAATGAAGATCGCGAGGCTCACGAGATAGGCCGTGAGCGCGAGCTTGAGGGCGATGGGATCCTCACCAAGACTTCGCGCGATGGCGGGCAAGGCCGTGGCGATCACCGTCGCGTCGGTGTTCTCCATGAACAGGGCGGTGGCGACGACGAGGGGGACGATCTGAGACGGGCGCATCGGAGGGCAACAAGTCCCCGAAGCGGGCTCGGGTTGCGTCTCGTCCCGAGAAAGTTCGCGCAAGCGCGGCGGAACCCAGCGTTCGTTGCCGGACAATGGAGGAAACGATGGCTCGCGAGGGCGTTCCGGCGGCGTGGCACTTGCGCCACAGGCAGCCGACGCCGTCGCGACGATCGGCCGAATACCTTTCCACGGTGTCGTCGGCCCCGCTAAGCTGGTGCCTATACGAACGGCCTTGCGTAGGTCGCGGACGTCCGCGTCCCGAACGTCCGCAAAGGCCGGTTCTCCTGTTCTTCCGTCAAGGTTCCTGGATGCCCTCGCGCTTCGAATGTCGTCTCAGGGTGCCGGGCATGACCGCCGGCCTGGCCCTGCTCCTCGCCATGGCCGGCTGTGGCACGGTTGTGCTGAACGATTCCGGCTCGCTCACCCGCTACGACCGCCTCGTGAATAGCGAGGAGGTCGCGACCCGGGCCAAGCTCTACATCGACCGTGCCGCCATGGCCGCCGCCCGCACGGTACGGATCATTCCGACGTCGTTCCCCGAGGCCGTCTCGGGCCCCGGCCTGACGCCGACGGAACGCCGCCTCGTGGCCAATGCCGCCGACCGGGCCCTCTGCTACGAGCTGTCCCTGCGCTACGACGTGGTCTCGGGCCGGAAGGCCGATCTCACCGTGCGTGCCGCCGTGACCCGGATCGAGCTCACCGGCCTGCCGGCGGCGGGCGCCACCATCGCCACCTCGGCGGGGGTCAGCATCGCGTCGCAGGCGGGCGTCGGTTTCGCCACATCCGTCGGCCGAATCCCGATCCCGCGCATCCCCATCGGTCTGGGAAGCCTCACCATCGAGGCCGAAGCCCTCGACGGGCGCCACGAACAGCGCGCCGCCATGGTCTGGGGCGGGGCCGCCAACTCGTTCACGAGTCAGCCGCGCTTCTCCCCCATCTCCGATGCCTACGACCTCGCCGGCGAGTTCGGGCAGGATTGGGGCGGCTATCTCGCCACCGGCGTCGATCCGTTCAAGGCGCCGCTCGCGATCCCGAGCTACGACCGCATCCGCATCACCACCCTCGGCGAAGCGCCCCTCGACCCCGATTGCGAGGCGTTCGGCCGCGCGCCGGGCTTCGACGGCATCGCGGCCGACTATATCGGCCTGCCGCCGGAATACACCGACAAGGGGCCGGCCGCGCGGGTCAACTGACGCGGCCGCCCGGCCCTGGGGCCGGGAGACGTGGCGCCGTGAGCCATGCGGCCGGGGGATATCCCCCCGCCGCACACCGATTCCGCCTTTGCGCGTGTCGGGCCCGCATGATACTGGCCCGTGCCAACTCGATGACGCCGGAACGGCGTCTCAGGCCCGTTTGGGAGTTGGTTCATGGCGCGCATCACTGCAGATTCCATCATCGAGGGCCTGACCTTCGACGACGTCCTCCTGCGCCCCGCCGCGTCCTCGGTGATGCCGACGGAGGTGAGCGTCGCGAGCCGCCTCACCCGCACCATCCATCTCAACCTGCCGATCTTGGCCTCTGCCATGGACACCGTGACGGAAGCGCCCATGGCCATCGCCATGGCGCAGAACGGCGGCATGGGCGTCATCCACCGCAACCTCGAGCCCGAGGAGCAGGCCGAGCAGGTCCGCCTCGTCAAGAAGTACGAGTCGGGCATGGTGCTCAACCCCATCACCATCCACCCCGACGAGACCCTGGCCGATGCCTTCGCGCTGATGAAGCGCAACCGCATCTCCGGCATCCCGGTGGTGGAGCGCGGCCCCAACGGATCGCGCGGCAAGCTCGTCGGCATCCTCACCAACCGTGACGTGCGCTTCGCCACCAATCCGGGCGAGACGGTGGCCGAGCTCATGACCCGCGATCGGCTCATCACGGTCCGCGAAGGCGTGAATCAGGACGAGGCCAAGCGCCTCCTGCACCAGTTCCGCATCGAGAAGCTTCTCGTGGTCGACGACCATTACCGCTGCATCGGCCTCATCACCGTCAAGGACATCGAGAAGCAGGTCGCGTATCCGGGCGCCGTCAAGGACGAGCAGGGCCGCCTGCGGGTCGCTGCCGCCACCACCACGGGCGACGGCGGCTTCGAGCGGGCGGAGCGCCTCATCGACGCCGGCTGCGACGTGGTGGTGGTCGACACCGCCCACGGACACTCGATCAAGGTCCTCGACGCCGTGCGCCGGGTGAAGCAGCTCTCCAACACCGTCCAGATCGTGGCCGGCAACGTCGCCACCCGCGACGGTGCCCAGGCCCTCATCGATGCGGGCGCCGACGCCATCAAGGTCGGCATCGGACCGGGCTCCATCTGCACCACACGCATCGTGGCGGGTGTAGGCGTCCCGCAGCTCACCGCCCTGATGGAGGCCGTGGAGGCCGCCGACCGGGCCGACGTGCCGGTGATCGCCGATGGCGGCATCAAGTATTCGGGCGACCTCGCCAAGGCCATCGCGGCGGGTGCCTCCGTCGCCATGCTGGGCTCACTGCTCGCCGGTACCGACGAGGCGCCCGGCGAGGTGTTCCTGCACCAGGGCCGCTCCTACAAGAGCTACCGGGGCATGGGCTCGGTCGGCGCCATGGCCCGCGGCTCGGCCGACCGCTACTTCCAGGCCGAGGTCAACGACACCCACAAGCTCGTGCCCGAGGGCATCGAGGGGCAGGTGCCGTACAAGGGCCCGGTCGCGGCGGTCCTGCACCAGCTCGCCGGCGGGCTGCGGGCCGCCATGGGGTATGTCGGCGCCCCGACCATCCCCGAATTCCAAGAGAAGGCGCAGTTCGTCCGCATCACCAACGCGGGCCTGCGCGAGAGCCACGTCCACGACGTGACCATCACCCGCGAGAGCCCGAACTACCCCGGCCGGGCGTGACGGCGCCGGACAACAAGGATCGTCCCATGCGCGTGCTCGTCGTCGGCGCCGGTGCCACCGGTGGATACTTTGGGGCCCGTCTCGCCGAGATCGGCCGGGACGTGACCTTCCTCGTGCGCCCGGCCCGCGCGGACAAGCTCGCGGCGTCGGGCCTGCGGGTGAAGAGCCCGCACGGCGACCTCACGATCCCAGCCCCGAAGACCGTCACGGCGACGGGGCTCGACGCGGCCGAGCCCTTCGACCTCGTGTTCCTGAGCTGCAAGGCCTACGACCTCGAGGGGGCGCTGACCGATGTCGCCCCCGCCATCGGGCCGAACACGGCGATCCTGCCCGTGCTCAACGGCCTGCGCCATCTCGATGTCCTCGACGCCCGGTTCGGCGCGGACCGCGTGCTCGGCGGCACCTGCGCCATCGCGGCCACCCTCGGGGCGGACGGCACCGTCCACCAGATGAACGACCTGCACACGCTCACCTACGGAGAGCGCGACGGCAGCCTGTCGCCGCGCATCGAGGCCATCGACGCCCTGATGCAGGGCGCCACCTTCGAGCCGCGCCTCAGCCGGACCATGCTGCTGGAGATGTGGGAGAAGTGGACGTTTCTCGCGACCCTCGCCGGATCGACCTGCCTTATGCGGGCCACCATCGGCGACATCGTCGCGGCGCCGGGCGGCCGGGCGTTCATCGAGGCCCTGCTGGAGGAATGCCGGGGCATCGCGGAAGCGTCCGGCCATGCGCCGCGTGAGAAATTCTTGGCCCGCACCCGCGCCACCCTGACGGCGGAGGGCTCCGGTTTCACCGCCTCGATGCTGCGCGACATCGAGAACGGCGCCCGGATCGAGGCCGACCAGATCATCGGCGATCTCATCGCGCGGGCACCCGGCGCGGCCGGGCACCCGATGCTCGACCGCCTTCTGACGCACCTCAAAGCCTACGAGACCCGTCGCGCCCGCGAAAGTGCATAGGTCCTGCTGAAATCCGGGTTTCCGAAGGGATCATCCCTTCGGCGGGTGTCGGGCAGAGCCCGACGAAGACCCCAGGGCTCTGCCCTGGACCCGCGAAGGGCCAAGCCCTTCGAAGCCGAACTCAGTAGCGCGGGCCGGGCGGCGGCGGGTTGCCGTATTCGAGCTGCGTCTTCGCGTCCGGGCGACGCGGCGGCGGGGTTGGATCGACGGCCGCCGGCGCCGTCGCGCAGGCGGCGACAAACAGCATCATGAGGCCGGCTAGGCCGAGATGGATGACGGAGGGCATGGGGTTCTCTAAGCTCCGGGCGCCGGACAAGTCGGCCCCGCCTTCGTTCTGACGCGACATCCCGCCGAAAGCTCGACCGACTTGTGACCCTGCCCCGGCCCAAGCGTGGCCGTATCGCGGCGCCGGCCGCAACCGTAAGGATTCCGACCCTGACGCCCCCCGCCCGCCTTTCAGCCGCCATCGAAGTCCTCGCCGACATCGCCGCGCGCCGCCGCCCCGCCGCCGATGCCCTCAAGGATTGGGGCCTCGCCCACCGCTTTGCCGGCTCCGGCGACCGCGCGGCCATCGCCAGCCTCGTGTACGATGCCCTGCGCCGGCGCGCCTCGGCCGCCTGGATCATGGACGAGGACAGCCCCCGCGCCCTCGTGGCCGGCATGCTGCGCCTTCAGTACGGCCTTGCCGCCCCCACCATCGCGGGCCTGTTCTCGGGCGAGCGCTTCGCGCCGGAGCCCCTGTCCGAGTACGAGCGCTCCCGTCTCGCCGACGCGACGCTGGCGGACGCCCCCGACCATGTCGCCGGCGACGTGCCCGAATGGGTGCTGCCCGCCCTCGCGAAAACCTTCGGCCCCGCCCTCCTCGACGAGGCCCGGGCCCTGGGACGCCGGGCACCCCTCGACATCCGGATCAACACGCTCAAGCACAGCCGCGAAGCGGCCATGGGCGAGTTGAATCATCTCGCGCCCAAGGCGACGCCGCATGCCCCCAACGGCCTGCGCATCCCCATCGGCGAGGACGGCCGCGGCCCGGCGCTCCATGTCGAGCCCGAATTCTTGGACGGCTGGTACGAGATTCAGGACGAGGGCTCGCAGCTCGCGAGCCTCCTGTCCGGGGCGCGCCCCGGCGAGACCATCGTCGACCTCTGCGCCGGGGGCGGCGGCAAGACCCTGAGCCTCGCCGCGATGATGAACAACGAGGGCCGCCTGGTCGCGAGCGACGACGATCCGCGCCGGCTCGCTCCCATCCACGAGCGCCTGCGCCGGGCCGGGGCCCAGGCCGAGGTTCGGACACCCCGGGGCGGCCGCGCCCGCACCGACGTCCTCGGCGACCTCGACGGCACGGCCGACCGCGTGCTGGTGGATGCCCCCTGCACGGGATCGGGCACCTGGCGCCGCAACCCCGACGCCAAGTGGCGCATGCGTCCCGGCGCCCTCGCCGCGCGCGTCAACGAACAGGCGGCGGTCCTCGACCGGGCCGGCGCCTTGGCCCGGCCGGGCGGGCGCATCACCTACGTCACCTGCTCCCTGATCCCCGACGAGAACGACGCTGCCATCGCGGGCTTCCTCAGCCGAACGGGCGAAGCCTTCCGGGTGATTCCGGCCACCGAGGTTGTGGCTGCGGCCAAACCCGATCTCGCGCCCTTCGTGCGCTTCACCGATCACGGCCTGCAGATGAGCCCGGCCCTGACCGGAACGGATGGATTCTACGTCGCCACCCTGGAGCGCCGGTCGGGCAGTTGAGCCGGTGTCATGAAACGTTCGGTCTCGGACGGCTCGCGGTCCGAGAGCCATGGCAAGACGGGGGTTTCAGGGGAGACATCCGCCGCATCCCCAGCCGATCGGGGCCGGCGGGGCGGACACTCCGTTGCACCGCGCCGATGCGTCGTCTAACTCCGGTTCCATGAATACCGACCACGACAAGATCCTCATCGTCGATTTCGGCTCCCAGGTGACGCAACTCATCGCGCGGCGTGTGCGCGAAGAGGGCGTCTATTGCGAGATCGTCCCCTTCACGAAGGCGGCCGAAGCCTTCACCGAGAGCCGCCCCAAGGGCGTCATCCTCTCGGGCGGCCCCGAATCGGTCACCACGGATGCCTCGCCGCGGACCCCCCAGATCGTGTTCGATTCGGGCGTTCCCGTTTTCGGCATCTGCTACGGTCAGCAGACCATGGCGGCCCAGCTCGGGGGCGAGGTCGAGGCCGGGCATCACGCCGAGTTCGGGCGCGCCGAGATCGAGATCCTGTCGGACTGTCCCCTGTTCAAGGGCGTCTGGCATGTGGGCGAGCACTACCCGGTGTGGATGAGCCACGGCGACCGGGTCACGAAGCTTCCCGACGGCTTCACCACCGTGGCCATGTCGCCGAACGCGCCGTTCGCGGCGGTGGCCGACGAATCGCGGCACTACTACGCGGTGCAATTCCACCCGGAGGTCGCCCACACCCCGCACGGCGCCCTGCTCATCCGCAACTTCGTGCGCGACATCGCCGGCTGTACCGGCGACTGGACCATGGGGGCCTACCGCGAGGAGGCCATTGCGAAGATCCGCGAGCAGGTCGGCGCCGAGAAGGTGATCTGCGGCCTGTCGGGCGGTGTCGATTCCTCCGTGGCGGCGGTCCTGATTCACGAAGCCATCGGCGATCAGCTCACTTGCGTGTTCGTGGATCACGGCCTCCTGCGCATGGGTGAGGCCGACGAGGTCGTGCGCCTGTTCCGGGATCACTACAACATCCCCCTCGTGCACGTTCAGGCCCAGGAGTTGTTCCTCGGCGAACTCGAGGGCGTCAGCGACCCGGAGATCAAGCGCAAGACCATCGGTCGCCTGTTCATCGACGTGTTCGACGCCGAGGCGAAGAAGATCGGTGGCGCCAAGTTCCTGGCGCAGGGCACCCTCTATCCCGACGTGATCGAGAGCGTGTCGTTCACGGGCGGTCCCTCGGTCACCATCAAGAGCCACCACAATGTCGGCGGCCTGCCCGAGCGCATGAACATGCAGCTCGTCGAGCCCCTGCGGGAATTATTCAAGGACGAGGTGCGGGTGCTCGGCAAGGAACTCGGCCTGCCGGAGGCCTTCGTCGGCCGTCATCCTTTCCCGGGTCCAGGCCTCGCCATCCGCTGCCCCGGCACCATCACGGGCGAGAAGCTCGATGCCTTGCGCAAGGCCGATGCAATCTACCTCGACGAGATCCGTAAGGCGGGTCTCTACGACACCATTTGGCAGGCTTTCGCGGTGATCCTGCCGGTGAAGACCGTGGGCGTGATGGGCGACGGGCGGACCTACGACCACGTCTGTGCCCTGCGGGCCGTCACCTCCGTCGACGGCATGACGGCGGATTTCTACCCCTTCGACATGGCCTTCCTCGGCCGGGTCGCGACCCGCATCATTAACGAGGTCAAGGGCATCAACCGCGTGACCTACGACATCACCTCGAAGCCCCCCGGCACCATCGAGTGGGAGTGAGGCGTCGGCGCTGACGCAGCGTCCTCGAAGGTATTGCTTGCGAAGGGCCGGTTCCGACATGTCGGGCCGGCCCTTCTGTTTGCCCGAGCGGATGGTGTCCACGTGATCGGCCCGCCCCCCCGTCATCCCGGGCCCGCGAAGCGGGACCCGGGATTCAGAACCGCAGGACGCGCAGAATCCGAGGCCTCGGTTGGAGCGGACTGCGACACGCCTTCCGCGTGAAAGCGATGGCGAAGCCGAATGTGACTGTCTCGTCCTTTTACCGACCTCGGTCCGCTCGTAACATGAGCGACGGCCAGCACTCTCGGGTCCGACGTTGCCCGCGCAAAGCCCCCTCCCCTCGCGGGGATCGATCCGTGGTTTCTCAGCCGGCAGATCTTCGTCCATGACCAGCCCTGAAACGCCGAAAGCCCCCACCGAGACGGTAAGGGCTTTCGAGATCGTTGATTTGGTTGCGGGGACAGGATTTGAACCTGTGACCTTCAGGTTATGAGCCTGACGAGCTACCGGGCTGCTCCACCCCGCGCCAGGGTGTTTGCCGTTTAGGCAAAGGGGGATCGTTTTGAGGGGATGGTTATGATGTGCTGTGCAGGTC
>NZ_BPQD01000009.1 GCF_022179065.1 Methylobacterium adhaesivum
TCATGCGTTCTCCATCGGGTTTTTATGTCTGCGCTTTCCCTCTCCCCTCTGCGGGCCACCCTCTCCCGCAGAGGGGAGAGGGAAAGCGCAGACATAAAAACCCGATGGAGAACGCATGAACGCACTGAGCCCCGCAACGCGTACCGCCCAGCGGACCGACGCCGGCCCGGTGCCGCTTGCCGCCAACCTCGCGCCCCGCGCAGAGGGGCCGCGCATCTACAATCTGTTCCCCCTCCTGGTCGGCCGGGTCTCGGCCTGGACCGCCGAACTCCCGCGCATCGCCGCCCTCGGGTTTGACTGGGTCTACCTCAACCCGTTTCACCAGACCGGCGGCTCGCGCAGCCTCTACGCCGTGGCGGATACCGACCGCCTGGACGAACGCTTCCGCGACCACGACGGCACCTCGGACGATGAGCAGATCCGCCGGTTCTGCGCCGCCGCCCGCGCCCAGGGCCTCTCGGTGATGACCGATCTCGTGGTGAACCACACCGCCCGCGACGGCGCACTGGCACGCGAACGGCCCGACCTGTTCCTGCGCGACGCCGACGGCGAGATCGAGAGCCCCTACGCCGTTGATCCTGTTGATCCGACGAAACGCACGGTCTGGGGTGACCTCGCCGAACTCGATTACCATTCGGAGAAGAGCCGCGCGGAACTCACCGCCCTGTGGTCGGGCTACGTCAACCGCCTGCAGGATCTCGGCGTGGCGGGCTTTCGCTGCGACGCCGCCTACAAGGTGCCGGCGGCCGTCTGGCGCGATCTCATCGGCGCGGCCAAGGCCGTGGAGCCCGGTTGCCTGTTCGCCGCCGAGACCCTGGGCTGCACCTTCGAGGAAGCGCAGGCCACGGCGGGCGCCGGCTTCGACTACCTGTTCAACAGCTTCGCCTGGTGGGACCTGAAGGCCCCCTGGGCCCTGGAGCAATACGACCGCCTGCGCGTCGTCGCCCCCTCCATCGCCTTCCCCGAAAACCACGACATGGCCCGCCTCGCGGCGGACCTCGATGGCGATGCGGAGGCGCTCGGCCGCCAGCTCAAGGCGCGCTACGCGCTGGCCGCCTTCTTCTCGGCCGGCGTACTCATGCCGATCGGGTACGAGTGGGGCTACGCGAAGAGCCTGCACGTCGTCGAGACCACGCCCGAGGCGCGTGAATCCGACACCGGCATCGACATCTCGGCCTACGTCACCGCCATCAACGCTCTGCGGGCCGAACTTCCGGCCGCCAATGTCGAGGGTGCCCAGGCCCGGATCTCGTCGCCCGACGCGGATTTCGTCGCCCTCCTGCGCTTCGACACCGGTCACGGCGCCTCGGCCCGCAACGCCGTGCTGGTGCTCCACAATCCCGGCACGACGGCCGTGAGCGTGGAGGCCGCACCCCTCGTCGCCCGCGCAGGCGGCATGCTCGGGGCGTTCACGGACCGGACACCGGATGCCGCACCCATCACCTTCACCCCGGGCGGTAGCATCGACCTGCAGCCGGGCGAGGTCCGCATTCTCAGCGCCGCCCGTGACACCGTCGCGAAAGCGCCGCCCCTCACCACGCCGACGGGCGAGGGCCGCGTCGTCATCGAAGCCGTGGCACCCGAGATCGATGGCGGCCGCTCGGCGGCCAAGCGCGTGGTCGGCGAGAGCGTCCATGTCACAGCCGACATCTTCAGCGACGGCCACGAGATCATCGACGCCGAGATCCTGTCCCGCATCGTCGGCGAGGAGGACTGGGCCGCCAACCCCATGGCATTCATCGAGAACGACCGCTGGGGCGGGCACTTCCCCCTCGAACGGAATGCCCGCTACGAATTCACGATCCAGGCCTGGCGCGACGCCTTCGCGTCCTGGATGCGCGACACCGTGAAGAAGCGCGACGCCGGGGTCGATGTCAGCCTGGAGACGGTCGAGGGCATCGCCTTCGTGGTCGACGGCGTCGACGCGGCAAAGGGCGCTGACCGCGACCGCCTGAAGGCCTTGGCCAGTGCTCTTGAAGCCGAAGCCACGGGCTCGGCCGCCCAGCTCGACCTCATGCTGCGGCCCGAGAACGCTCGCCTGATCCGGCGCTACGCCACCCGGGTGAACCTCTCGCGCTATCCCGTCACGGTGCCGGTCATCGCCGACCGCCTCGCGGCCCGGTTCTCGGCCTGGTACGAGATCTTTCCGCGCTCGCAATCCATGGACGTCAACCGCCACGGCACCTTCAACGACGTGATCCGGCGCCTGCCCGAGATCCGCGAGCTCGGCTTCGACGTCCTCTACTTCACCCCCATCCACCCCATCGGTAAGACCAACCGCAAGGGCAAGAACAACACCCTCAAGGCGCTGGAAGGCGATGTCGGCTCGGTCTACGCCGTGGGCTCGGACGCCGGCGGCCACGAGGCGGTTCACCCCGACCTCGGCACGCTGGATGATTTCCGCCGGCTGGTCGCGGCGAGCCACGCCTACGGCATGGAGATCGCCCTCGATTTCGCCATCCAGTGCTCGCCCGATCACCCCTGGATCAAGAACCATCCCGAGTGGTTCGAGTGGCGCCCCGACGGGACGCTGAAATTCGCCGAGAATCCGCCCAAGAAGTACGAGGACATCTCCAACGTCCACTTCTACGGCGGCGCGCTCCCCTCCCTATGGATCGAGCTGCGCGACATCGTGCTCGGCTGGGCCGCCCTCGGCGCCCGCATCTTCCGGGTCGACAACCCGCACACGAAGCCGATCCCGTTCTGGGAATGGATGATCGCCGAGGTGAACGGCCGCTATCCGGACGTGATCTTCCTCGCCGAGGCCTTCACCCGGCCGAAGATGATGAAGAAGCTCGCCAAGGCCGGCTACCAGCAGAGCTACACCTACTTCACCTGGCGCAACACGAAGCAGGAACTCATCGACTACAGCACCGAACTTGCCGGTGAGATGGGCGAATATTATCGTCCGAACTTTTTCGCGAACACGCCGGACATCAACCCGGTCTATCTCCAGACCAGCGGCCGGGCTGGCTTCGTGGTGCGCGCCACTCTGGCGGCTACCCTGTCGAGCGTATGGGGCATCTACAATGGCTTCGAACTGTGCGAGGCCGCGCCCTATCCGGGTAAGGAAGAGTACCTGAACTCCGAGAAGTACGAGCTGAAGGCCTGGGACTACGATCGGCCGGGCAACATCCGCGAGCACATCGTCAAGCTCAACCGCATCCGGCAGGACAACCCTGCCCTGTGGGACTTCCGCAACGTGGTGTTCACGGCGGCCTACAACGACGCGATCATCGCCTACGCCAAGACCACGCCGGAGGGCGACAACTGCGTCTTCACCATGGTCAACGTCGACCCGAAGAACCGCCAGGAATGCACCTACGAAGTACCCCTGTGGCTGCTGGGCCAGCCCGATGACGGTGCCGTGGAGGTGGAGGACCTGCTCCTCGGCTATAAATTCGAGTTGCGCGGCAAATCGCACCGCATCGCCTTCGACCCCGCCGAGCGTTCGGCCATCGTCTGGCGCCTGCGCGCGCCGCGCCGGGTTGCGCCTTGAGGTCACCCATGTCAGCACAAAACCCGGCGATCGGACTCGATCGTCGCGGTGTCGCCTCAGTGTCGGCGCCTATCCCACGGACGGACGCCACACACGGCGCCTTCCCGTCCGGGACCCGGCGCCCACGTCCGACCACGCCCTTGAACTCGATGCATGAGGCAACGACGCGATGATCGATCGCAGCGATCCGCAATGGTACCGTGACGCCATCATCTACCAGATTCACGTCAAATCGTTCTTCGACTCGAACAACGACGGGATCGGCGATTTCGAGGGCCTGACGCAGAAGCTCGATTACGTCCGCGACCTCGGGGTCACGGCGATCTGGCTCATGCCGTTCTATCCCTCGCCCCTGCGCGACGACGGCTACGATATCGGCGACTACCGCGAGGTGAACCCCTCCTACGGGACGATGGAGGAGTTTCGGAAGTTCGTGGAGGCGGCGCACGAGCGCGGCCTTCGCGTCATCACCGAACTCGTGATCAACCACACCAGCGACCAGCATCCCTGGTTCCAGCGTGCCCGTGAGGCACCGGCCGGAAGCCCTGAGCGCGACTTCTACGTCTGGTCGGACACCGACACGCCGTATTCCGACACGCGCATCATCTTCCTCGACACCGAGACCTCGAACTGGACCTGGGACCCCGTCGCCAAGCAGTACTTCTGGCATCGGTTCTACAGCCACCAGCCCGACCTGAACTTCGACAATCCGGCCGTGCTCGAAGCCGTCATCGAGGTGATGCGCTACTGGCTCGACATGGGCGTCGACGGCCTGCGTCTCGACGCGATCCCGTACCTGATCGAGCGCGACGGCACGAACTGCGAGAACCTGCCCGAGACCCATACGGTCATCAAGGCGATCCGCGCGGCGCTGGACGCGAGCTATCCCGACCGGATGCTCCTGGCGGAAGCCAACCAGTGGCCGGAGGAGACGGCGCAGTATTTCGGCGACGGCGACGAATGCCACATGGCGTTCCACTTCCCGCTGATGCCGCGCATGTACATGGCCATCGCCCGCGAGGACCGGCACCCGATCACCGACATCATGCGCCAGACCCCGGAAATCCCCGAGGGCTGTCAGTGGGCGATCTTTTTGCGGAATCACGACGAGCTGACCCTGGAAATGGTCACCGCCGAGGAACGTGATTACCTCTGGTCGTTCTATGCCGCCGAGCGCCGCGCCCGCATCAACCTCGGCATCCGCCGCCGTCTCGCGCCGCTCCTCGAGAACGACCGGCGCAAGATCGAACTCATGAAGTCCCTCGTCCTGTCGATGCCCGGCACGCCGGTGCTCTATTACGGCGACGAGATCGGCATGGGCGACAACATCTATCTCGGCGACCGCGACGGCGTGCGCACCCCGATGCAATGGTCGCCCGACCGCAACGGCGGCTTCTCCCGCGCCAATCCGGCAAAGCTGTTCCTGCCCTCCGTGCAGGACCCGATCTACGGCTTCGACGCTATCAACGTCGAGGCGCAGACCCAGTCGCAGACGAGCCTGCTGAACTGGACCCGGCGCATGATCGCCATCCGCAACAACTCGGTCGCGCTCGGGCGCGGCGGGATGCAGTTCCTGTATCCCTCGAACCGCAAGGTCCTGGCCTGGATCCGCGAGTTCGAGGGCGAGCGGGTGCTGTGCGTCGCCAACCTGTCGCGCGCCCCCCAGGCCGTGCAGCTCGATCTGTCGGAACTGCGCAACGCCGTGCCGATCGAACTCACCGGCGGCTCGGAATTCCCGGCCATCGGCGAGCTGCCGTACCTCCTGACGCTGCCGAGCTACGGCTTTTACTGGTTCTCCCTGAGTGCGGCCAACACCGGCACCATCGGCCCGCAGCCGGAGACACCGGAGCTGTTCACCCTCGTGCTCACCGGCGGCATCGAGACCCTCATGGCGGGGCGCGAGCGCATCGCCTTCGAGCGCACGGTGGCGCCGCGCTTCATCGCCACCCGGCGCTGGTTCGGCGCCAAGGGCTCGCGCATCAAGTCCGTGAACGTGACGGACAGCGCGACCCTCAAGGACGCCTCCGGCGAGGCCCGCTTCCTGCTGCCGCGGGTGGCCGTCCACCTCGCCAACGGCGAGCGCCAGGATTACTTCGTGCCCGTCGCCGTCGACGAGGGCCGCGAGGACGAGGCCCTGATGCCCTTCGCCGTGGCCCGCGTCCGGCGTGGTCCGCGCACGGGCCTGCTGTTCGGCGCCGCCGCCGCGCCGGCCTTCGCCGTCGCCATGGTGGAAGGCATGCGCGAAGGCCGCGAGTTGGAGACCGAGACGGGCAAGCTCGTGTTCTCCACGACCTCGGCCTTCGACCCCGACGTGACGTTCGAGCCCGGTGAGGTTCGCCGCCTCTCGGCCGAGCAGAGCAACACCTCCGTCGCCATCGGTTCGAAGATGATGCTGAAGCTGCTGCGGCGGCTCCAGACCGGCACGCATCCCGAGATCGAGGTCGGGCGCTTCCTCACAGAGACGGCGCATTTCGCCAACACCCCGGCGCTTCTCGGCGTGGTCGAGCACGTCGATGCCGAGGGCGTTCGCACGGCCATCGCCGTGCTGCAGAAGTTCGTCCTCAACCAGGGCGACGCCTGGACCCTGATGCTCGAGGGCCTGCGCCGCGACTTCGACACGGTGGTGCTCGCCCCCGAGAGCGAAGCGCCGACGCCGGAGGAGGCGTTCGAGTCCCACCTGCGCTGGGCCGTCCTGCTCGGGCGCCGCACCGCCGAGATGCACAACGCCTTCGCGGTGGAGACCGACGATCCGGCCTTCGCGGCCGAACCGTTCGAGCATGCCGATCTCCATCTCCTGGGCGACGACACCCGCCGGCAGGCCGAGCGCGCGTTCCGGGGGCTCGACGCGCTCGCCGGCCGCACGGCCAACGCGGCGAGCACGGAACTCGCCGGGCGACGCCGCGAGGTCGAGGATGCCATCGAGGCGCTCACGGCCCGTGCGCCGCTCGGGGCCATGAAGACCCGCATCCACGGCGACTATCACCTCGGTCAGGTTCTGGCGGCCGAGGACGACCTCATCATCGTCGATTTCGAGGGCGAGCCCTCGCGACCGGCCGATGAGCGCCGCCTGAAGTCGACGCCCCTGCGGGACGTCGCCGGCATGCTGCGGTCCTTCGCCTACGGTGCCGAGACGGTTACCCGCGAGATCGCCACGCGCTTCGCTGATTCCGAGGAGCGGGCACGCCGGGCCTCCACCGCCTGGCGTGGCATGATCGATGCGGCCTTCCTCGACGGCTACCGCCAGGCCGTCGGAGACAGCCGCGCAGCCGTGACCGACCCTGAGACCGAGAGCCGGCTCCTGAAGCTCTCGCTCCTGACGAAGGCCCTCTACGAGGTCGACTACGAGGCGAACAACCGACCCGATTGGATCGAAATCCCCGCACGTGGGGTTCTGACCATTCTGGACGACATCAAGAGAGGCGTTTGAATGACGGGCATCGACGAGACGTTCGCGGGCCGCAGCGGGCACGCATCGGCCACCACGGGAGCCGCGAACGTACCGCCTGTTGCCACGGGGGCGCGGGCTCCCGAGATGCGGGGCGTGCATCCCGACGCGGTGGCCGCCCTCATGGCGGCTAACCACGGCGACCCGTTCTCGGTGCTCGGCCCCCATGAGGTAGGCCCAAGCGCCTGGGAGGTCCGGGCCGTCCTGCCCGAGGCGAAGGCCGCCACCCTCCTGACGGGGGGCAAGCGCATCCCGTTCGAGCGTCGGCATCCGGACGGCTTCTTCGTCGCGAAGGTCGAGAGCCAGGGCCGCCCCCTCTACGAGATCGCCGTCGAGGACTGGGACGGCAACGAGCGCACCCGCCATGACCCCTACGGCTTCGGCTCGTCCCTGGAGCAGCACGACATCGACAACCTGCGCGAGGTGGGCAGCAACGTCACCTATCGCATCCTCGGCGCCCAGGCGCGGGAGGTCGACGGCATCCAGGGCTTCCGCTTCGCCGTATGGGCACCCAACGCCCGCCGCGTCAGCGTGGTCGGCGACTTCAACGCCTGGGACGGCCGGCGCCATCCCATGCGCCTCTGGCAGAACGGCGGCGTCTGGGAGCTGTTCATCCCCGGCCTGAAGGCCGGCGCGCACTACAAGTTCGAGCTGCGCGGCCCCGACGGCACGCTCCTGCCTCTCAAGGCCGACCCCGTTGCGTTCGCGGCCCAGCAGCCGCCCGAGACGGCCTCCGTCCTCCAGGGCACGAACGATCCCGCCTGGGCCGACGAGAAATGGATGGCGACGCGCGGGGAGAAGGACCCGCGCCACGTGCCGATCTCGATCTACGAGGTCCATCTCGGCTCGTGGGCCCGCGTGGCCGAGGAGGGCAACCGCTACCTCACCTACAAGGAACTCGCCGATCGCCTGATCCCCTACGTCAAGGAGATGGGCTTCACCCATATCGAGATGCTGCCGATCACGGAGTTCCCGTTCGACGGCTCATGGGGCTACCAGCCGGTTTCGCTGTTCGCGCCGACGAGCCGCTTCGGCACGCCCGACGATTTTGCCGCCTTCGTGGACGCCGCCCACGCGGCCGGCATCGGCGTGATGCTCGACTGGGTGCCGGGGCACTTCCCCCTCGACGCCCACGGCCTCGGCCAGTTCGACGGCACGCATCTCTACGAGCACGCCGATCCGCGCCAGGGCTTCCATCAGGATTGGGGTACCTACATCTACAATTTCGGCCGCACGGAGGTGTCGAGCTTCCTCGCCGCCAACGCCCGGTTCTGGCTCGAGCACTATCACCTCGACGGCCTGCGCGTGGATGCCGTGGCGTCGATGCTCTACCTCGACTATTCGCGCCGGCAGGGCGAGTGGATCCCGAACCGCTACGGTGGCAACGAGAACCTCGACGCCATCGAGTTCCTGCGCAAGACCAACGAGGCGACCTACAGTCACGCCCCCGGCACCCTGACGGTGGCGGAGGAGTCGACCTCCTGGCCCGGCGTCTCGCACCCGACCTACACGGGCGGTCTCGGCTTCGGCTTCAAGTGGAACATGGGGTGGATGCACGACACCCTGAACTTCGTCTCGAAAGAGACGATCCACCGCCGCTACCACCACCACGACCTGACCTTCGGCCTGCTCTACGCCTTCTCCGAGAACTTCATCCTGCCCCTATCCCACGACGAGGTGGTGCACGGGAAGGGCTCGCTCCTCGGCAAGATGCCGGGCGACCGCTGGCAGAAGTTTGCCAATCTCCGGGCCTATTACGGCTTCATGTGGGGGCATCCGGGCAAGAAGCTGCTCTTCATGGGCTGCGAGTTCGGCCAGGTGAAGGAGTGGAACCACAACCAGTCCCTCGACTGGCACCTCCTCGACGATGCCCACCACCGCGGCGTCAAGGATCTGATCCGCGACCTCAACCACCTCTACGCCGCCGTCCCGGCCCTCCACAGCCGCGACACCGAGGCCGCCGGCTTCCAGTGGCTGGTGGCGGACGATCAGGACAACAGCGTCATCGCGTGGGCGCGCAAGGGTAGGGGGGCCGGCGAGGTCGCCATTGTGGTCTCGAACTTCACCCCCGTGGTCCGCGAGGGCTACCGCATCGGCGTGCCGGAGGCGGGCTTCTATCGCGAGGCCATCAACTCGGACGCCGAGCGCTACGGCGGCTCCAACGTCGGCAACATGGGCGGGGTTCGGGCCGAGGCAGTGCCGAGCCACGGCCAGAGCCACTCGATCAGCCTGACGATCCCGCCCCTCGCCACGACGATTTTCGTGCGCGAGGACTAAGCCGGATTTTATTCGGGTGCCATGACGAAGCCGGCAGTGTCCTCGCGACGCCGCCGGCTTTTTCGTGGGCTCACGTGCCTCAGCCATCCTCCAGGGGAAACCGCTCGGCGACCCAATAGGGTTCGAGGGGACTGCCGACGATGTTCTCCGCTTCCCACCGGTGCAGGAGGGCGGCTAGCCCCGCCCGGTCGTCGGCCATCAGCGGTTCATCGATCAGGCAGAGGCGGTCATACTCCAATTGGTGGTATGGCTCGTCCATGATACGGCCTGGGCGATACCACCCGTCGGTCTTCGCCCAAATCGCCCGCGCCGCGTCGAGGTCTCCCGCGGCGATGGCGGCGATAAGGTGCCATGTTGATGCAAGATAACCCTGGAATTGTGGACGCGTCCGGACGAAATCGAGCCGCTTGCGCACCGTATCCAAGGGCCGGAGAAGTGGAATCACATCGGCTTCGACGCGTGTGACGAAATCCGCCGCCATGGTCGGATCGGACCAATACCAGCCCTGACCACCACCTGAACTCTTGGATCGAAACAAGCGATCGTGACAGCGCCCAAGACACTCCCAGGAGTAAGCCTCCGGCATGAAAAATATCGGAATTCTCCAATCCACGATACAGCAATGTGCCCTGCTGGTTCGATCGATCCGGATCATCCGCCCGACCGACCCGACGTCGCGTAGCCAGACTCTTTGATGGCCGACTAGAACGAGATCCGCGTTTCTCTCCAAAAGTGGCTGTACGAGATCCTTGATCTGCCGTTTCGTCGTCATGGCTCGGGCCTCACTTGAATCACGATGATGCCGTCCGATTGAGGATAGTGATACTTTGCAGTTCGCGCCAACCGCATCGCACGACTCCCACTAAGCCCTTTACTTCCGGTCTTGTAATCATAGACACAGACTTTGTTGCTCGGGCTTAGCTCGTAGAGATCGAGGCGAACGGAATTATTTTCTCCGTACCCCGTCTCTTTTCCAACACTATCGAGAGAAAGCTCAACACGAACATTAGGATAATTCAGTTGATCGAATGTATTTGCAATATCGTAATGAATCAGATTTCCAAGCCTCGCATTGTCTAATTTGGGGTTTAGCGCGCGCAGTCGCTTTGCCGCCTCGTTCGTCACCGACTGCACCTCTTCATTGAGGGGACACGCCTGATTGAGTGTCGTTTGGTGGATCGGGCCGACCCAGATCAACGGAAACTTCTTCCCCGCGTCCGGTTCGAAATCATAGCGCAGGGCCGTCGTACCGGGTGCCTTCCCAAAACTCGGCCCCCGCGCCAGGAGGTAGGTGAACAAAAGCGCCGCCGCCTCGAGCGTGGTCGCGACGGCGGGGGCGGCAACGAGCGGCAGGAACACCGGCCGGATCGTCGCTTCGGGCGGGGTCCCCGATCCCGAAAACGTCCCACGCGAGAGAACCTCGCCGGACTGCCCGTCACGGATGGTCTGGACGTCGCCCTCGTTTTCGAACAGGCGGCTGTCGCCATCAGGCGTGATGACCCGATGCTGTTCGTCGTCCACGTCGCGGCGGGAGCGGATGCGGAGGGTCAGAATCTCGCCGCCGCCATCGAGCAGCGTCCGCTGCTGCGTCTGCGACGGCGAACCGCTCCCGCCTCCGGACGGGCTCCACTGCCCACCGCCACCCTGGCCCGTCGGAACGCGCGGCTGGTTCGGGTCGTACTTCCGCAACAGATGGCGGACGCGGAGCAGCTTCATCTCCGTGGTCAGGAGGGCGAGGCGAAGCCGCAGCTCGTCCAACTCATCCGTCGTGCGGGAAGGGGCGTTCCGGTCGCGCGCTGCCATGGAGAACACCTTTGTTCATGAAATGTTCCATTTCAAGCTGCACAAAATAGGAAATTATTCAAGAAAATTCGGATCTGTTCGGATCGGCCCCGGGCACCCCGAACGAGAAAACGCCGCCCCGCGAACGGGACGGCGTTTCCGAGAGACCAGCGAAAGACCCGGTCCACGAGAGACCGGGGGAGGGGCTTCAGGCCGCCTGATGGCGCGGCAGCAATTTCCGGTTCACCAGCATCTCGGCGATCTGCACGGTGTTGAGGGCGGCACCCTTGCGCAGGTTGTCCGACACGCACCAGAAAGCGAGGCCGTTCTCCACGGTGGCGTCCTCACGGATGCGCGAGATGTAGGTGGCGTCCTCACCCGCCGCCTCGTGCGGGGTCATGTAGCCGCCGGGCTCGCGCTTATCGACCACGAGGATGCCGGGCGCCGAGCGCAGGATCGCGGTGGCCTGCTCGGCCGACATCGGGCTCTCGAACTCGACGTTGACCGCCTCGGCGTGGCCGATGAACACCGGCACGCGCACGCAGGTGGCCGTGAGCTTGATCTTCGGGTCGAGCATCTTCTTCGTCTCGGCCATCATCTTCCACTCTTCCTTCGTGAAGCCGTCTTCCATGAAGACGTCGATCTGAGGGATGACGTTGAAGGCGATGCGCTTCGGAAACTTCTCCTGCACCATCTGGCCGGCGGTGAAGACCGAGCGGGTCTGCTGGAACAGCTCGTCCATGGCGTCCTTGCCGGCACCCGAGACCGACTGGTAGGTCGAGACCACCACGCGGGTGATCCTGGCGACATCGTGCAGGGGCTTCAGGGCGACGACGAGCTGGGCCGTCGAGCAGTTCGGGTTGGCGATGATGTTGAGCTTGGAGAAGCCCGTGATCGCGTCCGGATTCACCTCCGGCACGATGAGCGGGACGTCCTGATGGTAGCGGAACGCCGACGAGTTATCGATGACGACGCAGCCGGCCTGGCCGATACGCGGCGACCATTCCTTCGAGGTCTCGCCCCCCGCCGACATCAGGCAGATGTCCGTGTCGGAGAAGTCGTAGGAATCCAGCGCCTGCACCTTCAGGATCTTGTCGCCGAAGGAGACCTCCTGTCCCATGGAGCGGCGCGAGGCGATGGCCACCACCTCGTCGGCGGGGAACGCCCGCTCGGACAGGATATCCAGCATCTCGCGGCCCACATTGCCCGTGGCACCGACGACGGCGACCTTGTAACCCATGATCCTCACCCTGTTCCTCAAGACGCCCGGATCCGGGACGGCGCTCGGCGCGGTGCGAAGCGGCAACGTTCGGGTTCGGGCGCCGATCTCGACGAAATCCTCCTCACCGTGCGCCGCCCTCCCGGACTGAGGAGGACGGCGGCCTGCCGGCCGCAGAGGTCACACCGCATCGCGGCATGATTCGACAAGGGCGGGAGCAAGACGCCTCGCACCCGAGGCTGTCAAGGGTTCGACCCCGGTTTCAGGGGGCCAAGGGGCGATGCCGCCCCTCCCGCGTCACGCCACCCGGGCCGGGCGCCGCTCCAGGCCGTCGCGCACCTCCACCAGGATCGCGTAGGACCGGTGGCGCGCGGCGGGATCGTGGATCGCACTCGCGACCATGAGTTCGTCGGCGCCCGTCTCGGCCACGAGATCGGCAAGCCCCCGCGCGATGGTGTCGGGCGAGCCAACGAGGGAGCGGGCGAGCATCCGCGACGCCTGCGCCTTCTCGGGTGCGGACCAGTACGCCTCGATATCCGGGATCGGCGGCCGCAGCAGGCCGCGCGTGCCGCGCAGAAGGTGAGTGAATTGCTGCTGGGCCGAGGTGAACAGGTGGCGCGCCTCGGCGTCGGTGGGGGCGGCGACGACGTTGACGCCGATCATCGCGTGCGGGGCCGCGAGTTGGGGGGAGGGGACGAAATTCGCCCGGTAGGTCGCGAGAGCCGGCAGCAGGGCGTCGGGGGCGAAATGCGATGCGAAGGCGTAAGGTAGGCCGAAGGCGGCGGCGAGCTGCGCGCCGAACAGGCTTGACCCGAGAATCCACAGGGGCACCTTCAGGCCGGTGCCGGGTACGGCCTGCACCGCCTGTCCGGGCTGGAGGTCACCGAACAGGGCCTGGAGCTCGCGAACGTCCTGAGGGAAGGTGTCGGCCGCCTCCGGCGACCGGCGCAGGGCCCGCGTGGTGCGCGGATCGGTGCCGGGCGCCCGGCCGAGGCCGAGGTCGATCCGGCCCGGATACAGGGCCTCCAGGGTGCCGAACTGTTCGGCGATGACGAGGGGCGAATGGTTCGGCAGCATGACGCCGCCGGCCCCGACGCGGATGCGGCGCGTGCCCTCGGCAATGTAGCCGACCACCACCGCCGTCGCCGCGCTGGCGATCCCGATCATGTTGTGGTGCTCGGCCACCCAGTAGCGCCGATAGCCGAGATCCTCGGCGTGACGGGCGAGGGCACGAGCGTTGCGCAGGGCGTCGCCCGGCGTCGAACCGTCGGGCACCGGCGCCAGATCGAGAACGGAAAGCGGAATCATCTGCGGCTGTCCCTGTCGATCCCTAGCGATGGATCGTGATGCCCCTCACCGGAGATCGCAACGCAGGGGCGGGGGCGCAAGCGCACCGCGTCATGCCGTCACCGCGTGAACCCTTTCGCCGAGGGCTCTGACCCGGCCCTGCCGTCCTTAAGACGCGATTCACCGCGACGACCGAAACCCGCGCCGCCGCGCACGGTCGAAACCGGATCGTATCGCCCGGCCGCCGAGGATCGCCTCCGAGAACGGCTGGAGGGATACGGTTTGCGGCAGTGGGTAACGAGCGACGACGAAGCGGACCGGACGGCCCTCCGAAGGCAGCCCTCTTCCGGGCTGCGCCTGTTCACCCGCCTCGCCTGCGCCGCCGCCGCCATCGCCGGCCTCAGCCTGTTCGCCCGAGAGGCCCGCCAACCGGGTGAACGCCGGGGCACTGACGCCACGCCCGTTTCCGAGGCCCTGACGCCGTTCGTGCCGAGCATCGGTCCCGTGGTCCGTGCGGCCATACCGACCGTCGTCACGGCACCGCGATTCCGCCTCGACGCTTCGGACAGCTTGGAGCCGGCGCGGGCCGAGGGCGTCCGCATCGATGCCGGTGGCCGGCGCGAGGAGACCTTCAGCCAAGGCGCCTTCCCGACCCTCGAGGCGCCCCACCTGCGCCTCATTGTCGGTGAGGCCGGACCGGGCGCGCCGGCCCGCACCCTGTTCGTTGCCCTGGCGCGGCGTGCCGCCGACGGCCCCGGCCTCTCGGTGATCCGCACGGGCGAGCGCGGACGCATCGAAACCAAGTTCGGTGCCGTCGAGACCCTGGAAGCGACCTTCAGCGGCTCCCTCGACCGCGTCTGCACCGGTTTCTCCGGATCGGCCGGGGACGCCTTCCGCTTCGAGGGATGGCTCTGCGCCCCCCTCGGCCAAGCCCCGGAGCCCCGCGCCGTGGCCTGCGCCCTCGATGCCCTCGTGCCCGCGGGGCTCGAACCACCCGGCTTCGCGGGCCGACGCGATCCGGCCTGCCGGCCGGCACCCGACACGCGCACTGGCTCCCTGACACCGGCGGCCCCGCGAAAAATTGAGGCCAGATTGCGGCGAATCGTGCAAGCGCGGCCATAATCTGGGAACTAAGGCGGCGCCTCGAACGTCAACACCACAACAGGACGGCTGAGTTTCTTAAGAGGTTCGGCCTACACATCCTCTCCAGATTTGAACAAGGTGCATCATGCGCTCTGCTACGATTGCCCTGATGGGCGCCCTGACCCTCGCCGGCGTCGGACTCAACACGGCCGCCGAGGCCCAGGGCCGCTACGCTCCCGCTGGTGTGCGGGTGAGTCAGCCGCTGCCGATCCGTATTCGCCCGCGCTCCTGGCTCGATGCCGGCAACGTTGTCGAAGCCAACAACGGCTCCGTGAGCAACCCGGCTACGAACCCGCAGCTCATCGCGGCGAGCTACCTGAACTCCCCGCCCTACGGCCGCAACGACCGCTTCGGCACGGGCATCCTGCCCGATCCCATTACCAATGGGCCGTTCATCGGTGCGCGGTCGAGCGCGATCCGCAACATCGATTTTTCCGGCCTCGACCCGATCCTCGATCCAACTTCGCCCCTGGCGAATCGCTACTAAGATCGACCTGGTATCAGGGAACGAAAAAAGGCGTCGCCCCTCGGGGCGGCGCTTTTTTTCGTCGGTCGAAGGGGAGTCGAATTCGCGACGCGTCACCGTTACAACACCGCAACTTCGTACGCCGAGCAGACGGGCCCGATGACGTCAGATGAAACGGACGGTGCGGATGCGCCGCGCGCACGGTGGCGCCGGGTCCTACGCTGGCTGCCTATCGCAGCGATGATCGCCACGTCCCTCGCGATCCTCGCTTCAGGTATCACCCGTCTCCTCGACCTGGACACGCTCCTCGCCTCACGCGCATGGCTGAGCGACGCAGTGGCCCGCAACCCCACCGGGGCCATGGCGGCGGCAATCTTGGCCTATGTCGGCGCCGTCGTGGTCTCCGTGCCGGCGACCCTGTTTCTCACGGTCTTGTGCGGCTTCCTGTTCGGCATCGTTCCAGGCGCTCTCATCGCCGTAGCCTCCGCGAGCATGGGGGCGGCCATCGTGTTCTCCATTGGACGGGGGCCGGCCTCGGAGCTGCTCCGGCGCCGGGCCGGCCCCCGCCTCGCAGGCCTCGCCGAAGGGTTTCGGCGGGATGCGTTCGGATACATCACCTTCCTGCGTCTATTGCCGATCTTCCCGTTCTGGCTGACCAATCTCGCGCCGGCGGCCTTCGGCGTGTCGTTGCGGACCTTCTTCCTCGCGACGATCCTAGGCCTCACGCCCGGCGCCCTCGTCTACGCCACCACGGGCGCCGCCATCGAGGAGGTGGTGGCCACGCACGAGGCCGCGCTGGCCGCCTGTGCCCTCGGCGACGGCACGCGCTGTGGGCAGGCTCTGACCCTGCGCAGCCTCATCACCCCGACGATGCTCGCCGGCCTCGCTGCCCTCGCGGCCTTCGCCCTCCTGTCCGTGCTCCTGCGCCGCCGCCTTGCGAGAGAGCACGCGTAGGCCGTGGCGTGTCCAGATCGCCCCCCTTCAGGCCGAAGTGGCAGACGCAGATATAAGCGTTACCCGAGGACACGGGACCATTTTCGTCCGCGCGGATCTGTATTAGACTATCACAGGTTGGTTTTCACGGACGGTGACGAACCGTCTCCGTCGATCTCTCCGCGACGATCGGTACGAGCTTCGCTCGACCGCCGCGCGGGCCGGGGCGATCCGCCACCGTTTCAAGACGGGGCCGCATCGCCTCGCCTCGGCGGCCCACCTTCGAACACCGTCCCGCGCGGACCGTTCGTCGCTAGCATCCGTCACGAGCCAGCGCCGTAGGGCGACCGAGGTTGAACGTCTCCATGAGGTCCCGCGGCTCCGAACACGAGGCTTTTTCGGCGGGCTCGACACCGCTTGTCCACGCGGCGGCGAGGCGGGCGTCCCTACCGAGGCTCGGCCTATCCGGCCGGGTGTTCCTCCTCACAGTCGCGCTCGTCGGCCTGTGCGAAATTCTAATCTACGTGCCTACCGTGGCGAACTACCGGGTGATGTGGCTCTCGGACCGGATCGCGGCCGCCTATGTGGCCGCCCTCGTGGTCGATGCCTCACCAGGTCAAACCGCCCCGAACGACTTCATCGACAGGCTGCTGACGGGCGTCGGCGCCAGTGCCGTCATCGTCTCCGGCGAGACCCGTAAGGTGATCGCCCGCGAGACGCCACCCGATACCGTGTCCCACGTTGTCGACCTCCAGTCCAACGGCTGGACGCACTCCATCGCTGGGGCCTGGTCGACCCTGTTTCAGCCGGCGCAGGGGCCCATTCGGGTCATCGGCAAGCGTCGAGACGGGTTCGCTCCCGTGGAGATCATTCTCGACGAAACACCCCTGCGCCGAGCCATGGTGAAGTTCTGCCTGCGCCTGCTCGGCACGTCCATGATCGTCGCCGCCGTGGTCGCCGGCCTCGTGTTCCTCGTCCTGCAGCGTGTCATCGTCCGGCCCGTGCGGCTCCTCGTCTCGAACATCACCGCGTTCGCAGGCGATCCAGAGGCGACGAATCGCGTCATCGTCCCGTCGGGGCGCAACGACGAGGTCGGGGATGCCGAGGTGGCTCTGGCGCAGATGGAGATGGCGTTGGCGGAGGAGTTGCGGGCCAAGCGGCACTTGGCCGATCTCGGCCTCTCGGTCAGCAAGATCAACCATGAGATGCGTAACCTACTCACCACGGCCCAGCTTCTCGGAGACCGTCTGGAAGGGGTAACCGATCCGGTGGTGCAGCGCGTTGCGCCTCGCCTGGTGGCGACCCTCGGCCGGGCGATCCGGTTCTGCGAGGAGACGCTGGCCTACGGCCGGGCGACGGAGCGCCACCCCCAGAAGCGGACGTTCCTCCTGGCTCCACTCCTGGCGGATCAGGCCGACATGTCCGGTCGCGGGCCGAACTGCCCCGTCGTCTTTCGGGAGATCTGCGCGCCCGACATCACAGTCCACGCCGATCCAGAGCAGCTCTCCCGGGCCCTGGCCAACCTCGTGCGCAATGCCGTGGAGGCCATGCAGGCCGAACCGTCGTCCACGCCCCTTGTTACCCTCGAGGCCGGCCGGACAGGCGACAGGGTGACGATCCTGGTGACAGATAACGGGCCGGGCCTACCGGCGCGGGCGCGTGAACACCTGTTCGCGCCATTCAAGGGTTCGACCCGGCCGGGGGGAACCGGCCTCGGCCTCTCCATCGCGGCCGAACTCATCGCCCTCAACGGCGGCATCATCTCCCTCGACCATACCCAGTCCAGCGTGCAGTTCCGCATCACGCTGCCGGCCGGGAAACGGTCCTGATCCACCCCCCGGCTCCAGGGAGGATGGATTCCTTAGGCCGAACCCGTGGCGGGTCCGGGCGAGCGGCGCGGGTCGGCGGCCCCAACAAGGCGTCTGGCCTTGTCCGACGCCCAAGGGAGGATCGCTTCGCAACCCCGCCCGTTTCGCTTACGGCCGGTTACTCGGCCGCCGCGAGGGTCAGGCCCGGCACGGTAATGCCGAGGTCGCGCAGGAGTTCAGCGTCGGCGTCGGTTTCGTTGTTCTCCGTGGTCAGCAGGCGCTCGCCGTAGAAGATCGAGTTGGCGCCGGCCAGGAAGCACAGGATCTGCGCCTCGCGGGTGAGGTCCTTGCGCCCGGCGCTGAGGCGCACGCGGGCGCGCGGCATCACGATGCGGGCGGTGGCGCACATGCGCACGAGGTCGAGGGGATCGACGGCGGGGCGCTCCGCCAGGGGGGTACCGGCCACGGCCACGAGGGCATTGATCGGCACGCTCTCGGGGTGAGGCGCGTGGTTGGCCAGCACCTGCAGCATGGAGGCCCGGTCCGTCACGCCCTCGCCCATGCCGACGATGCCCCCGCAGCAGACGCCGATGCCGGCATCGCGCACGTTCTGAAGGGTGGTCAGCCGGTCCTCGTAGGTCCGCGTCGAGATGATGTCGCCGTAGAATTCTGGGCCCGTGTCGAGGTTGTGGTTGTAGGAGGTGAGTCCCGCCTCGGCGAGGCGCGCCGCCTGCGAGGGATTGAGCATCCCCAGGGTCACGCAGGCTTCCATGCCGAGGTTGCGCACGCCGCGCACCATGGCGAGCACGGCATCGAATTCGGGGCCATCCTTGGGCTGGCGCCAAGCGGCCCCCATGCAGAAGCGGTGCGCGCCCGATGCCTTGGCGGCGGCGGCCTCCTTCAGCACGGCGTCCACGGGCATCAGCCGCTCGCGCGGCACGCCGGCTTCCTTGTGGTGGGCCGATTGCGGACAATAGGCGCAATCCTCGGGACAGCCGCCGGTCTTGATCGACAGAAGGCTCGCCCGCTGGATGTCGGCCGGGTCGTTGTGGGCGCGGTGCACCTCCGCCGCCCGGTAGACGAGGTCGAGGAGCGGCAGGTCGTGGATCGCCTGGATCTCCGGCACGGTCCAGTCATGCCGGATCGCGGAAGTCGCCAGGACGGGGCGGGCGGCCGAAGTCTCAGTCATCGTCTCGATCATGGCTCCACAAGGCGAATTCCACCCGAAAAATCAAGGCCGGGACCGGTTCAGTGGGTCGGCTCGCCGGCTGCCACCTTGGCGGTCCAGTCGTCGAAGGCCACCACCTCCTGGCGCTGGGTGCCGAGTCCGTCGATCCCCAGCGTGATCACGTCGCCGTTCTTCAGGTAGCGTGGCGGCTTCATGCCCATGCCGACGCCGGGGGGCGTGCCCGTGGTGATGATGTCGCCCGGCATCAGCATCATGAAGTGGGACAGGTAGGCGACGATCTGGGCGACATCGAAGATCATCGTGCGCGTCGAGCCCGTCTGCATCCGCTCGCCGTTCACGTCGAGCCAAAGGCCGAGATCGTCGAGCCGGGGGATCTCGTCGAGGGTGACGAGCCAGGGGCCGATGGGGCCGAAGGTCGGGCAGCCCTTGCCCTTGGTCCAGGTTCCGCCACGCTCCATCTGGAATTCACGCTCGGACAGATCGTTACAGAGACAAACGCCGGCCACGTAGTTGAGCGCCTCGTTGGCGTGGACGTAGGAGGCGCGTGCTCCGATCACGATGGCGAGCTCCACCTCCCAATCGGATTTCGCCGAGCCTTTCGGCAGGATCATCCGGTCGTTCGGGCCGACGATGCAGGACGGCGCCTTGTTGAAGACGATCGGCTCGGCCGGGATGTCGGCGCCGATCTCGGCGGCGTGGTCGGCGTAGTTGAGGCCGATGGCGATGAAGTTGCCGGTGCCGCCGACGCATGGGCCGAGGCGGGTGTCGGGAGCGAGGAGAGGGAGGCTCGTCGGATCGATGGCCCGCAGGCGGGCAAGCCCGTCCCGCGAGAGGGCGAGCCCTGCGATATCGCGCACGTGACCCGACAGGTCGCGCAGGCCGCCCTGCGCATCCACGAGCCCCGGCCGCTCGTCGCCGCTCGCCCCATGCCGCATCAGCTTCATCGCGCACTCCTCCGCACACGTCCTGTCCGCACAGGTTCCGGCACGGCATCGCTCACCCGAGCCGCGGCCGCAAGGGTGGATGCAGAAAGGGTCGCGGGCACGACGTGGAATGCCCGGCCCAGACAAGTGTCTCCGGAATGCGACACCCCTCAACGGAAAGCAGGAAGCGATCACTTTTGTGCGGAACAATGGTGCGTACCCGAGAAGGTTTACATCTAAACCAAAATCGACCCGTGCAGCGCGGTTACATGGAAGAAAAGTCGATTACTCGCTCGTTTCTTCATTTGCTGAATATATCAATATAGAAGAATTGATATTCCGCCGTTTGCGAAGTCGCACCAAGTCCGCCACTCTCAAACTCAAGATGCCGATTTCGAGCATCGTTCCAAGGGATGGGGGAGCAGAGCCATGTCAGGTACGATTCGGTCCATCGCTCGCGCGGGCGTCTCGACGGCAATCCTGCTGGGGGGAATCGCCGGGGCCTCCGCCGGAGCCTTCGGCATCCGCGAGCAGAGCGCAGAGGCCCAGGGCGAGGCCTTCGCCGGAGCCGCGTCCGGCTCGGGCGGCATCTCGTCGATGTTCTGGAACCCGGCCGTCGTGACCATGCGGCCCGGCTTCGTCAAGGAAGAAAACCTGAGCTTCATCGGCCTGTCGGGGCGGATCACTCCGCAGGCGGGGACCAACCCGGCCTTCCTGCCCCTGGGCGGCAGCAACGACATCGGCCAGGGCGCGATCGTGCCGGCCGGCGCCACCTCGTACCAGATCAACGAACGGCTCTGGATCGGCCTGCAGACGGGCGCCCCGTTCGGCCTCGTCACCAAGGCCCGCAACGTCTGGGCCGGCGAACTCTACGGCCGCTCGAACCGGATCTTCACCCTCGCCTTCAATCCGGTCATCGGCTTCAAGGTCAACGAGTGGCTGTCCGTCGCGGCCGGGCCGAACATCGAGTATTTCCGCCTCACCCTGCGACAGGCCGTACCGCTTCCCATCAACCCGGCGGCGCTACCGAGCGCGTTCCTCAAGGGCGATTCGTGGGGCGTCGGCTTCACGGCGGGCGCCCTCATCACGCCTTGGGCGGGCACCGCCCTGGGTATCGGCTACCGCTCCTCGGTCCATCACGACATCGATGGCTCCATCGGCGTCCCGCTCCTCGCCCTGGCGCCGCTGGGCGGGCAGGTCACCGCCAAGCTCAACACTCCTGAGAAGCTCAGCGTCGGCCTCACCCAGGCGATCTCGCCCGTGGCCCGCGTCAGCCTCGGTTTCGAGTGGGACAACTGGACCCGGCTCGGCACCATCGGCATCGTTTCGAAGACGCGCGGCGTGCCGGTGAACGTCCTGCCCCTGAACTACAAGGACGGCTTCACCTACTCCGTGGGCGGCGAGTACGACTGGTCGCCGGCCCTCACCCTGCGGGCGGGCGTGGCCTACGAGGAATCGCCCATCGACTTCTCGAACCGGTCCGTGCGCCTTCCGGACAGCGACCGCGTCAACGTCTCCGTTGGCGCGAGCTACCGCTGGAACGAGAAGCTCACCCTGCACGCCGCCTATTCGCACCTGTTCCTCGACAAGGGCCGCATCCTTGCGGGCGTTGGCCGCGACTACAACGTCCAGAACATCGCCTTCGCGGGCGTGGCCGAGGGTAGCGCCGACCTGGTTTCGGTGGGCTTCCGCTATGTGTTCGGAGACGTCGTCGCGCCGGTCGGCGCCCCTGTCGTACGAAAGTACTAATCAGCACGCGGAACGCCGGCGCAGATCCTCCCCCATGGCGGGGGAGGGGCCGGATCCGCAAATGTCGTGGAGGGCGCCGGCTTCCTCTCGGCGAAATCGGGCAATCGACCATGGACCGCCCCCGGGCACGGGGATCGGTGTTCAGGCCTTCATCCGCACATAGGTGCCCGGCGCCGGACCGAGCGAGGGCAGGCCGGCCTCGCCCGGCACCCGCGCCGGGACACGCGCAGGGGCCTGGCGCTCGAGCCACGAGAACCAGTACGGCCACCACGACCCCTTGGTCTCCGTCGCGGCCGCGATCCACGCGTCCAGGGTGCCGCTCACGGGACCACCGGTCCAGAAACCGTATTTCGGTTTGGATGGCGGATTCACCACCCCGGCGATGTGGCCGGACCCGGCGAGCACGTAATCGACGGGGCCGCCAAACTTGGTCGAGCCCTCGAACACCGACAGGGCCGGGGCGATGTGGTCCTCGCGGGTGGCGAGGTTGAAGACCGGCACGGTGACCTTCTTCAGGTCGAGACGCACGTTGCCGAGCATCATCCTGCCCTGCGCCAGGGTGTTCTCGAGGTAGCAGTTGCGCAGGTAGAACGAATGGTTGGCCGCCGGCATCCGGGTCGCGTCGGCGTTCCAGTACAGGAGGTCGAAGGGCATCGGCGTCTTACCCTTCACGTAGTTGTTCACGACGTAGGACCAGATGAGATCGTTGGGCCGCAGCATGTTGAACGCCGTGGCCATGCCGGTGCCCTCGAGGTAACCGCGCTTCTTCATACGCGCCTCAATGAGGCGGATCTGCTCCTCGTCGGCGAACACCTTGAGGTCGCCCGCATGGGTGAAGTCGACCTGGGTGGTGAGGAAGGTGGCGCTCTTGATCCGCTTGTTGCCGGTGGCGGCCTGCATCGCGAGAGTGACGGCGAGCAGAGTGCCGCCGACGCAGTAGCCCGCCGCCGCGACCTCGCTTTCGCCCGTGGCGACCCCGATGGCGTCGATGGCCGCCTCGATGCCCTCGCGCATGTAGCTCTCGAAATCCTTGTCGGCGTGGCGCGCGTCGGGGTTCACCCACGAGATGCAGAACACCGTCAGACCCTGCGAGACCATCCAGGCGATGAGGCTTTTCGCCGGGTTGAGATCCAGGATGTAGAACTTGTTAATCCACGGCGGCACGATGAGGAACGGACGCTTGATCACCGTTTCGGTGGTCGGTGCGTACTGGATCAGCTCCATCAGGTCGTTGCGGAACACCACCTCGCCGGGCGTCACGGCGACGTTGACGCCGACCTCGAAGCCCGCCGACGGGTCGGTCTGGCGCACGCGTAGCTGCCCCTTGCCGGCCTCAATGTCCTCGGCGAGCATCTTCATGCCGCGGACCAAGTTGGCGCCGTTCTCTTCGAGGGTGTGACGGATGAGCTCGGGGTTCGTCAGGACGAAGTTCGAGGGCGAGAGGGCGCCGACGATCTGGCGCAGATAGAATTGCGCCTTGTGCCGGGTGTGCTCGTCGATCCCCTCGGCCTCGTCCACCAGCCCTTCGGCCCAGCGCGAGGTGATGAGGTAGCTCTGCTTGATGAAGTCGAAGAGCGGGTTCGTCGACCATTCGGCATGGGCGAAGCGGGTGTCCCTGGCCTCCGGAACGGCCACGGGCTGGGCCGGCTCGCCCTGGAACCGGTGCCAGGTCGAGCCCCACAGGCTGATGAAGGCCTCGCTGAGCCGGGCCTGCGCCTCCACGGTCTTCTGCGGATCGACGAGCCAACGTTCGGCGACGGTGCCCAGCGTCCGGACCACGTCGTTGACCTCCTCGGGCGGCTCATGCGCCGTCGGCAGGCCCTCGCCCTCCGCGACGGGCTTCATGTAGACGGCGGCGGCACGTCCGAATTCCTCCATGAGCCGGCTGGCGTTGCGCGACAGGGCGTCGATGTCGGGCAGGGGCGTCGTCCGTTCGGTCGTCACGCAGCTACTCTCCCTCGTCGAAGACGCCTTCGCGGGAGACCGGCACCGCGAGCGGGCGACGGCAGCGCGGGGCCTCGTTTCCGACAAATTAACGCGGCATCGCGAACTTACGCCAGATCGCATCGCATTTCATCGGCCCTCATCCGTCATGCCCCGGCCCTCCGTCCAAGCCCGTCCGCTGGGCCGTGCCGCCTGCCTCCCGGCCGTCCTCTTGGCCGTGGCGGGCCTCGCCGGTGCGTGCTCCAGCGACCTCAATCCCCTGAAGGCTGCCTATCAGCCCGGACCGGCTGCGCCCGCCTTCGTGGCCGAGTCGCGGAGAGAAGGTGGCGACTTCCTGCCCGTCGGTGTCTCGGCGCCGGCCCGTCCGATCCGGGCGAAGTCGGCCGAGGGCACGAAGGCGTTGGAGGCCGAACTCGTGGGTGCACGCGGGCGCAACGAGGCGCAGGGCCGTTCGGCCGAGAGCGCGGGTCGCGCGACCAGGCCGGCCTCGGCGACGCCCTGAAGCGGTCCACCGAACTTTCCGTGGCCGCCGACCCAAAAAGATAACGGTCGGCGCCAAACCCACGAAGTGATAGACCACCCCGGATTCTTCGGGGGACGACCCGTCTTCCTCCCGCCCTCTGCCGTTTCGCGCGCCTCGGTCCCGATCCGCGCCCATGGACACCGTGAAGGCCATGACCGACTTCCACCGCATCAAGCGCCTGCCCCCCTACGTCTTCGAGCAGGTGAACCGGATCAAGGCCCAGGCCCGCGCCAACGGCGCCGACATCATCGATCTCGGCATGGGCAATCCCGATCTCGATGCCCCCAAGCACGTCATCGCCAAGCTGGTGGAGACCGCCGGGCGCCCGCGCACGGATCGCTACTCCTCCTCGAAAGGCATCGCGGGCCTGCGCCGCGCCCAGGCGAACTACTACAAGCGCCGCTTCGGCGTGAGCCTGAACCCCGACACTCAGGTGGTAGCGACCTTGGGCTCGAAGGAAGGCTTCGCCAACATGGCCCAGGCGATCACGGCGCCGGGCGACGTGGTGCTGGTACCCAACCCGAGCTACCCGATCCACGCCTTCGGCTTCCTCATGGCCGGCGGCGTCATCCGCTCCGTGCCGGCCGAGCCGACGCCCGCCTTCTTCCCCGCCGTCGAGAAGGCGATGCAGCACTCGATCCCCAAGCCCGTGGCGATCGTGGTCTGCTATCCCTCGAACCCGACGGCTTACGTGGCGAGCCTCGATTTCTACCGGGACCTCGTCGCCTTCGCCAAGCGCCACGAGATCATCATCCTGTCGGATCTGGCCTATGCCGAGGTCTATTTCGACGGCGAACCGCCGCCCTCCGTGCTGCAGATTCCGGGCGCCATCGACTGCACGGTGGAGTTCACCTCCCTGTCGAAGACCTTCTCCATGGCCGGCTGGCGCATGGGCTTTGCCGTGGGCAACGAGCGCCTGCTCGCGGCGCTCACGCGGGTGAAGTCCTACCTCGATTACGGCGCCTTCACGCCGATCCAGGTCGCCGCCACCGCCGCCCTGAACGGGCCGGAGGATTGCATCGCGGAGATGCGCGCGATCTACAAGAAGCGCCGCGATGCCCTCATCGAGTCCTTCGACAAGACGGGCTGGAAGATCCCGAGCCCCTCGGCCTCGATGTTCGCCTGGGTGCCGATCCCGGAGAAGTACCAGGCGCTCGGCAGCCTCGAATTCTCGAAGCTCCTCCTCGAGAAATCGGACGTGGCCGTGGCCCCCGGTGTCGGGTTCGGCGAGCACGGCGACAATTTCGTGCGCATCGCCCTCGTCGAGAATGAGCAGCGCATCCGGCAAGCCGCGCGCAACATCCGGCGGTTCTTCGAAACTTCCGACCGCACGCTCCACAACGTGGTGCCGCCCACCGAGCCGCCGGCCGGCTCGACGAACCTCGCAAAGGCCGGCTGAACCCGCCTCGCCGCGCCTTGGTGCACGGCCGCGTCCTGTTGCGCGGCGGCGACAGGGCGCGGCAAAGCGGAAGCGGAGCGGCCGGCGCGGCTTGTCACCCCGGCCCGGCATCCGCAGGGTCGCCGGGTTGTGGCGAGTTCATTCGCAGAGGAACGCATGCGCCGATTGACCCTCCTGGCCGCGTTGGCGCTTGCCGCCTCGGCCGGCGCCTGCGCCCCGAAGCCGATCGTGGCCCGCGACCCGGTGCCGCCCCCGCCCCCCGGCCTCGGCTATGCCTGCGACTCCCGTCCCACGGTGCTCAACGCCTTCTACACCACCTGCACCCCGGTTCAGCGCGAGTCCGACGTGGTGATCCGCTCGAAGGGTTGACCGGTCGCGGGCCCGCGCCTTGTCGACAACCGGGTGGGAATCGCCCGGCGACACCCGGACGCCGCGGACAAGCCGGTCCGTTTGCGCCATGGTGCTCCGAAGCGTCCCATCGATCCCGTCCGCCCCGGAGCTGCCCGTGTCGCCGATCTCCCGCACCGCCCTCGCCGCCGGTCTCGTCGCCCTCGGGCTCACCGGGCCGGCGCTCGCCGAGATGCACTACCTCGGCGCTTCCGGTCCGGTCGTCCTGCCGACCGACGATGCCACGGGGCGGCCGCTCCCCGATGACCCGCGCGCCATCCCGGTCCCGAGCGTGATGAACGGCGGCGGCTTTGGCCTCACGGGCACCGATTACTTCACCGACAGTCGCAGCGAGGGCCGCCTCGACGGCTCCACCCGCCAGCGCGAGTTCGTGCTGAACCCGGCCCGGATCGGTCCGCAGGATTTTCGCCGCTGATTCCTCGGGCGTCGGCACGGCGCCGGAGTCATCTCGGCCTGGGACGCGCGCTGGAATCCAGCAGTGCCGCGACCGCGATGCCGACGGCATACGCGACGAGGTTCCAGAGCGAGAAGATCCGCCCGAGGAGAAGCTGGCCCGCCAGGGTCGACCGGAAGGCATCGAGCCCGGGCGCGTGGACGAGGCGGACGAGTTCGACGCCCAGTGCCACGAGGGCGGCCAGGACGACGATGCGACCTCGGGGGCGCAACGCAAACGCGGCCACGAGGCCGTAGACCATGGCCCCCCACAGGGTCGAACCGCCGTATTTCACCACACCCGCCGGCAAGCCCATGGGCACGAGGCGCAGGCTGATCCCCGCCAGAACGACGACGAGCGTGACGGCGAGGAGGCGCAGCCTTTCGCCGAACGGGCTGGGACCTTGGCTCATGGGGCAGGCTTTCGCATCGTGACGTTCCGGCGTTTACACTGGACGGGCGGCTCGGTATCACCCGCCCTCACACCTCGCACACGAGTCCGAAACACCAGATGCGCGCCGAGATCGAACAACTCTCGGATGCCGCCAAGCAGTCGATCGGACTGCTGAGGAGGCATCTTTGACTGGGATACCGTCGAAAAACGCCTCGCGGAGCTGAACGCCGCCTCCGAGGACCCTGCCCTGTGGAACGACGCTGAGGCCGCGCAGACCGTCATGCGCGACCGCACGCAGCTCGACGAGGCCGTCACCTCCATCAAGCGCCTGTCGCAGGATCTCGAGGATGCCGCGACGCTCATCGAGCTCGGCGAGATGGAGGGTGATCAGGAGATCGTCCTTGAGGGGGAGAACGCGGTCCGCGCCGTCGAGGCCGAAGCCGCGCGCCGCCAGATCGAGACCCTCCTGTCCGGCGAGGCCGACGGCTTCGACACCTACCTCGAAGTCCATTCGGGCGCCGGCGGCACCGAGAGCCAGGACTGGGCCAACATGCTTCAGCGCATGTACGCCCGCTGGGCCGAGCGCCGGAAATACAAGGTCGAGATCGTCGAGTGGTCGGACGGCGACGAGGCCGGGATCAAGGGCGCCACGCTCCTGATCAAGGGTCACAACGCCTATGGCTGGCTCAAGACCGAGTCGGGCGTGCACCGGCTGGTCCGCATCTCGCCCTACGATTCGAGTGCGCGCCGGCACACGAGCTTCGCCTCCGTATGGGTCTATCCGGTGATCGACGACCGCATCGTCATCGAGATCAAGGAATCCGACTGCCGCATCGACACCTACCGCTCGTCGGGCGCCGGCGGCCAGCACGTGAACACCACGGACTCGGCCGTGCGCATCACCCACAACCCGACCGGCATCGTCGTGGCGTGTCAGCAGGAGCGTTCGCAGCACAAGAACCGGGCGACCGCCTGGAACATGCTGCGTGCCCGCATGTACGAGGCCGAGCTGAAGAAGCGCGAGGAGAAGGCCAACGCCGAGGCCGCCGCGAAGACGGATATCGGCTGGGGCCACCAGATTCGATCCTACGTCCTCCAGCCGTACCAGCTCGTGAAGGACCTGCGGACGGGCACCCAATCGACGGACCCGGACGCGGTGCTGGATGGGGCCCTCGACCCGTTCATGGAGGCGTCCCTGGCCCAGCGAGTCTATGGTGGCGCCGACGCGGTCGAGGATCTGGACTGAACGCCGGTCAACGCTAGAGCATCGTCCCGAAAGCCGGAGGCTACCTTTCGGGACGATGCTTCAGGGCGTCGCGCTCGAAATCGGATCGAGGGCATCGGCCAGGCGCAGGAACCGCTGCGGATCGACGGGCTCGCCGTCGATCCGGGTCTCATAGTGGAGGTGGCTTCCCGTCGAGCGGCCCGTAGACCCGACACGGCCGACGATGGCGCCGGCCGCGACCCATTGGCCCGGCGTCACGTCGTAGGCGGATAGATGGGCGTAGCGCGTCGCCAGCCCGTGGCCGTGATCGACTTCGACCATGTTGCCGTAGCCGCCCCTGTACTCGGCCAGGGTGACACGCCCGGCCGCCGTGGTGCGGGCCGGCTCGCCGGTCTCGGCGCGAAGGTCGAGGCCCGTATGCAGGGCATAGCCCCGCGTGAACGGATCGAGACGAGCCCCGAAGGTGCTCGAGACGGATGCCTCGCCGAGGATGGGTCGACGCAGGGGCAGGGCCTCGGCGAGGCGGCGCAGGCCGGCAGCCTCCGCGACGGCGCGCTGGGCCTGCGCCGCGGCCACTCCGAACGGATCATCGCCCAAGGGAACCAGGGGACCGCCGACGCCAGGTTCGGGGCGGGGCGCGAAGCGCGTCGGATCGAGCCCGACCCGCGCGAACAGGCCGCGCAGGCGCTGAGCCGTACGATCGGCCCTGGCGCCGATCCCGGCGACGATCCGCGACTGCGCTTCGGCAAGGCCGTCCAGGCGTTGCTCCAGGCTCGCCACCATGATGCCGGTGTGGCGGGCGCTCTCGCGGGCGCCGCGAAGGCCGAGGGGCTGGTCGGGGGGGTCGGGGATCGGAAACGGCTTGGCCGTCCCGACCGGACGGCGCTCGGCGGCGGTGACCGGCTCGTCCTCGACAGTCGCCTCCGGCAGGCGGCGTCCGAGGGTGTCGCCGGCCAGGGCCGAGAGGGTGCCCTGGCGCGATTCCAGGGTCTTCTGGCGCCGGGACAAGTCGGCCAGCCGCGCGGCGAGTTCGTCGCGGGCCGTCGCCTGATCCAAACTCGTGCGCTCGAGTTCCAGCTTCAACGCGGCGATGCGAGCCTCATAGCCGTACTGCATCGTGCTCTGCTGGGAGACGAAACGGGCGAGCACCTCGTCGTGAAAGACGAGATAGTAGGTCGCGCCCCCGGCCCAAATCGTGGTGAGGGCGAGCACCGTACCGAGGACCCGGACGCCGAGGGGGCTCTCGATCAGCCTCGCCCGGCCGACCGGTCCCCGCGCTCTGGGGCGTGCCTTTTCGCGGGGCTGACGGGGGGTGAGGAACATCGACGCAAACCTGATTCAGTGCCCATCATTTGGCCCGAACACGGTTAATGAAGCTTCACTGTCGCAGGCGCCCGCCACCCGCTCCGTCTTCGGATCAGGCCTGGGCCTGCGCCGCCGCCAGCACCTCCTTGGCGTGCCCCGGAACCTTCACCTTCCGCCAGATCCGGACGATCCCCCCCGTGCGATCGAGGAGCATCGTGGTGCGCTCGACGCCCATGTATTTTCGGCCGTACATGCTCTTCTCGACCCAGACACCATAGGCTTCGAGCATGGCCTTGGTCTCGTCCGACGCGAGGGGAAAGGCGAGATCGTATTTCGCCCTGAACTTGTCGTGGCTCTTGACGGAGTCAGGTGAGACTCCGATCACGATCGTGTCGGCTGCGGCAAAAGCCTCTCGCAGGGTGTTGAACTCCTGCGCCTCCAAGGTACATCCGCTGGTGTCGTCCTTCGGGTAGAAATAGAGGACAGCCTTGCGGCCCGCGAGGTCCGCGAGGCGCACGGCGCCGCCTCCCGCGCCCGGCAGGTCGAAGTCGGGAGCCTGATCTCCGGTATCGAGGGGCATGATGCCTTCCTTTCGGCCGATTAATGGTATGCCTGGAGCCGACGCCGAGGCCCGGGCCGGATGCCCGAGAAGCCTTTCCTTCCCGGACCGCAGCTCGATAGCCCGAGGGTGCGTTCCGATCCAGCGGCTCAAGGATTGATGGTTCAGGACACGGTCACGGATGCGCGGCCGGGACGCGCGGGCGGACGGCGGCGCCGGCGCTGGCTGCTTTGGCCGGCGGTGATTCTCGTGCTCGCTCTCGGAGCGGGTCTCGCCGGGCTCGTCTGGCGCCTGTCGAGCGGTCCCCTGCGCATCGACGGCATGTCGGAACGCGTCGCCTCGGCCATCGCCGGGAGCATCGGCGCGGGCTGGCGCGTGTCCCTACGCGACAGCGCCCTCGAACTCGATTCCGAGAACTCCCTGGCCCTGCGTGTCGGCGGCCTCGACATCTACAATTCCGAGGGCGCCCTGGTGGTGCGGGCGCCGCATGCCGTCGTGAGCCTCGACACTTGGAGCCTCCTGCGCCTCTCGGTCCAGCCCCGGGCCATCGAGTTTCGCGATCTGCAGATGACGGCCCTCGTGCACCGCGACGGCAGCATCGCCTTTGCGGCCTCCGACACGTCGCAGGCCGGAGCCGTCGAACCCCATACCCTGCCCAGCGTGGACGCGGTGCTGGGCAAGGTCTCGCCGATCTCCGCCACGATGGCCTCGATCTTCGGGGTGGTGCTGGATCGCGCCGGCATCGTCGGGGCCCTGGACCGGGCACGGATCACCAACGGCCGCCTCACCCTCATCGACGACGACGCCCGCCAGCGCGCGGTGTTCGAGCACGTCAACGGCCTGTTCCGGCGCGACGCCACCCGCAACGCCCGGGTGTTCGAGCTGCGCATCGACGGGCCGCACGGAGAATGGCGCTTCGGCGGCGATCTGCAGGAAGCCGGCGGCACCCGCCGCACGGGCATCATCACCCTCGACGACCTGCCGATCACCGACCTTCTGCTCCTGTCGGGCCAGTCGAAGCTGCCGGTGGCGACCGACCTCAAGCTCTCGGCCAAGGCCGACATCGCCCTCGACACCGGCCGCATCGAGACGATGACCGCCGACATCCGGACCAGCGACGGCAACTTCCTCATCGAGGAAAAGGACTTCAACCCCGTCACCATCGAGAGCCTCGCCGCCCGGGTGAGCTGGGACGAGACGGCACGCGCCATGAAGCTCGACGCCCTCGACTATCGCGGCGCCGGCAACACCGCCCACCTGACCGGTGCCTGGACGGCGGGCGCGCCGGATTCCGATATCAGCTGGACCATGAACCTCGAGGGCCGCGATGCCGTCCTGCGGGGCGCCAATGCCCAGGACCGACCCGTCACCCTCGACAGCCTGTCCACCCATCTGACGGGGCGGGCCGGCGGCATCGCCATCGACGATTTCACCGTCCGGGCTGGGGCGGCGAGCGGGCGGATCACCGGGACCCTCGGCACGACCGCCGACGACGACGGGTTGACCCTGCACATCACCGCCGCCAACACCGACGGGCGCATGGCCCTGCGTCTCTGGCCCGAGCACGTGGCCCCGCCGGCCCGCAACTACCTCGTGGACAACCTGCGCGGGGGCCGGGTCGACAACGTCGACATCACCATCGACATGAGCGGGCCCGAACTCGCCGCCGCGACGCGGGGCGAGCCCATGCCCGACAACGCAGTCCACATCGCGTTCGCCGTCTCCGACGCGACGCTGGCCGTCTCGGACGATGCGCCGCCCCTGAGCCGCGGCCGCGTCACCGGTGTCATCACCGGCCTGACCACCACCATCCGGAACGTGACCGCGGACCTGCGCATGGCGGACAACCGCGCCCTGTCGATCACCGACGGATCGTTCGTGATTCCGAAGATCAGCCCGGACGCGGTGGTGGCGCAGATCGGCCTGCGCCTCGGCGGCGGGGCCGATGCCTTGGTATCCCTGATGCAGACCCGGATGTTCAAGAGCCTGACGGGCGTCGACATCGATCCGGCCAGCGTGAAGGGGGCGGCCGATCTCCGGATCGATTTTCCGCTCAACCTCAAGCACATTCCCGACTTGGCGGACCTGCCGGTGACCATCGCGGGCACGCTCGCCGAGATCGGCGTCGACAAGGCGTTCGGCAAGGAACGCCTCGACGCCGGGCGCTTCACGGTGTCGTACGATCGTGGCGCCTTCGCCCTCAAGGGCGACGCCAAGGTACTCGGATCGCCCCTCACCGTGGACCTGCGCCAGCCCAAGCCCGGCGCGCCGGGCGAAGTCACCGTCAATCTCAGCCTCGACGAAGCCCTGCGGGCGAAGAAGGGCATGCCTGTCTCGCCCCAGCTCACCGGCTCGATCCCGGTGAAGATCGCCCTGCCCATCGGGCGCTCGGGCTCCGGCAAGCCGCCGATCCGGATCGAGGCGGATCTCGTTCGTGCCGGCATCGACGGCATTGTCCCGGGTTTCACCAAGGCGCCGGGAAAACCGGGGCGCCTCGCCTTCACCCTGACGGAGAGCGCGGCCGGCGGATCGTTCGACCTGCGCGACATCGCCCTCGACGCCGCGCCCGCCCTAGCGCGAGGCACGGCGACCCTTGGAGCCGACGGTCAGGTCGAACGGGCCGACTTGTCGAGCCTGAAGCTCTCGCCCGGCGACGACATGCGGTTGCAGCTCGACCGCACGGGGAATGCCTACCGCATCGCCGTCAAGGGCGCCGTGGCCGATGCCCGCCCGATCCTGCGCGGGCTCACCGCCCCGGAGGGCAAGGGCAAGGCCGACGCCGCCCCGAAGGACATCGATGCCGACGTGTCGCTCGCCATCCTCACGGGCTTCAACGGCGAGGCCCTCACCAACGCTACCGTCAAGCTCGCCCTGAAGGGCAAGGACGTGCGGACCGGCCGTATCCAGGGCCGTTTCGGGGGTGCGCCGTTCAGCGCGCAGATCAGCCGCACCGAGCAGGGGCCGGCCCTCACGGTGGACAGCCAGGATGCCGGCGCCACCCTGCGCTTCGCCGACATCTACAAGCGGATGTACGGCGGCCGGCTCGTCATGAGCACGGGCCTCAACGATGGGCCGCAACAGGGCGTCGTCCAGATCCGCAACTTCGTCCTGCGCAACGAGCCGGCTCTGTCGAGCATCATGGCGCAGGGCCCCGCGAGCAGCGAGGTGGTGGACGCACGCGGCCGCAAGCAGATCGTACAGAACACCGGCAACGACGTGACCTTCGACCGCCTGCGCGCCAACTTCGTCCGCACGGGCGCCCGGGTCGATTTCAGCGACGCGGCGATCTCCAACGCCGCCATGGGCTTCACCCTGAACGGCTACCTCGACACCGCCAAAGAGCGCACGGACATCAACGGCACCTTCGTGCCGCTCTATGGCCTCAACAACGTCGTCTCGCAGTTGCCGATCCTGGGCCAGCTCCTCGGCGGCGGTCACAACGAGGGCCTGTTCGCCCTCAACTTCCGCGTGTCCGGACGCCTGTCCAAGCCCGATGTCAGCGTCAACCCGCTCTCGGCCCTGGCGCCCGGCATCCTGCGCAAGCTCTTCAGCGCCGGGGGCGGCAACGACGGGATCGCGGGGGCCGCGCCCATGGGCGAGACCGAGCGGTAGGAACCGGCCCGGGGCGACCGGGCCGGGGTATCTCCTGGCCTCAGCCGACCTTCAGGAGCACGTGCTTCTTGCGGCCGAAGGAGAGCTTGATCACGCCGTCCGCCGTCACGTCGCCCGTCCGCAGGACCGCGCGCTCGTCGGTCAGCGCCACGTCGTTAACCCGCAGGCCGCCGCCCTTGATCTGGCGCCGGGCCTCGCTCGTGGAGGGCACTAGCTTCGCGTAATCGGGCCCGAAGGCCGAGAGCACGCCGAGGCCGGCTTCGAGGAGGTCGCCGGAGACGAACACGGTGGGCAGGTCCTGGGCGACGCTCCCCTCGACGAAGGTTTTCCGCGCGGTCTCGGCGGCGCTGTCCGCCGCCTCGCGTCCATGCATCAGGGCCGTGGCCTCGCTTGCCAGCACCTTCTTCGCCTCATTGATCTCGGCGCCCTGGAGGGCCGACAGCCGGGCGATCTCCTCCATCGGCAGCAGGGTGAACAGCTTAAGGAACCGGCCGATATCGGCGTCCTCGGTGTTGCGCCAAAACTGCCAGTAATCGTACGGCGACAGCATGCCGGCATCGAGCCAAACCGCGCCTGCCGCCGTCTTGCCCATCTTGGCGCCCGACGCCGTGGTGAGGAGCGGACAGGTGAGCCCGTAGAGCTGGGGCGTGCCCATGCGGCGCCCGAGATCGATGCCGTTGACGATGTTGCCCCACTGATCCGAGCCGCCCATCTGCAGCACGCAACCGTATCGGCGGTTCAGCTCGACGAAGTCGTAGGATTGCAGGATCATGTAGTTGAATTCGAGGAACGACAGCTCCTGGTCGCGCTCCAGCCGCATGCGGACGCTGTCCATGGACATCATTCGGTTGACGGAGAAGTGCCGGCCGATGTCGCGCAGCATCTCGATGTAGTTGAGCTTGGTCAGCCATTCGGCGTTATCGACCATGGTGGCGGCGTTGCCGCCGCCCTCGAAGCTGAGGAACCGGGCGAAGGTCTTCTGGATCCCGGCCTTGTTCTCCTCGATCTGCTCCAGGGTGAGGATCTTTCGCGATTCGTCGCGGCCGGACGGATCGCCGACACGGGTCGTGCCGCCGCCCATGAGGGTGATGGGCGTGCCGCCCGTGGCCTGGAGCCAGTGCAGCATCATGATCGACAGGAGGTGGCCGACATGGAGCGACGCCGCCGTGCAATCGTACCCGACATAGGTGGTGAGCCGCCCCTCCAGGGCCGCCGCGTCGATACCAGCCAGATCCGAGCCCTGATGGATGAAGCCGCGTTCGGACAGGACCCGGAGGAAATCGGATTTCGGAGCGAAGGCGTCGGACGCGGTGGACATGGACGGTTCCGGTGTCAGAGGAGGGCGGATCGGGACAGGGCGAGGCGCGGCGTGATAGCACCACGCGGACATTGCGCCGGCTCTTGGGAGGGCCTCACGAAACTCCCGGGCGCGCCGGGCTCTCGCCGTGAAGCCGACCGCGCCGCGGGAGTTCCGTGAGAGACACTTAGCAGGGCTGACCGAGGAAGGCACGACCATGACCATGCTGCGCGCGATCGGCCTGATGAGCGGCACGTCCCTCGACGGCGTCGACGTCGCCCTCATCGAGACCGACGGGCATGACGTCCGGGTGGTGCAGAGCCACAACGGCTACCTCGAACCCCTCGGCCCAACGGGCTATCGCGGCTACTCGGACGAGGATCGCGATCTGCTTCGCCGTGCGCTCGCCGATTCGGAGGCCGTCATCGCGCGTGAGGACCGGCCGGGATGCCTGCCCGAAGCCGAAGCCTTCGTCACGGCCGCCCATGCGGAAGCCGTGGAGAGTTTCCTCGCCGACAACGGCCTGACACCGGCCGACATCGACGTGATCGGGTTCCACGGCCAGACCGTGGTGCACCGGCCGGACCAGCGCATGAGCGTGCAGATCGGCGACGGCGCCGCCCTCAGCCGCCGCCTCGGCATTCCCGTGGTGTCGGACCTGCGCCACGCCGACATCGCGGCGGGCGGGCAGGGCGCCCCTCTGGTGCCGGTGTTCCATCAGGCGCTTGCCCGCGCCTCCGGTTTCGAGGGCGCGCTCGGCATCCTCAATATCGGTGGCGTGGCCAACGCGACGCTCATCGCCTCGAACGGCGACGTCATCGCCTTCGACACCGGGCCGGGCAACGCCCTCATCGACGACTGGATGCGCGAGCGCACGGGCCGCCCCCTCGACGATGGCGGCCGTACGGCGGCACGGGGACGCCCCGACGAACCGCTGCTGGCGTGGCTTCTCATCCACCCGTTCTTCGCCCGCAGGCCGCCGAAATCCCTCGACCGGAACTGGTTCTCGCACAAGCTCGCCGGCCAGCTCTCGACGGAGGACGGGGCGGCGACGCTCACCGCCTTCACGGCGCGAGCCGTGGCGCGGGCCCTCGACCATGCCCCCGAGATCCCGGCCCGCTGGATCGTGGCGGGCGGGGGTGCGCGCAACGGCGAGCTCGTGCGCCTGCTGAACTACCACCTGCGCGCCGAGATCACGACGGCCGACGCCATCGGCTGGTCCTCGGCCTACCTCGAGGCGCAGGCCTTCGCGCACCTCGCGGTGCGGTCATTGAAGGGCCTGCCGATCACCTTCCCGTCGACCACGGGCGTGCGCGAGGCTTTGACCGGCGGCGTCCTGGCCCAGCCGGACGATTGATCCCGCCCCAGCGGGTGACCGCATCGAACGGGCCGGCATTTGTGACTCGCGAAAACCCGCGTTAGAGCGAGGGCACCATGTCCCACAACACCTTCGGCCATCTCTTCCGCGTCACCACCTTCGGCGAGAGCCACGGGGTCGCCCTCGGCTGCGTCGTCGATGGGTGCCCCCCGGGAATTCCCATCGCGGCAGCCGACATCCAGGCGGAACTGGACCGGCGGAAACCCGGCCAGTCGCGGTTCACCACCCAGCGGCGCGAGCCGGATCAGGTCCGCATCCTCTCGGGCGTGTTCTCGGACGACCGCACGGAGGGGCGCCAGCTCACCACCGGCACACCCATCGCCCTCGAGATCGAGAACACCGACCAGCGCTCGAAGGACTATTCCGAGATCCGCGACAGTTACCGCCCGGGTCACGCCGACTACGCCTACGACGCCAAGTACGGCATCCGGGACTATCGCGGCGGCGGGCGCTCCTCGGCGCGCGAGACCGCCGCGCGGGTGGCGGCCGGCGCCATCGCCCGCCGGATCCTGCCGGAGGGCGTCACCATCCGGGCCGCCCTGGTGCAGATGGGGCCGCACGCCGTCGATCGCGCCCGGTGGGATTGGAATGAGGTCGCCAACAACCCGTTCTTCTGCCCCGACGCCGCGATGGCCGCCTTCTACGAGACCTATCTCGACGGCATCCGAAAAGACGGCTCGTCCATCGGCGCGGTGATCGAGGTGGTGGCCGAGGGCGTGCCGCCGGGCCTCGGCGCCCCGATCTACGGCAAGCTCGACGCGGATCTGGCCGCCGCGATGATGTCGATTAATGCGGTGAAGGGCGTCGAGATCGGCGACGGCTTCGCCTCGGCGGCCCTGCGCGGCGAGGACAATGCCGACGAGATGCGTTCGGGCAATGCGGGCGCGCCCACCTTCCTGGCGAACCACGCGGGCGGCGTGCTGGGAGGCATCTCCACCGGCCAACCCGTGATCTGCCGCTTCGCGGTCAAGCCGACCTCGTCGATCCTGACTCCGCGCATGAGCGTGACCCAAGACAACCGCGACGTCGATCTCGTCACCAAGGGCCGCCACGACCCCTGCGTCGGCATCCGCGCCGTGCCGGTGGCCGAGGCCATGATGGCATGCGTGCTCGCGGATCACTATCTGCGCCACCGGGGGCAGGTGGGCGAACGGAGATAAAGCATCGTCCCGAAAGGCGGTTTCCGGCTTTCGGGCAAAGATGATGCAAAACAATCGGTCTCCGCACCGCCCGCCATCCGCTCCGCAAGGCTTGAGAGAATTCCCGTGCCCCACACCCATGTGATCCAGGCCATCGAAGCCTATGCCCGCGGCGAGATCGTCGTCGTCACCGACGACGACGATCGCGAGAACGAGGGCGATCTCGTCGTCGCGGCGTCCCTCTGCACGCCGGAGAAGATGGCGTTCATCATCCGCAACACCTGCGGCATCGTCTGCGCGCCCGTCACCCGGGCCGAAGCCCGGCGCCTGCGCCTAGACCCCATGGTGGCCGCCAACGACGCGCCGCTCGGCACCGCCTTCACCGTGACGGTGGACGTCAAGCACGGCCTCACCACCGGCATCTCGGCGGAGCAGCGCTGCAACACCGTGCGGGCGCTCGCCAACGGCAACATGGGGGAGACGGACTTCGTCCGTCCGGGCCACGTCTTTCCCCTCATCGCCAAGGACGGCGGCGTGCTCATGCGCTCGGGCCACACGGAGGCCGCCGTCGACCTGTGCAAGCTCGCCGGCTTGCCCCCCGTGGGCGTGATCTGCGAACTCGCCAACGACGACGGCACGGTGATGAAGGGGCCGCAGATCACCGCCTTCGCCGAGCAGCACAACCTCAAGCGCGTCTCGGTCGCCGATCTCATCGCCTTTCGCCAGTCGCGCGAAAAGCTCGTGGAGCGTGTCGGGACCTTCCCGGTTCAGGCCGAGACGGGGGCGATGACGGGCTACGCCTACACGACGCCGTTCGAAACCGTGCAGCAATTCGCCTTCGTGCACGGCGACATCGGCGACGGACGGAACGTGCTGGTGCGCCTGCACCGCTCCAACGTGGTCGCCGACGTCATCGAGGGCGGAAAGCAGATCGAGGCGGTGATGCGCCGCTTCGCCCGCGAGGGGCGCGGCATCCTCGTCTACCTCCGCGACGGGACGGCGGGCGTGCCTCTCCAGTCCTACGCCGAGGAGGGTGCGGAGGCCCAGCGGGTGCAGGCCTGGCGCGAGGTCGGCCTCGGCGCCCAGATCCTGCGCGACCTCGGCGTGGTCTCGATCCGCAACCTCGCGACCTCGTCGCGAGCCTATGTCGGCCTGTCGGGCTTCGGGATCGAGTTTTTGGGAGATGAGCGGCTGGAGGGCTAGGATAGGCGCGAGGCTGCCCGGCAGCCTCGCGTATCGCCGCCTCTTCGGGCGTTCACCGCCCCATCAACGCGTCCATGTGGGCGGACACGGACAATCCCAGCCCCTTGAGACTGTAGCCCCCCTCCAGCACCGAAACGACGCGCCCGCCCGCGTGCTTCTCGGCCACCTCCATCACGCGGCGCGTGGCCCAGCCGAAATCAGCTTCGTCGAGCTGGATATGGGCCAGGGGATCGAGGCGATGGGCGTCGAAGCCTGCCGAGATCACGATGAGGTCGGGCGCGAAGGCCTCGAGCCGGCGCAGGATACCGGCCTCGAACACCTCGCGGAACCGCTCGCTGCCGTCGCCGGCCCGCAGGGGGACGTTGACGATGGTGTCGTGGTTGCCGCGCTCCGACGCCGCCCCCGTACCGGGATAGAGCGGCATCTCGTGGGTCGAGGCGTAGAGCACGCTCGCGTCGTCCCAGAAGATGTCCTGAGAGCCGTTGCCGTGATGGACGTCCCAATCGACCAGGGCGACGCGGGTGGCCCCGTGGGTCTCCCGGGCGTGGCGGGCCGCGATGGCGGCGTGGTTGAACACGCAGAAGCCCATGGCCTGCATGCGCTCAGCGTGGTGTCCCGGCGGCCGCATGGCCACGAAGGCGTTGCGGCACTCGCCCTTCATCACCGCATCGACGGCATGGACCGCGCCGCCGACGCCGCGCAGGGCCGCCTCGATGGTTCCCGGTGACAGGAGCGTATCCCCGTCGATCTGGACGAACCCCTCGCGCGGCGCCGCCTCAATGAGGGCCTGCACGTAGGGCACCGGATGGACCAGGGTCGCGACAGAGGGGTCGGCGAGGGGGGCTAGCCCGCGCACCAGGCCCGCAAACCGCTCGTCCTCCAGAACCCGCTCCACGGCCCGGATCCGGTCGGGACATTCGGGATGGCCCGCCGGCATGGCGTGGTCGAGGGCGGACGGATGGCTCACGTACAGCGTCGTCATCGCAGTCCTCCCAAATCGATGCTCGTCCTTATCGTTGCGTCGAGACAACAGACGATGCAAATGCGCCACGCCGTGGCACGATACACTACGCCGGGATGCGCGCTCGGGTTAGGTTACGCAAGACCTCGGCAACCAACTTTGCCTTCAAACCGCGCGTCGGCTTCGACGCGGCGATCCCCATAGGCCCGTCCCATGCGCGTCCTGCTTCTCGCCGCCCTCGCGGGGGCGCTGCCCCTCGCCGCCTGCAACACGCAGACGGCGAGCGTGACGCCCCCGGCCGTGACGCAGACGGCCCTCGCGGCGCCCGCGCCCCTCACGGGCGAGGCCCGCGATAAGGCGTGGATGAAGCTCGCGCCGGACGCCGTCGTCGATCCCAAGATCGCCCGCGCCACGGTCGACTATCCGACCCGCGAGGCCCCCGGCACCGTCATCGTGGTCACCAAGGAGCGCCGGCTGTACTTCGTGCTGCCCGACGGCAAGGCCGTGCGCTATCCCGTCGCCGTCGGCCATGCCGGCATGGCCTGGGCCGGCACGGCGGAAGTCGATCGCAAGGGTGAATGGCCGGACTGGAATCCGCCGCCCGAGATGCTGGCGCGTCGGCCGGACCTGCCGAAGCGCCTCGAAGGCGGTCCAACAAGCCCTATCGGAGCGCGCGCCCTCTACCTCGCGGAAGGCAAGAAGGACACACTGTTCCGGATCCACGGGACCAACGAGCCGGAGAAGATCGGCCAGGCGGTGTCCTCCGGCTGCATCCGCATGCTCAATGCCGACGTGATCGACCTCTACGACCGCGTTCCCATCGGATCCAAGGTCGTGGTGCGCTGAGCTGTGCGAGCGCAGGAAGTTTGTTGGCGGGAGAGAGTGGTGTGTCGGCGCGATATCGAGACGTTTCTCGGCGGATGCTCCACGACGCCCCCGCCCGAGACCGAGGATGCCCCCCCCAGTCCGCGATCCGATCGGGTTGGATCGTCTGGGGTTTCGACGGGGACGGCGATGTGATTCGATCCGCAGCTTTCTGATTCGGAGGGCAGAATGCCATCTGCTCTGCCCGTCGATCTGCGTGAACGCGTCGTCACGGCCATCGACGCGGGAGCCTCGCGTCGGGAACCCGCGCGGCCCTTCGCGGTCGGCCGAGCCGATGCGCGGCGCTCAACACTCGTACGCCATCGAAGCGCAGCCCGGGCTGTTCCGGCACAGATTGCGTGCCCGGCTGGCGGGACGTGGCCTGCGGGTCGGGGTGAGCAACCTGTCCCGCTTCTTCAAGCGCCACGGTATCACGCGCTAAAACACCGGCCACGCGGGCGAGCAGCATCGGGAAGATGTGAAGGCGGTTCGGCGGGCTTCTTTCGTGGGGCAGCTCGACATCGATCCAGACCGACTTGAGTTCCTCGGCGAGACGGCAGCCGCGTTGAAGATGGCGCGGTGTTACGGGCGAGCGCCGTGCGGCGAACGTTGCCGCTTGGCGGTACCGTTCGGACCACTGCTTCAGCTACATTGAGACCTTTTACAATCCGCTGCTCCGCCACTCGGCGCTCGGCTACCGATCGCCCGTCGTCCACGAGCAGACGACCGGGTCAGAACTGCTAACAAGCATCTACCCAGGCAGATCCTCTGATCGTCCGCACGAGTGGGGCGATCCCAGAACACCAGAAGCCCCGTCCGGCCGTACTCCTGCTTGCGCTCCCGGCCGCCTGCGCCTCCCACCTCCCGGATCTGGCTTTCCGGCTACTCATGGCCGCCACCCTGCAATAGCGTCTCTCTTGGCTTGGTCCGAAAGATCGGTCAGGTCACCGAGCGAGCAGGCCCGAGGCCGAACTTGTCACCTTCCAAGCACACACGTCCGGAAAGTCTTGAACCCGCATTGACGCTGTGTCACCCGATGAGGCTCCTTGTGCCTGACGGTTCCTCCCCGGAGGATCAAAAGGGAACGCGGTGAGGGCTCCTGCCCGAGGCCGTGGCTGCCCCCGCAACTGTAAGCGGCGAGCCCATCATCAACACGTCACTGGGTCTTCGGGCCTGGGAAGACGATGAGAGGGCGGTGACCCGCGAGCCAGGAGACCTGCCGTCAGTCGTGGTCACACGCGAAACGCATCGGGCGGGGTGTCCTGGTGGGTGTCGGGGCGTTCGCGTGTCGCGGGCGCACCGGCGTTTTCGCGGTGACGTGCCACAGACGTCGCCCGAGGTCCTATGTCGCCCGTTCGTTCACGGCCAGCCTACCGAACCCTTGTGCTCGCATCCTGCGCCAGCCTCGTGCCCTACGGCGCTCAGGTTCAACGAGCCTCTTCTCAGCCAACAGAAGCCGATCTCGCCGAACTCTCGGTGACGGCGGAGGCGCCAGCCGCCAATGCGACAGGCCCTACGGCGAACGCCGGGTACGTCGGCGGTGTCACCGGCATCGGCGGCAGCCTGCGGAACGTCGATGCGGCGAGCGCCGGGATCATCTCCGGCGCGGCCCTGAACAGCCGGCCGATCACCCGGCCCGGCGAGGTGCTGGAGAGCGTGCCGGGCCTCATCGTCACCCAACATTCTGGGGAGGGGAAGGCCAACCAGTTCTTCCTGCGCGGCTTCAACCTCGACCACGGCACCGACATTGCCATCTCGGTGGACGGCATGCCGGTGAACATGCGGACCCATGCCCATGGACAGGGCTACGCCGACCTGAACTTCCTCATCCCCGAACTCGGCGGCGCCGTTGAGTTTCACAAGGGGCCTTACTTCGTCCGCGACGGCGACTTCGCCTCGGCCGGCTCGGTGCGGATCGACTATCTCGACAAGACCGACCGGAATCTGGCGCTGGTCTCGTTCGGCTCATTCGGCTTCAAGCGGGCCTTGACCATCGCCTCCGCGCCCCTCGGCCAAGGTATTCTTCTCGTGGCCGGCGAGGCTCAGACCTATGACGGTCCCTGGGACGTGCCGGATCGGTTGGCCAAGCTCAACGGGGTCGTCCGCTACAGCCAGGGCACGGCGCTCGACGGGTTCTCGCTCACCGGCATGGCCTATTGGGCGAAGTGGAACGCCACCAATCAGATCCCCGAACGCGCGGTCTCCGAAGGCATCATCGGGCGCTTCGGCACCCTGAACCCGACCGATGGCGGCGATACCGGCCGCTTCTCGCTGTCCGGACGTTGGAGCCAGACCAGCGAGACTGGGATCACGCGGGCGAACGCCTACGTCATCCGCTACGGGATGAACCTGTTCAACGACTTCACCTACTTCCTCAACGATCCCATTAGCGGCGATCAGTTCCGTCAGCGTGACAGCCGGGTGCTCGGAGGCGGCGAGGTCGGCCATACTTTCCAGGGCGACCTGTTCGGGATGCCGATGGAGAACGAGATCGGCGTCCAGACCCGCACGGACTCGATCCGGGTGGGCCTGTTCAACACCACGAACCGGCAATACCGCTCGACCGTTCTCGACGACCGGGTGCTGGAGGCGAGCGGGGCGTTCTACTACGAGAACCGGCTACGCTGGACCGACTGGCTTCGCACCAGCATCGGCTTCCGGGCGGATACCTATTACGCCGATGTCGTGTCCGATACGGCGGCAAACTCCGGCAAGGCGCGCGACAGCATCGTCAACCCGAAGCTCGGCCTCGTGCTGGGTCCCTGGTTCGATACCGAGTTATTCGTCAACTACGGCGGCGGCTTCCACTCGAACGATGCCCGCGGCGTCACCGCCACCGTCGACCCGACGAGCCCGCTGTTCAACATCTCCCGGTCACCCTTCCTCGTGCCTTCGACCGGCTCGGAGATCGGCCTGCGCAACCGCAGCCTCAGTGGCCTTGAGACGGCAGTGACGCTGTTCCAGCTCGATTTCGCCTCCGAGAACCTGTTCCAGGGCGACAGCGGTACAACCGAGCCGAGCCGTCCCACGCGGCGCTTCGGCGTCGAGTGGACCAACCGCTACGCAGTGACGCCCTGGCTCTCCCTGGAGGGGGACCTGACGATGACCAACGCTCGGTTCGCGGACCGCGACCCTGCCGGCAACCGGGTCCCCGAGGCCCCGACCACCATCGCCTCGGCTGGGTTCACCTTCGGCGAGGGCCTGGGCTGGTTCGGTTCGATGCGCTTTCGCTACTTCGGGCCACGACCCCTGATCGAGGACAACTCCGTCCGCTCCAAGCCGACCGCGCTGCTGAACGGCCGAGTCGGCTATCAATTCGAGAACGGGATCAGCCTGTCCCTCGATGTCCTCAACATGACCAACGCCAGGGCCGACCAGATCACCTACTTTTACACCTCGCGTCTGCCCGGCGAGGCGGCGGAGGGCGTCGCCGACCGGCACTTCCATCCGGTCGAGCCGACAGCGGTAAGGCTGACCCTAGCGGGTCGATTCTAGGACTTCCGAGTGTCCGATGCCGGGGAGGACGCAGATGGGGTGCCGCGCGCCCGGTTGGGTCGGATGCGAAACGCCTGGTTTCAAAAACAGTTCGGAAGGTCAGCGGGCCAACGTGAGGTGGAGGCGCCCTCAGAGGACGGCTGCACAGTGCCTGCCGGCATACGCGCGAACACCCATCCCGTCGCGACCTGTCCGTATCGACAACGTGTTCGGTCGCACCAGGTTCTCGCAGGGCCTCGCCTGACGCTCGCGATCGCGGCGTTCGAACATCTCACGGTGCGGCGCTGGAACATGGCCCGGGGAGAGATGGCGCGCTTAGGGGGCGCCACGCCGTGATGGAGCAGGATCGATTCCCATGAACACTTATGCGTCCGGCCTCGCAGGCGGCGCGCTGATCGGCCTGTCAGTGGCGCTCCTGATGCTCCTCAATGGGCGCATCGCCGGGATCAGTGGGCTCGTGGCCGGCCTCGGCCGGGATCGCGGCCTCCGCCGGTGGGTCGATACCGCCTTCGTCGCCGGCCTGATCGCCGGCCCGGCGGTCTTCGCCCTCATCACCGGCGCTTGGCCGACGATGCGATTCGTCGCCGGGCTGCCGATACTCGTGGTTGCCGGCCTCCTCGTCGGGTTCGGCACCCGCCTCGGCTCGGGCTGCACCAGCGGCCACGGCGTTGCCGGCCTCGCCCGGCTCTCGCCGCGCTCGCTGGCGGCAGTCCTGACCTTCCTAGGGTCCGGCATGCTCACCGTCGCCCTGCTGCGGGCGCTGGTATGACCACCGCGCTTCGCCTCCTTGCCGCCCTTGCCGCTGGGCTGACCTTCGGGCTCGGCCTGTCGCTCTCGGGCATGCTCGACCCGGCCCGGGTCCAGGGCTTTCTCGACGTGACCGGCGCCTTCGACGGGCGAGAGGCATGGGACCCGACCCTCGCCTTCGTCCTCGGCGGGGCTGTGAGCGTCGCCGGCCTCGGCTACGCCCTGGCCCGGCGCCTGCCGCGCCCAGCCTTCGCGCCCGCCTTCGACCTGCCGACGAACCGCCGGATCGACCGGCCGCTGATCGGCGGCGCGGCCCTGTTCGGGATCGGCTGGGGCCTGTCGGGCCTCTGCCCCGGGCCAGCCGTGGCGGCGCTGTCGACGGGCGCGCTGCCCGTGGCGGTCTTCGTCGCCGCCATGCTGGTGGGTATGATGGCCCACCATCGGTTCGCCGCCCGCGCCTGAGCGTCAGCGCACCCGGGGCAGGACCTGCTCGGCGAAGCGCCGCATCTCGGCCTCGAACGGCTGGAACTGCAGCATGAACAGCTCGATTCCGGCGGCGTGGAAGGCACGGATACGGGCCGCCACGGTGTCGTAGCTGCCCACGAGGCCGGCGGCGGTGCCGCCGTTGGTCCCGACATGCCGGGAAGCCGCCGCGTCGGTCTTGGCGAACATCACGCTTGCCGCGTCGGTGCGCGCCCGGGTGTCGGCCCGCAACCCCGCGTCGCGGTCGGCCAGGGCCAGCAGGCGCGCGTGCTCGTCTTTCGCCGCCGCATCGGTCTCGCGGGCGATGACGAAAGCCGAAAGGCCGTAGCGCAGGGGCGCGTTGGCGGCTGGCCGTCCGGCGACGTCGGCGATCAGAGCCGCGACGTCGTCGAGGGGCTGGCCGTTGATGAACCAGACGTCGGCCTGCTCCGCCGCGAGGGCGCGGGCCGGCTCGGATTCGCCGCCGAGATAGATCGTCGGGCGTGGCCGGAAGCTGCCGGCCGGGCGCAGCTGGTAATCCGTCACCTGGAAATGCGGCCCGGTCTGGGTGACGCGCTCGCCCCGCATCAGCCGGTCGACGAGGCCGATCCACTCGGCGCCGTAGGCGTAGCGATCGTCATGGGCGGGGAACGGCAAACCGGCCCGCTCGAATTCGGCCCGGTTCCAGGCATTCACGAGATTGAGGGCGAAGCGTCCGCGCGCGATGTGCTCGATCTGCAGGGCCATCTTGGCCAGCACCACGGGGTGGTAGAGCCCGGGTTTGATCGCCGCGATGATCTCGATGCGCCGGGTCAGGGCGGCGAGCGCGGCGCAAGCCGTCCAGGCCTCGAGTTGGTCGCGTTCATCGTCGTAGGGATTGGCCGTGTGCTGGGCGACGAGCACGGCATCGAAGCCGAGGGCTTCGGCCTCCAGCACGAGGGCACGGTTACGGTCCCAACTGGCGTCGTCCGGCTCGTCCGGATCGTGGTGGGCGGCACGCGAGCCGTGGACAGCGGCCCAGATTCCGAAGCGGAGCGGGTGGGTCATGCGCTTCAGCCCCGCTCGGCCGGCGGTTGCCAGATCCGGACCGCCGTCGCGTCGATATCGCGCGGAATCAGCTTCGCCTCGCGGAAGGTGTCGGCGATGGCCTGCTGCTCGCCGAGCTCGGTCCGCACCACCGGGGTGACGTCGTAGGTCCGGCGCCGGTTCACCGTGGCGACGACCTCGGGGGCGAGGTCGCCCCAGATCGGCGCGAGGAGCGCCACCGCCGCATCGGGCTCCGCCTTGACCCAGCGGCCCGCTTCGCGGAGCGCGTCGTAGACGACCCCGACCACGCGCGGGTTCTCGGCCACGAAGCGGTCGTTGACGAGGTAGTAGCGGTGGTAGCTCGACAGGCCCGTGGCATCGGCCAGCACCCGCACCGGCCGCTTCGCCTGGGCGATGGCGAGGAACGGATCCCAGATTACCCAGGCATCGAGGCTGCCCTGGCCAAAGGTGGCGAGACCCTCCGGCGCCTGGAGATAGGCCGGCTTGATGTCGGAGAAGCCAAGGCCCGCCTTCTTCAGGGCAGCGGCTAGAATGAAGTGGCAACCCGACCCGCGCGAGACGCCGACCGTACGGCCCTTGAGGTCGGCGACGGTGCGGATCGGCGAGCCCTCGGGCACAATGATCGCCTCGGCCGAGGGGGCGCCGACTTCGCGGGCATAGAAGGTGAGGGGCGCATCGGCGGCTTGGGTGAAGATCGGCACCGCGTCGGCGACATCAGCGTGGAGATCGACGGCCCCGGCATTCATGGGCTCGATCACGCTGGTGAACAGGTGCCAGGAGGGCGCGAAACCCAGGGGCTTCAGGCGCTCGTCCAGGGTGCCCTTCGCCTTCAGAACCGTGAGCAGGGTCGAGGAGCGCTGGTAGCTCAGGCGAACGGTCCGCTCCACCGCCCGGGCCGTCCTCATCCCGAGGGGCGCCAGCGCGGCGGCGCCGAGACCGGCGCGCAGAATCGTCCGGCGCGAGGGCGCTGCCCCACGCGGCCTATCGTCGGTCATGGATCGTCTCCGAATGGATGTAGCGGGGTGGTTCGTCTCGTGCCGCGCACCTGACGGTCCGTGGACTTGATCGATGATCGCCGGTGAAGAGCCCGTGGGATCACGATCCTGTGTTGTAATTTACAAATTAACCCAAAGCTCTCGCAAGGAAATGGTTTTTCGATTTTGTGCGACTTACGGGTGATTCCTTCCTTCATCTTGCGATATCTCGGCGTGGGGGATGACTTCGCCCTCGGACCCATCCGACTCACCGCGAGGTTTGCCCGCCCGCGCGTCGGTCTCAGAGGGCCGGCGCAGGCCGCCGCGTCACCGTGGCAAGCGATTGGTCCAGCAGCGCACGAAGGGCGCCCGTCGTCCGGAGCTGGCCCGCGGCATCCCCGGACCGGGGCGCGTCGATGGCGATCGTCGCGTGGATGCAGCCCGGATGGGGACGCATGACGACGACACGGTCCGCGAGGGCGGCGGCCTCGGCGACGTCGTGGGTGACGAGGACGATGGTCGGCCGCGTCTCGGCCCAGAGGGTGAGGAGGTGGCGATGCAGGTCCTCGCGGGTGACGGCGTCGAGGGCGGAGAACGGCTCGTCGAGGAGGAGAACCTGGGGGTCGGCCACGAAGGCCCGGGCGATGGCGACGCGCTGCTGCTGGCCGCCGGAGAGTTCGCGCGGCCAGCGCCGCGCATGGTCGGTGAGGCCGACGCGGTCGAGGGCCCGTGCGACGCGGGTTCGGCGCTCGGCCGCCGGCCGATGCGCGAGGCCAAAGCCGACATTCTCGGCGATGCTGAGCCAGGGCAGCAGGCGCGGCTCCTGGAAGACCAGGCCGAGGCCGGAATGCGGGCCGTCGATGGTCGCGCCATCGAGCCGGATCAAGCCCGTCGTCACGGTATCGAGGCCGGCGACGAGGCGCAGGAGGGTGGTCTTGCCACAGCCCGAGCCGCCGACCACGGCGACGATCTCGCCCGGCGCGAGGGACAGGGTCAGGCCGGCGAGCGCCTGCGTCCCGTCCGCGTAGGTCTTCGAAAGGTCCTGGATCGTCAGCATGTGGTCGGTCCAGAAAGACACTCTAAAGGACGCCGCGGCTGACATCCTGCCAGCGCAGCAGCGGGCGGGTCGCCAGAACGAGGAGACCGTCGGCGAGCTTGCCCAGACCGGCAAACGCCAGGATGGCCGCCAGGATCTGGTCCGGCTTCCCGAATTGCTGACCGTCCACGAGGAGGTAGCCAAGCCCCTCCGAGGCGCCCATGAGTTCGGCCGCGACGACGAACAGGAAGCCGAGGCCGAGGCCGGTGCGGAGCGCTACGACGGTGCCAGGCAAGACAGCCGGCAGGAGGATCCGGCCGGCGAGCGCCGGGCGCGACAGGCGGAAGATGCGCCCGACTTCCACGAGCTTGCGATCCACCGATGCGATGGCGCCCGAGACTCCGATATAGACCGGGAAGAACACCCCGACGGCGATCAGCACCACCTTCGGCGTTTCGAGGATGCCGAGCCACAGGATGAAGAGCGGCACCCAGGCGAGGGACGGCACCGCCCGCAGGGCCTGCAGGCTGGGATCAAGGAGGTGGCGGCCGAGGGGCAGCGTGCCGGTCAGAGCCCCGACGAGGATGCCGGCTGTCGCACCGGATGCGAAGCCGAGGGCGACGCGCAGGAGCGTCGCCTGGACATGCAGCCCGAGATCACCGGATTGCGCCAGCGCCAGGAGCGTGCCGAGGACCCGGCTCGGCGGCGGTAGCAGCCGCCCCTGGGCGAGGCCGGACCGGATCGCGAGCTCCCAGCCCAGGGCGAGGGCGACGGGAATCAGGACACCGAGGACGAGGCGCCCACCCGCACGCCAGCCAGCCCGGCGCCAGGGCGCCGAACGGGGGGCCCTGCGGCTCCGCGCCTCGGAGACGAGGAGCGGCGGGGCGGTACCGACGCTCACCGTTCGGACCCGGCGGCGAAGCGGGGGTCGATTAGCCCGTCGACGGCCGCGGCCACATCGGTGTCCGCCGGGATCACCCCGGCCTGCTGCAGGGCGAGGCCCGCCGCCCGGATGCTGTCGGCCTGGGCGCGACCGATTTCGGGCCGGGTCAGGTCGGTTCGGGCGAGCTGGCGTGCGATCACGGGTTCCGGCAGCTTCGTCGCGGCGACGAGGGCGCGCGTCACGGCCTCCGGGTTGGCGATCGCGTAGGTGCGCGCCTGCTCGTAGGCGGCGATCACCGTGCGGACGAGGTCCGGATGCGCCTTGGCGAAATCCTCGCGCACGTCGAGGACGCCCCAGGTGTTGGCGGCCGGGTCCCGGAAGAACAGACGGGTGCCGCCCTCGATCTCGGAGGCCGCCATCATCGGGTCGAGGCCGGCCCAGGCATCGACGTCGCCGCGCTCCAGGGCGGTGCGACCGTCGGCGTGCTGGAGCAGGACGAGCTTGGCGTCCTTCTCGGTGAGCCCGGCGCCCTGCAGGGCGCGGATGAGGAAGATGTGCGGATCGGTGCCCCGCGTCACCGCGATCCGCTTGCCCTTGAGGTCCGCCGGCGTTCGGATGCCGCTGTCCTTGGCGGTTACGAGAGCCGTCCATTCGGGCTGAGAGTAGGCGTAGATCGCCTTGACGGGGTTGCCGTTGATGCGCGCCAGCAGGGCGGCCGCGCCGGCCGAGGAGCCGAAGTCGATGGCTCCGCCGTTGAGGAATTCCAGCGCCTTGTTCGATCCGAGCGACTGCGTCCACCGCACGGCGATACCACGCGCCTTCAGGGCGGATTCGAGGAAGCCCTTGTCCTTGAGGACGAGGCTCACCGGGTTGTAGGTCGCCCAGTCCAGGCGGACCTCCGTCACCTCGGCGGCCTCGCTCCGCCGGGCCGTGCCCAGCGGCAGGAGGACCGCGCAGGCGAGGGCGAGGAGGGCGCGGCGGGACGGGGACGCGAGGCGGCGCCGCAGGCGGATCGTCATGGGCTGGGTTCCTGGCTCGAGACTTAGCGTCAGACTTGGTGTGGGATTTGGCCGGGGGCGGAGCGACGGGTCGCAGTGCGAGCCGGTATCGTCTTCCGCGTCAGGCCGAGCCGACGCGGTACTCGCGGGGCGGAGCCGTGCCGTTGACCGCGAAGGCGCCGACGATGCGGTCGCGGTAGATCCGCGGATTGTGGGAGGCGATGGTGCGGGCGTTGCGCCAGTAACGGTCGAGGCCCAGGCCTTCCTTGACGGCCGAGGCGCCCAGCGCGTCGAACAGGCCGGTGGTGGCCTCGAGCACGAGGTTCGTCACCACCGTGACCGCCTGGTTGACCTCCACGTCGGCGAGCCGCGCCGGGCCCGTCGCGTCGACCCCGGCGCGGCGGGCCTCGAACACCCGCTGCAGCGCCTCGGCCGCCTTCAGCACGATGGCACCCGCCGCATATGCGTTGCCCCGGACACGGCCGACCACCGCCTGGATCTGCGGGTCGTCGCCGGTGCGCCCGGCATTGCCGTGGCTGTAGACGCGCCTGCGCTCGGCCACCAGCCGGGCAACATCCTCGGCCGCCGCCCGGCCGATGCCAGCCAGCGTGGCGAGATGCACGAGCTGGAAGAACGCCATGGCGTAGGGGAAGCGCACCGGGTCCGGCTTGATCCACTCGGGCTCGACCACGACCCCGGTGAAATGCGCGGTGCCGCTCGCGGTCAGCGCTTGCCCGAACCCGTCCCAGTCGTCGTCGATGACGACGCCCGGCGCCCGGGTCGAGACCGCTGCGACCACGGGCGCACCGTCCTCGTCCTGGGCCGAGAGGTGGATCCAATCGGCGAACAGCGAGCCGGTGGTGTAGAACTTTTTGCCGTCGACGACCCGCGCGGCCCCGCGCCGGCGGAGGATGGTGTCGAATTGGCCGACCTTGGCCTCGCCGGTTTCGGAGACACCGCTGCCGATGGTCTGGCCGGCGGCGATCCGCTCGGTCCAGCGCGCCCGCCATTCGGGGCAGCCCGAGCACAGCACGTCCTCGGTGAAGCCGAAATGGGCACGCAGCGCGTTGGTGACGTTGGAATCCCCCTGCGACAGCTCGATCAGCAGGTTGAACAGTTCGGGCAGGCTCGCCCCGTGCCCGCCCGCCGCCTCGGCCAGGCGCAGGGTGGTGAAGCCCGCCTCCTTGAGCCAGCCGATCTCGGCATGCGGCAGGCGACGCGTACCGTCCCGTGCCACGGCGGTGGCGCGGATTTCGGCGAAGACCGGGCGGAAGCGCGCGGCGAGGTCCTCGTAGCGATCACTCGGACCGGCACCCCAGCCCGCATCTGTTTGCGACATGATCGTGCAATCCCGGCTTGAGCTGGGTCCGCCCAAGCCTGAGCCGGCTGAGCATCTTTGGCAGCATGCTGCTGGAATCAGATATTATTGTTTGAAACTCAAGTCTTCGCCGAAGAAATTATGGTCGAGCGCATTTATTTGGAAGGACTATCCCTATGATCATACCTGTAAGAACGAACATTCCCCGGGAGAGGCGGTAAGTAAGAAATGTTTTCCCGACGTGCTTTAACCAAGACCCTGGTCTTCGCAACCTCCTGCATACCCACAAGCGCCCGCCCATGGGGGTAACAAGCGCTGCCGCAGATGTTCCCCCTCGAGTCACGTAACGATGGCAGGATAAGCGAGCGGCGTTGGAGATACCGGGTTCCGTTGGGCAGATGACGACCTTTGGTGCAGGCGGGCCGAGGATGCCGAGGATCTCGAGGCGCAGGTGTACGAGTTCGGGATCGTTGCAGTCGCGCAGATAGGACAGCCCGACCGTCATGTCGGCGCGGATCGCGGTCGGCCGGTCGGACAACAGGTTCGCCCATTCGGCCATGACCAGCGCCTCCTGCCAGAGCCACAGGTCTCGGCCTGCATCGCGAGCCGGGTCACCGCGTCGAGCTTGCTCAGGGGGGCGTCGAGGAAGAGGAGGCGCGGTTCGTTAACGAGTGCCCGGGCGAGGGCGGCGGGCCGGGCCATGCCGCCCGAGAGCTGGCGGGGATCGACGCCCCCCGGATCAGCCCCTGCCATCGCCCCCCGTGGCATCATCGTCTTCGACGGAAAGACGTCGGAGACGAGGGAGGGACTAATCACGCACCGTCGGCCGTGTGTATTATATTCTTTCTGACAAAGCCCCTTAGATCGTAAAAGATATCCTTTCGTTCCTGGAATCTTTGGAATTCTGCTCCGTTGACGATCCAATGGTCCAGTCCGACCCTGAGGCTCTTGCTCGCGACCTTCGCGGCAGCAGCCCTCGATTTCAGATGACCTTCGCCGTTCCGCCGCCCAACCCTGCCGCGCTCGCCGAGCGTTGCACCGCCCGTGCCGCCGAGCACGATCGCAGCGGCCGGCTCGCGCATGAGAATATCGCGGCCCTGCGCGAGACCGGGCTCGTGGCCCTGACGATGCCGCGCCGGCTCGGTGGCGGCTTGACGCTCGCGCGTGCCACGGCCGTCGTCGTCACGGTCGGTCGGGGCGATCCGGCAACGGGCCTCGTCCACGCGATAACGCTGCTTCAGCACGAGCTGATCCACCGGGACGGAGCGCCCTGGCCGCGTACCGTCCCGGATGCGGTGGGCTGGGACGCGGAGGCGCGGTTCGCCCTCATCAACGCCCTGCGGGTCGAACCGGAATTCGGCACGCCCGCACGTGGCGGGCTGCCCGCCACGTGCGCACGGCGAGACGGCGATGGCTGGCGGGTCATGGGCCGTAAAATCTTCTCCACGGGCGCAGGAGCGCTCAATCCCTGCGGGCCGCGCCGCCCTCGGTCTCCGATCCATCGACTCACGAGCGTGTCATGAGCTTGCTGCCCCCCGAGCCGACCGAATTCATCGGTTTCGTCGCGCCCCGAGAGGTCTCGGAGACGCGCGGGCCGGAGGGGCCGGTCATCGACCGGGACTACCTCAGGCTGCTGGCCCAGGCCCACGAGTGGGGCGGCTTCGACCGCGTCCTCGTCGCCGCTTATTCCACAGCGCCCGATCCCCTGCTGATCGCCGCGCAGGTCGCGGCCGTGACGGAGCGGATCGGCCTTATGATCGCCCACCGCACCGGCTTCGTCGCGCCCACCGTCGCCGCGCGGCAGTTCGCGACCCTCGACCAGATCACGGGCGGGCGCGTCGCGATCCACGCGATCAGCGGCGGCGAAGATCGCGACCTCGCCAAGGATGGAGACCACCTCACCAAGGACGCGCGCTACGCCCGCACCGGCGAGTTCCTCGACATCGTGCGCCTCTCCTGAACCTCGCAGGAACCGTTCGACTACGCCGGCGCCCACTACAGGGTCGAGGGCGGATTCTCTGAGGTGAAGCCGGCCGGGCAGATCCCGGTTTATTTCGGAGGCGCTTCGGCCGCCGCCCTCGCGGTGGCAGGGCGCCATGCCGATACCTATGCCCTCTGGGGCGAGACTCAGGAGCAGGTGCGCGAACTCATCGCGCGCGTGCGCGCCGAGGCCGCGCGCCACGGGCGGGCGCCCCGTTTCAGCCTCTCGGTGCGGCCGATCCTTGCCGAGACCGAGGCGCGGGCCTGGGCACGGGCGGAGGACATCCTCGCGCGGACCCGGGCCCTGCGCGCGGCGAGGGGGCTCGGATCGGCGTCGCCGCCCCAAAACGAGGGCTCGCGGCGATTGCTCGCGGCGGCGGCTTCGGGCCCCCGTCTCGACAAGCGCCTCTACACGGCGATCGCCGCCGAGACCGGCGCCGCGGGCAATTCCACGGCCCTCGTCGGCACACCCGAGCAGGTGGCCGAGGCGCTCCTCGACTACCACGACCTCGGGGTGCGCACCGTCCTGATCCGCGGCTTCGATCCCCTGGAAGACGCGCTGCAGTACGGGCGGACACTGCTGCCCGCCTTCAAGGATCTGCTCGCCCGCCGCCGCACCACCGTGGAGGCCGCCTGATGCGCAGCCTCGTTCTCGCCCTCACGGGGCTTCTGGCGTTCCTTGCCCTCGCGCCGGCCCGCGCCGAAGAGGTGCTGCGCGTCGGGGATCAGCGCGGCAACGCGCGGGCCCTGATGGAGGCCGCCGGCGTCCTCGACGGGCTGCCCTACCGGCTCGAATGGAGCGAGTTTCCAGCCGCTGCGCCGCTGCTGGAGGCGCTCAACGCCGGCGCCATCGATGCGGGCGGGGTGGGCGACGCGCCCTTCACCTTCGCGGCGGCGGCCGGGGTGCCCGTGAAGGCCTTCCTCGCCTTCCGCAACCGGCAGGACGGCCTCGCGATCCTGGTCCGGTCGGACTCGCCGGTCGGCGCCGTGGCGGACCTGAAAGGCAAGCGCATCGCCACCAACCGCGGCTCCATCGGCCATCAGGTCGTGCTCGCCGCCCTGGAGGAGGCGGGGCTGCCGGCCGACAGCGTGCAATTCCGGTTCCTGCCGCCCGCCGACGCCAAGCTCGCCCTCGCCTCCGAGGCGGTCGATGCCTGGGCGACCTGGGAGCCCTACACCTCAACGGCCGAACTCGCCGGCCTCGTCCGCGTGGTACGCGACGGCAACGGCATCACGCCGGGCCTGAGCTACGCGGTGGCGAGCGAGGCGGCGCTCGGGACGAAGCGGGCGCTCCTGACCGATTACGCGGCCCGCCTCGCCCGGGCGCGGGCCTGGGCTCTGACGGATCCGGCGCCCTACGCCAAGGTCTGGTCGAAGCTGATCGGCCTACCGGAAGCCGTGCCCCTGCGCTGGTTCGGGCGGGCGCAATACCGCACCGTTCCCATCGACGATGCGGTGATCGCCGACGAGCAGCGTATCATCGATCTTTACGTCCGCGCCGGGCTGATCCCCCGGGCGCGAGCTCCCCAGGCGGAGGCGATCCTCGATCCCTCGTTTTCTGAAGCGACGGCGGCCGTGCGATGATGCGGCGGGAGAACGCGAGATGCATGATATCGGCGACGGCCACACCCACCCTCACGGGGGCCATGATCATGACCCTTCGCACGATCATGACTCTTCGCACGGATACGACGCGGGGAGCGAACGCTGGAAGCACGATGGCGTGCGGGTGATCCCCGGCGACCGGCTCGATCCGAACACCGCCCAGACGCCCGGCATGTTCCGGCAAGCGGCGGTCAACGCCGCCCGCGTCGGCGCGCAGAGGATCTGGGCCGGCACGGTGGCGATCGAGCCCGACGCCAAGACCGGCGTGCACCATCACGGCGCCCTGGAAAGCGTAATCTACGTCGTCTCCGGCCGTGCCCGAATGCGCTGGGGCGAGCGGCTCGAATACGTGGCGGAAGCGGGACCCGGCGATTTTATCTTCGTGCCCCCTTACGTGCCGCACCAGGAGATCAACGCCTCGACGGACGAGCCGCTGCATTGCGTGCTGGTGCGCTCCGACAACGAGGCGGTGGTGGTCAATCTGCCCGACGTCGCGGCGGCCGAGCGTCCCGAGACCGTCTACTGGGTCGATCCCATCCACAAGCACCCCTGAGAGGGCCATCCATGAGCCGCGACCGACGCCTGCATCTGGTCGCCTTCATGCGCCCGGTCGGCATCCACACGGCGTGGTGGCGCCATTCCGGCGGCTGGCCGGACGCGAACTTCCACTTCGAGCGCCTCGCCACTTTCGCCCTGCGCCGCTCGGCCACCGTCACCTCGTTCGATCCCCTGACGCTCCGGCCAGCGCTCGCCGTACTGACCGAGCGCATCGGCCTGATCGCAACCGCATCGACCACCTGCAACGAGCCCTATCACGTCGTCCGCCGGTTCGCCTCCCTCGCCCACATCTCGAAGGGACGTGCGGGCTGGAACCTCGTGACATCCGGCAATCCGGACGAGGCGTCGCCCGGCCCGTGCAGGGGTGGCCGGTGATCGTACAGGGGCAGGCGTGGCGCTTGAAGAATGAGGCCAAGCTGCTCGCCGCGACAAGCTTATTACGTTCGGCCAGTCGGGCGCGCAACGTGTGTGGAAACCGTTCGGGTTTGGCCGCGGACAACTGCTGGATCGGGTCGACCTGAGCCTCGATAGCGTGCCAGCGCTGATCGCCGCCCGTCGGCTTGGCCCATATGCATCCTTCCCGGACGAAGTCTTCGCGCCACCGCACGACGGTGGAGGGACCAACCTCGAACCGTCTAACGGCCTCCCGGCGCGGGGCTCCTACTTCCTTCGCTATCATGGCGCAGTCACGCAGAACTGCACACCTGAATAGCCGTCCTTCACACCATCGAACGCCGACTGGAGACCGAATCGAGCACCCGCCCCAGCTCGCACAGCCGGCGGGCTTGGACATCTTTCGATAAGTCTCATTCGTGATCCGGCTTTAACCTGAACATCGATTCAGATTTGGCCGTTAACCGCTTGAAGCCTCCCGTCTCGCATAGTCCAACCATAGACACGGACACAGACCGGCGCAGATGAAGCCGGGGAGGCATCAAGACATGATCAACCATTCGCTTCAGGTTTTCTGCAACCGTATTGTCGCCGCCGGCCGTATCACCGTCGAGGACGTGCGGACTCTCTCCCGGCAGGTTCTACCCGACGGCCTGACCAGCCGGGACGAGGCCGACATGCTCATCGCCCTGGACCGGGCCGTGCGGGAGATCGATCCTGCCTTCGGCACGTTCCTGAGCGCCGCCATCGTCGATTTCACCGTCTGGGGCGAACGCCCCACGGGCACCATCGATGCCGGCACGGCCCACTGGCTCGCCGCCTCCCTGCGCAACGGCATCGGTCCGACGCTCCTCGCCGGTCAGATCGCACAGGCCGTGGTGCGCGAGGCCCAGTCCTGCAACGAAGCGCTCATCGCCTTCGCGCTGTTCGCCAACCGGCGCCCCGCCGCCGAGACCGCCCCGGTGTCGTTCCGCAAGGCGGCCTGAACACCCGCGACCGGCTCCGAGCGTCGCCCTGGGCCGGATCGGTCCCGGATCGCGCCGGGACTTGGAAGAAACCCCGTCACACGGGGGCGGTCAGCTTTGCGAAGCCGGAGAACTGCTTTAACGGGAACGAGCTTGGGCGTCCCGTGCGCCTCCGACCTTTCCTGACCGACCAGAGTGCCGGACCGATGTTCGAGAAGATCCTGATCGCGAACCGAGGCGAGATCGCCTGTCGCATCATCAAGACCGCCCGCCGCATGGGCATCAAGACCGTGGCGGTTTACTCGGATGCCGACCGCGACGCCGTCCACGTCGCCATGGCGGACGAGGCCGTGCATATCGGTCCGGCCCCGGCGGCGCAGTCCTACCTGCTCATCGACAAGATCATCGACGCCTGCAAGCAGACGGGCGCCCAGGCCGTGCATCCCGGCTACGGCTTCCTCTCCGAGCGCGAGGCGTTCCCGCGGGCGCTGGAAGCCGCCGGCATCGTGTTTATCGGTCCCAATCCGCATGCCATCGCCGCCATGGGCGACAAGATCGAGTCGAAGAAGGCGGCGTCGGCCGCCAAGGTCTCGACGGTGCCCGGCTTCCTCGGTGTGATCGAGAGCCCCGAGCACGCCGTTACCATCGCGGACGAGATCGGCTATCCGGTGATGATCAAGGCGTCGGCCGGCGGCGGCGGCAAGGGCATGCGCATCGCGTATTCCTCCGACGAGGTCGCCGAGGGCTTCGCCCGCGCCAAGTCCGAGGCCGCCTCGTCCTTCGGCGACGACCGGGTGTTCGTGGAGAAGTTCATCACCGATCCGCGCCACATCGAGATCCAGGTGATCGGCGACAAGCACGGCAACGTGATCTACCTCGGCGAGCGCGAGTGCTCGATCCAGCGCCGCAACCAGAAGGTCATCGAGGAGGCTCCGTCGCCGCTCCTGGACGAGGACACCCGCGCCAAGATGGGCGAGCAGGCCGTCGCCCTGGCGAGGGCCGTGAACTACGATTCCGCCGGCACCGTCGAGTTCGTGGCCGGCCAGGACAAGTCGTTCTACTTCCTCGAGATGAACACCCGCCTGCAGGTCGAGCACCCCGTTACCGAGATGATCACCGGCCTCGACCTCGTCGAGCTCATGATCCGCTCGGCCTACGGTGAGCGGCTGCCGCTGACCCAGGCGGAGGTGAAGCTCGATGGCTGGGCCGTCGAGAGCCGCGTCTATGCCGAGGACCCCACCCGCAACTTCCTGCCCTCCATCGGCCGCCTTACCACCTACCGGCCGCCGGCCGAGGGTAAGTTCGGCGGGGCCATCGTCCGCAACGACACCGGCGTGGAGGAGGGCGGCGAGATCGCGATCCACTACGATCCGATGATCGCCAAGCTCGTCACCTGGGCGCCGACCCGGGCGCAAGCCATCGAATCGCAGGGCGAGGCGCTGGATGCCTTCGCCATCGACGGCATCCGCCACAATATCCCGTTCCTGTCGGCCCTGATGGCGCATCCGCGCTGGCGCTCGGGCAACCTCTCCACGGGCTTCATCGCCGAGGAATTCCCGGAGGGCTTCTCCGCGCCCGAGCCCAAGGGCGAGATCGCGCAGATCATGGCGGCGGCGGCGGCGGCCATCGACCACAAGCTCAACCAGCGCAAGCGCGGCATCTCCGGCCAGATGCGCGACCCGGCCCTGCTCCACTTCGAGCGCGACCGCGTGGTGATCCTGGCGGGCGAAGCCTATCCCGTCACCGTCGATGCGGTGGGCGGAACCCTCGTGGTCACGGCCGCCGACGGCCAGACCTGGCCGGTGCAGAGTGACTGGCGCCCCGGCGAGCCGGTGTGGCAGGGCGAGATCGGCGGTAAGCGCGTGGCGATGCAGGTGCGCGGCCTTCTCAATGGCGTCGCCCTGCAGCATGCCGGCGCGGCGGCGGAGGCCCGCGTCTACACCCGGCGCGAGGCCGAACTCGCCGCCCTGATGCCCGTGAAGGTCGATGCCGGTGCGGGCAAGCAGGTGCTCTGCCCGATGCCGGGCCTCGTCAAGGCGATCCTGGTGAAGGAAGGCCAGGAGGTGAAGAACGGGGAAGCGCTCGCCATCGTCGAGGCGATGAAGATGGAAAACGTGCTCCGCGCCGAGCGGGACGCCACCGTCTCGAAGATCGCGGCGAAGGAGGGCGACAGCCTCGCCGTCGATGCGGTGATCCTCGAATTCGCCTGAGGTCGGGCGGCCCGTGCCGCTCTACTTCGCTTACGGGGCCAACATGGACGCGGCCGCCATGGCGGCGCGCTGTCCGGGCTCGCGCCTGATTGGGCAGGGGCGGCTCAACCGCCACCGCTTCATCGTCATGCGCGAGGGCTACGCCTCGGTGGTGCGCGATCCCCGCGCCACCGTCTGGGGCGTGGTGTGGGATCTCGCCCTGGCCGACGTGCCAGCCCTCGACCGCTACGAGGGCGTTGCGGGCGGCCTCTACAGCAAAGCTTATCAGCCCATCACCCTGCGGGGTGGTGCCAAGCGCGCCCTGATCTACCTCGGTGGCAACAGCGCCCAGGGGACGCCACGGCCCGGCTACCTCGAATCGGTCCTGGCGGCGGCGGACGCCGCGCAGCTTCCCCCGCCCTACATCGCCGAACTACGCGGCTGGCTCCGGGGCCGCGCGGCCTGAACCCGCGCCTCGAAGTCATGCACGGGACGCAGCGCAGCGCCGCGAAACCTCGTTCGGCGCCTTCCACGTCACGAGCTGGCCCTACCCTTGCTCCCCGATCGTCACCAGAACACGATTCGAGAGCTGATCCCCATGGACTACGTGAAACCGGCCGAGATGGCGGCGGCCATGAGCGACTCCGGTGTGCAACGTGCTCAACTCTCGATCACGGATGTGCTCGTACGCGGCATGATGGCGGGGGCGATCCTCGGCATCGCCACGAGTCTCGCCATCACCGGGGCCGTGCAGACCGGGGTCCCGTTCGTCGGCGCCCTCGTGTTCCCCGTCGGCTTCGTGATGATCGTCTGCCTCGGCCTCGAATTGTGCACGGGCAATTTCGGCATCCTCGGCCTGTCGTTCTTCGACGGTCGACTCGGCTTCGCGCCGATGATGCGCAACTTCGCCTGGAGCTTCGTCGGCAATCTCCTCGGCAGCGTGCTCTATGCGCTGCTTCTCGTCATCGCCCTATCGAACGCCTGGCACACTCCGCCGGCCGGAGTCGCCCAGAAGATCGTCGATCTCGCGACGGCCAAGACCGTCGCCTACGAGGCCCTCGGCTCGGCCGGCATGCTCACGGTCTTCGTCAAGGCGATGCTGTGCAACTGGATGGTCTGCCTCGGCGTCACCATGGCGATGATGTCCACCTCGACCTTCGGCAAGATCCTCGGCGCCTGGCTGCCGGTGCTCCTGTTCTTCGCGCAGGGGTTCGAGCACGCCGTGGTGAACATGTTCGTCATTCCCGCCGGCATGATGCTCGGCGCCCACGTGTCGTTCGAGCAGTGGTGGGCCTGGAACCAGATTCCCGTGACGCTGGGCAACTTCGTCGGTGGCGTTCTGTTCATTTCGGTGGCGTGGTATCTCACCTACCGTCCGAAGACGCAGGGCGAACCGAGCCGCGTGTCGGCTTCTCCGGGGGTGAGCGTCGCCCGCCTCCGTTGAAGGACAGTCTGGATTGAGCCGGGACCGTACCGTCGAGGCGATCATCCACGGCCGCGTTCAGGGCGTCGGCTACCGCTTCTGGACCAAGGCGCAAGCCGAACGTCTCGGCCTGTCGGGCCACGTCCGCAACAGGCCCGACGGGACCGTGGCGGCGACCTTCTCGGGGACGCACGAGGCGGTCGCCGCCATGCTGGCCGCCTGCCGGGAGGGGCCGCCGGGCGCGCGGGTCACCGAGGTCACCGAGCGCGAAGCCACGACGCCGGCGGCGGCGGGTTTTCAGATCCTGCGGGACTGAGAGTGCTCATAAATCTCCCGCCGCGCCGCCGCACCCGGAATGAGAAGCGGCGGGGATCGGGCGTTTTGTAAGCACTCCCAAATGCCGGATCGGTGGCGGCTCTGGACAGCCACGCGCCTTCCGCGTTAGCGCCGGGTCGGTCGCGATCGGCCCGGCATCATGGCGCACACGGATGGTCACGGCGGACTTCTCCTTCCTCGATTTCGCCGCCCTGTGCTTCTTCGTGGCGGCCTGGGCCGGCTACGGCATGGCGGTCCAACGGATGCGGGGCCGGCGCACGAGCCTGAGCCAGATCATGAACCGGCAGCGCGAAATCTGGGCTCAGCAGCTCATCCACCGCGACAACCGGGTGGTCGACACCACCATCAACGCCTCCCTGCAAAACGGCACCGCGTTCTTCGCGTCGACCTCCCTCATCGCGCTCGGCGGCGTCCTCACCCTTTCGCGCTCGAGCGACGACGTGCTTACCCTATTCGGCGCGCTCCCGTTCGGAGCCGTCGCCACGCGCACCACCTGGGAGATCAAGGTCGCTGGTCTGGCGGTGGTCTTCATCTACGCGTTCTTCAAGTTCTCCTGGGCCTACCGGCTGTTCAATTATGGGGCGATCCTGCTCGGTGCGGTGCCGCCCAAGGGATCGAGCGCGAGTCTGGCGGAGATGACGGTGGCGGCGCGGCGCGCCTCCGCCATGAACATCGCGGCCGGCTCCCACTTCGCCCGGGGGCAGCGGGCGTTCTTCTTCGCCCTTGCCTATCTCGGCTGGTTCGTCAGCCCGCTCCTGCTGTTCGTCACCACGACGGCGGTGGTCTGCGTGATGTGGCGTCGTCAGTTCAGTTCGAAAATCCGCGCCGCCCTCCTGGCGCAGGACGACGGGACAGGGCAGGGGTTCGAACCATGACGAATCCGAAGAAGCCCCCCCGCAAGACCGCCATTGCCCGAGCCGCCGCCGCCAAGGCGCCGAAGGGCAAGAAGCCCGCCGAGAAGCCAGAGGCGAAGACCCCTGCGCCACCCAAGGCCGCGCCGCCGGCCACGGCGGCGGCCCGGAAGGGTCCGAGCGAGGATCTCATCGCTGAAACCATCCTGCGTCTGCTGGAGGCGCGCGGCCCCGGCAAGACGGTGTGTCCCTCGGAAGTCGCCCGCGACATCGGCGGGTCCCAGCCCGAGGTGTGGAGCCCGATGATGCAGCCCGTACGTCGCATCGCCGTGCGCATGACCAAGGCCGGTCAGATCGCGATCCTACGCAAGGGCAAGCCCGTGGAGGATGTCGACGATTTCCGTGGCATCTACCGGCTGGCGCTGCCCTCCGGTGTCTCCGATGAAGACATGGAGACCGACGACGTCTGAGGCGCCGGCAACCACGTGTCGGTATAGCCTACCAGTCGATAGGCGACGAGGCCGATCCACTCCTTGACCACCAGATCGAGGACCTGGAGCCCCTCCGACGCGAAGCCTTGGACGCGGAACGCATCGCGCCGGCCGGCAGTGCGGTAATCGACGGGGTAAGGGCTCACGGTGAAGCCCGCGGCGCGGAAGCAGCCGACGGCGCGGGGCATGTGCCACGCCGACGTCACGAGGAGCCAGCGCTCGCCCGGCTTCGGCTTGACCAGGTCGGCCGTGAAGGCCGCGTTCTCGTGGGTGTTGCGCGAGCGGTCCTCCAGGATGAGGCGGGTGCGCGGGAGGCCGAGGGTGTCGGCGGTGCGTCCGACGATCTCGGCCTCCGAGACGTGGCCGTCCTTCAGGCTGCCGCTGCCGCCCGTGAAGACGAGGCGGGCCTGCGGGTAGCGGCGGGCGAGGTCGGCCATCGCGATGTGGCGCTCGCCGGCATCGTTCACGACGAGCTGGTCGCGTGCCGCCGACAGGCGCGTCTCGATGGCGCCGCCGAGGACGACGATGCCGGCGACGGGCGTGCCGTCATCCTCGAACCGGGGAAACCGTTCCTCGAGGGGAAGGGCGACCCAGACGGCGAGGGGGGCGAGACCGCCCGCGAAGAGTCCCAAGGCTGCCGCGAGGACCAGCCCACCCCCGGCCCGGCGCCAGCGCCCGAGCACGAGAAGCGCCCCCGCGACGCCCGCGAGGATCATCGCGTTCGACGGCGTGATGACGAAGAAGATCAGCTTCGAGAGCGGGAAGAACATGGTGTCGGAGCGACCTTCGCAGAGATGCGCCAGCTTTTGAGGGGCGCGCCGGAATCACTCCGGCTCGGGAGGATGCAGGGGTGTCGGCGGATAGGCGTGCCGACGCCCCTGCGGATCCTCGACCCGCCAACCGTCCGCCGTTGCGTGGAGATAGTCCGGCCCCACCGGCACCTTGCCGTGGCCGCCGGGAATATCGAGGACGTAGAGGGGCTGGGCGAGCCCCGAGAGACGCCCCCGCAGGTGCCCCATCAGGGCGCGTCCCTCGGAGAGATCCGTGCGCAGGTGGGCGGTGCCGGGCGCGAGATCGCCATGATGGAGGTAGTACGGCTTGATCCGATGCTCGACGAAGGTCCGCATCAGGAGGCCGAGGGTCTCGGCCTCGTCGTTGATTCCGGCGAGGAGAACCGTCTGGCTCACCATGGGAATGCCGGCATCGACCAGGAGCGCGATGGCGCGGGCCGCCGCCGGGGTGAATTCGCGCGGGTGATTGGCGTGAAGCGCCACGAAGACGGCGCCCTCGAACGCCTTCAGGGCGGCGACGAGATCGTCGGTGACGGCAGCGGGGTCGACCACGGGCACGCGGGTGTGGAAGCGCAGCACCCGCACATGGGGAATCGCCTTCAGGGCGGAGGCGATCCGGGCCAGGCGCCGGGGCGACAGGGCGAACGGATCGCCGCCCGTCACCACGACCTCCCAGATCTCGGGCCGGGCCGCGATATACGCGAACGCGGCGTCGAGTTCGGCCTCGTCCAGGGTTCCGAGTCCCTCGGGGCCGACCCGCTCGCGGCGGAAGCAGAACCGGCAATAGACCGGACAGATGTGGAGCGGCTTGAGGAGCACCCGGTCCGGATAGCGGTGGACGAGGCCGGGCAGGGGGCTGTGGGCGTCGTCGCCGATGGGGTCGGCGTTCTCCTCCGGCGCCATCGCGAGTTCCTCCGCCTGGGGCACGAACTGCCGGGCGATGGGATCGTGCGGATCCGCGACGTCGATGAGATCCACGAGGTCTTGCGTCACCGAGACGGCGTAGCGGGCGGCGACGGCCTCGAGGGCGGGGAGGGCCGCCGCCCCGACGAGACCGGCGCGGGCGAGGTCGGCGGGGCTCTTCAGGGGGCGGTTCAAGGTCGCCCCCCGGTTACGGGCGTCCAGAGGACGTCCTCGATGTGGCGCGCCCCGACGCAGAGCATCACGAGGCGGTCGAGGCCGAGGGCGATGCCGCTGGCTTCCGGCATGACAGCCAGCGCGTCGAGGAACGCCTCGTCGATGGGGTAGCGCTCGCCGTAGACCCGTTCCTTCTCGTCCATCTCGAGGACGAAGCGGCGGCGCTGCTCGGTCGGGTCGGTGAGTTCGCCGAAGGCGTTGGCGAGTTCGACCCCGCAGGCATAGAGCTCGAACCGCTCGGACACGCGCGGATCGCGTGCCGTCGGACGGGCGAGGGCGGCCTCGCTCACGGGATATTCGCACAGGATGGTGGGGCGCCCGGTACCGAGACCGGGTTCGATGCGGGCCACGAGGACGCGACTGAACAGGTCGGCCCAGGTGTCGTCGCCGGCGACCCGCAGACCGGCCTTCGTGACGGCGGCTGCCAGCCCATCCCGGTCCGTGGTCCCGTCCGGCGCCACGGTGGCGAGGAGATCGATGCCGACACGGTCGAACCCCTCGGCCAGGGTCAGGCGTTCGAACTGGGCGAACGGATCGGATTCGTGGCCGCGATACGTGAGGCTGCGCGTGCCCGCCATCTCGGCGGCGAGCGCCAGGATCTCGGCGCAGTCGCGCATGAGCCGGTCATAATCCTCACCCGCCCGGTACCATTCGAGCAGAGTGAATTCGGGGTGGTGCAGGGGGCCGCGCTCGCGGTTGCGGAACACCCGCGCAAAACTCACGATTCGGCGCTCGCCCGCCGCCAGCAGGGTCTTGCAGGCGAATTCAGGCGACGTGTGGAGATAGAGCGGACGCGCCGCCCCGTCGGAGCCGAGGATCTGCGTCGCGAAGGCCGAGAGATGCGCCTCGTTGCCGGGCGAAACCTGGAGGCAGGCGGCCTCGACTTCGACGAACCCCCCGGCCGCGAAGTGCGCGCGCAGGGCGGCTGTGATGCGGTTGCGCGCCATCAAGACCGGCCGCCGGTCGGCGTGGCGGTCCGGATGCCACCAGGGGGAGGGATCGATCATCGGGCGGGGCATATCACGGGGCGCCCGAGGCCTCCACGCCCCGTGAGGCTCTCAAAGGCCGCGAGGTCCTCAAAAGCCCTGCGGCTGGCAACGGGGCCGCGGATAGGGTAGTGGCGAGCCCACGATGTCGTCCCCGCGGCTCCGAACCGCGCCGGGGCGACCGACCCGTTTCTCGAGACACGAACAGGACCTGACCCCGTGAAGGTGATCGCCTCTACGCTCCGCAAGGGCAACGTCGTCGACAAGGATGGCAAGCTCTACGTCATCCTGACGGTCGAGAACATCCATCCGGGCAAGGGCACCCCGGTGACGCAGCTCGACATGCGCCGCATCACCGACGGCGTGAAGGTGTCCGAGCGCTACCGCACCACCGAGTCAGTGGAGCGCGCCTTCGTCGAGGATCGCGAGCACACCTTCCTGTATGAGGACAGCGAAGGGTTTCACTTCATGAACCCCGAGACCTACGAGCAGGTGCTGGTGCCCAAGGACGTGGTCGGTAGTGCCGCGCCCTACCTGCAGGAGGGCATGGCCGTGATGGTCTCGATCCACAACGACGTCGCGCTCACCATCGAGCTGCCGCAGCGGGTGATCCTCGAGATCACCGAGACGGAGCCCGCCATGAAGGGCCAGACCGCCTCTTCGTCCTACAAGCCGGCTATCCTGTCGAACGGTGTGCGCACCGCCGTTCCGCCGCATATCGCGGTCGGCACCCGTGTCGTGATCATGACGGAAGACGGTTCTTACGTGGAACGCGCCAAGGACTGAAGCTCCTACGGTGGCGGCGCGGTCCCTTCGGCGGCCTCGTAGCAGGCCTGCGACAGGGCCTGTGCGTGGGCCCGCTCCGCCACCGTGAACGCTCGCTGCGACTGTGCCCAGAGGCCGTCGCGGCGGAATCCCACGACGACGCAGCGTGCCGCCACGCGGCAGGCCCCGGCTTCGCCCCCCGTCGCGACGCAGTTGCGGGCGTAGAGCGTCCGGAATTCCGCCTCCCCGGCACGGGGATGCGGCCCCGTGAGGGCGGCGAGCCCCGAGAACACGGCCAGCAGCACCGGCTGATGCACGAGGTAAACGGCGAGGCTGTGCCGACCGGCCCAGGCGATGCCCCGCCCCGGCCGCGTTTCGGCCCGCCATCGGCCGAGGCGCGACGGGACGAGACGCGGCAGACCGAGGCGGCCGACGACGATTCCCGCCAGGATGAGACCGAACCACGGGAAAAGCGGCACATAGTCGTTCGTCTGCGGCAGGGTTTTGCCGAGTCCGAGGAAGTACAGGACCGGCGCGTCGAGGACGCCCCCCCCGGTGAACACCGGGGCCGCGACCACGGCGGCCGCGCAGGCGGCGGTGACCGCGACGGGAACGAACAGGAACGGCAGACCCAGCACGCTGCCGAACGCGATGCAGTGCAGGATGCCGAAGAACACGTAGCTTTCCGGGAAGATCAGATAGGTCGCCACCGTCACGGCGAGAGCCGCACCGCCGATCCGCGCGAACCGCGTCGAGGCAGCCCGGCGCCGGATTCCGGCCCCGTGGGCGAGCACCAGCCCGACGCCGACGAGGACGAGAAAGCTCCCGGCGATCAGATGGGCCGCACCCCGGCCGACCGGCGAGAGCGCATAGTTCTCGGGCGTCAGGCGAACAAAGCCGAGATCCCAGGTTGCATGATAAAGCGCCATCGCCGCGAGGGCCACGCCGCGTGCGACGTCGAGGGCATCGATCCGGCCGTGCTGGCGTGCCGGGATCGTGGCGGTTGCTGCGAGATCGGGGGAGGAGAACGCCATGCGCCGGCCTAACATCGATCCGACGCCCTCGCGATCCCCTGTGGCCCCCGCACCCGCGCACCGAACAATGCAACATGGATCGACACGGGAGGGTAGCAAATGGGCTTCCGCGAGGTGAGCACTTCGTTAAGCTAACTTTTGAGTTGCGCAGCGTGATTCGGAGTGGATTGCCTTCATGTCGGACGAATTCGGGCCAAGCTCCGTCGGGGGGCGTTCGACTGGAGAGCCCTGGGACACCCGCACGGGCGAAGATCTGGGCGGTGAGCCCCAGCGTCCCCTCGACCTCATCGAAGTCGCCGGCCGTATCAAATGGTTCGATGTCGCCAAGGGCTTCGGCTTCATCGTGCCCGACGACGGCTCGGCGGACGTGCTGCTCCACATCACCTGCCTGCGCCGCGACGGCCACCAATCCGCGAGCGAGGGCGCGCGCATCGTCGTCGAAGCGACCCAGCGGCCACGCGGCTGGCAAGCGTTCCGGGTTATCTCCCTCGACCAATCCACCGCCCTTCACCCCTCGGAACTGCCGATGCCGAGGACGCATGTGAGCGTCACGCCGACGAGCGGGCTCGAGACGGCCGTGGTGAAGTGGTTCAACCGCCTGCGCGGTTTCGGATTCCTCAGCCGGGGTGATGGCACGCCCGACATCTTCGTCCATATGGAGACGCTTCGCCGCTACGGCATCGCCGAACTCAAGCCCGGTGAAACCGTCCTCGTCCGATACGGCGACGGCTCCAAGGGCACGATGGCGGCGGAAGTGCGTTTTCCCGACGGCACGCTGCCCGCCTCGCACTGAGTCCGGCTTCCGCGAGGAAGCTCTCCCAAGCCATGAGTTCTGCGTTGCACACCATGACCGCCGTCCTGCGCGCGCTCTGCGCCCTCCTGTTCCTCGGCCTTCCCGTCGCTTCGGCACAGGACGCGGCTTCGGGCCCGACCGAGCCCCTGACCATCGCGTCACGGGCCGGACGCCACACCTTCGCCGTCGAGGTGATGCGCACGGATGCCGAACGTTCGCGCGGCTTGATGTATCGGCGCACCATGGCGCCCGATCACGGCATGCTGTTCGATTTCCAGGCCGTCGCTCCCGTGGCCATGTGGATGAAGAACACCTACCTCCCCCTCGATATGGTGTTCATCCGGGCCGACGGAACCATCGCCCGGGTCGCCACGGGAACCGAGCCACTGTCCACAAAGGTGATTCCGTCGGGCGAAGCCGTCCTGTCCGTGCTGGAACTCAATGCCGGGACCACGGCGCGTCTCGGCATCCATGCCGGAGACCGGGTCGAGCACGACCTGTTCCGGAAACCGTGACGCGCTTCCGCGAACGCAACAAGAACATCGCTTGACGTCCAATTCGGTTCGGATCAATGTTCCCTCAATGTTCTAAACGACGTGCGATTCGCCATTGCGTGATTCGCCCGACGCCGACGAGGGGCATCATGATCGACCTGTATCCGGACGAGACCTGCACCACGGCCGCTTCGCTGTTCCAGAACGCCGAGTGGAACGTCGTTCCCGAGGGCCTCGAGCACCGGACGAGTGGGTATTTCATCGCTCGCGACGTCATCGCAATGCGCCGGGGCGACCTGTGGGAATGGCCCCTGCATCTGGCCGAGAAGACCTGGTGCCGGGCGCTGCCGTTCCGCGAGGCGTTCTTCGCCGCCCTGAACGTCTTCGGCGTCGCCCGCGATGCCGGTCTGGCTTCGTCGTTCGCCACCGGTTTCGGTCTCAAGGTGGGATCGGGGACCACGAAGGCGGCGGACGACTTCGTGATGCTGCGCGATGTCCTCCGTCCCAAGACGCCGAAGTCCGGCGCGACGCGTAAGCGGAATCCCGCGCTCGAGGGACGTGGCACGGGCCGTCGGAGCGGAATGCCGGCGCAACAGCGCACCATGGAAGCCGCCCCCCAACACGCCACTCTTTGAAACGACATCCGCTCGGGAGGGTCGTGGGATCGAGAGGTCCGACACCGCCCGAGCGACGGCGTTCTCACGACGGAATTTGCCCTTCGGCCGCCCGGCCCTAGATCGGCAAGGCACCGGAGAGCGCCATGAAACAGCACAGTGACGATGTCGACGCGATGGACGGCCTCGATGGACTGACGACGTCGCCGTTCTCGCGGCGGGGCTTCGTCATGACGAGCCTGATGACCGGGCTGACCCTCGCGACGACGTCGGTGGCGGCGCAGGCGATCCATACGGACGCTGCCGGCTTGGTGGCCGGCGAGGTCAGCATTCCTGCGGGCGACGGCCCGATGCCGGGATACCGCGCCATGCCGGAGGGGCCGGGGCCGTTCCCGGTGATCCTGGTCATCGAGGAAATCTTCGGCGTCCACGACTACATCAAGGACGTGTGCCGGCGGTTGGCAAAGGCCGGGTACTGCGCCGTAGCGCCCGAGCTCTACGCGCGCCAGGGCGACCTCTCGACCATGACGGACGCCAAGGTCATCATCCGCGACGTCATCGCGAAGACGCCCGATGCGCAGTGGATCGCCGATCTCGACGCCGCCGCAGCCTGGGCGGTCTCGGCCTCGAACGGGGACGAAACCCGCCTTGCGACCATCGGCTGGTGCCGGGGCGGGCGGGGCGTCTGGCTCTACGCCGCCCATCGACGCGACCTCAAGGCCGGCGTCGCGTGGTACGGCCCCGTCGGCGGCGAGCGTACCGCCATCCAGCCGCGCACGGCCGACGACGTCGCCGGCGAGATCCATGCCCCGATCCTGGCCCTCTACGGCGGTGCCGATACCGGTATCCCCGTGGCGTCCGTGGAGGCGGCGCGCGACAAGGCTGTGGCCGCCGGCAAATCCGTCGAGCTCGTGGTCTATCCCGATGCCCCTCACGGCTTCCATGCCGATTACCGCCCGAGCTACCGTCGCGAGGCGGCCGAAGAGGGTTGGACACGGGCGCTCGCGTTTCTCAAGGCGAAGGGGCTGTGAATCGAAGATCTGAGTGGCCGAGTGCGGCACACTTGCTGCATTGATCAAAAAAGCACTCTCATGGGTGCCCGCAGGAACGACACATTCCCCGGATAGTTCATCGATCTGGCAATACAAGGATCGGCCCGCCGTCCTGGCTTGAAGAGCGTTCCGAACCCATGAGTGCTGCACCTTCGTTGGACGCGCGCCCCGTCATCCTCGTCGTCGAGGACGAGCCCGACGAGCGCTATCTCGCGGCCGAGATGCTGGAGGAAACCGGTTTTCGCGTCCTCGAGGCCGAGACCGCCGAACGGGCCCTCGCGATCCTCAAGGACCGGGGCGAAGAAGTCAGCGTGGTTTTCTCGGACGTGCGCACGCCGGGCCCCATCGGCGGGTTCGAGCTCGCCCGAATCATCGGCGTCACTTGGCCGAGGGTGCGCGTCCTGCTCACATCCGGCGATGCAGGAGATCAACCGAGCGACCTGCGGATGTCGGCGACCTTCATCCCCAAACCCTGGCGCGCCGCCGACATTCTGGCTTGGGTTCAGGAAGCGGCCGGTCGCTCGGCGCAGGCCCATGCCGGACCCGACGTGATCGGCGTGGGCGTACCGGCTACCAAAATTATCGTCGGCGAAGTGGAAACATAAGCCCGTCGATCCGTTGAAATTGATCTTTCCTATATTACCACCCGGAAGGGCTGGTGGACCGATCATGACCGCCGACCATGGCAATCGATACCCCGCTCCGGCGGTCTTTTTCAGCACCGCCTTCAACGAGACGGTGATGCTCGCCCGGATTGGAAGCGATCTCCGCGACCTCTATGGCGATGTCGAGGACGCGCCGCTCCCCCGCGATCTCCTGCTTCTCGCGAGCCGGATCGACGAAACGCGTCAGACCAAGAACGGGAGCAAAACCGGCACCTGAGTGCGGCGTGAATGCCGCACTGCCCGCGGGCTTTTCCCCGGGCATCGCGCACTTCCCACGATCTGCTATGTCTCGGTCACCGGTCCGCTGTCGTTCCGAACCCGTCCGCCGAGCACACCATGCCCCTCAACCTCCGCCCCGGCCTCATCGCCGCCTGTCTGAGCACAATCGGCGCGCTGCAGGGTCCGGCCCAGGCCGCAGCGCCGCCGGTGCAGCCCATGGAAGGGCCGGGCGGGATCGGCGACCGTGCGGCGGTGATCGTCAAGCGCGGTATCGGACGTGCCAGCGCAGCGAGTTTCGTGTTCTACAAATCCGGCGCCGCCCCCGTCGAAGGTCGGCCCGTCGCCGTGTTCCTCCACGCCTGGGGGGCCCCGAACCCGCAGGCCTATGGGGCGTGGATCGATCACCTCGCCCGGTCCGGCTACCTCGTCGTGTTCCCGCGTTTCCAGGAGATCAACCGGACCCGACCGGTGGACGCCTCGGCCAACGCCGAGCGCCTGATCAAGGCGGCATTCGCGGAGTTGGCGAACGACGCCGACGCCAAGCCCGACCTGAAACGCGTCGCCCTGATCGGTCACCTCGCGGGGGCGCCCATTGCCGCCAACATCGCCGCCGATGCGGTGGCGCAGGACCTTCCCGTGCCGCGCCTCGTGTTCGCGATCATGCCGGGAGGCATCGCGAGCGATGCCAAGGCACGCGGGATCGTCCTGCACGATCTCTCCAAGATTGCGCCCGAGACCCTCGTCGTCACGGTGATCGGCGACCGGGATGCCCGAGCGGCCGATCTCGCCGCGCGCCGCCTCCTGCGCGAGGCGAGCGCCGTGGCGCCGGAGCGCAAGCTGTTCCTGCGCGCCCTGTCCGACGATCACGGTTTCCCGTCCCTCACCGCGACCCTGGCCTCCCCAGCCGGCGCCGACGCCGCCTACGACGGCACTGCCCTGAAGCTTCCACCCGATCCGCCGCGTGACCCGAAGCAGGCGCCGCCGCCCTTCCGCTGGACGCCCGACATGGCCCTGACCGGCGAGCAGACCACCCTGGTGGCGCAGATCAACAACGCCCGAACCGACAGCCTCGACTATCTCGCCTACTGGAAGAGCTTCGATCTGGCTGCAACGGCGGCCTTCGCAGGGGCCGACGCACAGTCCCTCAAGGGCAATCCGCGCCTGAGCGACATGGAGCGCTGGGCCGATGGCTGGCCGGTCAAGCGCCTCGTGGTCGAAACCCCGCGTCTGACGCCGCATACGGCTCCTGTCGCCACGCCGGCACCCGCCGCGGCACGGGCCAAGCCGGTCTCGCGCCGGCCCTAATTCTCACCCTCCCTCGGAAAGTCGTCTCTCACCCGATGAAGCTGTTCCATTCCCCCTTCTCGCCGTTCGTGCGGAAGGTCACGGTCGTCGCCCATGAACTGGGCCTCGCCGAGCGCATCGAACTGCTGCCGAGTGCCGCGCATCCGACACAGCGCGACGCCAGCATCCTGGCCGTGCATCCCCTGGCGCAGGTTCCGACCCTGATCACCGACGAAGGCCACGCCCTCGCCGACAGCCGGGTGATCTGCGAGTACCTCGATGCCCTGGCGGGCGGCGGGGTGTTTCCGTCTTCCGGGCCCGCCCGCTGGACCGCCCTCGGCGATCAGTCCACGGCCGACGGCCTTCTCGATGCCGCCCTGCTGCTTCGCTACGAGCTGACCGTCCGGGGGGAGGGCGACCGCTCAGTCGCCTGGATCGCCGGGCAGACGGCCAAGATCGAAGGCGTTCTCGACCACTTCGAGGCCGGCGCCGAAGCGCTTGCCGATCGGGTCGATATCGGCACGATCACCGTCGCCTGCGCGCTGGGGTACCTCGACGTGCGCTTTCCGGATCTCATCTGGCGCCGACGTGCACCTGGCCTCGGTCGATGGGCGGACGGCTTCGCGGCGCGCCCGTCCATGGAGGCGACGAAGCCGCCGGCGGCTTGAGGACACGGCACCAAGCAGCATTATGTCTACGAAAAAGGCTCGACGCGCAGACGGCGCATCGAGCCTCGTTTGCATGAGATTCGATAGTATCGTCCCGAATAATGCAGTCGGGACGATACTTTAGACGACGCTTTAAAAGTAGGACTTCAGCGTACCGCGGCGGCGCACGTCGAGGGTAGCGCAGTGGAACGAGCCGCCGAACGGGCCGTAGGACAGGAACGGCGCCGGGATCGGATCGAAGCCCCAGTCCTTCAGGGCCTTGATCAGGGTCGGCTGGCTCTGATCGACGACGATCTTCTTCTCGTCGATGGCGAGCACGTTGATCGAGGTCCAGGGCGAGCACATGGAGATCTTGCTCATGAAACCCTCGACCGGGTCGGGGCGCGGGGCGATGAGCACGTCCCACTTCTTCAGCACGGCGGGCAGCTTCTCGACGTCGATGTAGTCCGGGTTCACCAGCACCTTGCCGGGAGCCAGAGGCATGAACGACGAGTCGATGTGCATCGGCTGCGGGCAGCGACTCTCGATCTCGTGGATGCGGAAACCCGGGCCGAGGTGGCGGCGCAGCCACTCGATGCCCATGAGGTTCGTGACGTTGGAGCGGGTGACGAAGATGTCCCGTCCGCAGCGGACGAAGTCGGCGGCGTCGAACACCGGCTCGAACTCGTTGACGGTGAACTGCATCGGCTCACCGGCTTTCAGGTTCGGCACCCGGTAATCGTAGTTGTAGAGTTCATCCGTGAGCTGCGGACGCGGCGCGGACGTCCACCGCGCCCCGTTGCGGAAATACTCCTTGAACAGCGAGCGATAGGCATCGCCCTCGAAGTAGCGCGACCGCCAGCACATGGGGCTCTCGATGATCTCGTCGCCGATGACGAGATACGGATCGCGCGGGCAGGCGACGCAGAAGCCGCGCGAGGACCAGCGCGGCGCCCGGAACTTCTTCGAGAAATCGATGCTGTCGGGGCGGCGGATCTTCACGCCCTCGCCGGCGAGGATCGAGATGAAGTTATCCAGCTCCTGCTGGGCGAGCTTCTTCATGAACTTCGGGTACCGGAAGCCCGAGGCGAATCGATAGAACGGCTGCGCGGCGCGCGGCAGGTTGAAGATCACCGTGAGGTGGTGTGTCGGAATGGTCGCACCGTCGAGACTTCCGACGATGACCTCCTCCAGGGGGTCCCACTCGTTCCAGGCCATGACCGGCGATTGCGGCTTGGGCGTTCCCGGGGCGCCGAAACCGGATCCGGCGTAGCGGTCGCCACGCCCGTCCTGATCGACGGCTTCGCCCGTCGTGATGTGTGATTCGCGGTCCATGATCCGGTCCCCTGTCGCGCGTCCTGCGGCTGATCTTGGGGCCCTCGCCCCTGTGCCGCTTTGGTCCGCACTGTGTCTATCGGGTGATAGACAACGGTTCCCAAAGCTGCAACTTCCGAAGATGCTCATCGCTTCCGGCGGTCTTCTGGCCCGGAAACACGGCGGGATTTCAGCAGAGATCGGCCGAACCGACGTCCGAAAGGGGACCATGAAGCGTTTGACGACATTGGCCCTGATCGCCGGTCTTTGCACGGTCGTTGGCCTGTTCCTCTCCTCGGGTCTGGAAGACGTCGCCAGCGCCGTGGTCAGCGCCGGATGGGGCGCCCTCGTCGTCGTGGTCGCGCGTGCCGTGGCCGTGGCCTGGGCGGGTCTCGGCTGGTTCGTGATCTTCCCGCGCTTCGAGCGTCCATCCTTGAGCGACAGCGTGACCCTGCGTTTCGTCCGCGAGGGCATCAACACCCTTCTGCCCGTGGCCCAGGTCGGGGGCGATTTCGTCGCCGCCCGCCTGCTGACCAAGCGGGGCGTCTCGGGCGGCGTCGCTGGGGCGAGCATGTTCGTCGACCTGATGACCCAGGCGGTCACGCAATTCCTGTTCACCGTGGCGGGCGTCGCGCTCCTCGCCTGGCTCGCCGGGGACGGACCCATCGTCCGCACCGTGGCGGGTGGCCTCGCCGTGGCGGGCCCCGCTCTGGCGGCTTTCTATCTCATCCAGCGCCGCAGCGGCCACAAGATCATCCAGGGGCTCGTCAGCCGGTTCGCCGGTTCGCGCGAGTGGCGGGCGCTGGGCGCCATCGACGTGCTCTACGACGCCCTGAAGCGCCTGTACGGCAACCACGGTCGGATCGCGGGCGGCATCGGCATCCATCTCGTCGGCTGGCTCATCGGCACCATCGAGGTCTACGTGTGCCTGCACTTCATGGGGTATCCCGTGAGCTTCCTCGAAGCCGTGGTGATCGAGAGCTTGGCGCAGGCCGTGCGCGGCGCCGCCTTCGCCGTGCCCGGGGCGCTGGGCGCCCAGGAAGGCGGCCTCATCGCCCTCTGCGCCATCTTCGGCATTCCGGCCGAGGCGGCCCTCGCGCTCTCCCTCGTGAAGCGCCTCGCCGACCTCCTCATCGGCGTGCCCGGCCTGCTTGCGTGGCATGCCCTCGAAGGCAAGACCGGTCCCGCTCCGGACAGCGGGGATGCGGTGACGCCGCGCCACGCGGCGCCGCAGGCCGCCCCCCTGGTCGTTCCCTACGCGAGCGATCGCGGCACCACGCTCCTGCGTCCGCTCGAGGGCGATCTCGCGGAGTTGAAGAAGTGCGCCTGACCCCCGCCTTCCGCGCGAGCCTCGTCGCCTGCCTGCTGTCGTCAGGCTTCGCCGCACGGGCGGCCGACGATCCCGCGGTGAACACGGTGCGCGCGCTGTACACGAGTTTCGAGGCCGCCCTGAAGGCCGGGCCCGGCGATGTCCGGACCCGTGCCACGGCCATCGGTTCGAACTTGAGCGAAACCATGGACTTTCCCGCCATGGTGCGGATCGCCGTCGGGCCGAAGTGGAAAGATTTTAGCCCTGAGCAGCAGGGTGCCCTCACGGACGCCTTCGCCCAGTATTTCATTGCCACTTATGCGACGCGCCTCGCGCAGGCCGCCGGCGGCAGGTTCACGGTCAAACCGGAGATCGAGACGCGCGGCGCCAACCGGCTGGTTCAGAGTGAAGCCACCAGTGCCGACGGCGATTCCTCCCAGGTCGACTACCTCGTCGGCCCGGCGGGCCGCATCCAGGATGTCTATCTCAACGGCGACGTCAGCGAGGTCGCCATCCTTCGCGGTAACTTCGCCGAGCCCCTGAAGGCTGGCGGGGCCGATGAACTGCTGAAATTCCTGCGCGAACGCACGGCCGGAATGCTCGCCGCCAAACCGGCGCCTTAGAGTCCGGTCACTGCCAGCCCTCACCACCGACTCAACGACATTCGCGCCGCTCCCCTCGCGGCACTCTCACGAGCCCCGTGACCGAGCGACGCCCCCATGGACCTGATCTGGCTCTCGCATCTGCTGTTGCTGCTCGCCCTCGCCGGCTGCGTCTACGGTCTCGTGGCTGCGGCCCTGGCCGGTCGTTTCGCCCGGCGCCCGGCACCGGTGCTTGTCGGTGCGGCGCCGTCGGTGACGATCCTCAAGCCGCTCTGCGGCATGGAGCCGAACCTCTACGAGAACCTCGAAACCTTCTGCCAGCAGGGCTATGCCGGTCCCGTGCAGGTCGTCTTCGGCGTTCAGCACGCCGCCGACCCGGCGATCGCCGTGGTGCGCCGTCTCGCCCAGGCCTACCCGGCCCTTCGCCTCGATCTCGTGATCGACGCCCGTCAGCACGGCTCCAACCGTAAGGTCTCGAACCTCATCAACATGTCGGGTGAGATCGCACACGACGTGGTGGTGCTGGCCGACAGCGACATGGTGGTGAAGCCCGACTACCTCGCCCGCATCGTCGCCGAATTGAGCCAGCCCGGCGTCAACGGCGTCACCTGCCTCTACCATGGTGTGCCGGCGCACCGGGGTATCTGGGCCCACCTCTCGGCCCTCGCCATCGACGTTCAGTTCCTGCCCAACGTCGTCATGGGAACCTCCCTGGGCCTGGCCAAGCCCTGCTTCGGCTCCACCATCGCCTTTACGGCAGAGGCCCTGGCCGCCATCGGTGGCTTCGAAGCGTTCCGGGACGATCTCGCTGACGACTACGCCATCGGCGAGGCCCTGCGCGCCGGGGGCGGCGTCGTGGCGATCCCAACCTTCACCATCGGCCATACTTGCGTCGACACGGATCTCGCCGGCCTGTGGAGCCACGAGCTGCGCTGGAACCGCACCATCCGCAACGTCGATCCCGCGGGCTATGCCGGCTCCATCGTCACCCACGCCTTCCCGCTCGCCCTCGTCGGCGCCCTGATTCCCGGGGCCGGCATCCACGCCCTCGCGGTGGCGGCCTTCGCGCTCGCCTGCCGCATCGTCCTGTGCCTGCGCCTCGAGCGCGCCTTCGGCCTCGCGCCGCACCCGTACTGGCTGTTGCCGATTCGCGACATCCTCTCGTTCATGAACTTCGCCTGGAGCTTCGTCTCCGGTGCGGTGACATGGAAGGGCCACGATTATCGGGTGGTTGCAGACGGCACATTGATCCCCGAGCGAAGCCTTGGGCGCGATGCTGGTGCGTCCTCGCTATGATCTTCGCTTGAGCTTCCCGCCTGTCCCGTTTCCTTCTCGCTGAGGCCTTGAACCCCATGCGCACCCTCTTCCTCCAGGCCCCCACCTTCGACGGCTTCGACGGCGGCGCCGGCTCCCGCTACCAGGCCAAGCGCGAGATCAAGTCATTCTGGTACCCGACCTGGCTCGCTCAGCCGGCCGCCCTGGTGCCGAACTCGAAGCTCATCGACGCGCCCCCGCACAACATCAAGCTTCAGGAAATCGTGGCTCAGGCCAACGACTTCGACCTCGTGGTGCTTCACACCTCGGTGCCGTCGTTCAAGTCCGACGTGAAGACCGTCGAGGCGTTGAAGGCCGCCAACCCGAAGCTCATTGCAGGGCTCATCGGGGCCAAGGTCGCGGTGGATGCCGCCGGCGCCATGGCGCAGGCCCCGTGCATCAACTTCTGTGCCCGTAACGAATTCGACTTCACCGTGAAGGAAGTTGCCGACGGCACACCGATGTCCGAGATCAAGGGCCTGTCCTTCCGGGATGCCAACGGTGTCGTGATCCACAATCAGGATCGCGAGATCATGACGGACATGGATCAGCTTCCGTTCGTGACCAGCGTCTACAAGCGCGACCTGCAGATGGAGAAGTACTTCATCGGCTATCTCAAGCATCCGTACATCTCGTTCTATTCCGGCCGGGGCTGCAAGAGCCGCTGCACCTTCTGCCTCTGGCCTCAGACCGTGGGTGGCCACACCTATCGCACCCGCTCGGTCGCGCACGTGATCGAAGAGATCAAGTACTGCCTGAAGGAGTTCCCGCAGACGAAGGAGTTCTTCTTCGACGACGACACCTTCACCGACAACCTGCCCCGCGCCGAGGAAATCGCCCGCGAACTCGGCAAGCTCGGCGTCACCTGGTCGTGCAACGCCAAGGCCAATGTGCCCCGCGAGACCCTGAAGGTCTTGAAGGAAAATGGCCTGCGCCTGCTCCTCGTCGGCTACGAGTCCGGCAACCAGCAGATCCTGAACAACATCAAGAAGGGCATGCGCGTCGAGGTGGCCGAGCGGTTCACCAAGGATTGCCACGACCTCGGCATCGCCATCCACGGCACCTTCATCGTCGGCCTGCCGGGCGAGACCAAGGAAACGATCCAGGAGACGATCGCCTTCGCCAAGCGCATCAACCCGCACACGATCCAGGCGTCCCTGGCCGCGCCTTACCCCGGCACGTTCCTCTACAAGCAGGCCGTGGAGAACGGCTGGCTCGACGTCGCGAACGCCGAGCTCGTCGACGAGAACGGCGTGCAGATCGCGCCGCTGCACTACCCGCACCTGTCGCATTCGGAGATCTTCGCGGCCGTCGAGGAGTTCTACCGGAAGTTCTACTTCCGCGCCCCGAAGATCGCCTCCATCGTGTCTGAGATGGTTCGCTCGCCCGACATGATGAAGCGCCGCCTGCGCGAGGGCGTGGAGTTCTACCGCTTCCTCAAGGAGCGTCAGGGCACCGCCAAGGCCGCGTAAGCAGCTTCAGTCCCTCGACGATCGCGGCCGGGCTTCACAGCCCGGCCGTTTGCGTTCCGGGCTCCGGGGCCTGAGGCCCCGGCGGGTCGAGGGCGGAGCTCCGATCTTCCATCCTCCAAGGCTCTGCCCTGGTCCCGCGAGAGGGCTTGCCCTCTCGACACCCATTCCTTGGGAGTTCTGCGTGAAGCGTCTCGTCGTGACGGCCGACGATTTCGGTCTCAGCCTCACAGTCAACGAAGCCGTCGAGCAGGCCCACCGCGAGGGCATCCTCACGGCCGCCAGCCTGATGGTCTCCGCGCCCGCCGCTGCCGATGCCGTCGCCCGCGCCCGCCGTCTGCCGTCGCTCCGTGTCGGGCTCCATCTCGTCATGGTCGAGGCGTGGCCGACCCTACCGGCGGCGGATCTGCCCGCTCTCACCGGGTCGGACGGCCTGATCCGCAGCGACATGGGCCGGCTCGGCCTCGACCTCGCCCTGAAGCCGTCGGCCCGGCGCCAGCTCGCCGCCGAGATCACCGCACAGTTCGAGGCCTATCGCGCCACCGGCCTTCCCCTCGACCACGTCAACGCCCACAAGCACTTCCACGTGCACCCGCTCATCGCCGGCGCGGTGCTGGCCATCGGACGCCGCTACGGCATGCGGGCGATCCGCGTTCCGCGCGAGCCCCGCGCCGTCCTGCGGGCCGCCGAGGCGGAGGCTGCGCCGAAGCCGGCCCTGGACATCGCCCCCTGGGCCGCCCTGTTGGCCGTACGCGCGCGTCAGGCTGGGCTGCTGATCCCCGATCGGACCCTCGGACTCGCTTGGTCCGGCGCCATGACTCCGGAACGTGTGGCCGGGCTCCTCGCTCACCTGCCGGACGGTTTGACAGAACTCTACACCCATCCCGCCACCGGTGGCGGGTTTCCGGGAGAGGCTCCGGGCTACGCCTACGCGGCCGAGCGGGATGCGTTGATCGCGCCCGCCACGCTTGCAGCCGCCAGGGCTTCCGGAGCGGTTCGCGGTGGGTTCTCGGACTTCCTCGCCTGACCGTTCCGCCTTGGACGGAAGTCGAGAGACACAGGGTCGAAACACCAGCCCGGAACCATCGCGCGATCCCGTCAGATGGGCACGGGCGGGGATGCCATACTCGAACGCAGAACGGGCGCGGATCCTCTCCGCGCCCGTTCTTGTTTCGCAGAGGCGGCTGCGCCCTACTTCGCCGCCACGGCTTCGGCCGGACGCCGGGCCTTGAGATCGGGTGGCACGGCCGTGTCGCCCTCGGGACGCTTCGGATCGGGCTGCTTCGGCGGCGGCCCGAGGAAGGCCGGCACCACGAAGAAGGCCGCCACCAGGGTGAAGAACAACGACAGGGCGAGGAGCTTGCCCATGCTGGCCGTGCCGGGATGGCTCGACAGCACGAGGGAGCCGAACGCCGTCCCCGTCGTCAGCGCCGAGAAGAAGATCGCCCGGGTCAGGCTGGAGGCCAACATATCGACCACGCCCGCGCGCCAGGCGATGACGTAGTAGATGTGGAACGCCACGCCCACGGCGAGCATGAGCGGCATGGCGATGATGTTGGCGAAGTTCAGCGGCATTCCGACGATGTGCAGCGCCATCAGGGTCCACAGGGTGGCGAGCACCAGGGGACCGAGGGTCATCGCCACGTCCCAGGGTTTGCGCAGGGCCACCGACAGGATGATGAAGATGAGCACCAGGGCCGTGAGCGCCGCCTGCACGAAGGCGCCGAGGATGGTGTAGCTCGACGAGGTGGTGGCGACGGGCGCCCCCGTGGCGTGCGGCGCCACGGTCTGCACTTCCTTGGCGAACCGGCGCAGAACCACGTTGTCGTTGGCGTCACCGCTCGGATGCACCTCGATGCGCGAGCGACCATCCGCGGCGACCCATTCCGCCTTCAGCTTCGGCGGCAGGTTGTCCAGGGTGATCTTCTGCGGGTTCAACAGGCTCCGCAGGCGCGTCAGCAGGGTCTTGAGGTCCGTGGTGAGGGCGACGCTGGCGGCCTCGCGCATGGCGACGGGCGCCGCCGCGAGGGTATCGAGGGTGGCCGCCAAGGCGACCGCCGACTTGCCCGCCGGATCGCCGCCGAGGGTCCGCAGGGCGGCCGCCGCGTCCTTGACCGCCTTCACGTTGTCGGCGTCCGTGGGCGGCGGGGGCTTGCGGCTCGGATTGAGGATCGGGCCGAGGAGCTGGGCCGTGTCGGCGATGATCGCGAGCTTCTGATCCTGATCAGGCGGCACGAAGGTGTCGATGTCGATGACCCTCGCGACGGAAGGCAGCTTGCGCAGCTTCTCGGCGATGGCCGGCGCGGCCTCCGTGGAGGGGGCCAGAACTTCGATAAGATTCGGGCTCGTCTCAGGGTCCTTGATCAGATCGAGGTAGGTGGAAATCGACTCCACCTTCGGGCTGCGCAGGTGCATCGGGTTCGAATCGAACGGCAGCTTGAAGAGGAGCGGGATGCCCGCGAGGGTCACGAGGGCGACGCCGATGAGCACGGCCTTGCGATGCTCGATGATCCAGTGGTCGACCCCCGCCATCCAGGTGGTCTCGACGGCCTTCGCCTCGGTCTTCGGCTTGAACACGGCGATGAGCGCCGGCAGCAGCGTGAGCGAGAACAGGTAGGCGACGATCATGCCGACGCCGGCGATGAGGCCGAGTTCCGACACGCCCCGGAAGGCGGTCGGCAGGAACGCGAAGAAGCCGGCGATCAACGAGATGGCGGCGAGGGTCAGGGACCAGCCGACGCCGCGCGCCGCCGCCCGCAGGGCGGACGGCAGATCCGGCTGCTCGAACCGATCCGCTCGATAACGCACGGCGAACTGAATGCCGAAATCGATCCCCAGCCCCACGAACAGGGCCGCGAAGGCCACCGAGATGGGGTTCAGCTCGCCCACCATCAGAAGGCCGAGGGCCGCCGTGACGACGAGGCCGGCGAAGGTGGTGATGAGGACGGCGCCGACGAGGGAGGCGGAGCGCAGGGCGAGCCATACGAACAGCACGATGGCCCCGGTCGTGACGCTGTAGTTCAGGAACGCGTCCTCGGCCAGCGTCGCGAACTCGTCGTCGGCCACGGCCACGGGGCCGGTCAGGCGCATGCGGGCCCCGTCGCCGACATGGTAGTCGCCGTTGTTGATCTTGAGGTCGGCCGCGATCTTACGCACCACCGCCGTCGCCGTGGCGCCGGGCTGGAGAGCGTTGTAGTCGAGCACGGGCTGGATCATCACGAACTTGCGCAGATCCGTGCTCTGCAGCTTGCCGTTGGCGAGGAGGGTCTGCCACGAGAGGCGCGCCGGCTCGCCGGCCAGCGCCTTGCGCAGGGTCTCGTCGATCTGCCCCATGGGCCGATCGAGATCCTCGATCTTCGCATCACCGCTCTTCACGCCCTTCGCGCCGAGGGTGAGCACCCGCATGACGCCGCGCAGCGATGGATCGGCGGCGAGGGGCCCGAGGAGGCCCTGCTGCTGCACGAGCTGTTCCGTGGTCTTCGTCAGCTCAGCCTGCGACATGAGCAGGAAACCGTTCTTGTCGTAGAACGGGCCGCCATCCGGGCGGTAGACGGTCTCAATGGCGTCCTTGCGTTCGGCAAGGGCCTTGGCGAGGTTGGCGGCGGCCTCCTCGGCTTCCTCGGGCGTCTTGCCGTCGATGACCGCAACTAGGGTCCCGGTCCGCTGCGGAAACGCCTTCTCGTAGGCGATCTCGTCCTGACGCCAGGGCACGTCCTTGTCGATGAGCCGCTCCACATCGGTGTTGATGCGGAACAGATGTGCGGCCATGCCGGCGCTCACGACGGTGGCGAGGGCGACCAGGGCTATGACCAGCCAGCGGCGCTGGACGGAAAACGCGACGAGCCGTTCGATCACGGGTATCCTGCCTGCTTGTGCGATGTGATCCAGCCGAGCGCGGCCGGGTCCGGGACCAACGGGCGTTGGACTGGGCCATGCGGATCGCTCCGTGGCCGGCCCTCCGGTCTCACCTGTCCCCACGATCCACGAATGCGAGGCTCCATCCGGCTAAAGGGCGGCGGCTCGGCTCGACGCGGGAAGCCAAGGCACGACGGTCCATCGTTCCATGGGGCTCAGTAAGGGTCCCGCGTCCGGAATGCAACGAGGGGCGCTTTTTGCCTGGGGCTAACACGTCCCTGTGCCGTTTCGCACCGCACCCCTCTTGGCAAAACGCGATCCCGATGTCCTCCCCCCGCTCGGTGGGTGCATCGCGGGAAAGTGCGCCACCAGCTTCGGCGCCCGCCCCAGAAAACTCACGATCCTGGGTATCTGTCGCGCCACGCGATAGCTCGCCCGAGCGTCGCACCATCTTCGACCCTGCCCGGATCTTCACGAGGCTGTGGCCGGATTATCCCAGGGTTCCAGAAACGCGCGCATCCCTGGATAGTCGGGCCTCCTTTCGGATCGGTTCCAATCTAGGTCGCTGGAATTTCGATTTTTTTCACGCTAAGCAGCCCGATACATCGGGGCCAGCAACAAGGAGCCACGTCTTGGGTATTCCCCTCCGGTACGTCGCGAAGATTGGCGGCTACATCCTGAAACAGCACCTCACCGGTCGCAAGCGCTACCCGCTCGTGATGATGATGGAACCGCTGTTCCGCTGCAATCTCGCCTGCGCCGGTTGCGGCAAGATCGATTATCCGGACGAGATCCTCAACAAGCGCCTGCCGGTGGCAGACGCCCTCGAGTCCGTGCGCGAGTGCGGTGCACCCGTGGTCGTGATCGCCGGCGGCGAGCCGCTCCTGCACAAGGACCTGCCGCAGATCGTCGAGGGCATCATCGCCCAGAAGAAGTTTGCGATCGTCTGCACGAACGCTCTGCTCCTCGAGAAGAAGATCAAGGAGTACAAGCCCAGCCCGTACTTCACCTGGTCGATCCATCTCGATGGCGACAAGGAGATGCACGACCAGTCGGTCTGCCAGCGCGGCGTCTACGACAAAGCCGTGGCGGCCATCGCCAAGGCGAAGGAGATGGGCTTCCGGGTCACCATCAACTGCACGTTCTTCAACAATTCGTCCGCCGACAAGATCGCCGACTTCTTCGACAGCGTGACGAAGATGGGCATCGACGGCATCACGGTGTCGCCGGGCTACGCCTATGAGCGTGCGCCGGACCAGCAGCACTTCCTGAACCGCAAGGCGACGAAGGATCTGTTCCGCGGCGTGTTCCGGCACGGCAAGGAGAAGGGTCGCGAGAAGTGGACCTTCCAGCAGTCGGGCCTGTTCCTCGACTTCCTGGCCGGCAACCAGACCTACCATTGCACCCCGTGGGGCAACCCGACCCGGACGGTGTTCGGCTGGCAGAAGCCCTGCTACCTCCTGGGTGAAGGCTACGCCGCCACCTTCAAGGAGCTGATGGAAGAGACCGATTGGGATTCCTACGGCACCGGCAACTACGAGAAGTGCGCCGACTGCATGGTCCACTCGGGCTACGAGGCCTCTTCGGTGGTCGATTCGGTGCGCAAGCCCTGGAAGCCCCTCGTCCATGCCATTCGTGGCATCAAGACCGAGGGCGAGATGGCCCCGGAGATCAACCTCGACAAGCAGCGTCCGGCCGAGTTCGTGTTCTCGCGCAATGTCGCCCAGAAGCTGTCCGAGATCAAAGCGTCCGGCGTCGACACCAAGCGCGAAGCCCGCAACCGCACGGCCGCCTGAGTCTTTCCGGCGTCGGCCCCGTCCGACGCCGAACGGATACAAACGAAAAGCCCCGCGAC
>NZ_BPQD01000010.1 GCF_022179065.1 Methylobacterium adhaesivum
ATCGCTGCCGGTGCCGGCCGGGTCGCCCTGTCGGGGCGCGCCGGCCGGCACCGGCAGCGATGACGAGGTTGTCGATGAGGGCGCCGCCGTCCGCGAGCGTGATGGTGGCGGGACCGGCCAGCGCGAGGCGATCGCCGCCGCGCGCGGCGGAGAAGCGGGCGAGTTCGATCCGGGTCCGATCCGCCGGCACGAGGCGGGCGGCGCCGTCGAGGTCGAAGCCCCGCGCCTTGGCGGTGAGGGTGATGTCGCTGGCGCTCGGCGTGCCCACGGCGACGAGCCGCACGGTGTCGAGGGTTTCCCCCGACACCGTGAGGCGGTCGGCGTTGACGCGCCCATCGACCACCGGGCGCGCGAGGAGGTCGCGCCCGGTGAGATCGGCGTCGAGGCGGGCAAGGCCGATGGCACCCGCGCGCAGGGATGCGCCCTTGGCACGGATCGCCGCATCCTGACGCCCGCCGGCCCGCGAGAGGGTGACGGCGGCTTCGAGGCTGCCGCCCAGGGGCCTCAACACCAGGGGCGAGAGGTCGTCGAGATTGGCGGCCGATACCGTCAGGCTTCCCTCTGTGAGGAAGGACTCGGTGCCGGCCCGCGCGTTGCCGGTGACCGCCACGGAGCCGAGGGAGAAGGCGAGGCGGTCCAACGCCCAATCCCGGGCCGCGCGGGCGAGGTGGGCGTCGGCGCGCAGGGCCTTGCCGGCGACGTCGCCCGTGAGGCGCACGGTGCCGTCGAGGGCGCCGGTGAGATCGCGCAGGGCGGTCTCCAGGCGGAGAGTCCGGATGGGGCGCCCCTGCGCGCGCAGATCGTCGCCCGTCACCGTCGCCGTCAGGTCGGGTTTCTCGAGGCTCCCGGTCAGGCGTCCATCGAGGAGGGCGCGGCCGGACAGCGTCTCATCGACGGCGGACAGATCCTTCAGGTCGACGACGAGCTTGGCATCGGCGAGGCGTGCGGTGGCGCGCCCGTCGAGGCGGGCGGTCATCTCGGCACCTTCAAGCCGGGCGCCATCGAAGGTGTAACCGTCGTAGACCTGGGCGAGGCGTCCGGTGAAGCGCGGCGCACGGCCGAGCAACCCGTCGAGGGCCGGCATGGAGAGGGCGAGCCCGTCGGCGCGGGCGTCGACGTCGGCGGTGACGGCCTTGCGGGCGGGATCACCCCCGAGCTTGGCTGTCGCGGTCAGGCTGCCGGCCAGGGGACGGCCGGCGAGATCGGAGAACGCGGCGAGATCCGAGAGCGCCGCCTCGACGGTTCCCGCGAGCGTGTTCTGGCCGAGGGTCCCCGCATAGGTCGCGCGGGCGGTCGGCCCCTCGACCTCGAACCGGGCGACCTCCACGAGGCCCGTGGGCTGAAGGGTGCCGCGCAGGGTGAGGGCGGCCCGCGATCCGATGGCGCGGCGCAAGGCCGGATCGGCGAGGGTGAGGCCCTCGACCTTCGCATCGGCGGTGAGGGCGAAGCGGCCCGATTGCGGATCGGAACCGGCGGGGAGCATGGCGAGATTCGCGTCGACCCGGTCGAGGCGATTGCCGTCGGCGCGCAGGCCGGCGGCCCTGAGTACGCCGTTCACGGCCGGACGGGCGATGGGGCCTCTCAAGCTGCCGTCGAACACGAGGCTATCGAGTTCGGCGTCGGCCGCCTTGGTGATCCCACCTTCCGTCGGCACGGCGCGGGCCGCGACGGTGAAATCCGCCACCCGATCGGCCGTGAGGGTGCCGCGCGTCTCCAGCCGGGCCGTGCGCGAGGTGAGATCGAGGCGGTCGATGCCGAAGGCGCCGCTGTCTGAAAAGCGCAACGCCCCTTCGAGCTTCGTGGTGCCCGAGAACACGGCCGCGGCCGGGCCGGGCAGCAAGCCCTCGATGCGTGAGGCGAGATCGAGGATGAGGCGGCGGTCGGTGCCGATCCGCGAAATCCGGGCCGAGCCCTTGGCACCGAGATCGGGGCCGGCATCGAAATTCAGGCGGGCATTCCAGGCGTCGAGGGTGCCGCGTCCGTCGAGGTCGAGATCGATGGCGGGCGTCCCGGGCAGATTCGCCGCCTTCGAGAGCAGGCCGCCGACGGGCTCGACCAGGGTGGTCTTCAATTCCAGGGTCTCGCCCTTCGGCACGAACAGCAGGCGGGCGGTGAAATCGCCTGCCGCGTCGAGGCGGTGGACCTTGAGATCGACGTCAAGCCCTTCGGACGGCGCGCCGAGCCGCGCCTTCCCGTCGGCGGTAAGGCGCGCAGGCTGCCCAGCGAGAGGCTCGCCGAGGACGAGTTCGGCAAGGCGGAACGCCTTCACCTCGACCTTCACGGGCAGGTCGGGCAGGAGCGAGCCGTCCGGCTCCGCCTTGGCCGAAACGGGAGCGGGCAGGGGACGGCGCAAGACCTCGAGGCGTCCGACCTCCAGGCTGTCGATCTCGAGGCGGCCCGAGAGCAGGGCGAGGCGGCGCCAGACGAGTCGCGCCTTGTCGAGCTTCAGCCAGACACCGTTGGCATCGCTGATGGCGACATCGCGGATCGTCGCGTCGGAGGAGAGAGCACCGTCCACGGCGCCGATGGCGACCTGCGAGCCGGGCGTGGAGAGGGCTTTTGAGAGCAGGCCACCGAGGACGGATTTTTCGGATTCGTCGGCGTGGGTGGGGATCGCGGGGCCGAGAACCGAGGCCACCAAGACGAGCGCCACGACGGTGCGGGCCTTTCCACCTCCTGCGGCACGGGACGCGGTCAAAGCGCGACCGATCTTTCCAAGAAACCCCATCAGAACGACTGCCCCAGGCTAATGTACAGGGCCACGGGGCGCTCGCGGTTGCCCTTGATGCGGTCCAACGGGAAGGCGACGTCGACACGGATCGGGCCGATGCCGGTGTAGTAGCGAAGTCCCAAGCCCGCCGCGTAGCGGATGCGTTCCTCGAAGTCGGGAAGGCTCGACGCGAAGGCTGTGCCGGCATCAAAGAACGGCACCACCCCGATGGTGTCCGTCACCTTGATGCGGGCCTCGAAGGAGGCTTCCAGCAGGCTGCGCCCGCCGATGGGCAGGTTGAACGGTCCGCGTGGGCCCAGCGTCCGGTAGGGGAAACCGCGCACGGAGCCGCCGCCGCCGGCGAAGAACCGGATATTGGCCGGAATCTCGTCGAGGTTCGCCCCCGAGATCGAGCCGAAGCCGATCCGGCCGGCGAGGATGTACCGGGCCTCGTCGTCGAGGGCGTAGTAGGTCGAGCCCTGCGCCTTGGCGACGAAGATCGACGGGTCAGAACCGAGGAAGCCGGCGTAGGGCGTCGCCGAGGCGATGACGCGGAATCCCTTGGTCGGGTCGAGGAGGTTGTCGGTGGAATCGTAGGACATCGAGACCGGTACGCCGACCAGCCGGTAATCGACCTTGCCCAGGGCGTCCTGCGAGCGGCCGGCCTGGCCGTCGACGCCGATCTGCGCGAAGAACGAATCGGAGAAGCGGTGGCGCAGGCCGATGGTGCCGCCCGCCGCGTCGCTGACGTAGGATTGCTGTGCCTCGCGTCCCGCGAAGAGGTTGGCAACGAGGTCGTTGCGGGTGCCCCACAGGGCAGGCTTCACGAAGGTCGCCGAGAGGCGACCGCCGAGGCCATTGGAGTCGATGCCCGCGAGCTTGCGCTGCGTCGCGTAGAGGTCGTTGCCGAGGTAGTAGATGTCGGCGTCCAGCCTCAAGGTCTCGCCGCCTCCGAACAGGTTGCGGTTGGCGTAATACGCGCGGATGCCGGGGCCATCGACGGTGGAGTAGCGCGCCGCGACGCCGATGAGGTTGTGGTCGCGCTCGGTCACATCGACGAAGATCGGCAGGTTGCCGGCTGGATCGAGGGCCTCGCCCTCGCGGACGCGGATCGACCCCAGCGCCTCGACCTTGGCCACGGAACGACGAATGTCGGCCACGGCCTGGGGCGAATACGGGTCGCCCGGTTCGGCATAGATGAATGAGCGCACCACCGCCGGATCGAGGCCGGTGGTGCCGCGGACCGTGACGTCGCCGAGGCCGGCGATGGGGCCGGGCTCGATGGTGAAGCCAACCGTCATCGTATGGGCGGTGTCGTCCACCACGGGGTCGCGCGCGACCGCCTTTGCGAAGGGGTGGCCGAGGGCGCGGAAGCGATCGACGATCCGCGCCTCGCGGGCCAGCACCGTGGCCGAGCGCGCCGGAACGTCCTCGTCCACACGGGTGAAACGCGGCGGCAGCACATCGCTGGAAAACGCGTTCCCGGCCGCATCCCGCGCGGTGACCGTCTGCAGGATGTAGAGCGGGCCGGGCTCGACGACGATCCGCACCGGCACGAGGGCACGAGCACGGGACCCTTCCGCCGCTCCGGCGGCGGCGGCAACATTGGCTTCGCCCGCCAGCGTCACGCCGTCGATGCGGATGCGCACGGTCCCCTGATAATAGCCGTACCCCGACAGCACGTTGGCGAGGCGCCGCTGATCGGCCTCGGCGCGGCGGACCAAACCCTCACCGTCCGGCGGCGCGTCCTGGCGTAGGCGGTAGAGGGTCGAGGTGTCCTGGAGCGCGCGCAGGACATCGTCATCGTCGATGCCGCTGAACTTCACGGTGTAGGGCAGGGCGCCGGCACTGGGTGCCGGCGGCTCCTCCTCCGACCCGAACAGGCCGAAGAGATCGAAGGCACGGGCCGGATGGGCCGCGAGGGCGGAGCCGGCGAGACCGAGGGCAAGCGACAGGGCGACGGGTGCGCACGCGCGCGCACGCAATCGAAAGAAGGCCAATTTCACGAACGCCGCATCCGCCCCAACGTCTCGGCAAGACCATGCCAGCGCCGCAGCGGTGCATCTCCCGGTCGCTTCGACCCCCATCCGTTCGCCGTCATCCCGCCCCCGCTTCGATGCCGGATCATTGTCATCGTCATCGCGCCGATCCGTCTTCGCACGGTCGGGCAAACCTTTACCGTTCGACCGTGCGCCTTCCCGACCGAATGCCTTGCGCCGTTGCAGACGTTCCGCGTTCGCGCGGGTTCCGAGAGGAAAGCCCGAAGCCGTCTATTGCCCGACAACGTAGCCGCCGTGCCACAGGGCGGCAACCGCCGGCGCGATCCGGGGACCTCAAGAAGCCGTGGGATGCACCACTTCCGGGCGATATCCACCGTCGCGGCACACGCGCGTCCGGTGGGGAGCCGGCATCAAAACGGGTGCCTCCGCGGGAACCTGGAAGGTGCTTCCGCCTTGTCTGGAGGTCATCGGCTTCCCACATCGATCGACTTCATTGCCGCGTCGATGGGGGTGCCCATCCTCTCGTTCGCTCAGGATTTCCGGGGATACGACTTCGATCACCATCGGCCGCCGATGGAAGCGGGTTCGGACGAGCGACTGGACCGGCGCATACGACTTCTTCTATGGACGAAAGGATCGACCATGAGCACGGGCACCGTGAAATGGTTCAACGAAACCAAGGGTTACGGCTTCATCCAACCGGATGACGGCAGCAAGGACGTGTTCGTCCACATCTCCGCCGTCGAGCGAGCCGGCATGCGCAACCTCATTGAGGGCCAGAAGGTCTCGTACGAGATCGAAAGCGACCGCCGGACGGGTAAGCAATCCGCTGGAAATCTCCAGGCCGCCTGAACGTCTGCCTCCGGCTGCCCCCGCGTGAGGCATGGATTCAACATATCGACGGGAAGCCGCTCGTCACAGGGCGGCTTCTGTTGCGTCCGGACGGTCGTTGGGGCATTGGCAGCCGCATCGACACTGCCATAACGATTCAACCGGCTTGGTTCACCCTACGGCCGCCCGCCTCGCGAGGCGCTTTCGGCCACGATACCCCACGAGAAAGGTCAGATGAGCGCCTTCGACTACCGGAATTTCGACGACCGCCGCAAGAACTCCGCCAGTGCCAAGCAGATGCTGTTGGAAAAATTCAAGGCCCGCCCACCGGCGGATGATCCGGAGATGATCGCCAAAGCGGAAGCGCGCGCCGCCGTCGCACGCGCCCGCGAGGAGCGGGCCCGCGAGCGCGAAGCCGCCCGGATCGCAGCCGAACGTCAGGCTGCGGAAGAGAAGCGTGCCCGCGAGGAGGCCGAACTCGCAGCCCAGATCGCCCGTGAGGAAGCGGAAGCCCTCGCGGCTGCCGAGCGAAAGGCTGCCGAACTGGCCGAGAAGAAGGCCGCGCGTGACGCGCGCTACGCCGCCCGTAAGGCCAAGGCGCGTCGCTGAGCGAGCGTCCCGGTCAATGAAGAAGAGGGGCCGGCGAATACGTCGGCCCCTTTTTCATGCCTGGATCGGTTCAGGCGTCGGACTCGTTCTCGGCCTCGGGGGCCTCGGTATCGCTCTGCGCTTCAACCACTTCGCCCTTCGGCTCGCTCCCGGGCTCGGCCTGAGGACCCGACTTGAACGAGCGACGCGGGGCGTTCGCCCGCTTCATCTGGACTGGCTTCTCGATGGCACCGAGCCGTTCGGACAGCTGTTTGGCGCGCTCGTTGAAATCGTTGGTCGTGCGCGACTGGGATGCACCGCTCTTGAACGCGTTCGCCACTGGGGCCTCTCCGAGTTGCCCAGGGCACGGGGTCGTGCGGGGTTGTCCGATCCCTAGCACGCTTCGCCGTCGTGGTGGGGACTATCTTCATTCCCGCGTGGGATGCAGGGCTTGCGGACGGGCGCACGTTGGGGAAACTGCGTTCGGTTCTCCACTGATCGAAGGATGATTCATCATGGCCGATGCAACCACCGAGATGGTTCCCTGCGCCTGCAGCGACTGCGTCTGCAAGGTGAAGGCCGGCACCGGGATCGAGCGGGACGGCAAGACCTTCTGCTGCGAGGCCTGCGCCGATGGCCACGCCTCGCATGACGGTTGCGGTCACTCGGGCTGCGCCTGCCACGGCTGAAACCGAACCGATGGAATGGGGCTTCAGCCGCCCCATTCCATCCTTCCCTATGCGCTCTGGACCACGGGCTTCGCCTCGTCCTTGCTCGGACCTGCCTCCGCCGTGCCCTTGCCCACCACGCCCTTGCCCACGGTGCGACGGGCCCGGAAGGCGGCGGGGCGCACCTCCGTTTCCCTCCGCTTGAGCATGGCCCGGTACTCGTCGCGGCGCTCGTGGATCGATGCGATCACCAGTCCCATGGGGACACCGACATCGACGAGAACGGCCTCCGACAGCTGAAGGGAGGCCTCGATGGTCTCCGGCACGGCGTCGTCGACGCCCATCTCGTACAGAGCCGTGGCGTGGCGCGCGTCGCGGGCGCGCGCCACGATGGTGATGTCCGCCCGCTCCGCCCGCGCAGCCTCCACGACCGCTTCCACGGCGCGGGGATTGTCGAGGGTAACGACGAGGGCCCGCGCATGGGCGATGTCGCAGCGGCGCAGAAGCTCCGCGTTCGCCGAATCGCCGAAATAGACGGGACTGCCGAGGCGGCGGTGCTCGGAGACCCGGGCCGCGTCGGCGTCGAGGGCAAGATACGGGATCTTGTGCCGGGCCAGCATCTCACCGACGAGGCGCCCGACCCGACCGTAGCCGGCGATGATCACCCGGTTCTGCTGCTTGTCCGGAACCGGCTCGGCCCGGGCGCGGCCGAGCTGCCCCCGCCCCATCCGCCTGCCGAGGCGGCGGGCGAGACCGGCGAGCGCCGGAATCGCGATCATCGTGACGGTGGTGACGATGAGCGCGGCTTGGCCGACCTCCTCCGGCACGAGGTTGCCGGCGAGCGCCCCGCCGATGAGCACGAAGGCGAACTCGCCGCCCGGCCCCAGCAGCAGGGCCGCCTCGAGGCCGACGACACGCGATAGCCGCAGGAACCGGGCCGCCGCCACGATGATCGCACCCTTGATCAGGATCAGCCCGAGGGCGAGGCCGAGGATGGCGCCCGGCGCCGACATGAGCTGAGCCGGATCGAGATTCATACCGACGGAGACGAAGAACACGCCGAGGAGCAGGCCCTTGAATGGATCGATGGTGGCCTCGATGGCCCGGCGATACTCCGTCTCGGCGAGCAGCAGGCCGGCCACGAAGGCACCGAGGGTCATGGACAGGCCGGCGGCGGCGGCGGTCAGCGCCGTCCCGATGATGACGAGGAGGCAGGCGGCCATGAACAGCTCCGGCGAGCGCGTACGCGCCACGAGCTGGAACAGGGGTCGTAGGGCGAGTCGGCCCGCCACCACGATGACCACGATGGCCACCGCCGCCTGACCGAGGGCGAAGGCGAGGGCGCCACCGACATTGGCGCCGTCGCTGCGCCCGAGCACCGCGATGGCGAAAAGGACGGGGGCGACGGCGAGATCCTGGAACAGCAGCACGGCGAAGCTCGCCCGGCCGGACGGCGTGTTGAGGCGCTTCTGCTCGGCGAGCACCGGCAGCACCACGGCCGTGGAGGACAGGGCCAGGGCGAGACCGACGATAATCGCGGCGGCAAGCGGCACGGCGAGGGCGTACAGAATGCCGCCGATCACCAGGGCGGAGGCCACGACCTGGATTGAGCCGAGGCCGAACACGAGGCGGCGCAGGATGCGCAGGCGCTCCCAGGACAGCTCGACGCCGATCATGAACATGAGGAAGATCACGCCGAATTCGGCGAGGTGCGCGATCTCGGCGCGGTTGGCGATGGTGACTGCGGACAGCCACGGATAGCTCTCAGCGAAGCGGCCGAGGCCGAACGGGCCGAGGAGGGCTCCCGCGCCGATGAACCCGAGCACCGGCGAGATGCGCAGCCGATGGAACAGCGGCACCACCACGCCCGCGGTGACGAGAAACAGGATCGCTTCCTTGTAGGAGCTGGCGTGCATGTCCGTCATGGAGGTTTGGAATTTCCTTCTCACTCGGCATGGTGAACGGCGGGTCGGCCGCCGCGATCATGCGGGGGGAGGGCCCGACGGCGCAATCGGATTGTCTCTCGGATTCGTCAATTCGCGGCCCGTCAGCGTGGCCGGGAAGACGCACCCCGCTCCGCGGCGCAAAAACGGCACAATAGCCGCTTAGGCTCGAGCTTAACGGAATGTTAAGCTCCCCATTCGTCGCGTTTCGAGACACGAGTGCCCCATGCGAAAGACGCCGCCCAGCCGGGATGTCCAGCGCGAGCGCCGGGAATGGCAACGGGAATCCGACCGTTGGGCACATGAGCGCAACGTCGAGCGGGGCTATCGCATCAAGTGGGGCTATGTCGGCATCGCTTACTTGGTGGAGGCGATGGTCATCGGCGCCTCCCTCTGGGGGGCATGGCTCTTTGCCGGCGTCTACAGCGACGGTGATTCCAAGGCGTTCTACTTCATGCTCCTGGCGCCGCTCGTCTATGCGGCAGTGGAGCTATGCCGGGTGCCGCTGGGCATCCTGGCGCGGACGCAGCGCTCCTACGTCATCCGAGCCCTCGCCATCATCGGCATCGTGTTCGCCGCTGGCGTCACCACGAAATCCGTCTCGCAGCTCGGCGAGATGATGTTCCACCCCCGCCTCATGGATGCGGCCAAGGCCAAGACCGCCCTCAAGGATGCGCAGGCGGACCGGAGTACCATCGACGGTCGGATCGCGGCTGCGGATGCCCGCGTCGCGCAATACACCACGGAACTCGACCAGATCGAGAAGCGCGCCGCCGAAAACGCGAGCCAGCTCGCTGCCCTACCGGCCCAGCGTTGCGAGCGGATCTCAGGCACCAACAGCCGGGGCCAGCGCTACTCGAACCTCAAATGCGTCACCGACCCGCGCACGGCGACCCTCAACGCCAGCGTCGCCAAGGCCGGTAGCGATCGCGCCGGCGTGACGAAGGCCCTGGAGGAGGCGCGGCATGCCCGCAGCGACCTCGACCGGGGCGCGGCCGACCGCAAGGTGGCGGATGCCGAGCAGGTCTACCGAAATTCCGTCAACCGCTCGCAGCTGCACTCCTTCACCGCCATGGTGTACGGCGTCGACCCCATCGACGTAACGGAAGCACAGGTCCACGCCTTCCTGCGCATCTTCGTGTTCGTGCCGGCCCTGTGCGCCGCCTTCGCCTCCACCATCCTGGCCCTCTGCGCCGTCTCCGTGCGCAAGACCTTCATGGACGAGGACGATCTCGGCGCCACCGTCGATCCGGCGGCGACGCCCTACATGCTCGAATCGATCACCGACGCCCTGCGTCAGGAGATGGGCTTCGGCCAAGCGAAACCCACGCGTGAGGCGCCCGAACCTCAGCGCGAGGCGCCCGCAGCCAGCGGCGCGGTGATTCCCATCGATCGGCGGCCGACCCAGGCCGTGCTGCCCGCCAGCGCAGGAGCCGGCGCATGAGCATCCACACCACGGGCACGCCGGAGAACGTCGTCCTCGCCCAGAACGTCAACGGGCGTTTGCGCGCGGAGACGAAGATCATTGCCGCCCGCGCCTTCCTGTTCCGCGCGCTTGGGTTCGGGGCGTTCTCTGCTCTGGGCGGGATCGGGCTCGGAGCGGCTTCCTACGGCTACGCGTATATGAACCAGTTCGACACGGCGGCGGAAAAGATCGCCGCCGCCATGCAGGCGGCCCTCTCCGACGTCACCCTGAAGACCAAGGGCGAGGTGACCCTCACGGACAACGTGCTGAAGCTCGAAGGTGGCCTGCCGAAGGCCGGCGGCGCGCCGACCCCAACGAAAGCACAGCTCGGCAACGACGCGGCGCCCGCCTCGAAGGCCATCGTGAACACCACCTTCACGGTGTTCAAGCAGGTGCCCTACATGGACGGCCAGATCGTCACCGGCTGGAACTTCAAGGCCAACGAGGACCAGCCGTTCCAGCAATATTGCTACTTCTCCCGCCGCACCAACGAGGCCAAGGGTCAGGTCGAGATCAAGATCGATCTCGCCATGGACGGCAAGACCCTGCCGCAGCCGCAGAAATCCGACGTGAACCTCGCGATCCTGGCGTCGAACTGCGTGTGGCACGACGGGAAGACGTTGTGATGCATGCCCCCGATCAGTCCGGCCGGGGGGTCTCGGCATCCCGCATCGGGTTGAGATAGGGTAGACCGGCGAAATCCCGCTCGTTGTCGGTGACGACGAGACAGCCGTGGACCTCCGCGACGGCAGCGACGATCATGTCGAGGGCACTGCGCGGGCGTCCTTCGCGGCGCCCCTTGGCCATCAGGGCGGCCCAAGCGAGGGCGGCCACGCCGTCGAAGGGCAGGACCCGGCCAGCGAAGAGAGCCTGCGGCCCTTCGGGTCCCGAGAACCACGCCTCAAGCCTGTCGCGCCTGCGGCCGGCCGGCAGTTCGAGGAGGCCGCGCCGGATCTCGGCCACAGTCAGGGCACTGATGAAGAGATCGGCGTCGGCCCGCTCGCCCATCCAGGCAACGAGGGCGGCGGAGGGGATCGGCTTGACGAGATTGCTCAGAACATTGGTGTCGAGGAGGTAGCGCGTCACAGGTCTGTCCTGCGGCCAGATTCGAGCGGGCGCGCGAGCTCGAGATCGAGTCCGACGAGGGGCGAACGCCGCAGGGCGGCGAGGATGCCCCCCGTCTTTTTCGGTTCCGCGTCCAGCACCCCGGTGAGGACCGTCCGCAGGCGGGCGGCCTCAGGGCCATCCTCGCTGAGACGCCGGGCGAGGGACCGGATCAGCGTTCGATCCGCATCGAGTCCGAGAACCTCGAAGCGCGCGATGCCGCGCTGGGTGAGGCGAGTCCGATAGGCGCGGAGCGCCCGCTTCTGAGACGCGTTGTCCATGGTCAGCCTCCGCGATATAGCCTGACATATAGCCGGTGCGTCCGAACGCAACAACGCGGCCCCGGTGCCGCCCCCGCACCTTTCATCCGCAATGTCGTCCACGGATTCCATTCCATGCGTTTTTCCGGCACCGCCGCCTACGTCGCGACCTCCGACCTCACCACCGCCGTCAACGCCGCCATCGTGCTGGAGCGGCCGCTGCTGGTGAAGGGCGAGCCCGGCACCGGCAAGACCGTGCTGGCCGAGGAAATCGCCAAGGGGCTGGGCGCGCCGCTCCTCACCTGGCACGTGAAGTCCACCACCAAGGCGCAGCAGGGGCTCTACGAGTACGACGCCGTCTCGCGCCTGCGCGACAGCCAGCTCGGCGATCCGCGCGTGTCCGACATCGGCCACTACATCCGCCGGGGCAAGCTGTGGGAGGCATTCACGGCGCCAGAGCGGCCGGTGCTGCTCATCGACGAGATCGACAAGGCCGACATCGAGTTCCCCAACGACCTCCTGACCGAACTCGACCGCATGGAGTTCCACGTCTACGAGACCGGCGAGACGATCCGCGCCGCGCGCCGGCCCATCGTCATCATCACGTCGAACAACGAGAAGGAGCTGCCCGACGCGTTCCTGCGCCGGTGCTTCTTCCACTACATCCAGTTTCCCGACGCCGAGACGTTGAGGGCCATCGTTGAGGTCCACTATCCCGGCATCAAGCACCGCCTCGTCGAGGAGGCCCTGCGCGTCTTCCTCGAGACCCGCGCGGTGCCGGGCCTGAAGAAGAAGCCCTCCACCTCCGAATTGCTCGACTGGCTGAAGCTCCTCGTGTCGGAGGATGTCAGCCCGGAGACCCTGCGCGAGCGCGACGGCCGCAAGCTGATCCCGCCGCTCCACGGCGCTCTCCTGAAGAACGAGCAGGATGTGGGCCTCTTCGAAAAGCTCGCCTTCCTGATGCGGCGGGAAGGGCGCGGCAGCTGACGCCCCCTGGCCGAATCCGGCCGGCCGGACCAGATAGCGCCCATCGCCGCCCATCCCCAGCAGCGGACCCCCCCATGAAGATGAAAAAGCTCGGCCGTACCGGCCTCGACGTCTCGCCGCTCTGCCTCGGCTGCATGACCTACGGCATCCCCGAGCGCGGTCCCCACCCCTGGACCCTGAACGAAGAGGCGAGCCGCCCGCTGCTGCGCAAGGCGGTGGAAATGGGCATCAACTTCTTCGATACGGCGAACTACTATTCCGACGGCACCAGCGAGGAAATCGTTGGCCGGGCCTTGAAGGAGTTCACCCGCCGCGACGACGTGGTGATCGCCACCAAGTGCTATTACGGCTTGAGCGATCGTCCCAATGCCGGCGGCCTCTCGCGCAAGGCGATTTTCGCGTCCGTCGATGCCAGCCTCCAACGCCTCGGGACCGATTACGTCGATCTGCTGCAGATCCACCGCTGGGACTACGGCACCCCCATCGAGGTGACCCTTGAGGCGCTCCACGACGTCGTGAAGGCCGGCAAGGCGCGCTACATCGGCGCCTCGTCGATGTACGCGTGGCAGTTCGCCAAGGCCCTGTTCCTCGCCGACCGCCACGGCTGGACCCGCTTCGCGACGATGCAGAACCACTATAATCTCCTCCACCGCGAGGAGGAGCGCGAGATGCTGCCGCTCTGCGCCGATCAGGACATCGCCGTGCTGCCCTGGAGTCCCCTGGCGCGCGGACGCCTGACCCGTGACTGGGACGCGTCGAGTGCGCGCCAGGACAGCGACCTCGTGGGCAAGCGCCTCTACGACGCCACGGAGGCCGCCGATCGCGCCGTGGTCGAGGCGGTCGCCGCCATCGCCGCCGCGCGCGGCGTGCCCCGCGCCCAGGTGGCCCTCGCCTGGGTCGCCCAGAAATCCCCCGTCACGGTGCCCATCGTCGGCGCCTCGAAGCCCGGCCATCTCGACGACGCCGCGGCGGCCCTGGACCTCGCCCTCACGCCCGAGGAGATGGCGACCCTGGAACGGCCCTACGTCCCGCACGCCGTCGTGGGCTTTAACTGAGGATTCGCGGATGCTTCGCCTCCTGCTCCTGCGCCACGCGAAATCCGACCGTCCGCCCGGTGTCGCCGACCTCGACCGACCCCTCAATCCGCGCGGTCGGCGCACGGCCCCGCTCATGGCGCGCTATCTCGTCGGCGAGAACCTGCGGCCGGACCATGTCGCCGTCTCGCCCGCCCGGCGAACGCGGGAAACCTGGGAGCCCGTCCACGCCGCCCTCGGTGGGCCGGACGCCGTTCTCGTTCCCGAGATCTACGAGGCGCCCGAATCTGCCCTCCTGTCGGTGATCCGCGCGGTGCCGGCCACGGCGCGCTGCCTCCTCATGGTCGGCCACAATCCGGGATTCCAGGACGTGGCCCTCGATCTCGTCGGGTCCGGGCCGCGCGCGGCGCGCGGTCGCCTCGCCACTGGTTTTCCCACGGGCGCCCTCGCGGTGATCGATTTTGAAGTCGCGGCCTGGAGCGAGGTCGGTCCCGGTCTCGGACGCCTGGAGCGTTTCGTCGCCCCCCGTGACCTCGACGCCGAGGAAGCCGCCTGAGGCGCGCCGCCAGCGGAATTGAACCGTTGTCGGGCCAAGTCGTTTCCCCCGTCCCTGGTCAAGCTTTACGGGCGTCGTGCTGCTGGCATCCCTTCTGGTCCTGACGACCCTGGTGCCGTCCCTCGCGGGCGGCGTCGAGGCGGTGCGGCGCGGCCTCGACGCGGGCGTCCGAGGTTGGCCCATGGCGTCGATGGTTCCGGAGACCCCGCGCTTCGTCGCCGAGGTGCGGGCCGTGTCGAACTGGCGAGGACAGGCCGGGGACGCCCTGCATCCAGCGTCCCTGGCGCTCGCCGCCCGCTTCTCCGCGACGGAGCCAGCCTTCGTCGCCCGCTGCGTCAAGCTCAACAACTACTGGTGCATCAAGTCGGCGCGGTGGTCGGGCGAGATCGGGGCCGATGCCGAGGGCCATACGGGCTTCGCCACGGCCGCCGACGGCGCCGATGCCGCCGCGAGCCTGCTCCGGCGCTACTATCGCGACTTGAACCGACGCACCGCCCTCGCCATCGTCCGCCGCTGGGCCCCGGCCGAGTGCCGGGCGGCGGCACCGTCCCCGACGGCGCGGGTCTCAACCGCCGCGCGGGTGTCGCCGGCGCTGGCGCCGCGCGGTCTCGGCGGGACGCTGCGGGCCCGCTTCCTCGCCCGCAACACCCGGGGCGGACTACCGCGCCGGGCGGTGGCGTCGAGGGGCGGCCCCCTCAGGGTCCAGCCCTGGTCGCCCCTGGCACGGATGGGCAGGCGGGCGCTCCCCTCGACGCCCGTGGCCACCGCCTCGGCCAAAGCGCAGGACAAAGCAGCGACGGTATCAACGGTCACGTCGCGCCACGCCCTTCTGGTGCGCCCCTCCGAACTCCTCGTGAAGCCCTCCGTCGTCACGGCCAAGCCATCCGTCCTCCTCGTCGATCCCGGTACCGTGCTGGGCAACGCCACCCGGGCGGTGGAGAGTGCCACCGCGCAGTTGCAGAAGCGGCTGGTCGCGGAATCCGCAGCCCTGCCGCCCCTCGCCGCCGGGCTGCGCCCCCTCGATCTCAGCGTGCCACCGCCCCTCTGCGGCAACGACGAGGTACGCATCCGCAACTACGCGGCGCGCATCGCCAGCAGCGTCGGCCTGAAGATCGAGGACGACCTGAAACTGTTCGGGCCCGACGGGCGCCCTCAGCCCGCCCTGCGCGCCGTGATGCTCGCCATGTCGAGCGTCGAACTCGGTGCCCTGCGAGCCGCCCCCGCCCTCGTGGACGCGGCCATCGCCCGCCTCGATGCCGGTACCCTCGCGGCGCTGGCAACACCGTCGTCCTCCGAGACGCGGACTCCGTGACCGGCGGCCTTGCGGGCCGGCCGCCCCGGCGCCAAGTCAGGCTTGCGCCAGCCTGGCTCATGCAAGCCCGGCTCACGGACGTCCCGTCCGCTTTTCCCTATCGTCGATCGAGTCGCCCATGAATAGCTTTGCCGCGCGTGCGGGTTCCGCGGTCAAGGCATTCGCCGAGGCGTCGAGCGACCTCCTGATCCAGCCGACCCTGCGTCTCGGCGTCACCGGTCTCGCCCGCTCGGGCAAGACCGTGTTCACAACAGCCCTCATCCATCACCTCGTCGAGGCCCACGCCCTTCCGGCCTTCGCGCCGGCCCATGAGGGCCGCCTGCGCCGCGCCCGCCTCGTGCCGCAGCCCGACGACGACCTGCCGCGCTTCCCCTTCGAGGAGCACGTCGCGGCCCTGACGGAGGACCGTCTGTGGCCGCGCTCCACCGACCGGATCAGCCAGTTCCGGCTGGCCATCGAGTACGAGCGCAAGGGCGGCTGGCGCTCGGGGCCGGGCACCCTGATGCTCGATGTCGTCGATTACCCCGGCGAATGGCTCCTCGACCTCGCGCTGATCGATCAGAGCTATACGGCGTGGTCGCGGGCCACCCTCTCGGGCACGCGCCGCAGCGGCCGGGCCGCCATGGCCGCCCCATGGCTCGACACCCTGAAGGGCCTCGACCCCAAGGCGCCGCTCGACGAGATGGTGGCCGAGCGCGCCAGCACCGCGTTCAAGACCTACCTGGCGGCTCTGAGGGCCGGCCCCGAAGCCGTGGCGACCACGCCGCCCGGTCGCTTCCTCATGCCGGGCGATCTCGCCGGATCGCCGGCCCTGACCTTCGCGCCCCTCGATAACCTCACGGATCCCCTCGATCCCGGCAGCCTCGCCGGGCTGATGGAGCGGCGGTTCGAGGCCTACAAGGCCAAGGTGGTCGAGCCGTTCTTTCGCAACCACTTCCAGCGCGTGGACAGGCAGATCGTCCTCGTGGACGTGCTCGCCGCCGTCGATGCTGGTCCGGCGGCCCTGGCCGAACTGGAGGAGGCGCTGGATTCCGTGCTCCTCAGCTTCCGCATCGGCCGCAACACCCTGCTGTCGCGCCTGTTCGCGCCCCGGGCCGAGCGCATCCTGTTCGCCGCCACCAAGGCGGATCATCTTCACCAGACGAGTCACGACCGCCTCGACGCGCTCCTGCGCCTCCTCGTGTCGCGCGCCATGCGCCGCACGGAGGCCGCCGGCGCGCGGGTCGGCACCGTGGCACTGGCCTCCGTGCGCGCCACCCGCGAGACCACGATCCACGATGGCGCCGAGATTCTTCGTGCCGTCTCGGGTACGCCGGAGGCCGGCGAGTCCGTGGGCGACGAGACCTTCGACGGCCTCAGCGAGGCCGCGATCTTTCCAGGCGAACTCCCCGACCGCCCCGAAGCGGTGCTGGAGGGCGCGGTTCCGCCGGGGTCGTTGCGCTTTCCCCGCTTCCGGCCGCCGCTGATCCGGCCCGACGCCCTCGGGAGGCCCGGACACCTGCCGCAGATCCGCCTCGACCGGGCGATGCAATTCCTCCTCGGCGACAAGCTCGGTTAAGCCCCATGACCTCCTCCCCACCGCCGAACCGCCCCCGCGCCTTCCGCATCCCCGCCGCCGAACCGGCCGGGTCCCCCGAAGGCATTGCGGCGCCGCCGATTCCTCCAAGCCAAGTCCGCATCGTCGAGGAACCATTCGAGATCGTGGAAGCCGCCGACGGGACGCCGGTGCCGGTGGCGCCGAAGGCGCGCGCGCCCTGGGCCTCAATGTTCCTCATCGCGCTTGGCGGCCTCGTCTCCCTCGGCGTCGGCCTTTCCATCGAGCGCCTCATCGCCGATCTGTTCTCCGCCGCCCCGTGGCTCGGCACCGTCGCGTTGGTGCTCCTCGGCATCGCCGCCCTCGGGCTCCTCGGCCTCGTGGCGCGCGAACTCTCGGGGGTCTGGCGCGAGCGCCGGATCGAGCGGCTGCGCGCGAGCGCCGTCGAGGCCCTGGCGAGCCGCGACCACAGCGCGGCGCAGGCGGTGGTGCGAGATCTCAGCGCCCTCTATGCCGGACGGGCCTCGCTCGCGGCCGGTCGGGCGCGCCTCGACACCCTGGGTGACGCCATCCTCGATGTCGACGACCGCCTCGGCCTCGCCGAGCACGAGCTCCTCGCCCCCCTCGACCGGCAGGCGCGGCAGGCCATCGCGACGGCGGCGAAGCAGGTGTCAGGCGTCACGGCGCTCAGCCCCCGCGCCATCGTCGATGTCGCCTTCGTGGTGTTCTCCGCCGTACGGCTGCTGCGCCGCATCGCCACCATCTACGGTGGACGCCCCGGCTTCCTCGGCTTCCTCCGGCTCGCCCGTTCGGCGCTGGCCCACCTCACGGTGACGGGCGGCATGGCGGTGGGCGAGAGCATGATCCAGCAGGCACTGGGCCTGGGGCTCGCCGCGAAGGTTTCGGCGAAGCTCGGGGAGGGCGTCCTCAACGGCCTGATGACGGCCCGGTTCGGCCTCGCGGCCCTGGCCGTATGCCGGCCGCTCCCGTTCGTGCGCGAGGAGGTGCCGCGTCTTTCCGACGTGGCCGGTGCCCTGTTCCGCTCATCCGAGGCGGACGGACGCGACGTCAGAGATCCTTCATGAACCCGGCGAGCCGCATCAGGCCCTCGGGCCAGGGCCCATGGCCGGACGCGACGTTAATGTGGCCAGATTCGCCGGCATCGACCACGACGCTCCCCCAAGCGGCCGCGAAATCCTCCGCCCGGTCATAGGCGCAGTACGGATCGTTGCGACTCGCCACCACGAGGGACGGGAAGGGAAGGGGCTCGCGCGGCACCGGGGCGAAGGCCCTGACGCTCGCCGGCAGGTTCGGCGTGGTCTCGACATCGGGAAACGCCACGAGGATCGCGCCGCGCACGACGCCGGGGGGGAAGTCGGAGGCGGCCTGCACCGTCGCGACGACGCCGAGGCTGTGGGCGATGAGGAGCACCGGGCGGGTGGCCTCAGTCACCGCCGAGACGATGCGGGCGCGCCACGCCGGAGCGTCGGGATGGTGCCAGTCGTCCTGCTCGACGATGCGCCCCGTGGACAGGCGTTCGGCCCAGCGAGCCTGCCAGTGGCCGTCTTCGGAGCCGGCATAACCCGGCAGGATGAGGATGTCGCAATCGCCGATCTTCATGGTCGCCTGCGATAACGCCTTCGCCCGGACCCGTCGAGACGTCACATTCCGTCGCCGAGAGGATCGGCGAAGGCGTCGACGGCGACCCCCGCGAGATTGGCGCTCGCGAGGCTTTCCGCCATCCGAGTCCCGTGGGCGCGGGCCAGGCGCGGCAGGTCGGCGATGACCGCCATTCGCTCCCGTGCCAGGGCGAAGGCGTCAGCGAGGGCGATCGGCCGGAAACGAATCGCCTCACCCGGCCGGCGCTGGGCGACCCGCCGCAGATCGGCGGAAATCACGGTGGCGATCTTCGGATAACCGCCCGTGGTCTGGCGATCGGCCATGAGGACGATGGGCCGACCGCTGCCCGGCACCTGCACCGCCCCCATGACGGTGGCGTCCGAGACGATGTTGTAGCCGTGCCGCCCATGGGCGAGGGCAGGGCCGTCGAGCTGAATGCCCATTCGGTCGGCACGGTGGGACACGGTGAACGCGGCCTCAGCGAAGATCGCGAGGGCCTCGGGCGGAAAGTGGTCGTCCTGCGGCCCCAGGACCACGCGCACGGGGGCCTCGCCGTCAAGGGGCAAAGGATCCAAGGATGCATGGATGCCGGGCGGGCTCTCGCCGCCCGGAGCGCCGATCCCGTCGAGACGATCCCCGACGCGCAGGACGCGCCCGTCGAGACCGCCGAGGCCGGCCCGCTGATGCAGGCTACGGCTGCCGAGGATTTCCGGCACCGCGAACCCGCCCGCGACGGCGAGATAGGCGTAGACGCCCCGGCGCGGCGGCTCGACAACGAGGCTCGACCCTTCCGTTAGAAGGAACGCCCGGTGATCCGGCACCGGCACGCCGTCGACCCGAAGCACGCAGGGCGCACCGGCGAGTGCCAGCCACGCCTCACCGCCCTCCTGTCGGAAGCGCCCACCGCCGAGGCCGAACTCGATGGCCACGGTTCCGGTCGGGTTGCCCACGAGGACATTGGCCGCCGCGAGCGCCAGGGCGTCCATGGGGCCGGAGGCGGACAGGCCCTGGCGCTGGTAGCCGCGCCGGCCGGCATCCTGCAGGCTCGCCGCGCCTGTGCAGGCAAGGACTGCCAGGCGCCCGCTCACGCCGCCACCTCGGCCACGGGGTCGCCCGCCGCCGCCGCGCGGTCGAGGGCATCCCAGCGGGCGGGATCGGTCGGCACGAAGCGGATGCCGTCACCGGGCTCGAACAGGAACACCGGATCGCGTCCCGGCAGGAACGCCCGGACGGGTGTACGGCCGAAAAGGTGCCACCCGCTCGGGGCCGCGATGCTGGCGACGAGGGCCTGGACGCCGCCGATGGAAATCGTCCCGGCCGGCGTCGTCGGGCGGGGGCTCGACCGACGCGAAAGCGCAAGACCCGGATCGAGGCCGTCGAGATAGGCGTAACCGGGGAGGAAGCCGATCATCACCACGCGGTACTCCGGCGCGGCATGGCGTTCGATGACGGCGGACGGGCTCAGGCCGTGATGGGCGGCGACATCCGCCAGATCAATCCCGAAGTCACCGCCATACATCACCGGTACCTGCCAGACCCGCTTCGGTGGCACGGGCGGCGCCGGGAGGGCGGCGAGGGTTCGGACGGTGGCCTCCAGGCGCGCCGGATCGACGAGGATGGGATCGAGGTGGAGCGTCAGGGAGCGATAGGTCGGGACGGTCTCGACGAGGCCGGGACAGTCCGCATCACGTAGGCGGCCGTCGAGGGCAAGGACGCGGGCATTGAGGGCAGGGTCGATCCGGTCGCCGAACTCGACGGTCAGGGCCGTATCGCCACACCAGAGCAGGCGGATCGCCGGAGGGCTCACGTCGTCGACTTTCCGTCGGGGGTAGAATCTTCCCAACGATAGAGGGGTGGCGCCCATTCGGACACCACCCCTAGACGGTTCAGATTGTTTTCGCTGCCTTCAATGAACGGGCGATGTCGGACGCTCGCCGGGCGTACCCTGGGTGTCGGTTCCCGCCACCCGCTGAGCGGCGGCCTGGAGATTATCGGGATCGAGCGCGCTGGCGACGAATTCCCGGCCGCGATGGGTCACGTCGCGGGCGTAGCGTAGGCCCTGGTCGCGCACCTCGTCGGCCCAGGGACCGACAGTCTCGTCCTCCTGGCGGGTCCGGGGCAGGAGCGCGCCGAGGAGGAGCCCGGCGGCGAGGCCGACCACGCCGACGAGCAGGGGATTGTCGGTGACGAAATCTTCCACGGCCGAGCGCCCTTCGCGGAACCGCTCGGACCCGCGCTCACCGAGATCGTCGAGCCGGCGCCGCCCATCATCGTAGACGTGGGAGGCCCGCTCGCGCAGGTCGTGGGCCGTGTCGGCGACCTGGGCGCGAACGGTCCCGACCGCGTCGGCGGCTCGGTTCGTGAGATGGTCGGCGGCCTCGAGGGCCTTGTCCCGGAGGCTCTCCGTGCCGGATCGAAGGTCGTCCGTCGTCGACGCGCTGTGGGGTTGCGGGACGTCGTCATAGTGTCCGCGCGGCATGCCGGCCGACAGGGCGATGTCGTCCGGCAGGGAACGGGGCTCGTCGCCGGGCTTGGGGGAATGGGTCATGGGTGGCTCCTGAAGGGCGGGGCCCGCGTGTGGGCCGGAACGGGTCGGGTTCAGATCTGGGTCGTCTCGCCGAGATCCCTCGTCGGGTGGCGCGTCGGAAGGTCGGGATCGTAGACCCGGTCGGCGCCGGTCTGGACGACGGGCAGGCTCTCCTCGGCGAGGCGAACCCGGCGCCGGGCCGCCGCCGCGGAAGCGGCCTCCGACGACATGCGGTGGAGCAGCCAGCCGACCCCGGCGGCGATGAGCAGCACCGGCACCGGATTGCGACGCACGGCGTCGAGCGCCCCGTCATAGACACCGCTCAACGGCGTGCGACGGGCATTGCCGAGCATCTCGTCGACGATGCTCGACACCGAGAGCCGCTCCTGGATCTGGTCGATGGTCTGGTCGAGGCGGGCGCGGCTCGCCTCGATGTCCTTCTCGAGTTCGTTCAGCGATCCGCTCATCCGGAAACCTTTTCAGACAGGACGCGGGCATCCTGGCGGACCTGCCGCGAGGTCCGCACGGGGGCGAGCGCCGAGAGCGACATGGCGTTGCGGCCGACAAGGGCGAGGATGACCGCGACCACGAGAAGCACGCCGCCGACGATGAGGGCCGCCAGGGCTTCGGAATGAACGACGGTGGCGAGCCATTTCACGAGGGCGTCCACGAGGACGAACAGGGCAACGACGCCGAACACGGCGGCGCCCACGAGGAGCCCGAGACCGACGAAGAGCGAGCGGACATTGCTCGTCATCTCGTTGCGGAAGAGGGCGATCTCCTTGCGGGCGAGTTCGTTGGTCTCCCGCAGGGCGTCCCCGATGAGGCCCTGGATGCTGGATGGATTCGGGTTCGACATCGTCGCCGTTCCCTAGAGGCCGTGATCGCGGCGCAGACCGGGCGGCGGCACGTCGTTGAGTGCGCCCTCTCGGAATGATGCGTCGCGCACGTGCACGTCGCGGGAGCCGACGGTTCGGTTCTGCGGCAGGCTCGACGACTTGATGAAGCGCGCTACCACGAACCCCGTCACGAAGGTCGCCACGGCCACGGCCACGGGGGCGCGGCGGGCGATGGCCTCGGCATCCTCGTAGAACTCTGCAAAGCTCTTGTTCTCGATCTGGGTGCCGAGGTGCTCGAGGCCCTCCGCCGCGCTGTCGAAGAAGGCGCGGATGTTGGGGCGGTCCTCGAAGGTCTTGCTCGAATCCCTCACGGTGCGGGCGAGATCGGTCACCGACTGAGCGGCATCGCCCTTACGGCGGTCCACGTATTCCTGAGCATGCCCGCGAGCCGCTGCGACGAACCCGCGCCCGCGCTCAACCGCCACATCGGCAATCCCCTCAACATCCCCACGCAGGGCCTTCCAGTCGGCTGCCTCACGATCGGTGGATGATTCCGGCGCCTGTGATCCTGTGGGATGACTCACGTTCACGATGTTACTCCTCGACCCTGCTCGATGTCGCTGTTGCCGCAGTTCAACAGTCACCGTCGAGGCAGGGTTCCGCAGCGGCGACGCGTGTCAGGCTCCGTTCAGGCCAAGGTGTCTAAACAGCGCAAGCTTCGCCGGGGATCGCGACCATGATGACAGGTTCAGGATTGGAAACGCGGTCGTCCACCGGCCGTGCGCTTGGGACCGGGCCGACCGTAATTTGCCGTGAGACGGGCAAAACCGCCCCTTGACCGGGATAGGCTTAACGCGCTTGGCTGCAACCAACGGATCGCGCTCGGCTTCCGCGCGTTCACCCACTGTAACAGTCTGGTCGCGCGCGATCCCCGCGCCGCCCTGAGGACCGGAGCCGGCTTCGTGGCACGTCTCGTCATCGTATCCAACCGCGTTGCAGTCCCCGAGGAAGGGGGCAAAGCTGTGGCGGCCGGTGGTCTCGCCGTCGCCGTCAAGGAAGCCTTCACGGCCTATGAGGGGTTGTGGTTCGGCTGGAGCGGCAATGTCGTCGAGAACCCTTCGACGGAGCCCACCCTCATCGACCGGGGGCGGGTTCAGTATGCCGTGGTCGACCTCTCTCCCCAGGATCACCGGGAATATTATAGCGGGTTCGCCAATCGCGCCCTCTGGCCGATCATGCATTACCGCCTGGGGCTCGGCGCGTTCTCGCGGTCGGACTATGCCGGCTACCAGCGCGTGAACCGCACCTTCGCCCGTGCCCTCGCCGACCTCATCCAGCCCGACGACATCATCTGGGTGCACGATTACCACCTGTTGCCCCTCGCTTCAGAGCTGCGCGGCCTCGGGATCGCCAACCCCATCGGCTACTTCCACCACATCCCGTGGCCGGCGGCGGACGTATTCAACACCCTGCCGGCGAGCAACGACCTCCTGCGCGGCATCGCCGATTACGACCTCATCGGGCTGCAGACGGATCCCGACGTCCACAACCTCACCCGCAACCTCATCGACGAGCTGCGCGCCATTCCCCTCGGGGGCGGCTCGCTGATGGTGGACGGGCGCCGCACCCGCATCCGGAGCTTCCCCATCGGCATCGATGTCGCGGGCTTCAAGGAAGCGGCGGAGAATGCCGGCTCTAACCGGACGGTGCGTGAGACGATGGCCGGCCTGCGCACTCGCAAGCTCCTCATCGGCGTCGACCGCCTCGATTATTCGAAGGGCGTGCCCGAGCGCATGGAGGCGGTGGAGCGTTTCTTCGCCTCGAACCCGGACCAGCGCGGCAACGTGGTCTACCTGCAGATCACGCCGAAATCCCGCACGGAGGTTCCCGAGTACGAGGAACTCAGCCGGGAGGTGAACGAGACCGTCGGCGAGATCAACGGCGCCCTCGGCGAACCGAACTGGACCCCGATCCAGTATGTGACCAAGCCGTATCCGCGCCCCGTCCTCGCCGGTCTCTACCGCGCCGCCCGGGTCGGCCTCGTGACCCCCATGCGCGACGGCATGAACCTCGTCGCCAAGGAATACGTCGTCGCCCAGTCCGACGAGGACCCCGGCGTCCTCGTTCTGTCGAAGTTCGCAGGCGCGGCCCGGCAGCTGCCCGAGGCGATCCTCGTCAATCCCTACGACCGCTTCGAGGTGGCCGAGGCCATCCGCACCGCCCTCTACATGCCGCGCGGTGAACGCCTGGAGCGCTGGAAGCCGATGGTCGAGCGCATGACGCGCGAGGACGTCGATTGGTGGGCCCGCAACTTCATGACGGATCTGGAAAACTTCCGGACCGTCGAGCGCGAGCCGCCCCGTACGGCGGCGGCTGCGGAATAAGTCTTGCTGATCCACACGGGCGGCCGAGGCCCGTCTGGCTCACTCTTTCGCGGACCACCGTGTGACTGACAGCATGATCGGCCTCGACGACGGCGTGCCCGCGCCGCTCGGGGCCCACTTCGACGGCCGCGGTGTCAATTTCGCGCTGTTCTCCCAGCACGCCACCGCCGTGGACCTCTGCCTGTTCGAGCCCGGCGAACGCCTCGAAAGCCGCCGCATCCGGCTGCCCTGCCGCACGGACGACGTCTGGCACGGCCACCTGCGCGGGGTGTTTCCGGGCCAGCTCTACGGCTACCGCGTCCACGGGCCGTGGGACCCGGCGCATGGGCACCGCTTCAATCCGGCAAAGCTCCTCCTCGACCCCTATGCCCGTGAGATCGAGGGCCGCATCCGCTGGCACGACGCCCTCTACGGGCATCGTCGCGGCCTTCAGCGCGAGGACCAGATCGACCGGCGCGACAGCGCGGCCTACATGCCGCGCGGCGTGGTGACCGCACCGGAAGTACCCAATCTCGCCGTCAGTCCCGTACGCCGCCCCCTGTCGCAGACGGTGATCTACGAGGCCCACGTCAAGGCCCTGACTCAGCTCCATCCCGAGGTGCCGGAGGCCGCACGCGGCACCTACGCGGCTTTGGGCCATCCGGCGATCGTCGAGCACCTCCTGCGTCTCGGCATCACCGCCGTCGAACTCCTGCCGATCCAGGCTTTTGCGGACGACCGCTTCCTCGTCGACAAGGGGCTGGTGAATTTCTGGGGCTATTCGCCCTTGAACTACTTCGCGCCGGAGCCGCGCTACCGGGGCCCGGCCGGCATCGGCGGCCTCAAGGCGGCGATCCGGGAACTAGCGGCGGCCGAGATCGAGGTGTTCCTCGACGTGGTCTACAACCATACGGCGGAGGCCGATCATTCCGGCCCGACCCTGTCGTTCCGGGGCATCGACAACGCGAGCTACTACAAGCTCGAACCGGACGATCCGCGCCGGGAGATCGACTGCACAGGCTGCGGCAACACCTTGAACCTCGACCACCCACGGGTGATGCAGCTCGCCCTCGACTCCCTGCGCCACTGGGTGACGGCCTACGGGATCGCCGGCTTCCGCTTCGACCTCGCCACGAGTCTCGGCCGCACGCCACACGATTTCACGCCGAAGGCCGCCTTCTTTCAGGCCGTGGCCCAGGACCCCGTGCTCTCGCGGGTCAAGATGATCGCCGAGCCCTGGGACATCGGCCAGGGCGGCTACCAGCTCGGTGCCTATCCGCGCGGCTGGAGCGAGTGGAATGATCAGTTCCGCGACAGCGTGCGGGGCTTTTGGCGCGGCGACCGGGGCGTGCTGCCGAAGGTGACGCAGGGACTTTCGGGCTCGCGCGAGATCTTTTCCGCCTCCGGCCGGACCCCGCTCGCCAGCATCAACTACGCCGCCTCGCACGACGGGTTCACCCTGGCGGACGTCGTTGCCTACGAGGAGAAGCACAACCTCGCCAACGGAGAGGACAACCGGGACGGCCACGGCCACAATCTCACGCGCAACTACGGCGTCGAGGGGCCGACGGACGATTCCGCGATCCTCGGACTGCGCGCCCGCCAGAAGCGCAACATCCTGGCCACGATCTTCCTCGCTCAGGGCATCCCCATGCTTCTGATGGGCGACGAGCGATCGCGCAGCCAGGGCGGCAACAACAACGCCTACAATCAGGACAACGCCACGAACTGGGTCGATTGGGAGTTCGACCCCGATCCCGCCCTCACGGCCTTCGTCGCCAACCTCACGCGCTTGCGTCGCGAGCAGCCGGCCCTGCGCCGCCGCGACTTTCTCCACGGCGACCTCGTGGAGGACGGCCCCTTGCGCGACGTCCACTGGCTGTCGCCCTGCGGCGCGGAAATGGACGGCAGCGCCTGGGCCGATGCGGGCCGCCAGGCCTTCGGCATGCAGATCGGCAACGACCTGCCCGACGCCGACCGCCTCCTCATCCTCGTCAATGCCGCCGAGAGCCCGTGCGACTTCACCTTCGCCCCAGTCATCGACGGCCCCTGGAGCCTCGTGTTCGACACCACGCGGGCGACCGGCATGGTTCCCGAGGGTCGGGCGTTGTTTCCGGCTGGCGCGCGCCTGCGCCTCGATGCCCATTCGCTCTACGTTCTGCGGACGCGGCCGGCTACGTACGGGCGATAGACACCGCGCGGGTCCCGCCCTGTGGAAACGTCGGTGTGTGCGCTTACAGACACAGAGTCCCGATAGACCGCGACGCGATGGAACAAGAGCGCGGCCGATCGCCTTCTGAAGGGTCGGCGGCCGCTGTCCGCCGGTTGCCCCTCACGAGATCACGAAAGACGAACCGCGATGCGGCGAGCCCATGCGATGGCCTTCGGCAGTGAGGCGGGACACGACGGGGTGCGCTTCGCCCTGTGGGCGCCGACGGCGAAGGATGTCGTTCTGGTGGTCGACGGCACCGACCATGCAATTCCCGAGGCCGGGGACGGCTGGCGCCGAGTGACGCTGCCCGGGACCCGGGCCGGCGCCCGCTACGGCTTCCGCATCGACGGCGACCTCGTGGTGCCTGACCCCGCCTCCCGCTTCCAGCCCGACGACGTCTCGGGTCTGAGCGAAGTGATCGATCCGCGCGCGTTCGATTGGACCGATGCGAGCTGGACCGGCCGCCCGTGGGAGGAGACGGTCCTTTACGAACTGCATGTCGGCACGGCGACGCCGGAGGGCACCTACGTGGCCCTCGAGACCAAGCTCGAGGACCTGCGCGACCTTGGGATCACCGCCATCGAGCTCCTGCCGCTCGCCGACTTCAAGGGCACCCGCAACTGGGGCTACGACGGCGTGCTGCCCTACGCGCCGGACAGCGCCTATGGCCGGCCCGACGACCTCAAGCGCCTCATCAACAAGGCGCATTCGCTCGGCCTGATGGTGTTCCTCGACGCCGTCTACAATCACTTCGGCCCGGCGGGGAACTATCTCAACGCCTACGCCAAGACCTTCTTCACCGAGCGCCATCAGACACCGTGGGGCGCCGGCATCAATTTCGACGGGGAGACCAGCGGCCGCACGGTGCGGGATTTCTTCATCGAGAACGCCCTGTACTGGCTGGAGGAATACCACTTCGACGGCCTGCGTTTCGACGCCGTCCACGCCATCCTCGATGACTCCGACAAGCACTTCATCGGCGAGCTCGCCGAGACGGTACGCGCCCGTCTTCCAGGCCGTCACATCCATCTGGTGTTGGAGAACGAGGCCAACGAGGCGAAGTGGCTGGAACGCAAGGCGGATGGCCAGCCGGTGCAGCACACGGCGCAATGGGCCGACGACCTGCACCATTGCTGGCACGTGCTGCTCACCGGCGAGGAGGCCGGCTACTATGAGAGCTTCGCCGACAAGCCAGTCGTGCACCTCGCGCGCTGCCTGTCGGAGGGTTTTGCCTATCAGGGCGAGCCGTTCCCCAGCCTCGACAACCATCCGCGCGGCGAGCCCTCGGGCCACCTGCCGCCCTCGGCCTTCGTCACCTTCCTGCAGAACCACGATCAGGTCGGCAACCGGGCGCTCGGCGAACGCCTCTCGGCCTTGTCCGACCCTGCGAAACTCGCCCTCGCGCGCGCCGGCCTGTTGCTGAGCCCGCAGATCCCCATGCTGTGGATGGGCGAGGAATGGTCGGCGAGCGCGCCGTTCCTGTTCTTCGTTGATTTCGCGCCGGACGAGGAGCTGAACAAGGCCGTGCGCGAGGGGCGCCGGCGGGAGTTCAAGAATTTCGCGGCCTTCGCCGACGACACCTCGGTGATCCCCGATCCGACGGCGGAGACGACCTTCGCGGACTCGCGCATCAATTGGTCGGAGGCCGACCGTGCGCCGCATCGCGGCGTGTGGGCGGACACCCGCAACCTGCTGCAGATCCGGCATCAGGCCGTCGTGCCCCTGACCAAAACCGCCTATCGCGGTGCCACCGCCACCTTGCCGCGCCCCGACGCCGTGGAATGTACCTGGCGCTACGAGGGCGGCTGGCTGCGCTTCGTCGCCAATTTCGGCGATGCGCCGCTTCAAACGCCGCGCGGCGGCGGCCAGATCGTCTGGTGCAACGGCGCCGACGTGGTCTCCGGAGAGACCATCGAACTCCCGTCCTGGACGGGCATCTTCCTGACGGGTGTGAACTGATGAGCCGCGACCTCGAACGCCTCGCCGACCTCCTCGGCGTCGCCCCCGGCTACACCGACGCCTTCGGCCAGCCCGTCGAGACGAGCCTGGAGACCCGGGCCGGCATGATCGCCGCCCTCGGGTTTCCCGTGGGCACCGAGGCCGAGATCGCCGACAGCCTGAAAATCGTCGCCGAGGTCCGCGAGGGTTTGGTTCCGGCACTTCTGCCAGTGGAGGCACGCCGCGCCACGCGAATCCCTCTACGGATCACAGGCAGCGGCGGTACCCTGGCGTGGCGCCTCGTCGACGAGCGCGGCCATGCCCGCGAGGGTCGCGTCGCCGTCGCGGGATCGGGCGAGGCCGGCTTCGAATTACCGCCCCTGACGCCGGGCTATCACCGTCTCACGGCGGCCTTGGGCGAGCACCGTGCCGAGGCGTGGGTGATCGCGGCGCCCCAGCGCTGCTGGCGTCCCCGCGCCTATGCCGACGAGGGTGCCCGCGACTGGGGCCTTGCCGCCCAACTCTACGGCCTGCGCTCGCCGGACAACCTCGGCATCGGCTCCTACGCCGATGCCGGCCGGGCTGCCCGCGATGCCGGTCTGCGCGGTGCGTCGTTCCTCGGCCTCAGCCCGGTCCATGCCCTGTTCGCCACCGACCGCACCAAGATCTCACCCTATTCACCGTCCTCGCGCCTGTTCCTCGAGATCCTGTTCATCGAACCCGGTGTTCTGCCGGGCTTCGTCGGCTCGAAAGCCGCCGACCTCCTCGCCTCCATGGGCGCGCGGGTCGAGGCCCTGCGCGAATCGAAGCTCGTCGATCACGCCGGCATCTGGGGCGTGCTGTCCCCGGTCCTGCGCGCCCTCTGGCAGGAATCCGCCGCCCGAGACGGCACGGATGCGCGCTTCGCTGCCTTCCGCACCGCCGGTGGCGAGGATCTCGAAGCCCACGGTACGTTCGAGGCCCTGGCCGAACATTTCCAGGGCCAGGGCGCCCAGTGGCTCGGCGACTGGCCGGAGGAATTCCAGCGCAACGGCACCGACGCGGTGCGGGCCTTCGCAGCCGAACACGCCGAGGCCGTGACCTATCACGTCTGGCTCCAGTACCTCGCCGATCGCCAGCTTGAGGAGGCGTCCGAGATTGCCCTCGGCACCGGCATGCGTCTGGGCCTCTACCGCGACCTCGCGGTGGGCGCCGACCGCGGCGGCTCCGAGATCTGGTCGCATCCCGAGCGCTTCGCCAACGGCGTCTCTATCGGCGCGCCCCCGGATCTCCTCGCGCCGAAGGGCCAGGATTGGGGCCTGCCCGCCTTCCATCCCCTGGAACTCGAGCGCGACGGCCTCGCGGCCTTCCGGTCCCTCGTGCAGGCGAACATGCGCCATGCCGGCGCCATCCGCATCGACCACGCGTTCCAGCTCGCGCGGCTGTTCCTGATTCCGCTCGGTGCCTCGGCCCAGGCCGGCGCCTACGTCGCCATGCCCTTCGAGCCGATGCTGGCCGTGCTGCGCCTGGAAAGCCACCGCGCCAAGTGTCTCGTTATCGCCGAAGACCTCGGCACGGCGCCGGAGGGATTTTCCGACGCCCTGATGCAGGCCGGCATCCTCAGCTACCGCATCCTCGCCTTCGAGCGGGAGCAGGGGGCCCGGTTCAAGCCGCCCGCCGCTTATCCGCGCGATGCGCTCACCGCCATCACTACCCATGATCTGCCGACCTTCGTCGGCTGGTGGCGCGGCGTCGACACCGACACCCGGCAGGCGCTCGGACTCTACGATTCCGAGCGGGCCGAGGCGGAACGGCGCGAACGCGTCGACGAGCGCGCCCGCCTGACCGAGGCGCTGGCCTCCGAGCAGCTCCTGCCGACTTACGACGTGCCCGAGGCGGCCCCCTTCGAGGCGGCGGCACGCTACCTCGCCCGGGCGCCCTCGATGCTCACCGCCGTGCAGTACGAGGACGTGGTCTCGGAACTCTCCCAGGCCAACGTGCCGGGCTCGACGGAGGGCTATCCGAACTGGCGGCGCAAGCTCGACCGGACGCTGGAGGCCATTGCAGCGCCGGGCGGGCCCCTCGCCAAGCTCGCCGCCTCCCTGTCGGCTGAGGAGCGCGGTCCGCGCTCGGGCGCCGCGCGCCTCGCCTCGCCACCGCCGCGCGCAACCTACCGCCTGCAGTTCCATAAGGACTTCACCTTCGCGGACGCGGCGACGATCGTCCCGTATCTGGCGAAGCTCGGCATCAGCCACGTCTACGCCTCGCCGATCCAGAAGGCGCGGCCGGGCTCGACCCACGGCTACGACATCGTCGACCACGCCACCATCAACCCGGAACTCGGCGGCGAGGAGGGCTTCGTGCGCTTCTCCGAGACGCTTCATGCCGCCGGGCTGAAGCTGCTCCTCGACATCGTGCCAAACCACATGGGCGTCGGCGGCGCCGACAATCCGTGGTGGCTCTCCGTGCTCGAATGGGGCGGCCTGTCGCCCCACGCCGAGGCCTTCGACATCGACTGGTCGCGATTGGGAGCCAACAACAAGCTCGTGGTGCCCTTCCTCGGCGACCGCTACGGCGAAGCCCTGGAGAAAGGCACCCTTGAACTGAAGTTCGACCCTGAGAAGGGCGCCTTCAGCGTCTGGCACTACGAGCACGAATTCCCGATCTGCCCGCAGCAATACCCCACCATCCTCAACCGGGCGCTGGCGGCGTTGGGGGATATCGAGGACGCGGCGGCCCTGGAAGTGCTCGGTGTTTCCGAGCGCCTGCGCCTAATGGGGGAGGAGACGCATCCCGAGCGCCGCCGAGCCTTCCCGGCCGAGGCCGAGGAGCTGAAGGAACGCCTCGTCGAAGCCGTGGCGGCCTCGCCCGCCATCGCGGAGGCCATCGGCCGGACCCTGCGGCTTCTGAATGGCGCCAAGGGCCACCCCGACAGCTTCGGCCCCCTGCACCGCCTACTCGAGCAGCAATCCTATCGCCTCGCCCATTGGCGCGTGGCGGCGAGCGACATCAACTACCGCCGGTTCTTCGACGTGAACGGCCTTGCGGGCCTGCGCGTCGAGAAGTCCGACGTGTTCCAGCGCGCCCACGAGACGGTGTTCCGCCACATCCGCGAGGGCCGCATCGACGGTCTGCGCATCGACCACATCGACGGCCTCGCCGATCCGCAAGGCTACGCCCGCGCGCTCCAGGCTGCCGTCGGCCCCGGCTTCTACGTGGTGGTGGAAAAGATCCTGGAGCCCGGCGAGCGCCTGCGTCCCTGGCCGGTCGCCGGCACCACCGGCTACGACGTCCTGAACCAGCTCGACGGCATCCTGGTCGAGAAGGGCAAGCAGGCGGCGATCCGTGACCTCTACGAGGCACGCACGCATTTCGACGAGCCCTACAAGTTCATGCTCCGCGCGGCGAAGGCCGAGATCCTGGAGATCAGCTTCGCCTCCGAACTCGAGGTGATGACCTCCGACCTCAAGGCCGTGGCCGATGCCGACCGGCGCACCCGCGACTTCTCCGTCAACGCCATCCGCCGGGCACTCATCGAGATCATCGCGCGCTTTCCTACCTACCGCTCCTACCTGCCGGGCGACCTCGACGAGAGCGATGTCGAGGACGAGGACGTCCGCCTCATCGAGAATGCGGTGAAGAAGGCCAAGCGCTGGAGCGCCCTGCCGGACCGCTCCGTGCACGACTTCGCCGCCGACGCCATGCTGGGGCGCATCGACGTCACGGGGCCGGGCCGTCCCGATCCGGAGGTGATCCTGCGCTTCCGCCGCCGCTTCCAGCAGCTCACCGGCCCGGTGATGGCGAAAAGCCTGGAGGACACCCTGTTCTACCGGTTCTCCGAACTGCTGGCGCTCAACGAGGTCGGGGGCGATCCGGGTGAGTACGGCATCGACGCCGCGCATTTCCACGCCCTGCAGGCGGCCCGCGCCCGCGACTGGCCCAACGCCATGATCGCGACCGCGACCCACGACACCAAGCGCGGCGAGGATGCCCGCTCGCGTCTCCTGGCCCTCTCAGAGATGCCCGAGGATTGGGCGCGGGCCTGGACCCTGTGGCGCGAGCTCACGGAGCCGCACCTCACGGTCATCGACGGCGAAGTGGCGCCGGATGCCAACGACCAGTGGATGATCGTCCAGGCGATCCTCGGGGCGTGGCCCCTCGAATTGCTGGACCGCGACGAGCCCGGCTCCATCGACGACTTCCGCAAGCGCCTCGACGCCTACTCCGAAAAGGCCCTGCGCGAGTCGAAGCGCCGGTCGAGCTGGGTCAATGTCGACGAAGCCTACGAGGGTGCCGTCCACGCGCTCTTCGCCAAGCTCGTCGCGCCGGGCTCCGAGTTCCTCGCGCGGATGCGGCCCTTCGCGAAGCGTCTGGCCCATCTCGGCATGATCGCGGGCCTCGGCCGCACGGTGCTGAAGGCGACGCTGCCGGGCCTGCCCGACACCTACCAGGGCACGGAGTTCTGGGACTTCTCCTTCGTCGATCCCGACAACCGCCGGCCCGTGGACTATCCGGCCCTGGCCCGCTCCCTTGAGGAGGGGGGCGCCGCCGCAGATCTCCTGGCGCAGTGGCGTGACGGACGGGTCAAGCAGGCGACCCTGGCCCGTCTGCTCGCCGACCGTGCCGAGCGGCCAGCCTTCTATGCCGAAGCCGACTACCAGGCCCTGCTCCCAGCGGGCGAAAAGGCGGATCATGTCATCGCCTTCACACGTTCGGATGCCACGAGTGGCGCGGGCGACCTCCTCGTCGCCGTGCCGCGCCTTGTCTCCGGCCTTGTTGGGGATGCGGTCTGGTCGGGGGCGGCCTTCGCCGGCACGCACCTGCCGGTGGCGGCCGACAGCGCCTGGACCGACCTCGTGACGGGGGACAGCGTGAATGCTCCGGACGGACGGATCGAACTCGACCGCCTGTTCGCGCGTCTGCCCTACGCGGTCCTGAAACGGACGGGCTGAAGAACCAGAACCCTCCCCCCTCTGCGGGGGAGGGTGCCTGCAGAGCAGGCGGGAGAGGGGCGACCTCTCCGGAAATGGCGTTCCCCTCTCCCGACCCGCTTCG
>NZ_BPQD01000011.1 GCF_022179065.1 Methylobacterium adhaesivum
CCCGCCCAGGTCCCGCCCGCCAGCGCACGCACGTGAGGTTCCGCTGGCAAGGTTCCGGGGCGCGCCCTCTCTCAGGACGGGACGGCGCGTTCCCCGGAGCCGGGGGGGGCCGCGAGCAGTCCGAGCAAGGTCTCGTAATCGAACGGTTTCTCGATGAGCGGAACCCCGGCTGCGCGTGCCCGCCTGCGGATTCCGGGGGCGGGGTGCCCCGTGATGAGGATCACGGGAATGAGCGCGTCGAGGGCGCGCAGCCTGCCGGCGACATCAAGGCCGTCGAGGCCGGGCATGACCTGGTCGAGAAGCACGCAGCACGGCTTCGGACCGGGGAACGACGCCAGCAGATCCTCGCCATCCGTGAAGGCCTCGACCCGGTGGCCCCTGCTCTCGAGGAGGAAGCACGTCGAGTGCAGCGTCGCCGGATCGTCGTCGACGACGACGAAGAGAGGAGCGGATCGATCCTGGGACATGGTGCCTGCGAAGTGGAGCGCATCTCGAAAGGGGTCGCGACGGCATCATCGGCGCGAGACAGGGCAGCGCATTGAGATGCCTCAATGCCGACGCCCGCGGACGCCGCTCAAGCAAGGCCCGCCAGCACGGACCACCGCACCAGTTCCTGTAGGCTGGCCGCTTGGGTCTTCGCCATGAGCTTGGCGCGATAGATCTCGACGGTGCGGGGACTGATGTCGAGCGTCCGGCCGATCTCCTTGCTGGTTCCGCCGGCGACCAGATGGTCCAGCACCTGGCGTTCGCGTTCGCTCAGGGTCTCGACGCGGCGGATGAACTCCTGAATCGTTGGATCGACCGTGCCGACGGGGCCGCCGCGCCTCAGGGCGGAGCGGAGTGCGTGGAGGAGCGTCTCGTCGTCGAATGGCTTCTCGATGAAATCGCAGGCTCCGAGCTTCATCGCCTCGACGGCGAGCGGCACGTCGCCATGCGCCGTCATCATGATCACCGGAGCCGCGTGGCCCGCCGCCCGCAGGCGGCGGAGAAGTTCGAGACCGTCGATGACGGGCATCCGGATGTCGGTCAGGATGCAGCCCGAGGCCGGCTTTTCCAGACGCTCGAGAAAATCCACGCCGGAGTCGTACTGCCGCACCGCGAAGCCTTCGGTGCCGAGCAGGAAGGCGACGGAATCCCGCATCGCGGCGTCGTCGTCGATCACGTGCACGAGGTCAGGCGTCATGGATGGGGTTCCCTTCCTGCGCGGCCTGAAGGACGAGCCGGAAGGTCGCGCCGCCGGCATCGTTGCGTTCGACCGTCAGGCGCCCACCATGCGCCTCGACGATGGTGCGGCAGATCGAGAGCCCGACGCCCATCCCGTCCGGCTTCGTCGTGACGAAAGGCTGGAACAAGCGGTCCGCGACCTCGTCCGGGATACCGGGGCCGGTGTCCGACACCGCGATTTCTACAGCCTTAGATCCGTCGGGGCGTGCCTCGATCCGCAACTCGCGGCGGTCGTGGTTGCGCATGGCCTCGCGGGCGTTGCGCATGAGGTTGATCAGAACCTGCTGGATCTGCACCCGGTCGACCAGGATGGGGTTGGTCTCGGGAGCGACGGCGATGCGGATCGTGATCCCCTGTTCGCGGGCACCCACCATGGCGAGGGCGCTGGCTTCCTCGATCAGCCGTGCGACGGGCTCGACCTGCTTTTCCGTCTCGCCGCGGGCGACGAACTCGCGCAGGCGGCGGATGATCTGGCCGGCCCGCAAGGCCTGCTCCGCCGTCCTGTCGAGGACCTCGATGGTCTTGGCGACGGCGCCGGCATCCGGCCGGGCGAGCATGCGACGACAGCCGCTGGTGTAGTTGGCGATGGCGCCAAGGGGCTGGTTCAACTCGTGCGCGAGCGCCGACGCCATCTCGCCCATCGCGCTGAGGCGCGAGACGTGAACGAGTTCCGACTGCAGTTCCTGCAGGCGCGCCTGCATCCGGTGGTGCTCAGTGAGATCGTTGATGAAACCGGTGAAGTAGACATCGTCGCCGGAGCGCATCTCGCCGATGGCGAGTTCCATCGGAAAGGTCGTGCCGTCCCGCCGCAGTCCCGTCACGACCCGGTTGGTCCCGATGATGCGATGCTCGCCGGTGCGCCGGTAATGGTCGAGGTAGCCGTCATGTTCGGCCCGCATCGGCTCCGGCATCAGCATCCGGACGTTCCGTCCCACCGCCTCGTCGGCCGCATAGCCGAACAGGCGTTCGGCCGCCGCGCTGAACGAATGGATCAGGCCGGCCTGATCGATGACGACCATGGCTTCCGGGACGGTGTCCAGGATCGAGCGCAGGTGCGCCTCGCGCGCGCGCAGCTCCTGCTCGGCTCTTCTCTGGTCGTCGATGTCGAGGACCACTCCACGATGGCGGGCGGGCCTGCCGTTCGCATCGAGGGCCACCCGGCCGCGTGAGCGAAGCCAGCGGACATGCCCGTCCGGCCGGACCACCCGGTAGTCGACCTCGTAGCGTCCGCCCTCGCGCAGGGCATGCTGGATGGCGTCGGCCCGGGCCTCGCGATCGTCCGGGAGCACGAGGGCTTGCGAGGCGGCGAAGGTCGTCAGCCGCTCGGGGGCAACGCCGAACAGGCGGCCGCAGGTCGGCGAGACGGTCGCCCGACCGGTCGGGATATCCAGCGACCAGATGCAGATGCCGACCTCGTCGAGGGTCTGCCGAAGGTCGTCGACGGCCAGCGCGCCATCGGCGCCGTGGTGTGGAGAGGCGGTGGGGCTCGTCATCGTTCACCCCCGGAAAGACTTTCAGGTCACGGCGACAGTCGACGGTGCCGCGAAGGGCGCGTCCGGATACTGTCGACCGATGCAGGCCTGGCTGACAAGAAGGTCGGCTCTTGCGTCTGCCATCGCCTCACTAGACCGCGATTCGTCAGTTACCTGCTTTGCCCGGCTCCGAAAAGCGGCTCGATGGGGTGTCCTTTCGCGGATGCTGGCGGTCGATTGAGGTGGATCAAGGCCGATCGCCGGCGCCGGGGCACCCTGAGACGGTGTCCTCCGGAGACGGCCCATGCCCAGGACATCCCCATCCGCCGTGGCGGCGCGACGCGACGTCCTCGTCGGAACGACGGTGAAGGGGACACGCGAGGACGCCTCGTCCGCCATCGGCTACGGGCTGTCCAACGCCGCCGGGGGCCACTCCACGCTTCAGTCGGCCCCGCGGTTTCTGGTGCATTGAGGGGAGAGTCGATCATGATTCCGAGACGGCGGTCCGGCCGCAACGTGGTGGCCAGGGTGGCGCGCATGAACAATCAGCCCCGACCGGGAACGCGCCGCGGCGGCGAGCGGTTTGCGATCCGAACGAAACCCGTCGAGCGGCCTCGGCCCGAGGAGACGGACTGGATGGAGCCCCTGGGCGAGGACGACCGGCATGCGCTGGAAGCCGCCTGGAGCTTCGTCGAGTGACCCGACCGGGCAGCCCATCCCGTCTCTTCCAAAACTCCTGTCGGGCCGCCATGCGCAGAGCGCGCATCGACACGGGCCGGGAGTTTCGTGAGGCACGCTAAGGCGCGGTCCTGGCGAATTCCCGCATGAAGTCCACCAGCCGTTTCAGATCATGCGCGGCGGGCTTTTCGGAACCCCCCGTCGCGAGGGCGCCGATCAGGCGGTCGGCGAAGACCGAGGCGCCTGAATAGGCCAGCGTCCAGTGGGAGAATTGCCGTGCGGCGACGCTGCGGTCCTGGGCCACCTCGACACGCTCATGGCGGCGGTCGCGACGGATACTGTCCATGAGTTCGTCGATGGCGCCGCGCGGTCCCTCTAGGATCTGGGCGAACCGCGCCTCGGTGGCGATCAGCGCGCCGGTGACCTGCAGCCGGGCGTTCCTGATCCGTGAGATGTCCACGATATCGGTGACGTCGGCGGCGGAGGCCCGCCTGTGGCTGACGTAGATCAGGGATCGCTCCATCGCCTTCTGCTCGTCAGTAAGAACCTTGAGCCGCCGGATAGCGACTCCGGAAAGGCCTGTCATCGATTCGGCCTCTTCACGCCCGCCGTGGGGCGGCGGCTTCCGCTGGCGTCCCGTCGGACGCGATCTCCAGGCCGTCCTCTGGGGCCGATCTTCGCTCGCCCGACGGGACGACGGGATCCGGCCCTCCGAGGACCCGCATGGCGTTGAGGATGACGGCGACGTCGATGCCTTCCTGGATCAGGGCGCCCTGGAGCGGGGAGAGGTATCCGAATGCCGCCGCGACCATGCCGATGAGCGACAGGCCGAGGCCCGCCACCACGCTCTGGAGCGCGATGGCGCGGGCGCGCCTGGCGATGCGGATGGCCGGCGGCAGGGGCGCGAGGGTGTCGGCGAGCAGCACGATGTCGGCCGCCTCCGCCGCCGCCGCCGCGCCACGCGCGCCGAGGGCCACCCCGAGGTCGGCGGCGGCCAGGGCGGGCGCGTCGTTGACACCGTCGCCCACCATCATCACCGCGCCGGAGGCGCGTTCCTGTAGCACGATCCGCGTCTTGTCCGCCGGATCGAGGTCGGCCTCCACCACGTCGATGGGCAAGCCGACGACCAGCGCTTCTGCGACCCCGCGCCGGTCCCCCGTCGCCAGGACGACACGCGCGATCCCGCACGCCCGCAGCTCCGCGAGCGCGGCGGCGCCGTCCGTCCGGACGGGGTCGGCGAATTCCAGGATCGCCGCCGGCCTGTCGTCCACGGTCACCATCACGGTGGCGGCCGCCACGGCGACGACGGCTCGGACCGGTCCGGGCGCCGGAAAGAGCAGGCCGAGGTTGCGCATCAGGCGGGGACCGCCGACCCTGACGGCCCGTCCCGCGACGAGGCCCGCGATGCCCTCGCCGGGCGTCTCGGTGACCGCGCTCGGCTGCGGCAGGGCGAGGCCGCGTGCCAGGGCTTCCCCCACGAGGGCCCGGGCCGTCGGGTGGCCCGACGCCTGATCCAGGGCGGCGGCCAGGGTGAGGACCTCCGCCTCCGCGAAGGGGGGCAGAACGTTCGTGGCCGTCAGGCGGGCCGTTCCGTGGGTGAGGGTGCCGGTCTTGTCGATCACCAGGACGCGCACCCGCGCCAGCATTTCCAGGGCACCGCCGCCCTTGACGAGCACGCCGATGCCGGCCGCCCGCGAGAGACCGGACACGAGGGCGACGGGCACGGCAAGGATCAACGGACACGGCGTGGCGACGACGAGCACTGCCAGGGCCCGCAGGGAATCGCCCGTGGCCGCCCAGGCGCCTCCGGCCAGGAGGAGCGTGACGGCGAGGAAGGCGAGGCCGTAGCGGTCGGCGAGGCGCGCCATCGGCGCCTTCTGCGCCCTGGCCGCTTCGACGAGACGGACGATGCCCGCGTAGGTGCTCTCGGCGGCGCGACGCCCGGCGAGGAGCGTGAAGGGCGTTCCGACGTTGACCGTTCCGCTCAGGACGGCGGCGTTCGCCTCGAACGTCACCGGCCTCGCCTCCCCCGTGAGGGTCGACTGGTCGAGGATGGCGCGCCCCGAGGCGACGCGTCCATCGACGGGAAGGATGTCACCCACGCGGACGAGGATACGGTCGCCGGGGACCAACTGCGCGATGGCGACCTCCCGCACGGTGCCGGCCTCCTCGCGCAACGCCGTGCGGGGTTGCCGGGCGAGCAAGGCCGTCATGGCCCGGCCGGCGCGTCCGGCGGCGTAGGCCTCCAGCGCCTGCCCCCCGGCATACATGAGGGCGATGACGACGCCGGTGAGCCTCTGCGACAGGGCGAGCGCGCCGGCCATCGAGAGCACGGCGACGAGGTCGAGCCCGACATTGCCCTGGGCCAGGCTGACCACGACCTGGATCACCAGGATGGCGAGGACGGCGAGCGTCGGCAGCATCCAGGCCCATGCCGCGATGCCGGGCTCGTCGAGCGCCTGCGCCGCCAATCCGATGCACAGGCCCGCGAGGGGCAGCGTCGCCAGCCATTCGCGCAGGCGAGCCACCCGGCCGGCAAGGGCGATCCATCCGGACTCGATCGCGGGCAAGGCCGCCTCTGCCGTCGTCATGCGCGCGCTGATCCCGTGTCGTGACCGCGCCCTCAACCTCGCACGGGGCGGTCGAACCGCATTGCGCCGGATCAAAGCCGCAGCGTGGGCCGTAGGGCTTCCCGGGAGCGTGTCGTCCGGGGGCTGCCCGATCGAACCGCTTCGCCTGGGTGCGCTCACACGACCTTCAGCAACCAGCGCAGGGGGAGGGCCACCGCCGTGAGGCCGGCGATGCCGCCGGCCCAGAGCGCGACGAACCAGGCGAGGCGACGCGCAACGCTCGGGATGGGCATGCCACGTCCCCTCAATGGTAGCCCGGTGTACCGGCGGTGACCTTCCCGCGGAACAGCCAGTAGACGTAGGCGGTGTAGGCGAGGACCATCGGGAGCAGCACCACCGTCCCGACGAGGAGGAAGCGCTGGCTGCTCGGGTGCGTGGCCGCATCCCAGATCGTCACCGCGGGCGGCACGATCATCGGGAAGAGGCTGATGCCGAGCCCGACATACGACAGCAGGAACAGGCCGAGGCCGCAGAGGAAGGGCGCGACCTCCTCCCGCCGGTCGAGGGCGTCGCGCAGGCGGCGGCCGAGAAGTGCGACCAGGACCGGGACCGGGGCGACGAAGATCACCGCCGGCCAGGTCAGCCAACGGTCGCGGAAGGCGGGACTGAGGAACGGCATCGCCAGCGACACGGCGACGATGGCGGCGAAGGTCGCCGCGCCGAAGCCCCGCGCGAGGCGATAGGCCCGCAGTTGCAGCGCGTCCTCGGTCTTCCAGATCAGCCAGCCCGCGCCAAGAAGCCCGTAGCCGGCGACGAGGGCGAACCCGGTGAGAACGGAGAACGGCGAGAACCAGTCCCACCAGCCGCCGGCATAGGCCCGGTCCTCGACCCGGACGCCCTGCACCAGGGCGCCGAGGCAGATGCCCTGGCACAAGGCCGCGACAATGCTGCCGGCCGAGAAGGCCATATCCCATGCGGTCTGGGACAGGGGACTGGCCGTCCGGAAGCGCATCTCGAACGCGACGCCGCGAAACACCAGGGCGAGCAGCATCAGGGTGAGGGGGATGTAGAGCGCCGGCAGCAGCGTGGCGTAGGCCAGGGGAAACACCGCGAACAGCCCGCCGCCGCCGAGGATCAGCCAGGTCTCGTTGCCGTCCCAGACCGGCGCGACGGTGTTCACCATCACGTCCCGGTCCACCTTCTCGCGGATGGCCGGGAACAGGATGCCGATCCCGAGGTCGAAGCCGTCCATGACCACGTAGAGGAACACGGCGGTGGCGATGAGGAGCGCCCAGATGAGGGTGAGATCGAGGGTCATCGGCGCTATTCCGCGGGCTGGAGGGCGGGACGGCTCTCGCCGTGGGCCGGGGCGTCGAGGGCCGGCGCCGGGGTGATGCCGGCGGTGCGCGTCGGCACGCCCGTCGGCGGTCCCGCTTCGTGGACGTGGGGGGCTTGGTTGAAGAGGTGCAGGAGGTACCAGATGCCCGCGCCGAACACGGCGAGGTAGACCACCGCGAAGGCGGCCAGGGAGGCGGCGACGGCGGGGGCGGCGACGGGCGAGACGCTGTCGGCGGTGCGCAGCAGGCCATAGACCGTGAAGGGCTGGCGCCCGGTCTCGGTCACGGTCCAGCCGGCCGTGACGGCGATCAGCCCGGACGGACCCATGGCGACCGCCAGGCGGTGGAACCAGGCGGCGTCGTAGAGCCGGCCCTTCCAGCGAAGCCAGAGCGAGGCGAGCCCGAGGGCGATCATGAGGAGGCCGAGCCCGACCATGACCCGGAACGACCAGAACACGAGCGGCAGGTTGGTCGGCCAGGTCGCGCGCGGCATGTCGTTGAGCCCGCGCACGGTGCCGTTCAGGTCGTGCGTGAGGTAGAGGCTCGCCAAGCCCGGGATGCCGAGGGCCCCGCGCGTCTCCCCGGCTTCGGCGTCGGGCCACCCGAACAGCAGGGCGGAGGCGCCGCTCCGGGTCTCGAAGTGCCCCTCCATCGCCGCGACCTTGGCGGGCTGATGCGCGTAGGTGTTCGCGCCATGCATGTCGCCGATGACGAGCTGCGCCGGCGCGACGAGGGCGGCCATCCACATGGCCATGGAGAACATCGCCCGGGCGCGGGGATTCTTGCCGTCGCGCAGGAGGTGCAACGCCCCGACCGCGCCCACGATCATCGCCGTGGTCAGGTAGGCGCCCGTCACCGTGTGGGCGAAACGGTACGGGAACGACGGATTGACGATGATGGCCCACCAATCGGCCGGGGCGAACCGACCGTCGGCCCCCATCGTGTGCCCGGTCGGGGTCTGCATCCAGGAATTGGCCGAGAGGATCCAGAAGGCAGAGGTCAGGGTGCCGAGGGCGACGAGGCAGGTGGCCGCGAAATGCAGGCGCGGGCCGACGCGCGCGAGGCCGAAGAGCATGACGCCGAGGAAGCCGGCCTCAAGGAAGAAGGCGGTGAGCACCTCGTAGCCCAGAAGCGGGCCGAGGATCGGTGCCGTGCGGTCGGCGAAGACCGACCAGTTGGTGCCGAACTGGTAGGACATCACCAGACCGGACACGACCCCCATGGCGAAGGCGACGGCGAAGACCTTGAGCCAGTAACGGTAGGTGTCGAGGTAGACGGCCTTGCCGGTGAACAGCCAGCGGCCTTCCAGGACGGCGAGGAAGCTCGCCAGACCGATGGTGAAGGCCGGAAAGAGGAAGTGCCAGACGACGGTCAGGGCGAACTGCGCGCGGGCGAGGTCGACCGCGCTCGGCAGGGGAAGTGAAGGCATCGGGTTCTCCGGGCGTCCCGGACACGCGCCCGGATCGTTCCCGGGAATGCTGACCCACTCCGTCACCCGCCACTTTGCGCTGGATCAAGGACGACGCGTCCCGACATGCGCAGCGATCCGTCCCGGTCGGGGGCCGTGGAAAACGCGGGCCGTCGTGGGGGGCGCCGCCGGATCATGCACGACGAGGCGACGGGAGATCCCGAACAGCCGGCGCGGACGTCCTCCCGGGCGATGGCGAACGATAAATCCGGTCATCTCAGGTTTAATTTCCTGTCTTATAAAAGATAGCTATTATATTTACAGGAAGGATCGTGCTTGGTATCCAGGGAGTGCGACGAACGATTCCGCCCCTGCCCGGACCCTGGGCGCCGGTGGAACAGGCGTCCGATCGAAAAGCGGCTCAAGACCGCTCGTAAAATCAGCATCGCCGCCATGCGCGTGGCTTAAGGGAGGATGTAATGAGCTTGGCAACAGGCTTGCCATCGAACTTCGCTGAGCCTCTGCTTGAAGTCGATGGCGTCACGCTGCAATACAAGACTCCCCATCACCTCGTGACGGCGACCTACCGGGTCAGCTTCAAGGTCTTTCCGAGCGACCGGTTCGTCCTCCTCGGGCCCTCGGGATGCGGGAAATCCACCCTCCTGAAGTCCGTCGGCGGGTACATGGCGCCGACGGAAGGCCAGATCCGCCTCAAGAACCAGGCCGTCACCGAGCCCGGCCCGGACCGGATGATGGTGTTTCAGGAGTTCGACCAGCTCCTGCCCTGGAAGACCGTGCGCCAGAACGTGGCCTTCGCCCTCGAAGCCTCGGGGCGCCTGACGGGCCGGGCCGCCGACGAGCGGGCCATGCACTATATCGACAAGGTCAACCTCTCGGCCTTCGCCGACAGCTATCCGCACATGCTTTCGGGCGGCATGAAGCAGCGCGTGGCCATCGCCCGGGGCATGGCGATGGAGCCCGACATCTTGCTGATGGACGAGCCCTTCGCGGCCCTGGACGCGCTGACGCGCCGGCGCATGCAGGACGAGCTCCTGGCCCTGTGGGAGGAGACGCGCTTCACGGTGCTGTTCGTCACGCACTCGATCCCCGAGGCGATCAAGATCGGCTCGCGCATCCTGCTGCTCTCGCCCCATCCCGGCGAGGTGAAGGCCGAGCTCAACACCGCTGGCTCGCCCCAGGAAACCCTGCTGCTGGAGCAGCGCATCCACCAGATGCTGTTTTCCGAAGAGATCAAGGAGGCGGAGAATGTCTAGGACCGCGAAGGTGCTCATGTCCCCCCTCATCCTCCGCCCCGCCCGCCCCGAGATCGTCCGCGAGACCGGGGGCGCCTATGGCGGCGCCATCGTCGAAAAGCCGCTCTCGACGGTCGAGCGCCTCTACAACCACGCGTGGCTGCGTAAGCTCGTGATCCTGTCGGTGCTGGCCCTGATCTGGGAGGCCTATGGGCGCTTCCTCGACAACGACCTCCTGTTCCCGACCTTCTCCGCCACGGTGACGGCCTTCGCCCACGGCGTCGCGGACGGGACGCTGGTGCTGCGGGCCTGGGGCTCGATCAAGGTCCTGCTGATCGGCTACGCCCTCGGGATTCTCCTGGCGACCCTGCTTACCGGCATCGCCATCAGCTCGCGCATCGGCACCGACTTCCTCGAGACGATGACGTCGATGTTCAATCCCCTGCCGGCCATCGCGCTCCTGCCCCTGGCGCTGATCTGGTTCGGCCTGGGCAACGGCAGCCTCATCTTCGTGCTGGTCCATTCGGTGACCTGGGCCATCGCCCTGAACACCCATTCGGGCTTCCTTTCGGTCAGCCGAACCCTGAAGATGGTCGGGCGCAATTACGGTCTGCGCGGCAGCCGGCTCATCACCAAGATCCTGATCCCGGCGGCCTTCCCGAGCATCCTCACGGGCCTCAAGGTCGGCTGGGCCTTCGCCTGGCGCACGCTCATCGCGGCGGAACTCGTCTTCGGCGTCAGCTCGGGCTCGGGCGGCCTCGGCTGGTTCATCTTCGAGAACAAGAACATGCTCGACATCCCCAACGTCTTCGCCGGACTGCTGACGGTGATCCTCATCGGCCTGTGCGTCGAGAACCTCATCTTCCAGACCATCGAGCGGCGCACCCTGCAGCGCTGGGGCATGCAGGCGTAGGGGCTCTCACGAAACGCCCGCGGCACGGCCGGGCTCAGGGCGAGCACCGATCGTGACCGGGCGCTTTGCGAGGCACGCGTGGTCCGGTCGGGTGTGCTCAATCGAGGTCGGAGCGGTAGGCGAGCGCCGCCGTCCAGCTCTGGCGGTACTCGATCGGGGCGCCCGTCAGGGCCACGGCGACCCGGCACACGAGGAGCAGGGGCGTCTCCGGCGGGCAGCCGAGGGCCTCCGCGATGGCCGGGCTCGCCCGGTCGGTGGCGATCGTGTCGCGTGCCCGTGCCACGGTCTGGCCGCAGCGCGCTTGGTAGAGCACGTAGATCTCCTCCAGCATGTCGGTGCCCGGCTCCGCGTTCAGGGCCGCGAACGGTTCCGCCGGCAGCGCGATGCGCTCGTAGATCAGCGGCACGCCGTCCTCGCTGCGGGTGCGCAGGAGGACCAGCACCTTCGCCCCCGCTCCGAGCCCAAGGGCAGCCCGGTCCCGCGCGTCGGCGCGTGCCGTTGCGGCCGCGAGGACGTGGGCCACGGGGCGCAGCGGCCGCCCGTCGCCATGGACGAAGCGCAGGAAGCGGAAGCGCGAGCGGTCGCTCGAATGGGGCACCACCTGCGTGCCGCGCCCGTGCTGGCGCTCCAGCAGCCCCTGCCCGACGAGGTCCTCCATGGCCTTGCGGATGGTCCCGATGGAGACGCCGAGGTCGAGGGCCAGCTGCGGCTCGCTCGGTAGATAGCCGCCGGGCTTCCAGGTCCCGTCCACGATCCGGCGCAGCAGCAGGTCGCGCGCCTGCAGGTAGAGCGGGCGGCTCGCCAAGGGTCCGGCCGGCACTTCGGGAGAGTTGTGGGGTTGGGCGACGCTGGGGGAACGGCTCGACATTATGAACTCATATATATGACATATGACCATTGACAGGGGTCGACGCGAGGCTATCGTGGCCCTCGGCACCGGACCAGAGAATTCGGGCGGACGAGGAGGAACACATGGCGCTCGGTCGTCTCATCCGGCTCTGCGGAGCCGCGGCCCTGGTCTCTGCGGGCCTTGTGGCGAGCGCGGGCGCCGCCCGGGCGGAGGCCTCGGTGGTGCGCCTCGCCAAGCAGTTCGGCATCTCCTACCTGCCGCTCACCGTGATGGAGGAGGAGCGCCTCCTCGAGAAGCACGCGCAGCGGCAGGGCCTGGAGCTGAAGACCGAGTGGCTGCGCTTCACCGGCGGCTCCGGCATGAACGAGGCCCTTCTCTCGGGAAACCTCGACTTCGCCGCCGGCGGCGTCGGGCCGATGCTGACGATCTGGGGCCGCACCCAGGGCAACCTGAAGGTCAAGGGCGTGGCGGCGCTCAACGCCATGCCGCTCTGGCTGGTCTCCGTGAACCCGGCGGTGAAGTCGATCAAGGACTTCACCGACAAGGACAAGATCGCCCTGCCCACGGTGAAGAGCTCGATTCAGGCGATCACCCTGCAGATGGCCGCCGAGAAGGCCTTCGGGCCCGGCCAGCAGGGCCGCCTCGACCCCTTCACGGTCTCGATGGGACACCCCGACGCGCAGACGGCGATGCTCGGCGGCCGTTCCGAGATCACCGCGCATTTCGGCGCGCCGCCGTTCCAGGAGGTCGAGCTGAAGGATCCCCGCGCCCGCAAGGTCCTCGACAGCTACGACGTGCTGGGCGGCCCCCACACCTTCAACCTCGTCTGGGCGAGCAGCCGCTTCGTCTCCGCCAACCCGAAGATCGTGGCGGCCTTCCGGGGCGCCCTCGATGAAAGCCTGGCGCTGATCAAGGCCGAGCCGGCCCGGATCGCCGCCCTGTGGATCAAGGCGGAGAATGCCAGGCTGAGCGAGGCCGAGGCCATGGAGATCATCCGCGCGCCACAGACCCAGTGGACCAGCGCGCCCCTGAACATGCTGGCCTATCTCGACTACATGAACCGCGCCGGCCTCGTCTCCGCCAAGGCCGCGGACCAGGGCGAGCTGTTCTTTCCCGGCGCCGCCAAGGCGGAGCGCTGAAGCCATGAACGCGCCCTTCCCCGCCCCGTCCCCGACGGAGTCTACGGTCGACGCCGCGCCCGGCGCGATGCTGACGGTGCGCATCCGGCGAGACGGCGGCTTCCAGGCCTTCACCGTGGCGCGCCGCCCGGCGCAGACGGTCCTCGACGTCGTCACCGAGATCCAGCGCGAGCAGGACCCGACGCTGGCCTACCGCTTCGCCTGCCGGGTCGGCATGTGCGGCTCCTGCGCCATGATGGTGAACGGCCGGCCGCGCTGGACCTGCCGCACGCGGGTCGCGGCGGTGGCGGAGGGCGACGGCCTGACCCTGGAGCCCCTGCGCAACCTGCCGGTGGTCAAGGACCTGGCCGTCGACATGGAGCCGTTCTTCGCGAAATGGACGGCGGCGCACGGCGCCTTCGAGCCCGGCGCGGTGCCGGCCGACGACTTCGCCGTGGTGGCGCCGGAGTCTCCCGAACGCCGCGCCGTGGATGCCGGCATCGAGTGCATCAATTGCGGCGTCTGCTACGCCGCCTGCGACGTGGTGGCGTGGAACCCGGACTATCTCGGCCCGGCCGCCCTCAACCGGGCCTGGACCCTGGTGAACGACGTCCGCGACCGGGGCCAGGACGCGCGCCTCGCGGCCGTGTCGGGGGATGCCGGGTGCCAGTCCTGCCACACCCACATGAGCTGCACCGAGCATTGCCCGAAGGCCCTGGCGCCGACCTTCGCCATCGCGGGCCTCAAGCGCGCCACCGCCCGGGCCGCCCTGAAGCGGTTCGGGGCCCAGGCTTTCCGGGGCCCGTCCGGCCGGAGGCCGTCATGAGCCCGATGCTCTACCTCGCCCAGCGCGGCACCGCCGTGATCCTGGCCATGGCCGTGGCGGTCCATCTCGGCACCATCCTGTACGCCGTGCGCGGCGGCCTCACCGCCGGGGAGATCCTCGGGCGCACCCAGGGCAACGGCGCCTTCCTGGCGTTCTACGGGATCTTCGTGGTCGCCGCGGCGATCCATGCGCCCATCGGCCTGCGCAGCATCCTGCGGGAGTGGACGCCCTGGCGCGGCCGATCCCTCGATGGGGCGATGCTTGCCGTCTCGGCGCTCCTCGCCGTGCTCGGCCTGCGCGCCGCCCTCGCGGTCTACCTCGCATGAGCGCCGGGACCCGAGCCTCCCCCCTGCCCCGGCGCGTGGCCGCGCGTCCGCACGCCGGCTTCGCCGCCGCCCTCCTGCATCGCCTGTCGGGGATCGCGCTGGCGCTGTTCCTGCCGATGCACTTCATCGCCCTCGGCACCGCGCTCCAGGGCGCCGACCGGCTCGAGAGCTTCCTCGGGCTGACCCATAACGGCTTCGTGCGCACGGCCGAATGGGGCCTCGTCAGCGCCCTGGCCCTGCACATGGTGCTGGGGCTGCGCGTGCTCGCCCTCGAGTGGTTCGCCACTGCCGAGCGGACGGCGCTCATCGTCTCGACCTGCGTGGCGACGGCGCTCGCGGTGGGACTGCTGTTCCTCCTCGGCGGCGCCTGAGCCCCGACCCCTCACACGGAGACCGGCATGGACCTCGACCTCACCGAAGTCGAAGCGGTGTGCAAGGACCTCTACGTCCGCGCCCTGAAGCTGCTGCCCCCCGACATCAAGGCGGGTTTCGCCGACCTCGCGCGCGCGGAGACCAGCGCCACCGGCCGGGCGATCCTCGGCACCATGGTCGAGAACATCGCGGTGGCCGAGCGCACCCGCAACATCCTGTGCCAGGACACCGGCATCCCGATCTACAACGTGGTGATCGGGCGGGGCGTCCGCGTCGAGGGCGCGGACCTGAAGGCCGCGATCCGGCGCGGCTGCGCGCGGGCCACCACCGAGCATTCCCTGCGCTCCTCCGTGGTCCACCCGATCACCCGCGTGAACGAGCAGACCTCGTGCGGCATCCGGGTGCCGATCATCCATGTCGATTTCGACGACCGGCCCGACACGCTCTCCATCGAGATGATCCCGAAGGGGTCGGGCTCGGAGAACGGCTCGTTCCTGCAGATGCTGCTGCCCTCCGACGGCATCAACGCGGTCAAGCGCTTCGTCATCGACCGGGTGATCGAGCTCGGCGGCCGCGTCTGCCCGCCGACCATCGTGGGCGTCGGCATCGGGGGCACATCGGACCTCTGCATGCACCTCGCCAAGGTGGCGGCGACCCGCAAGCTGCGCACCGCCTGTTCCGACCCGGAGGGCGCGCGGATCGAGGCCGAGCTGTCGCGCGCCGTCAACGAACTCGGCATCGGCCCACAGGGGCTCGGCGGCCGCTCCACGAGCTTCGCGGTCCATGTCGAGGTCGCCGCGACGCACATCACCCAGAACCCGGTGGCGGTGAACATCCAGTGCCATTCGGCCCGTCGCGCCAAGGCGACCTTCACCCCGGGCGGCATCGCCTTCGAGTGATCCATGCGGCGTCCGGGAGGGCAGAGCCATGCACCACGTTCTCGACATGCCGATCGACGCCGCGCAGGCCCGCGCCCTGCGGGTCGGCGACACCGTCACCCTGCGAAGGACCCTGTTCGGCATCCGCGACGCGACCCTGATCCACATGTTCGACCGGGCGCGCCGGACGCATCTCGCTCTAGCCGGCCACGCGGTCATCCACACCGCGCCCAACGTCCACCGCGTGCCGGTCTCGGCCGAGGCTCCCGTCGGCTACGCCCCGTTCTGCATCGGCACCACCACCTCCATGCGGATGGAGCGCTTCACCGACGCGCTGATGCGGCGGGAAGGCGTGCGCCTCATCGTCGGCAAGGGCGGCATGGGCCCCCAGACCCTCGCGGCCTTCGCCGAGCAGGGCGGCGCCTACCTCGCCATCGTCGGGGGCGCCGCCGCCCTGGAAACCACCTGGATCGAGCGGATCGACGACATCGACCTCGACGATCTCCATCCCGAGAGCCTGTGGAAGTTCGCGATCCGCGATTTCGGCCCCCTCCTCGTCGGCATGGATTCCCACGGCGGCTCGCTTTTCGCCGACGTCCAACGCGACGTCGCCGGCCGGCGCGACGCCGTCATCGCGAGCCTGGGAGCCGCCTGATGCGCGCCGTACCAATCACCGTCGAGACCGATATCCTCATCCTAGGGTCGGGGGGCGCCGGCCTGTTCGCGGCGCTGCACGCCAAGAAGGCCGCGCCCGACCTCGACGTCACCGTCGCGGTGAAGGGTCTGCTCGGCAAGTGCGGCTGCACCCGCATGGTCCAGGGCGGCTACAACGTCGCCCTCGCCCCAGGCGACTCGGTCGAGCGCCACTTCATGGACACGATCGAGGGCGGCAAGTGGCTCAACAACCAGGAGCTGGCCTGGACCCTGGTCACCGAGGCGCAGGTCCGCATCCGCGAACTCGAGACCGAACTCGGCTGCTTCTTCGACCGCAATCCCGACGGCAGCGTCCACCAGAAGGCCTTCGCCGGGCAGACCTTCGACCGCACCGTGCACAAGGGCGACCTCACCGGCATCGAGATCATCAACCGCCTGTCCGAGCAGGTCTGGCGCCGCGACGTCCGGCGCCTGGAGGACCACCGCGCCCTCGAGCTGATCCCGGCGGCCGACGGCTCCGGCCTCGCCGGGGTCCTGATGCTCGACATGCGCACCGGGGACCCCGTCCTCGTCCGCGCCCGGGCGACCCTGCTCGCCACGGGCGGCGGCCCGACCATGTACAAGTTCCACACGCCGTCCGGCGACAAGACCTGCGACGGCCTCGCCATGGCGCTTCGTGCCGGCCTGCCGTTGCGCGACATGGAGATGGTGCAGTTCCATCCCACCGGCCTGCTGGCGGGCGCGGGCACGCGCATGACCGGCACGGTGCTGGAGGAGGGTCTGCGGGGCGCGGGCGGTTACCTGCTCGACGCCTCCCGCGAGCGCTTCATGCATCACTACGATCCGCGCGCGGAGCGGGCGACCCGCGACGTCGTCAGCCGCTCGATCATGCGCCGCATCCGCGACGGCCATGCCACCCCGAACGGGGGCGTCTACATCCAGATGAGCCATCTCGGCCCCGAGGACGTACGGCGCAAGTTCAAGGGCATGGTCGAGCGCTGCGCCGATTGCGGCTTCGACCTCGCGGGCGGCCTCGTCGAGGTCATCCCGACCGCCCATTACATGATGGGCGGGGTCGAGTTCCGCCCCGGCTGCGGCACCGAGCTGCCGCGCCTCTACGCGGCGGGTGAGGATACCGGCGGGGTGCACGGCGCCAACCGCCTCGGCGGCAACGGTGTCGCCAACTCGACGGTGTTCGGCGGCCTCGCCGGCACGGCCATGGCCCGCGAGGTCCGGGGCGTGGGGGCTCTCGCCGAGCCCGACCCCCACGCGGTCGAGGCGGGGCTGGCCCGGGCCTACGGCCCCCTCGGACGCCCGGCGGGAGATCTCGGGGCGATCCGGGAAGCCCTCTACGCGACGATGTGGGACGATGTCGGCATCCTGCGCGACGCGGCCGGACTGGCGCGGGCCGGCGAGCGCCTCGACGCTCTGGCCGCCGCGGTGGCGCAGGCCGGCATCCCCGACGGCGACCGCCGCTACAACCTGACTTGGATGGACCGGCTCAACCTCGAGAACCTCGTCCTCGTCAGCCAGTCGATCCGCGCCGCGGCCCTGGCCCGCACCGACAGCCGGGGCGCGCATTTCCGGGAGGACTTCCCCGACGCCTCGGATCTCGCGACCTCGCACTACACCGTGGTGCGCCAGGGCGGGGACGGCCTCGACGTCGCCATGGAGCCCGTCGCCTTCACGCATGTGCGCCCCGGCGCCTCCCTGCTCGACGCGGCGGCCTGACCGCCCCCCGCGGGGCTCCACCCCAACGGAAGGTTCGCACGCGACGTTCCCGCGTTTCGTCGCCGTCATGGCGCGCCCGGAGACGATCCGTCGGCGCCCGGGACCGGCGGGAGCTGTTCCTCGCCGAGGTCCACGCCAAGCCGTGCCGCCGACCCCCCGCCCGGCACCTCAGCGCAGCAGGCCGGGGAGCGCCAGGGCGGTTGTGGTGAAGCCGATGGCCGCGAGCAGCGCCAGGACGACGGAGCGGAAGCGGCGCTGGTCGATACGCGAGAACAGCGACAGCCCGGCCAGTACGCTGACGAGAACGATGGGCAGCCCCAGGGCGAGGTCGGCCATCAGTTCGGGCGGGAACGGATTGAACAGCGCCAGGATCGCCAGGGACCAGACCTGCAGGACCAGGGTGAAGCTCTGGTAGACCGCCCGTTGCATGCGCGGCTCCCAGCCGCGCACGAGGCTCCAGGCGGTGGGCAGCGCGCCCGACAGCCCGGCGATGCCCCCGAGGATGCCGCCGAGGAAGCCCACGGCGCCGTCGCTCCAGGCGTTGCCGAACGAGATCCGGTAGTCGCTGCGCAGCCGCGCCACCACGGCGCTGTAGAGGATCAGGAAGATCCCGATCAGCACCTTCACCACCTCGGGATTGAGATCCTTGAGGAGATGGATCCCGATCGGCGCCCCGAGGAGACCGGGGCCGATCATCGCCAGGGCCGTCGCGCGCGGCGGCAGGGTCCGCAGCCGCATCACCGACAGGACCTGCGAGAGGATGCTGCAGGTCAGCACCAGGGCCGTCGCCTCGATGGGCGCCCGGATCGACAGCAGGGTGCCGGAGGCCACCAGCGCGAAGGCGAAGCCCGTCAGCCCGGAGATGAGGCCGGCACAGCTCAGGCACAGGACGATCTGAAGGGTTTCGCTCAACGTGCGTCTCGGTCTTCGGGCGGATCGGCGGGGGCAGGATCGCGCCGACAGGCCGGGATCCATCGCCGATCGCTTTGTCTTATATAAGATTCATGACTGGGCAAGCGCCTTGGCACGCCCAACCAGGCGCCCGGCGCCCTTTCTGCGAAAAACCGAACGGATGCATCTGGAACCCAAGCCTTCGTGCTTTCCGGTACGAACCGCAATTGACTGTGGAAATTATGATGTCTTATACAAGACTAAGTCGCCGCAAAGAGCCGACGGCTTCACCAAGGAGGATCCCGGAATGAGCAGCCACGCCGGATCGGGTGGGGGGCGGACGAAGCCGCACCTTCTCGCCCACAGCCCGCTGGACAACGTCGCCGTCGCCGTCATCGAGGGCCTGAAGGCCGACACCGATGCGTTCGGCGTCATCACCGAGGACGATTCGACCTTCGCGGTGAACGTCCGCCACGACATCCCCATCGGCCACAAGGTCGCCCTCACCGACCTGAAGGCCGGCGATACGGCCATTAAGTACGGCCAGGATATCGGCAAGATCATCAAGGACGTCGCCAAGGGCGAGCATGTCCACGTCCAGAACCTCAAGACGAAGCGCTGGTGAGGTCGCGATGCCCGGAGAGTCCATCATGAACGCCCCCGAGACCACCTCCCCCTTCGTCGGCGGAGCCCCCGACCAGTTCGCCACCTCGGCGCTGGGCTCCAGCCGCGCCTCCGTGGACACCAAGGCCGCCACCTTCATGGGCTGGCGCCGCGAGAACGGTCGCGTCGGCGTGCGCAACCACGTCGTCCTCCTGCCCCTGGACGACCTCTCGAACGCCTCCTGCGAGGCGGTCGCCAACAACGTGAAGGGCACGATGGCCCTGCCCCACGCCTACGGCCGGCTGCAGTTCGGCGAGGATCTCGAACTCCACTTCCGCACCCTGATCGGCATCGGCTCCAACCCGAACGTCGCGGCCGTGGTGGTCATCGGCATCGAGGACCAGTGGACCAACCGGATCGTCGAGGGCATCGCCAAGACCGGCAAGCCCGTGGTCGGGTTCGGCATCGAGGGGTACGGCGACATCGCCACCATCGCCAAGGCCAGCTACCAGGCCAAGCGCTTCGTGCAATGGGCGACCGAGCTGCCCCGCGAGGAATGCCCGATCTCGGACCTGTGGATCTCGACGAAGTGCGGCGAGTCCGACACCACCACGGGCCTGTCCTCCTGCCCCACCGTGGGCAACCTCTACGACAAGCTGATCCCGCAGGGGATCTACGGCGTGTTCGGCGAGACCTCGGAGATCACCGGTGCCGAGCACCTCTGCCGGGAGCGCGCGGCGACGCCCGAGATCGGCGACAAGTGGTTTTCCATGTGGAAGTCCTACCAGGACGACGTCATCGAGGCGCACAAGACCGACGACCTCTCGGATTCCCAGCCGACCAAAGGCAACATCCTCGGGGGCCTGAGCACCATCGAGGAGAAGGCGCTCGGTAATCTCGAGAAGATCGGCCACGATTGCCGCTACATCGACGCGTTGCAGCCGGCCGAGGCGCCCGCCAAGGGACCGGGCCTGTACTACATGGACACCTCGTCGGCGGCGGCCGAATGCATTACCCTGATGGCGGCGGCGGGCTACGTGGTCCATACCTTCCCCACCGGGCAGGGCAACGTCATCGGCAACCCGATCGTCCCGGTGATTAAGATCACCGGCAACCCGCGCACGGTGCGCACCATGGGCGAACACATCGACGTCGACGTCTCGGGCGTACTCACCCGCGAGATGACCATCCCGCAGGCGGGCGACGCCCTGATCGACATGGTGGTGCGCACCGCGAATGGCCGGCTCACGGCCGCCGAATCCCTCGGCCACCGCGAGTTCGTCATGACGAAACTGTACCGGAGCGCCTAACCGGCGACTTCTCCCGCCGCGTTCCGGCCTGGGACGCGGCGTCTCACCCCGACGCCATCGGGGTTTCGCGAAGGCGGAAACTTCGCCGAGGCGGACACTTCCAGGGGATGAAGACCGCGTAGGCGGCGCATCCCGTTCGAAGCGCGCGTGAGGAACGCCCATGAGAGTTCTGCGATCGATCTACGGCCAGGTCCTGATCGGAATCGCCCTCGGCATCGTCGTGGGCGTGCTCTTTCCCGAGTTCGCCGTCGGCCTGAAGATCCTCGGCGACATGTTCGTCAACCTGATCAAGATGGTCGTCGGTCCGGTGATCTTCTGCACGGTGGTGGTCGGCATCGCCCATGTCGGCGATATGAAGAGCGTCGGCCGCATGGGCCTGAAGACGCTGGTCTATTTCGAGGTGTCGACGACGGTGGCGCTGGCCGCCGGCCTCCTCTTCGTCAACCTCCTGCGGCCCGGCGACGGCATCAACGCCTCCATCGAGAGCCTCGACGCCAAGAGCGTGTCCGCCATCGCCGGCAAGGCCCACGCCCAGAGCGTGATGGAGATCATCGCCAACATCATCCCGCACAGCGCCGTCGACGCCTTCGCCAAGGGCGACCTCCTCCAGGTGATGTTCTTCTCCGTGCTGGTCGGGATGGGGCTGGCCGCCATGGGGCCGAAGGGGCAATTCCCCCTCAAGGTGATCCATGCCTTCGGCGATATCCTGATGAAGGTCGTGGGCATCATCATGCGCTTCGCCCCCATCGGGGCATTCGGCGCCATGGCCTTCACCATCGGCAAGTTCGGGCTCGGCATCCTCGCCCAGTACGGGATGCTGATCCTGTCGCTCTACCTGACCTTCTTCGTGTTCATCGTGCTGTTCCTCGGCGGCGTGATGCGGTTCTATGTGGGCCTGAGCCTATGGAAGCTGTTCCTCTACGTCCGCGAGGAAATGTTCATTCTCCTCGGCACAACCAGCACCGAATCGGTCCTGCCGCGCCTGATGGCCAAGCTCGGCGGGCTCTCCGTGGAGAAGGGCGTGACCGGCCTCGTGATGCCGGCGGGCCTGTCGTTCAACATGGACGGGTCGTGCATCTACCTCACCATGGCGATCGGCTTCATCGCCCAGGCGCTCAACATCCCGCTCACCTGGGAGCAGGAGCTCGGGCTCCTCGCCATCGCCCTCGTGACCTCGAAGGGGGTGGCCGGCGTCGCTGGGGCGATCCTGTTCGTGCTCGCTGCGACGCTCCAGGCGTCGCAGCTCCTCCCCGTCGCCGGCATCGCGCTGATCATCGGCGTCGACCGCATCCTCAACGAGCTGCGCTGCATCACCAACGCCATCGGCAATATGGTGGCGACCCTGGTGATCGCCCGCTGGGAGGGCAAGATCGACCTCGCCCATGCCCGCGCCGTCCTCGACGGGCGCATCCAGCCCGACCTCGACTCCCTCGACGAGCCGGATGAGGCGATCGAGGGCACGCCCGCCCCCATCGCCGCCCCGAGCCCGGCCCGCCACCGGGCGCTGCCCGCCGTGATCCCGGCCACCTGACGGATCGCGTTCCCCAAACCGGAGCCCCAGGGCCATGCCGACATCCCACGCCCCGACGGGCCGCCCACCGAAAGTGGTGATCGCCGAATTCATGGACGAGGCCGCCATTGCGGCCGAGCTCGGCGGCTTCACGACGCTCTACGACCCGGCCCTCGTCGACCGGCCGGACGACCTCCGGGCGGCGCTGGCCGACGCCGACGCCCTCGTGGTCCGGAACCGCACCCAGGTGAACGCGGCGCTCCTCGCCGCCGCGCCCGATCTCAAGGCGGTCGGGCGCCTCGGCGTCGGCCTCGACAACATCGACCTCGCGGCCTGCCGGGAGCGCGGCATCGCTGTCTACCCCGCCACCGGCGCCAACGACGTCGCGGTGGCCGAGTACGTGATCGGCACCGCGATGCTGCTCCTGCGCGGGGCCTACGGTGCCACCGCCGCCGTGGCGGCCGGGTCCTGGCCGCGCAACGCGCTGATGGGCCGGGAGATCTCGGGCAAGCGCCTCGGCCTCGTCGGGTTCGGCGCCATCGCCCGCGAGACCGCCCACCGCGCCCTCGCCCTCGGGATGCGGGTCTCGGCCCACGACCCCTTCGTGCCGGCCGACGATCCGGCCTGGCGGATGGGCGGCGGCACGGTCGCGCGGGCGCCGGACCGCGTCGCCCTCATCGCCGACAGCGACGTCCTGTCCCTACACGTACCGCTGACGCCCGAGACCCGGGAGATGATCGATGCGTCCGTCATCGCCCGGATGCCGGCCGGGGCGATCCTCATCAACGCCGCCCGGGGCGAGGTGGTGGACGCCGCTGCCGTCGTCGACGCCCTGCGCTCCGGGCATCTCGGCGGGGCCGCCCTCGATGTGTTCGCGAAAGAACCCCTCGATGCCGCGGCGGGCGCCCCGTTCCGCGATCTGCCCAACCTCATCCTGACGCCGCATATCGCCGGGGTGACGCAGGAATCCAACGTGCGCGTCTCCCGCGTCACGGCGCAGGCCGTGCGCCGCCACCTCTCCGAGGGCTGAAAGCCATGCCGACCCTGAGCCTCGCCGCCGCCCACACCCTCGTCACCGACGCCCTGGTCCGCTGCGGAACGCTGGCGCCCGCGGCCCACAGCGTCGCCCGCGCCCTCGTCGGGGCCGAAGCCGATGGGCTGAAGGGACACGGGCTCTCGCGGGTGGCCTCCTATGCGGCCCAGGTCCGGGCCGGCAAGGTGGTGGGCGATGCCGCGATCGCGGTGACGCGGCCCCGGCCCGGTCTGCTGGCCGTCGACGCCGCCCACGGCTTCGCCTACCCGGCCCTCGACGCCGTGCTGGAGCAGCTTCCGGCCCTGGTCCGGGAGCAGGGCGTCGCAGCGGCCGGCATCCGGCGCTCGCACCATTGTGGCGCCGCCGGCCGGCCCGTGGAGGCCCTGGCCGAGGCCGGGCTCGTGGCGATCCTGCTCGCCAACACACCCGCCGCCATGGCGCCCTGGGGCGGGTCGCGGGCGGTGTTCGGGACGAACCCCCTCGCCTTCGCCTGCCCCCTGCCGGGCCGCGCCCCCATCGTCGTCGACCTGTCCCTCTCGAAGGTGGCGCGTGGCGCGATCATGGCCGCCCGCCAGCGCGGCGAGGCCATTCCGGAGGGCTGGGCCCTCGACGCCGCCGGGCAGCCGACGACCGATGCCGGCGCGGCCCTCAAGGGCACCATGGTGCCGCTCGGCGACGCGAAGGGTACGGCGCTGGCCCTGATGGTGGAGCTCCTCGCCGCCGGCCTGACCGGCGGGCGGTTCGCCGGGGAGGCCAGCTCGTTCCTCGACGCCGAGGGCGATCCGCCGGGCACCGGGCAGCTCGTCATCGCCCTCGCGGCCGATGCGTTCGGGCCCGGGGCCCTGGCGCGGTTCGGGGAACTCGCCGGCTCCATCGAGGCGCAGGACGGGGCGCGGCTGCCCGGTGCCCGCCGCCTCGCGCTGCGGGCCCGGGCCGAGGCCGAGGGGCTCAGCGTCCCGGACGCCCTCGTGGCCGAGATCGAGGCGCTGTGACCATGAAAGCCGCGATCCCGGGCGGGATCCGCTTCCGACCCCCGGCTCTGCGCATCGACCGATTGCCCGGAGCTGGGCTCGGGCTTAACGAAGGGCGGGACACCGTGCTGGGAAACCTCTCCTTTCCTCCTCCCACGCCCGGGGAGCAGCGGCGCACCGACATGGAACGCACGGGTAGCAATGCGGTGGGCTTCCGCCCCCTCTATCGACAGGTCTACGACACGCTCCTGCGCCGCCTCGCCGACGCGGTCTGGCAGCCGGGCCAGATCCTGCCCAGCGAGGGCGTGCTCGCGGCCGAGCTCGGCGTCAGCCAGGGCACGGTGCGCAAGGCCCTCGATGCCCTGACCGCCGACAGCCTGCTGGTGCGCCGGCAGGGGCGCGGCACCTTCGTGGCCGAGCACGACGACAAGCAGAGTGTCTTCCGCTTCTTCAAGCTGCGTCCCGACGGGGCGGTCGCCGGCACCCCGACGAGCCGCGTCGTCTCTGCCACGGAGGCCGCCGCCACCCTCGACGAGCGCGACCGCCTCGCCCTTCTGCGCAACGCGCGGGTGGTGCGGATGGAGCGGGTGCGCGCCCTCGACGGCCGGCCCTGTCTCGTCGAGACGATCGCCGTCCCGGCGACCCTGTTTCCCGGCCTCGCGGCCATGGAACTCCCGAACACGCTCTACAGCCTCTACGCCACCCGGTTCGGCATCACGATCGCCACCGCGCACGAGCGCCTGAAGGCGATCGCGCTGCCCGCTGACAAGGCCGAGCTGCTGGGCAGGCCCGCCGGAACGCCGGTCCTCGAAGTCGACCGCGTCGCCGTCGATCTCGAGGACCGGCCGGTGGAGTGGCGCCTGTCGACCTGCCTGACCGAGGACATCCACTACGCCTCCGTGCTGCGGTGACCGCGCGGACGGGGCGGGCGACGCGGCCGGTCGAGGAGATGCCGGAATGCCAGACACCGATCGCAGAACCCTCCTCCGCCAGGCCGGGGCCGGCCTGATCGCCGCCACCGGCGCGGCCCTTGCGCCCTGGTCCAGCCGGGCGGCCCGGGCCGGCGAGGCCGTCACCCTTCCGTTCGGCAACGGCGAGCGCCCCCTCGTAGCGTATCCGGGCAAGCGTCCCCTCCTGCAGATGACCGCGCGGCCGCCGCAGCTGGAAACGCCGTTCTCCGTTTTCGACGAAGGGGTCATCACCCCGAACGACGCCTTCTTCGTGCGCTATCACCTCGCCGATATCCCGACCGTCGTCGATCCAGAGGCTTTCCGCCTGACGGTTTCGGGGCATGTCGGAGCGCCGGTCGCCCTGTCGCTCGCCGAACTGAAGGCGATGCCCGCTTCCGAGATCGTCGCGGTCAATCAATGCTCGGGCAATTCGCGCGGCTTCGTCGAGCCCCGCGTCGCGGGCGGCCAGCTCGCCAACGGCGCCATGGGCAATGCCCGCTGGACCGGCGTGCCCCTGAAGGCCGTGCTGGAGCGGGCCGGCGTGAAGGCCGGGGCCGTGCAGGTGGCCTTCGAGGGCCTCGACGGCCCTGTCCTTCCGGCTACCCCGGACTTCGCCAAGGCGCTCGGCCTCGATCACGCCCGCGACGGCGAGGTGATGCTGGCCTGGGCCATGAACGGGGAGGATCTGCCCTGGCTCAACGGCTATCCCTTACGCCTCGTGGTCCCGGGCTTCTACGGCACTTATTGGGTCAAGCACCTCAACGCGATCACCGTGCTGGACAAGCCCTACGAGGGCTTCTGGATGACCTCGGCCTATCGCATTCCGGACAACCCCTGCGCCTGCGTTGAACCCGGCCAGGCCCCCAAGACCACCGTGCCGATCAACCGCTTCTCGATCCGCTCCTTCGTTACCAATCTCGCCGACGGGGCCGCGATCCCGGCCGGGCGGACGGCCCTGCGCGGCATCGCCTTCGACGGCGGCTCGGGCATCCGGGCGGTGGCGGTCTCCACCGATGACGGGCACAGCTGGACCGAGGCGCAGCTCGGCGCCGATCTCGGCCGCTACGCCTTCCGGCCCTGGACCCTGTCGGTCGATCTCCCCGCCGGCCCGCATGCCCTGCGGGTCCGGGCGACGGGCAACGACGGCGCGACCCAGCCGATGGAGCCGCGCTGGAACCCGCCGGGCTACATGCGCAACGTCGTCGAGAGCGTCCGGGTGCAGGCGGCATGAGGAGGATCACGATGCGGACAGCCGGAATCCCGTTTGGCGTCGTCGCGGCCGCCCTCGCGGGGGCCGGCCTCCTGGCGGGTCGCCCCGCCCAAGCCGAACCGCGGCGTTACGATCTGCCGGAGCCGACGGCCCAACTGCGTCCCGCGCCCGGCCACGAGGCCGGCCTGTCGGCGGCGGAGGCCAATTGCCAAGCCTGCCACTCCGTCGACTACATCGCGATGCAGCCGCCCGGAAAGGGCGCGGCCTTCTGGACCAGCGAGGTGACGAAGATGCGCAAGGTCTATCACGCGCCGATCAGTGAGGCGGACGGCAAGGCCATCGCCGATTATCTTGCGGCGGCGTACTGAGCGTCATGTCCAATATCGGGCACCGCGACGGGCGGCGCCGGGACACTCTGAAGGCGGGGGTCTTACAGGATGGCGGTGATGAAGGCGGCGACCTGCGCATGAGCGTTCGCGACCATCTGCGACACCGGCTCGTCGGCCAGATAGACGCGGCTCGCCGTCAGGGTCGCGGCGATCAGCCAGAAGCCGATCACGGCGACGTTGCGCGCCCGACGGTCGCCCGCATTGGTGGCGTCCTGGCACACGATCTCGACGGGTTCGCCGAAGGGATCGTAGGCCATCGCCGGGCTGCTGGAACGCTTGCTCATGAGCGTGAATGTCGCGCTTCGACCCTCCCCGATCAATGGATGGGTTTTGCGAAGATTTCCTCCGAGCGAGAGCGTTGTTCTCCCGTACGCGCTTGGGGTGGAAGTTCCTTCCGATTGCCTCGCGGAAAGGCCGCATGAGCGTCAAGAGCATCACGACGGCCCCCTCCGGAGCGGGCCCTGGGGCCGCCAGCGGCCGGATCACCTCGCTCGTGCCCGGCCTCCTCGTCTGTCTCGTCCTCACGGCGGCGGCGCTGGGCGTCCAGGCCCTGGAGGAGCGGGCCACGGGCCATCCCTACGTCGAGGCCCTCGTCATCGCGATCCTGCTCGGGATCGCGCTGCGCACCCTGTGGAGCCCCGGCGAGCGCTTCCGGGCCGGGATCGCGTTCTCGGCCAAGCAGGTGCTGGAGCTCGCCGTCACGCTCCTCGGCGCCTCGATCAGCCTCGGCGCCATCGTGGCCTCCGGGACGAGCCTCCTCGTCGGCATCGTCGCCACGGTGGCGCTGGCGATCGTGGCCAGCTACGCCATCTGCCGGGGGCTCGGCCTGCCGCCCCGCATGGCGATCCTGGTCGCCTGCGGCAACGCCATCTGCGGCAACTCCGCCATCGCCGCCGTGGCGCCGGTGATCGGGGCCGACAGCAAGGACGTGGTCGCCGCCATCGCCTTCACGGCGGTGCTCGGCGTGCTGATGGTGCTGGGCCTGCCCCTTTTCATTCCCCTCGTCGGCCTGTCCGAGCACCAGTACGGCACGCTGGCGGGCCTGACCGTCTACGCGGTGCCGCAGGTGCTCGCCGCCACGGTGCCGGTCGGCATCCTGGCGACCCAGGTCGGCACCCTGGTCAAGCTCGTGCGCGTCCTGATGCTCGGGCCCGTCGTGGTCGCGTTCTCGTTCATCGCCCCGTACCTGCCGGCGGATGGCGGCTCGGCCAAGGCCCGGCCCGGTCGCCTCGGCTTCTTCAAGATCGTGCCCTGGTTCATCCTCGGCTTCCTGGCGCTGGCGACCCTGCGCTCGGCCGGGCTCGTCCCGGAGGCGGCCTCCCAGCCGGTGACGCGCCTGGCGAGCCTCCTCACCGTGGTGTCGATGGCGGCCCTGGGCCTGGGCGTCGACGTGCGGGTGCTGGCCCGGGTCGGCGGCCGGGTCACCCTGGCGGTGACGGGCTCTCTCGTCGTTCTTCTCGTCGTCAGCCTGTCCCTGATCTGGGCCCTGAAGATCGCCTGATCCTTTTTTGCTTCCCCGAGGGCGTGAAGTTCTTGTCGTCTGCTACGCCGTTTCATGGGCGTCGGGCGGCGCCCGCCCCTCTTTTCCAGGGAGCGCCGAGCTTTCGTGACGTCATGCTGTGGTGATTCCGTGCGGGCGAGGACTATGATCCGCGGACACCACCTTCCGGGCCTCGCTCGACCGCGCCGGTGGACGGGTCAGGGCGGCATTCCGTCGCCGGAAGGACAGCCATGACGCGCATCGCCACCCTCACGGGCCTCGTCCTTTTTCTGGCCCTTCCCGCCGCGCCCGCGCTCGCCACGGGCGAGATCCTGTTCGAGAAGGCCAAGGGCTGGGACATCGAGCGTCCCGCCCCGAGCGCCAAGGCCCAGACCTGCATGATGAGCAAGTCGTACAAGGACCCGGCCGACGACAACGCGGAAAACGCTCTGATCTTCGCGCTCGCGGGCGACCAGGCGCTCATGACCTTCGTCTACGAGCACTGGACCTGGGACAAGGACGAGAAGATCCGCGTGCCCTTCCTGCTGGACAAGCGCGTCGTCATCGCCAAGTCCACCTGGACGGGGGATGGGAAGGTACTCAGCACGGTCCTCCCGGACAGCATCGTGCCGAACATGCTCGCCGCCAAGAAGATGGTCCTGAAGCTCGACGGGGCGGATGCCGATTTCGACCTGGCCGGCTTCCCGGAAGCCTACGAGAGCTTGCGCCGCTGCGACGTGACGCCTGCCAAGGCGGCCCCGGCCGCCCCGCAGCCCTCGGAGACGCGCATCAAGGCGTTCTTCCTCGGTGCGATGTTCGAGGCCGCGATGAAGGAATGCGACGTTCCCACCACGGGCAAGCAGCGCACGGCCTTCGGGGAGAAACTCGGGGTCCTACGCAAGGAGATGGGCCCCCTCGAGGCCGAACTCCAGGCAGGCGTCGACAAGCGTTCCGAACCCCGCTGCCCGCCCACGCAGGACGCCCCGAAGCTGCAGCGGAGCGTCCAGGACTTCATCGACAAGACACCGGAGGATTTCATGGTGGCGGTGGAGACCCGCGCCGCGGAGGCCGAGAAGGCGGAGCCCAAGCCCTGATCCCACGGACCACGCGGGATATCGCCCCGGAACGAAAAAGCCCCGGCATCCTGGCCGGGGCTTTGCTTCACGTCACTGAATTCGATGGTAGCGAGGGAGAGATTTGAACTCCCGACACAAGGATTATGATTCCTCTGCTCTAACCAACTGAGCTACCCCGCCCTATCGCCGCCACTGCGAAGATTGCGCTGCGGCGGCGAGATCGGCGGAATAGGAAATCCGCCTGGCGGTGTCAACGGGGTTTTCGCGGAGGGAGACCGAACTCACTCCCGGGCACCCGTCGCTCAGAGGCGTGTGCCGAGAATCTCGGCCACCTGCGGGATGTCTTTGTCGCCGCGACCCGAGAGGTTGAGCACCATCAGGTGGTCGTCCGGCTTCTGGGGGGCGATTTCCAGTATCTTGGACAGGGCGTGGGCGGGCTCCAGGGCCGGAATGATCCCTTCCAGCAGGGAGCACAGCTTGAACGCCTCCAGGGTCTCCGTATCCGTCGCCGAGAGGTAGGTGACGCGCTTGGCTTCGTGCAGCCAGGCGTGTTCGGGGCCGATGCCGGGGTAATCGAGGCCCGCCGAGATCGAGTGCGCGTCGGCGATCTGGCCGTCAGCGTCCTGCAGGAGGTAGGTGCGGTTGCCGTGGAGCACGCCCGGCTTGCCGCCCGACAGGGAGGCCGCGTGCAGGCCCGAAGCGATGCCGTGGCCGGCGGCCTCGACCCCGTAGATCTCGACGCTGGAATCGTCGAGGAACGGGTGGAACAGGCCCATGGCGTTGGAACCGCCACCAATGCAGGCGATGAGCGAATCCGGCAGGCGCCCTTCCATCGCCAGCATCTGTTCCTTCGTCTCGCGGCCGATGATCGACTGGAAGTCGCGCACCATGGCCGGGTACGGGTGCGGGCCCGCCACCGTGCCGATGCAGTAGAACGTGTCGGCGACGTTGGTGACCCAGTCGCGCAGGGCCTCGTTCATGGCGTCCTTGAGGGTCTTGGTCCCGGATTCGACCGGGATCACCTCGGCGCCGAGCATCTTCATGCGGAACACGTTGGGCGCCTGGCGCGCCACGTCCACGGCGCCCATGTAGACCACGCATTTGAGACCGAAGCGGGCGCAGAGGGTGGCGGTCGCCACGCCGTGCTGGCCGGCGCCCGTCTCGGCGATGATACGCGGCTTGCCCATGCGGCGGGCGAGCATGATCTGGCCCAGCACGTTGTTCACCTTGTGCGAACCCGTGTGGTTCAACTCCTCGCGCTTGAAGAACACGCGGGCGCCGTGGCCCGGCGCCGCCTTGGCGCGCAGGTACTCCGTCAGGCGCTCGGCCTCGTAGAGCGGGCTCGGCCGACCGACATAGTGGGTCAGGTGGCTGTCCATCTCGGCCTGGAAGGCCGGATCGGCCTTGGCGGCCTCGTAGGCCGCCTCGAGGTCGAGGATCAGCGGCATCAGGGTCTCGGCCACGAAGCGTCCGCCGAAGATACCGAAGCGGCCGCGGGCATCCGGGCCGTTACGGAACGAGTTCGGAGGGGGAGCGAGGGTCACGGGCGGCGTCCTTGGATGATCGGGCGGGCCGCCCGGGATCGGGCAGCCGGAAGAGGGTTCGGAGGGACCGACCGCCTCGGAAAGCGGGATCGGCCCGGCCGTTCGCCTGCGGCGAAACACCCGTCTGATCTAGACCCGCTCGTCGGGAGCGACAATGCGGCCAACCCGCCGCCGCGTGAAATCGTCAGGCGGCCGTCATTGGCCGGCCCGCGCCGCGGCGACGAAGGCGGCGATCCGGTGGGGATCCTTCGCACCGGGGCTGCTCTCGACGCCGGACGACACGTCGACGGCGCGAAGGCCGGTGCGGGCGAGGGCCGCTCCGACGTTCTCCGGGGTGAGTCCCCCCGAGAGCAGGGTCGCGTCCGGCAGATCGGCCCCGGCGAGGAGGTCCCAGTCGAAGGCGTGTCCGTTGCCACCGGGCAGGGCCGCGCCGGGGGGCGCCTTGGCGTCGAGGAGGAGGCGGTCGGCGACGGCCGCGTAGGCCGGGAGGACCGCGAGATCGGGCCGTGTCGCGATGCCGAGCGCCTTCATCACAGGACGCCCGGCGAGGCTGCGGATGGCGGCGACCCGTTCGGGCGTCTCGCGCCCGTGCAGCTGGATCCAGTCGGGATCAGTGGCGGCGATCACCGCCGCCAGGAGGGCGTCGTCGGGATCGACGAGGAGGAGAACGCGCTGCGCCCTCCCCCGGGCCAGGGCCGACAGATCGCGCGCCGTATCGAGATCGACATGACGCGGGCTTTTGGGGAAATGCACGAAGCCGACGAGATCGGCTCCCGCGTCGAGGGCCGCCGCGAGGGTCGGCCCGGTGCTCAGTCCGCAGATCTTGACGGCGACGGCGGACATGGGTGCAGCCCGGGTTCAGCGCGGCGCCGGCAGGGCGACGCGGTCGGAGGCGTTCCGGTAGATGCCGTTCGGGCCCTCGTTGGCCGGCGGGGGCGCATAGGCCTTCAGCCGGGCGGTCTCGCCTTCGAGGCGGCGGATCTCACGGCGGCGCTCGGCGCTGGTGCGGCGGGTGCCGGACTGGCCGAGCCACGCGCCGCATCCGCCGAGCAATACGCCGAGACCCACGGCGATGAACAGGAGGGCGTAGAGCGGCAGGGTCACGCTGAGGACCGGCATGTCGGGCGAGAACGGATCGAACGACAGGCGTACGGCCTCCCGATTCGCCACCGCCAGGGCGACGACGATCACCGCGATGGGAAGCAGGACCAAACCCTTGAAGAAGCGGATCATCGAAGCACTCCGAGTCGTCTCTATCGTCTGTCGGCTCAAGAGGCGGCGGCGGCCGCCTCCTCCGCGCCGATGCCGGCCTCGTTGAGGCGCAGGCGCATCTCCTTGCCGGTCTTGAACACCGGAATGGCCTTCTCGGAAACGGCAACGGCCGCACCCGTGCGCGGGTTGCGTCCGCGCCGCGCATCCCGACGCTTCACCGAGAAGGCGCCGAACCCACGCAACTCCACCCGGTCGCCCCGAGCGAGGGCATCGGCGATGGTGTCGAGGATGGCGTTGACCAGGGTCTCGACGTCGCGCTGGTAGAGGTGGGGGTTCTGCTCGGCGATCTTGAGCACGAGCTCCGACTTGATCATGCTGCAGCCTTCATGACGTCATGAACGGTTTTCGCACGGGATGCGCCTCACCGGGCGGCGTCGGCCGAACCGGGGCGCCAGACGGCGAGGAGGCCGCCCTCGGCCGCGTGTGCCGTCTCGTCGCCCAGCTGGCGTAGGCGGGCGGCGAGGCCGTCGAGGCCCACGAGGTCGGCCCCGAGGCCGAGGGCCGACCAGAGCTGGAAGCCGCTTCGGGCCTTCGGCTTCCAGTCGAGCACCGGCAGATTCTTGGCGACGCCGCGCTCGGTTTCGAGCCAGGCGATGGCTTGGCGCTCACCGCCGACGCCGTCGACGAGCTTGAGGGGGACGCTCTGGCGGCCGCTGAACACGCGCCCGTCGGACACGGTGGCGAGTTCCCTGTCGGTCATCTTGCGGCGCTCGGAGACGAGGCCCTTGAACCAGGCATAGGTGTCGCCGACCACGGCGGCGAGGGCCGCGCGGGCCTCCGGCGAGGTCGGGGTGAAGCCCGATGGCTCGGCCTTGAGAGGCGAGGATTTCACCGCTTCGACCTTCACCCCGACCTTGTCGAGGAGGCCGGAGACGTCGGGATACTGGAACAGCACGCCGATGGAGCCGACGAGGGCGGTCTCGCGCGCAACGATGTGGTCGGCGGCGATGGCGGCGATGTAGGCGCCGGACGCGGCGGTGCCGTCGACGAAGGCCACCATCGGCTTCTTCTCGGCCAGAGCCCGCAGGTTGCGGTAGAGTTCCTCCGAGCCCGTGGTGGTGCCGCCCGGCGACGAGATCGAGACCACCACGCCCTGAACGGCGTTCGCCTCGCGCACGCGCTCGATGAGCTTCGTGGTGGACTCGGCGCCGGCGATGAAGCCGCCGATGGAGATGCGCGCGATCTGCGGCTTGACCGCCCCGAAGCCGAGGGGCTCGGTGCCGCTGCGGACCCGCAGGCCGACGGCGCCGACGGCGAGGACGAGGCCGCCGATGCCCACCACCCGCCACAGGGAGAGCTTGCGGCGCAGGCGCCGGCGATCGATCAGGAGTTCGGCGTCAGCGGCCATGCGATGGTTCGCTCCCTCGCGCACCGACCGTTCCCGGCCGTGATGGATTGCCCGGGCTGGCGGCGCCCGGCTTCGACGCGGCGTGAAGCCGGATCCAAGGTCCCGCACCATCCGTCGCCGGATGGCCTCAAGCCCTTGCCCCGCCTCGCATCCTCGGCGTGGGTGTTCTAGCCTTGCCCGCCACGGACCGGCAAGGGGGCACGACGGCGGCGGGGCAGCAGAATTCCCAAGTCTTCACATCGGGATACGACAGTCCCGGGAACCGTTTCCAGCCGTCAGACGCGAAAACGCCCGCGCGAGGCTCGATCCTGGCGCGGGCGTCTTCAGATCAGGGCTCCGGGATTCATCGAAAAATCCCGGAGGTCTTGCGCTTGGACACTTAGTCCTGAGCGTCGTCCTTGTCGTCGCTGGTGCGGGCCTTCTTGAAGGCCGCGCCCAGGATCTCACCCAGCGAGGCGCCGGAATCGGCGGAGCCGAACTGAGCCATCGCCTCTTTCTCCTCGGCCATTTCGAGGGCCTTGATGGAGAGCTGGACCCGGCGCGCCTTGCGGTCGAACTGGATCACGCGGGCATCGAACTTCTCGCCGGCGGCGAAACGCTCGGGGCGCTGGTCGCCACGGTCGCGGGCGAGTTCGGCCCGGCGGATGAAGGTGGTGAGGTCGGTGTCGACGATCTTCACGTCGACGCCCGAATCCTTCACTTCCGTCACTTCGCAGGTCACGATCTGACCCTTCTTGAGCTCACCGGCTTCCGTGAAGGGGTCGCCGCCGAGCTGCTTCACGCCGAGGGAGATGCGCTCCTTCTCGACATCGACGTCGAGAACCTGGGCGCGCAGCATGTCGCCCTTCTTGAACTCCTCGATGACCTGCTCGCCGGGACGGTTCCAGTCGAGATCCGACAGGTGGACCATGCCGTCGACATCGCCGTCGAGGCCAATGAACAGGCCGAACTCGGTCTTGTTCTTGACCTCGCCCTCGACCTCGGAGCCGACCGGATGCTGCTCGGCGAAGGCCTCCCAGGGGTTCTGGAGGGTCTGCTTGAGGCCGAGCGAGATGCGGCGCTTGACCGGATCGACCTCGAGGATCTGCACTTCCACTTCCTGGGAGGTGGAGACGATCTTGCCCGGATGGACGTTCTTCTTCGTCCAGGACATCTCGGAGACGTGGATCAGGCCCTCGATCCCCGGCTCCAGCTCCACGAAGGCGCCGTAGTCGGTGATGTTGGTGACGCGGCCCTTCAGCTTGGCGTCGACGGGGTAACGCTGGGCGATGCCCTCCCACGGATCGGCGAGCAGCTGCTTGATGCCGAGCGAGATGCGGTGGGTCTCGTGATTGATCTTGATGATCTTGACCTTGACCGTCTGGCCGATGGTCACGACCTCGGACGGATGGTTCACGCGGCGCCATGCCATGTCGGTGACGTGGAGCAGGCCGTCGATACCGCCGAGGTCGACGAAGGCGCCGTACTCGGTGATGTTCTTGACGACGCCGTCGATAACCTGACCCTCTTCGAGGTTGGCCACGAGCTCGGAACGCTGCTCGGCGCGGCTCTCCTCGAGGACGGTGCGGCGCGACACGACGATGTTGCCGCGGCGGCGATCCATTTTGAGGATCTGGAACGGCTGGGGCGTGCCGAGCAGGGGCGTGACGTCGCGCACGGGGCGGATGTCGACCTGCGAGCGCGGCAGGAACGCCACGGCGCCGTCGAGGTCGACGGTGTAGCCGCCCTTGACTTGGTTGAAGATCGCGCCGGTGACGCGCTCGTTGGCCTCGAAGGCCTTCTCGAGCTTGACCCAGCTCTCCTCACGGCGCGCCTTGTCGCGCGAGATGACGGCCTCGCCCAGCGCATTCTCGATGCGGTCGACATAGACCTCGACCTCGTCGCCGACGGCGAGTTCGCCTTCGCGGCCGGGGCCGTTGAATTCCTTGAGGGCGACACGGCCTTCCGTCTTGGCGCCGATGTCGATGACGGCGACGTCCTTCTCGATCGCGACGACGCGACCCTTGACGACGGAGCCTTCGGTGATCTCGTGCTGGAGGAAGGACTCCTCGAGCAGGGCCGCGAAATCGTCGCGGCTCGGGTTACGCTGCAGGGCGCTACCAGCGGTCATTCTGTCTCCTGACAGGCCTCATCGGAGGCCGGCGTCGGCGGTTCGTGTGACGGGGCACCCCCGGCGATCGCCGCCCACGATCCCTGCGAGGACCTGATGGGCTCACCCCCCGAGGAGGGCCGACGCATTCTGGAGCGATGGTCGAGGGCCATTCTCCAACGGGGCGGAGCCGGGAACAGGCCCGCGCTGCGTCGATTCCGATTCGAGAACGGCGTTTGCTTACCGGATTGCGCCGTTCCCGGCAAGATGGTGCCTGCGGCCGGGGAGCCGCGGCGGATCACCCCGGAGCCCGGCCGGATCGCCCGGTGTTGCGTAGCCAGATGGCGGAGGCCACCGCCAGGGGTTCGAGGGGCAGCACCACCGGCCCGTGCCGCTTGCCCAGCAACTCGATGCCGGTGAACCGGATTTCGCGGATCGTGAGCCAGGCACCGAACGGAAAGGTGGCGTCGGTTCCCTGCCGGGGACCGAAGCGGTCCTCGAACGCCAGGGGATCGACCATGATCTGATCGTAGCGCGACAGGTGGTCCGTCATGGAAACCTTGGTGCGGAACAGCAGCCGGTCGCGGTGGAACGAGGAAAAGCACGGTTCGAACTCGGTCAGCGTCACCCAGAGCTTGCCGCCGATGCGCAGATAGGGTGGGTTCGGGCCGTCGCCCCCGAAATTCGCCGAGCTCCAGCCGGCCTCCGCCATGAGGGATTCGGCCAGCGTCACGGGCTCGGTGGCCAAGGCACCGCCGACCGGTCCGAGATCGTCCGCTGGGAGGTCCGAGACCGAAACCTCCCGCGGATCCGATGCCGGTCCCGTCTCCTGTCCGGTGCCCTGCACGGTCATCGTCGTCCCTGGAGAATGCGCCCTCGTCGGCCGAGGGGAGGCAATATTACGCATTTTCTCCGGGTTTGCGACCGGGGATCGGAAGGATCTCCCATTATGTCGCCACTTGGCGACGCCCCGGGGGCGAGACGGCGCCCCGGGGCCCCAAGACGACCGAGTGCTCGCAAAGGAAAATCCGCGCCGGGGCTCCGGCGCGGATCGGATGGTCTCGGGAGATACGGGTGTCGCGCCGCGAGGATCAGTCCTCGTCGTCGTCCGCATCTGTGTTGCGCATGCCCTTGAGCTTGGCGAACACCGAATCGGCGTTAAGCTTCTCGTCGCGCACGCTGCGATGATGCTCGTCGGTCTCGGTGTAGTCCGTGGCCGTGGAGATTTCGGTGGGCAGCAGGGTGGCGCCGCCATCCGTGGGGAGCGTGGCGGGCCGGTCCTTGGCCGAGCGCTGAACCTCGAAGTCGAGGTCGATCTGCGTGCACAGGCCCAGCGTCACCGGGTCCATGGGCTGGAGCGAGGCGGAGTTCCAGTGGGTGCGCTCGCGGATCTGCTGGATCGTCGACTTGGTGGTGCCGACGAGGCGGATCACCTGCGCGTCCTTGAGTTCCGGATGGTTGCGCAGGAGCCAGAGGATGGCGTTGGGCCGGTCCTGGCGGCGCGACAGCGGCGTGTAGCGCGGCCCCTTGGTGGTGCGCTTGACCTCGGGCAGCTTCACCTTCGAGACGGCGACCTTGAGCTTGTAGTTCGGCACCCGCTGCGCCCGCTCGATCTCGTCGCGGGTGAGCTGGCCCGTGGTGATGGGGTCGAGACCCTTGATGCCGGCCGCGACCTCGCCGTCGGCGATGCCCTTCACCTCGAGGGGATGGAGCTTGCAGAACTCGGCGATCTGCTCGAAGGCCAGGGAGGTGTTCTCCACCAGCCAGACGGCGGTGGCCTTCGGCATCAACGGGCCTTGAGTCATCGGGCAACTCCAACGGTTGGGGCGGGACGGGCGTCGGGGCGCCGCCGACGTGGCGCCGCTCGCTCCGGCCTGGGACTGGCCGGCAGCATCCCGTCTCAACGCTGCAATAGGGGAGTTGCGTCTATACAGCTTGCGATGGGGAATGCGCAATTGCGATCGCGCGCATCATCCCTCGTTGCCCGGCGGCCCGTCGCCGAACCGCCGTCGCTCCGTCGAACCGCCGAGCGCCCCCGGGGCGCTGTCCTCAGGTGAACAGGCTCGACACGCTCGATTCCGTCGCCGTCCGGCCGATGGCCTCGCCCAGCAGCGGCGCGATGGTGGCGACGCGGATGTTGCGAGCGAGCTTGACGGCCTGGGTCGGCTGGATCGAATCGGTGATGACGAGTTCCTTCATCCGCGAGGCTGCGATGCGCGACACCGCGCCGCCCGAGAGCACACCGTGGGTGATGTAGGCCGACACGTCCTTGGCCCCGGCATTGAGCAGGGCTTCGGCCGCGTTCACCAGGGTGCCGCCGGAATCGACGATGTCGTCGACGAGGATGCAGGAACGGCCCTCGACCTCGCCGATGATGTTCATGACTTCCGACTCGCCGGGGCGCTCGCGGCGCTTGTCGACGATGGCGAGGGTGGCGTCGATGCGCTTGGCGATGGCGCGGGCGCGGACCACGCCGCCGACATCCGGCGACACCACCATCCAGTCCTTGGGATCGAGGCGTTCCTTGATGTCGCGCACCTTCACGGGGGCGGCGAACAGGTTGTCGGTGGGAATGTCGAAGAAGCCCTGGATCTGGCCGGCATGGAGATCGAGGGTCATCACCCGGTCGGCACCGGCCTCGGTGATGAGGTTGGCCACGAGCTTGGCCGAGATCGGGGTGCGCCCCGAGGTGCGCCGGTCCTGGCGGGCATAGCCGAAATACGGGATCACGGCGGTGATGCGCCGGGCCGAGGAGCGCCGCGCCGCATCGATCATGATGAGCAGTTCCATCAGGTGATCGTTGGCGGGAAACGACGTTGACTGGACGATGAACACGTCCTCGCCGCGGACGTTCTCCTGCAGCTCGACGAAGATTTCCATGTCGGCGAAGCGCCGGACCATGCATTTCGCCAGCGGCAATTCGAGATACGCCGCGATGGCCTCGGCGAGGGGGCGGCTGGCATTGCCGGCGATGATCTTGATCGAGGACTTCATGCCGGGGTTTTCTTCTCGCGATCCTCGGCCCGCCGAACCCTCAACCAAGTTGTTGAAACCGGGAGCCGTTTTCGGATTGGGTCCATATCAGCGCACGGGGGGGCGTCACAATGCCTGCACGCAGTCTGCCCCTGCACAGATCACGGCTCGAGCAGGCGGTGCAAGTGCACGATGAAGTAGCGGGTCTGGGCGCTGTCCACCGTGGATTGCGCCTTGGCCTTCCAGGCGGTCTGGGCCGAGGCGTAGTCGGGAAAGATGCCGACGATGTCGAGGCCCTTCACGTCGCGGAAGTTCACGCCGTCGAGGCTCTCGAGCTCGCCGCCGAAGACGAGGTGGAGCTTCTGGGCGCTGTCGATCGTGGTGGTCATCGCGGCTCCTTCGAACGTTGCGCGCACCCCCCGGTGCGAAGGGCGTGCCGCCGTTCGCAAACGCCGGGCCGTTCGTCAACCCGTGGGCGCGGCATGCCCGGTCGGCGCTGAAGATCGGCGCGCCTCATCCCTCGAACAGCGAACCCTGGACCACGGGCTTGACCGCCGACTTTCGCGGCGTGCGCCGGGGCCGGGCCGGGGCGGGCGGCGCGGCCCCCTCCCCGTCCGGCCCGGCATCGGCCGGCCCGACCCGGGCCGAGAGGACCCCGTCGGCGAATTCGAGGGTCAGGCGTTCGGCCGCCGTCGCGGCGGCGGCGGTGCGGATGGCCGCACCCGCATCGTCGCGCACGAGGGCGAAGCCCCGGGCGAGGATCGCGCGGTAGCTGAGGGAGCCCAGCAGGCTCCCGAGGGTCTCGAGGCGGTCGCGCCGCCGCTCCGTGAGGCGGGCGCCGGCCCGGTCGAGGCGGCCCTGGAGGGCCTCGAGGCGGACGCGGCTGCGCGCGCCCTCGGCGCCGGCTCGCGCCAGGGTGGCGTCCCGGGCAACGACGAGGCGACGGCCGAGATTGGCCAGGGCCTCGGCCCTGCGGCGGGTGCCGTGGCCGAGGGCGGCCGCCGGCCTGTCGCCGAGGCGGGCGAGGCGACCGCGGGCGTTGGCCAGCGCCAGGGTCGGCGGGTGGCGCACGAAGCGTTCCACGAGGCGCGAGACCCTGAGGCGATGGACGCGGGCATTGCCGGCGAGCGCCGGCCCGAGGCGGGCTTCCGCGAGGTCGAGGCGCTGGCGCTTGCCGGCCAGGAAGGCATCGACGCCCGGCATTGCCCGGACGAGGGCGCGCAGGTCGCTGCCCTCCCGGTCGAGCTTGCGCTCCACGGCCTCGCGCTGGCGCCGGCCGAGGTCGGCCACCTCGGCGAGGAGGTCGGCGCGCACCGGAACCGCCATCTCGGCCGCGCCCGTGGGGGTCGGCGCCCGCCGGTCGGAGACGAAATCGATGAGGGTGGTGTCGGTCTCGTGCCCCACCGCCGAGATCAGGGGAATCGTGGATTCGGCGGCGGCGCGCACCACCGTTTCCTCGTTGAAGGCCCACAGATCCTCAATGGAGCCGCCGCCGCGCGCCACCAGGAGCACGTCGGGGCGTGGGATCGCTCCGCCGGGAGGAAGGGCGTTGAAGCCCCGGATGGCGGCGGCGATCTCCTCGGCCGCCCCCTCCCCCTGGACCCGCACGGGCCAGACGAGGACCGGCCGGGGAAAGCGGTCGGCGAGGCGGTGCAGGATATCGCGGATCACCGCTCCCGTGGGCGAGGTCACGACCCCGACCACACGCGGCAGGTAGGGGATCGGCCGCTTGCGTTCGGGAGCGAACAGGCCCTCGGCGGCAAGCACCCTCTTGCGCTCTTCCAGCAGGGCCATCCAGGCGCCGATGCCGGCGGGCTCCAGGGTCTCGATGACGATCTGGTAGGAGGACTTGCCCGGAAACGTGGTGATCCGCCCCGTGGCGACGACCTCCAGCCCCTCCTGCGGCTTCTGGCGCAGGCGGGCGAAGGTCCCCTTCCACACCACGGCGTCGATGCGGGCGGTGCCGTCCTTGAGGGAAAAATAGGCATGGCCGGAGCCGTGCTGGCCGCGAAAGCCCGAGATTTCGCCGCGCAGGCGCACGTGACCGAACGCATCCTCGAGGGTGCGCTTCAGAGCCGAGGCGAGATCGCCCACGGACCATTCGGCAACGTTCGAAACCAGGGGAGCGCCGGCCTTTGCGGCGGGAGGCGGGGGAGGAACGGCCATGGCGGCGGACGCTAGTGAAGGCCGCCGGGCGGGTAAAGCTGCGCCGAGGTGACGCAGGCCGGTCGTTCTAGAGGAAAACCGAGAGAAGCAAGGCGACGCACATGGTGGGCAGGACGCCAACGGCGAGGGCCCAGTACCAGCCGGGTGCATTCTGAGAGCGCCGGTTGTCGTTCGATGCCCGCATGGGCATCCGGCCGTGCACCACATACTGCCCGGCGCTCACGCCCCGAAGCCTGGGCCGGGCCATCGAATACGGAAGGGATTTGCGACAGCCTGGCATGATCCCTTTCAAACAACGCTCCGGCCATTCGGTTCCCGCCAGCCGCAAAGAAATCCTCCGTCCCGGCGACGGAACGTGTTTCGTCCCAAGCAAAGCCGGGTGTGGCATCCGAATCCTTCTTTTCAAGAGCCTGCTTTTGGGGAAGAGCTTGAGCCTATGAACATCCTCCTCATCGGTTCCGGGGGGCGCGAACATGCCCTCGCCTCTGCCCTTGCCAAGAGCCCCCTGTGCGAGCGCTTGTTTTCCGCGCCGGGCAATCCCGGCACGGCGGCGTTCGGGCAGAACCGTCCGGACCTCGATGTGGCCGACCACGGGGCGGTTCTGAACTTCTGTGCGGAGCAGGCCATCGGCCTCGTGGTGATCGGGCCCGAAGTGCCGCTGGTGGCCGGCCTCGTGGACAGCCTCGCGGCGGCGGGGATCCGTGCCTTCGGGCCGACGAAGGCTGCAGCTCAGCTCGAGGGCTCGAAAGGCTTCACCAAGGATCTCTGCGCCGAGTACGGCATCCCCACGGCCGCCTTTGCGCGCTTCACAGATCGCGAGGCCGCTCTCGCCTATCTCGCGGACCGCGGCGCGCCCATCGTGGTGAAAGCCGACGGTCTCGCCGCCGGCAAGGGCGTGGTCGTCGCCGAGACCCTGGACCAAGCGCAGGTTGCGGTTCGGGCGATGTTGAGCGAACCCGGCGCCGAGATCGTCATCGAGGAATGCCTGTTCGGCGAAGAGGCGAGCTTCTTCGCCCTGTGCGACGGCACCCGCGCCGTGCCCGTGGGGACGGCCCAGGACCATAAGCGCGTGTTCGACGGGGATCGCGGTCCCAACACCGGCGGCATGGGGGCCTATTCTCCCGCCACGATCCTGACCCCCGCCCTCGAGCGCACGGTGATGGAGACCATCATCGCGCCGACCCTCGCCGGCATGCGCGCGCGCGGCACACCGTTCACCGGCATCCTCTATGCCGGCCTCATGCTCACGGCCGAGGGCCCCAAGCTCATCGAATACAACACCCGCTTCGGCGATCCGGAGGCCCAGGTGCTCATGCCGCGCCTCGCCGGGGACCTCGTCCCGGCCCTCCTGGCGGCCTGCGACGGCGACGTTTCGGGCATCGCGATCCCGTTCGACGAGAGCCGCGCGGCCCTGACCGTGGTGATGGCGGCGGCGGGTTATCCCGGCGCGGTGATGCGCGGCTCGGTGATTCGCGGCGTCGCCGAGGCCGAGGCGGACGAGAACGTGATCGTGTTCCAGGCCGGCACGCGGGCGGAGGACGGGAGGCTCCTCGCCGATGGCGGCCGGGTGCTCACGGTGACGGCCCTCGGCACGTCGATGATGGAAGCCCAGGCCCGCGCCTACGCGGCGATCGCCCGCATCGATTGGCCGGAGGGCTTCTGCCGCAGGGACATCGGTCGCCGTGCCGTCGCCCGCGAGGTGGCCGGCGGGGGCATCTAAGTGCATTTTACAAAAGTCTCGATTCCCGCTGATTCCCGCTCAGAGCATGGCGCCGCGGCGGAGAGTTTTGTGAGAGATACGAAGCCTCTCTCATGAAACGCTGGGGCCCGGCGGGGGGCCGCTTTGAGCAGGACGGCTCAGCGGGCGTTCTCCAAGGTACGCCGGGACGGCTTCGACGAGACGCCAGCGGCCGAGGGCCGGACCTCATTTCGGGGAACGCCCCCTCCCCGAACGCGCGAGTCCCATTATGGACAATGCGCCGGTCACGGCTGTTGAGGCTATGGCACCCTGACCGATTGGCCGGTGGCAAGGGGCGCGCCATCTTCGTCGCCCTCAAGCTCGAGACCTTCGAATCGGGATCCGGGGCCGAACGCGCACCCGGGGACAGCCGCCCGACATTCTGAGCAACACCTGGCGCAGTTCCAGCACGCGTCCCAGGTCATGTCCGGAATGGCGGACCGGTCGGGACATCGCCATCGCACAAACAGCGACACCCCGAGGATTTCTCCTCGGGGTGTCGCCTCGACTCGAGCGGCCAGGTGATCGGGGCTGGGGACGCTCAGGCCGAACCCGGAAGTCCCATGCACCGCGTCTCATAGTTCCGTTCTCCATCCTTAGGGAAAACCCCGGTTTCGTCGCATAGTTCTGGACGTGGCAGGGCCATAGTTCCGTTTCGCCATAGGCGTGATGCGGCAAAACCGAGGACCTCGGTTTGTGGCTTGCAAGCCTTGGGATGACATTCGAGCCGGCGCCCCGGGGCGTCGTGCGAGGATGGACCGATGGACTACGATCACGGAAGCAGGCCCAACCGGCGTCGGGCGGCCACCCTGCTGGATGCCTTGAAGGGCCGGCTGGTGGATGCGAGCGGCGCCGTCGAGCATTCCATGACGATGCAGGCGATGACCGCGTCACCGCATTGGCGGATCTCAAACGTGGCCGGCGTGCATGTCTACGAGGTCGCGCAGGGGTGGAACGCCGACGTGGCGTTCAAGAACCTTCCGTTTGGCGTGCCGGCGCTCATGGGCAACGCGGTCCCGGTGAGGTCACGGAAGGAGGCATTGGAGAGCGCCATCAGGCAGCTATCCCTTTGCGTCGAGCGCGAGAAGGTGCCCCTGGCCGGGAACGACAGCCCGATGCTGTACTTCGTAATCGACGACATCGAGATCCCGGTCGACCCCGACGAACTTCCGGAGACCCGGGCGAAGCTCGCCCGCGAGGGCTACACGGTCGAGAAGGCCGAGGGCCGTCTGGCGTATCTCCGGCACGTCATCTCGGGCGACGAGCCGCTCAACGCGGACAACGTCGCCGAGGCCGACCACGAGACGCGCACCCGCTTGGTCATCGCCTGCCACATCGCCATGGCGCTTGGCCGGACGCAGTTCTCGGTCGAAGACGGCACCTGGGCCGACTTCATGCCGACCGCCCCCGGCATGATGTAGTCGGCCCGTCCGGCATCGTCAGCGCCCCAACGGTCAGGCGATGCCCGGCCACCCGGTGCCGAGGACTTCGGAGCGCGCGAAGATCCAGGCCTTGGCAGTATCAACGTCGAAGGCAGCCTTCCGTCCGGCCTGCCTGAGGATGCGCAGCGCCATACGCGCCGGGACGTCCATGACCTTGCCGACCTCGGCGACGGTCACGTACCTGTCCCGGAAGGCATCCACGCTCTCGCGGGTGACGACCGGGATGCGACGGCGGTTCCGTGGGCAGAATTCCTCCACCACGGACAGTTGCCCCGTTGCGATGAGGGCGGCCACAACCTCCGTCCGCAATCCCGGAACGACCGACCCAACCTCGTTCTTCTGGAGTCCGGCCTTCGGCGCCTCGGTTCGCATCACGCGCATGACCTCGTCCGCATCCACGAGCAGGTCCGTGAAGCGGCGACCTCCGCGCAGGGAACCCTTCCAGGCAAGCTTCCCGCCAACGATGGCGTCGAACAGGTCGCCGATGTTCGCGGCTGCGCTCGCCCGTGCCGCGCCGAGCGGGACTTGGCGGGCATTCGGCACCTCGATGTCCACCGCTCCGGTGAAGAGGTTTTCAATGAATGCGTCGATGTCGGCCGGACGGAAGCGGTTCTTGGCACGGGCGGCCTTGTCGGGACCAGCCAGGGTCGGGACGAGCCCTCGGGCGACGAGTTCGAGGAGATGCTTCCGGGTGATGCCGATGCGCCCCATCACCTCGGTGCTGCCGATCGATCCGGCATGATCCGCGATCAGGCTGGAAATCCTGTCGACGTCGACTGCGGCGCGGGAGCGACCCTTGGGCTCCGCAAGGTCGGACGACGGTCCGAGGCCACGGCGCGCCATCAACTTCCTCATGGTCGGCCACGTCGTGTTGGACGCCACCGCTGCCGAGAAGACGGTATGCACGCGCTTCCGGTCCAAGATCTCGCCCAGCACCTTGATCCCGGCTTCCAGGGGAAGGTGGGCGAACGCGTGCTCCCGGACCACGTCCCTGATCGGCTTGAAGGCCGGGTCCGTCACGCTACGCCCGAGGCTCAGGATCAGGTATCCGTACGTCTCCTTCAGGCCGATGCGACCGCGGTCTCGGGCCCGCCCGACCAGGGTGGTGAGAAACCCATGCACGCTCTCCCTACCGCCGGACGCGATGCGAAATCCTTCCAGGGAGGCATCGGACCAGTCCTTGAGGGTGAGCCCCCGCATGGACACGCCCGCATCGTGGAGTGCGGAGACGCCGAGGCCCTCGCAGGTGGAGATGGCGGCATGCACGGGCATGGCATCGAGCCATGACGTATCGCCGTCCCGGCACGCCAGGCGACGCATCACCCATTCCTCGAAGGGGTTGGGTCCCGCGGGAACGGACTCCGACCTCAGGCGAGCGAGGTGAGGCAGGATCTCGGCAGACACAGTTCGGGAGAAATCCAGGACCTGCCCGGGCTCGGTGCGATTGCTTTGCTCCAGGAAGACACCGTGCTCACGGCAGGAGCGGATCTGTTCGACGAGCCATTCGAGGCGCAGCCAGGGACGTGCCGCCATCGGGATATCGGAAGGACCGGCTTCGAGATCCGCCGCGATGCAGTGGGGGCAGTACCGGAAGAACCTCGTGTGGATGCCGCCATGGACGAGCCTCTGGCCTCAGAGCTCGGCATCCAGTCGCCCGCGGAGGCGTGGGGTGGCCAGGGCCATCGCCCTTTCCTGGTCATCGTCGAGTCCTGCGAACTTCGCCACGACCCGTACGGCGGTGTCGGAGCCGGCATTGATCGCCTGCGCCGAGAGACCGTAGGCGAACGCCAGGTCCCAGAGCTGCATGCCGTTCAAGGCCGCCAGCCTTGATGCGTACCCTCCGGAAGTCTCCCGAGGCCGGGGTGGCCGGCGCCATTCGAGAAGGGCGATGTCCATCCCGGCCGTCATGCGTTGGCTTCCTCGCCCCCGTCCGGTCCCCCGCGCTTCTCGGCATCGAGGAAGGCCCCAGGTTCGAGGCCTTGCCAGCCGTCCACCATGAAGATGTTCATCCGGTTGTCGTCGCGGGCACGGGAGCTGTTGGCGTAGGCAAGTGCGAAGTGGCCGCGGAGCAGTTCCGTCTGGGGCTTCTTTGCGCGGAGCGCCTGGTGAATGGCCGCGACGACGAGTTGGCAGATACGGCCGTACCGGTAGTTGGCCGCGCGGGCGATGCGCTCCGGCATGTCGGTTTCCGGCATTGAACCGAGGCCGAGGCCGGCCGCTTCCGACAACTTGTTCAGGATGTCGGTCACCAGCTCGCGCTGCGTTTGGATGTCCACGTCCGGGAAATGCACCCATCGGCTGCGACGCTCGAACTGCTCGTCCTTCTGCGCCAGGACCTTGATGCAAGGCAATCCGGAAAGGACGAAGGCGATGGGCCAGGGCGTCGAGATGGACACGCCCTTGATTGCGTCGGCGAGTTGCTGGCCGTCATTGGCGGAGCCACTACCGCCGATGAGGTGCTGGACCTCGTCGATGTGGACGAGGACGACGCGTCGCTTCCTGAGGGCTGCGGGCATTGCGCTCCATGCATCGCCTTGACCCGTCTTGGCGTTGATGGGGTGGCCGGAGGCGGTGATGATCTGCAGGGCTGCGATCCGAGGCAGGATGTAACCCGCCAGCTTGATGGAGACGTAGGGGCGAATGACGCCGAAGGAGGCCTTGCGCGGCTGGAGCGAAGGATGCCCCGCCAGCACGCGCGCGATTGCCTCGGTCTTGCCCGCCCCGCTCTCGCCGGTGACGAAGAAGATGTTGGCCTCCTTCCGCTGACCGTCCCGGGTCGCGAGGGTATCCTCCATGAAGGTGTCGAACGCCTCCTTGAGGATCTTGTCGCGGCGCCGGTCGACGTAGACGGAGTATACCTTGTCCATGCGGGCCATGATGTCCTGGCTCTTCAGGGGCATGTCCGCCCGGAGGGAGCGCAGGTAGGCCTCGTCGTCGTCCATGAGGACGTCGGGAAAGGCCGATTCGGCGAGCGCGGCGTCGTAGGTCATTCGAGGTCTCCGAAGTCGTCGTCGGTGGGATCCATCAGGTCTTCGGCGCCGGGGACGACGTCGATGACCAGTCGGGTGGGCCGGCGACCGCCGGGCGGCGTGGCGATGGATGTGCCGAACCGGTCAGGGGCGTCGTCTCCGTTCGCGGCGGGTCCGGAGGGAGCCGGCCGCGTCGAGGTCACCTGCGCGCCCTTGCGCTCGACGAACTTGAGCATCCGGTTGAGCTGGTCTTCCGAGACGATGTCGGACGGGACGCCTGCGCGACGGCGGGCGTCGTCGGCCTCCTTCATCAGGTCCCGGATCGCGGTGAGCCTGAAGGCATTGCCGGCGAGGCGTTCCTGCTTGGCGAAGCGGAGCATGGCCCGGTTCTCGCGCAGGTATTCCGCCAGGGGGACGCCATCGAGGTCGGGCGCCTTGAACACGAGGTACGCGCCGGCGCCGGGGAAGTGCGACCTGGCATCGGGGGGGACCCGCACCAGGATGCTGCCCATGTCGTTCGGGTCGGTGACGATGCCGATGCGCCGGTCGCCGATCAGGGCCCGCAGTGTTCCCATGTCCGGGTGCTTGTAGGGCGTGTGGAGATAGGTGACGCCGTCGGCGGCGAGCGTCCGGTTGGGGACCGCCAGGCCGAAGGCGAGGTGCCTGTTGATGTAGTCCGGTGGCGGGTCGAGCTCGTTCTTCGCACGCCTCCATGCCTCGTAGGGCCGCATGCCGCCCAGGCCGGAATGGGGTGTGTGGTGGTAGATGTCGACGAGGTACCGCACGAGGCGGAGATGGACGTCCTCGGCGAGGAGGCTGGCGAGTTCCTGCGACTGGTACTCGCCACGTTCCACCACGTTGGAGAAGCACTGGCCGGTGAACATCCGGCACAGGGTCTTCAGGTTGCGGAAGAACGACTCGATGGTGCCGCGCGAGCGCGGGTCGCCTCCGGGGAGGCGGTGCTCGACCCGCATCTTGCCAAGGCAGGTATGGAAATCCCCGCGGAACGCCGGGCCGCCATCGGTGGCGATCTCAAGCGGCCGGGCCGTCATCGGCCAATCGCTCTTGGCGCCGGCCAGCAGCGCCAAGGGGTTCTTGTCGACGACGATGCTGCGGAGCGCGGACCTCGATCCGGCGGCGGACGGTGCGAACGGGGTCACGTGCAGGCCGACGATGCACTTGGTCACGACGTCGATGGCGACCGTGACCGTGCACCGGACGGTGACGCGGTTCTTCTGGAGCCGTCGGGCCTCGTCCTTCGCCTTCCGGCCGAGGCCCTCGCGGACCTTCTTGTTCTTCAGGACGACGAACAGGTCCATCTCCCAGTCGTCCATCTCGACGCGGTCCATGCGCTCCAGCGGCGTGAGGCCGTCGAGGGAGTCGAGTCCCTTGCCGATGGGGGCGTACTTCAGGAAGGTGCGCTTCTCGCCGAGATGGGCCATGTCGACGAGGATGGGCTGCAGCTTCTTGATCCGTCGCCGGATGGCCGGCTCGCTGACCGAGGCCTGGCTCTCGGGCGAGAGCGAGCGGTTGAGGATGAGCAGGTCGGCCTCGACCCTGCCGTAGACATCCGCCGGCTTGAGGCGGGCACCCGTGGCGTATCCCCGAACGTGCTTCTCGACGATGCCCCGGACCCGGGGGTCCAGCTGATTTCGGTTCCCGCTCTTGTCGTAGTTCGGCCGGAACACGCCCGGTTCGTCCTCGCCCGCATCGAGGAGCGCGAGCCATCCGCGGAGCGTTGTGGAGCCGGGATAGTCGTAGGGCTTGCGACGAAGGCCGGGGATGTTCTTGCCGGGCGGGCGCGCCTTGCCGAAGGTGTCGACGAACCATTGGTGCATGGCCTCCCGCTCCGCGGCGATGAAGGCCGCGAGATCGTCGGGGGTCTTATTCCTGCGCACCTCGTGGCCGGCGAGGCCCTTCTGGGCGTGCCGGAACCGGGTGCACCACTCGACCTTCCAGGCGATGGTGCGCAGTTGCTCGTCCGTCAGGTCCGACAGGTCCGAGAGGTCGGTCCCGTCCGCGCGCTTGCGGAGAAGCTGGTAGGCCAGGGAGTAGTAGCCCTCCTCGATGCGGATGAGCTTGCTGGCATTGAGGTGCGTGAACTCCTCGTCGCTGAGCGGCTTGAGGATCGTGTCCAGCACGGCATCGTTGACGACTTGGCGCAGTAGATTGACGCGACCCTTCCTGCCTTCAGGCCGAAAATGCACACCGTCGATGGTTACCCGGTCGTGACGTCCGAGCTTGTATGGTTGAATGGACATGAATGATCTCCATCGCCACTTCGGCGGGAAGGTCTCGACTGAGGTCACCTTCCCGCCTGGAGTTGGCGTTCCGATTAAGAGGGATGGTTATTGTTCTGGGGTGGTTCCGGTCGCTGCCCGGTTCTCCAGCGGCAGGTCGAGGGTGATCCTCTTGCCGCGCGGGTTCATCAGGATGCCGGATTGGAGGAGGGCCACCGCGGCCCTGACCCCTCGTTGTCCGATGCCGGTCGCGAGGGCGACCTGTCGAAGGCTCGTCGCCGGGCCGAGGCGGGCGAGCGCCTTGCGGACCGCATCCATGGCGGGGTGGTCGTGATCGCGACCGCACCGAAGGATGAGGCGCCCGTTCAGCACCGCGACGGGGTCCAGCGTCTCGTAGGTGACGGCGCGATAATCATGGGCGAACTCGACCCCGTGCTGGGCACAGATCGCCTGGATGATCTCGACCGTCTCGTCCGAGTGCAGGGCCTTGGTCGATTGCCGGACCGCGAAGGCCGCCTTCACGCCGCCGACCCAATCGACGAGGATGTCGAAGGTGTAGATGCGCGGGACGCCGTTGAGGCGATACCGGACCGACCGCTGCTCGCGGATGCGGAGGACCCCCGGGAGCGAGATCAGGACGGTCATGACCGCCCGCTCGACCTCGCTCTCGTAGAAGTAGACCGTGCCCCGGAAGGGATCGACGATGGTGCCGACGGAGGGGCCGCGCCACTTGGGGGTGGGGGTGCGGTCCGGGTCCGTTTCCGAACAGTCGTAGCCGACGAGCCCGGTGGCCGCTTGTACGGCTTGCCCGGTCTCTCCCTTTGGCAAGGGTCAGCCTGTCACCCTTTGGGGGCGACGACCGCTCCGGTCAGGCGCTCGGCGCGACGGTCGGCGAGGCGGGACGCGATGAGGCTGCTCTTGGACGACATGGGGACCTCCCTGGGATCGGGCATGGGACACCGCGCCCCGTGAAGGGGCGGGCCTTCGGATGATTGCGAAGGTTGGGACACCGCTGAGGGGCCCAGGGTCGGTTCCGGCGTGGAGGCATCGCTATGGAAGCGCCGCCGGGTCGGAGGGGATGAGCGTCCCCGCCGTTCGAGGGTGGCCTCCTCCTGTCGTCGTCAGGGGGGGCTTCAGAAAGGTCTGGGCTAGGTTCTTGGGAGGGTCGTTCGGGCGCGCCTGGCGCCGGTGCTCAGCGAGCGGTCGAGGCTATCGGTAATATCGAAAGCGTCGCGGCGCCGAGGCCGAGAGGGGCGTTTGCGAACTCGTTGATCATCGCGGCCTCCTCTGTCTGTGGCCGCCTGGCGGCCATCGCGCAAAACTCTGCGCAGGATCCTTTTAGCCCGGGATCTCCTAACGGAGGCTTACGGGCCAGGGTCGAAACGGTCGGCATTTCGCTATTTCCGATTCCGACCTCGATTGTTTTCGAAGACCGTTTCAGCGGGAGTCCTGCGACCCCCGGTCAGGAAACGTAATCACCTTCCCGGATCGATCAGCCCTGCGGAAGGCCTGCCTCCGCAGGGCCTGCCCCTCAGCCTTGCGCATGGCGGCGACCCCCATGGAGATCATGATCTCGCCGGCGAGGTGGTCGAACTCCTCCTCGTCTAGGGTACTGCGCATCCGAAGGATCCTCTTGAAGATCTCCGCGGTGAGTTCATCCAGATCGACCTTAGACATCGTGGCCTCCCAGGGTGACGCGAATGTCGCTCGGCGAGCCCGAGCCGATCACGCGCCGGACCTCGTCGCCGGGCATGATGCGGGCTTCCACGAGCCGCCGGGCCAGGGTCTCGATGGTCTCCCGCCGGGCCTCGACGAAGGCGACGGCGACCTTGAACAAACGGGTCAGGTCGCTCTCCACCCGACGCCTCAGATCGAGATCGTTCCGGAGGAAGTCCCGGGCCTCGCTTTCCGCTGCGAGATGCAGGAGCGTTCCGCCCAGGCCGAGGGAGCAGTGCATCGCGGCCAGCATCGTCGTGGCCATGCCGAGGTCGCTGGCATAGGCGCCGCCCGATCCCGAGTTGACCTCGCCGAAGACCTGGTCCCCGGCCCTGCCCGCGAGAATGGAGACCACGTAGGCTTCGACGAACCCCCGCGTCATGGTGGTGGCCTGGTTGAGCTTGGTCCTGGTCAGCCCGCCCTGGCCGGCAATCAGGACGTTAGACAAGGAGACGATCTCGCCGACGCCGAGCCCCAGAACTGCGACCGCGTGCGATGCCTCGTGATACGAGGCGGCGAGGATCTCTGCGTCGGAACGCGGATCGGGCGGTGCGATCTGGCGGATGAGGTCGTCGAGCTTCATGGCTCGCCCCGCATCCCGAGCCCGCCGCTGGGCTCCCGCCACCCAGGCGGTGGCCTGCGCGCCTGTCGCCCCGACGCCCAGGGTCGCCGGTACGGTCAGGTCGACGCCGTCGAGGGCATCGGGCCCGAGGTGCTGGCGCAGGATACCGGCCATGCCTGCGGCGTCCGGCTTCTCGATGGTGATGACCCGGCCGAGCCGGCCCGGTCGCAGCAGCGCCGGATCGATCAGCTCCGCGAAGTTGGTTGCACCGATGAGAATGATCTTGCCTCGGCTTCCGGAAATCGCCGCCTCAAAAGTCGTAAGACAGTAATTAATCAGCGGCATCCAGTAATCGCGGTTGCGAGAACCGAGATTGGCACGGTTAGGAATTGCGTCACATTCGTCCACGAACAGTAGAACGGGTGAAATCTGTTCTGCTGCCAGGAATACGCGGTCGATCTCCTTGATAATCTCGTTGAGATAGCCATTCGTTGACCCGAACCACCCGGCGACAGAAGTGTTGATCAGCGGAATGTTGAGTGTCTTTGCGATGCTTCTGACCAGCGTAGTCTTGCCTGTACCAGGTTCACCGGCGAAAAGTACGGATCGTTCGAGCGACTTCCACTCGCGTCTCCCTGCCTTCCACTCCGAAAAATCCTCGGCGAGCGTCCGGGCGTACTCGCCTGCACGCCCGTAGCCATGAATGTCCTTCAGGAGGGGTACGTCGGCGAGGGTTGGATCGATGGCGGCATTGGCCTTCGAGGCCGCGACGAGTCGGCGGACGCACGCCCCGGCGGACGTTCCCTTCCGCAGGCATGCGGCGAGGACGTCGAAGGAGAGGCCCTGGGCGATGGTCTTGGGCATGCGGCCGGCCCTGTTGCCGGTGATGCTGAGAATGGCCCGGCGAATGACCGCGTTCGAAGGGGTGCCGATCCTGATCCTCACGTCGGCGGCCGAGACCAGGGCCGATGGAAGGTAAAGGTCGGGTGCCTGCGAGATCCCGAGGACGCGGCCAGAGGCCCCGAGGAAGTCGGCCACCTCGGCATTTCCCTGGTCGGGCTTGTCGGAGTTGCGGGAACTTCCAGTTCTGAAGATGACGTGATTGAAGCGGGTCAGCTTCTCCGCCGCCATGCGCATCGCCGGCACCCAGTCCGCGCTCGGCACCTGGATCACGACCCCGGCCCCGCCGAAGCGCAGCATGCGCATGCGGTCCTGGTTCGTGACGACCTCGTTCAACGAATGCAGGGCGAGGTAGAAGCGCGAAGACCGGATCTCGGACTCCATCTGGTCGATTGGCGCCCGGTTGTCCGGGAGGTCGTTGAGGAAATCGTCGAAGCTGTCGGCAGAGGGCTTCAGCATCCCTGGGGCGAGCCTCGCCTTCAGGTCTCGCTTCGCCTTCGGGGCGGGGGTGGCCTTGGTAGCGGGGGCCTTGGCGGCGGACTTGGTGTTGGGCTTTGGGAAGTTCGTCATGGCTGCCTCCATTTCGAGGCAGCCGGGCTCAATCGAGCGCGCCGGTCAGGCCTCGTGGGGGTGTCGGGAAAGGGGTGCGCGGGTTGGTTTTCGTGGTTTCACCGGGAGTCTCCTGAGTGGGGGGCGTCGTGGTGGGAATGGTTTTCCCGGTCGTCAGAGCGACGGCTTGCCGGCCGCGGTCATGCGGTGATCAAGCGTAGCAAGGATGGCGTGCAGGGTGCCGGCGAGGCCATCCTCGTGGCGTGCGCCGACCTCGAACAGCCGTCGCACCACCCTGCCGAGCAGGGCGTCTGTGCTGACCGCGCGCGGAGGCGGGTCTTCGAACGAGGGGTAGGGCTTGAGAGGTCCGGTCGGGGTATCGGAAGACATGACGGTCGCCTCGGGACGGAGGCGAGCGGGCGCAGGTGCGCCGTTCAGGCCTCGTCGACGGAGTAGGGAAGCGGGTGGCTGCCCAGGAAGGGCGCGCGCGTCATGGCTATGAGGCGACGTTCGGTGTGCATGAACGCGTCCTCCTCAGGTTGGCTCATGGGCAGGGCCACAATGAGCTTCGGGCCACCCCCCTTGTGAGGGCGAGAACAACATAAGAACGCGCAAGTGTTCGGGCAAGCTTAAACTGATCGCCTAAAGCCATCAGAACGCCGGGCTGTGGATCCGGTGGACGCCGACCTGCACGGGACCGCCTGAAGGGATGCGACGGTTCGAGGCTTAGCTCGCATCGAAAGGGCCGGTCTCGCCCCGTCCGGATGGGGCTGGGAAACCCGGTCGAGGCGCATGAAATGCGACTCGCAGGAACGCGGAAAGCGGGATGCGCTTCCCTCCGTCCGCTTCCCTCGAATTAAGAAATCCTTGACCATGATTCCGCATGGTTCCCCCGAAGAGCGGGGGCCGGAATGCCATCTGAGAAGCAGGTCTGGCTGGCGGCCGACGAGGTCCACCAGACGGGGGAGAGGGTCACGCAGGATCGGGTGATCGCGGCCCTACAGAAGCGGGGACGGGGCGGGTCGACGCGTCAGGTCGGGCCGCACCTTCTGTCCTGGAAGGTTGCTCGGAACTACCGGCCCCGGCTGGAGGTGAAGGGGTTGCCGGAGCGTCTCCAGGGCGAGCTCGTCGGCTTCGTCGAGCGGGTCTGGGAGGTGGCTCTGGTCGAGGCCTCGCTCCGCTACGAGAACGACCGGCTGAAGGTCGAGATCGAGGGCCGGGCGGCGCGCGAGCTGATGGACGAGGCCTTCGTCAACACGCAGATCGCCGTCCGGGAGAACGAAACCCTGAAGTCACGCATGGCGGCGATGGAGGTCGAGACGGCGGCCTTACGCGAGCGGGTTAGCGACCTGGTGGCCGAGGAGTTCTGGGACCGGGTGATGCGCGAGATCGCAGACGTTCTCCCCGAGGGTGGCTGGGTGGCCGACAGGCAGGTGTTGAAGCTGCTGCCCCCGTCGCTCGCCCGGGAGGCCATCACACGCGGGGACGACCTGACACGGGGGCGCCTCAACAAGAAGATGGGCATCCGCGTGACGCACACGAAATACTTCGAGAGCGAGGACCGCGAGGACGGGAGCCGGTGGTACCGTCGCAGGGCTGGGTGACGGTGCACCATTCACGCCCCCCTTGGTTGATCGAGGTGACTAGGACAGCGTCAATCGGGACAAAGGATGAGCCGGTCCGCCGGCTTGCCGCGGTCGGACTACCGTGTGTTGGAGGAGGGAGCTCGAAGGGGGCTTCTCCAAGGGTAAGGCCACAGTGGCTCCCATCGGATTTCGTTGCGCGCCTGCGTCGCGACCGAGGCGGCGGCGACCCGGTGCGGAATGGATGACCGCTTCCTGCGCAAGGAGGGACGGACGTCTCATGACCGTCGTCGATGGCGTTCCCGGGGCACGTTCCGCGCTGGGCCGGGCGAGAACTTCGAGTCCAGTCCCTTGCGGGCCTCGGCGGCATCGGGGAAGGCCTCGACGATGAGGTCGACGGCGGTCGCCACGTAGGTCGCCCCGACCTCCAGCGCCAGTCGGATGTAAGACCGGTCCGTATCGTTCTCCAAGCCGCTGCCTCGCCCGTTCGCCTCAATGCGATAGAAAGACATCGGCAGCACGTGGGCATACTGCGACAGGAGGTTCCAAACCATGTGGAACGGTTCCTTATCGATTTCGAGCTCGTCGAGCAGTTCGTTTCGCGTAGGAATTGTCAGGGCATCGCCCTTCAGGAGCCGCTCCCTGACCCTGTGGTCGAGGCCCTGGAAGTAGGCGTTTCCCCGGAGCCGGTCACGAAGTCCTTCCGCCACATCGGCAAATTCCTTGACCTGAGCCTCGCTACTCGTTGCGCCTAGGATCTTGGACCTGCGGCAGCAATCGTTCAGGTGCATGAGATTGATCCGCGCGGACCATTCGTCCTGATCAGTCGGTGTCTTCAGCACGTAGTGGAGGAGGAGCAGTCCTTCCATGAGCGAGCGAGCGTGGCCTGCAACGGCGGTCAGGTCCCAGAAATCGGCGTCGGATCGGACCCATCTCGATTTCGGCGCCGCGCGTACGAGCGCGACGGCATTGGCGCAGATCCTCGTGAAGACGTGGGTGCCGTAACCATGGTGCGGCGCCGCTACCTGCTGGCCTATGGCCTGCCCGACCGCGAGAGCCTCGCACACGCATGCGTCGAACGCCTTCAAGGCGGCCCTGTACTCCTCCCGGGTCGTCGGCAGTGGCGAGGGGACGTCGGTCTCGGGTTCGTTGGTCACGGTGCCTTCGTCCATCGGTGATCCGTTCGGGTGATGCCTTGGTTCGCGGCCCAGTTTTTCACGGTGCACTGTCTCTCGATCCCGGTGATGTGCACCGAATCGACTGGATCGCGTCAGGCCGCAACATGCGTGGTGTTGGGCCGATACGACAACGCGGCAATGCCTTTGCCATCCCATCGCCCGCCTCCATTCCGATGGGTCGGCGACGGCCTTTGACACTTTCCCGGCCCGGCGGCACTCTAGGTCAGCCAGCAGCCGATGCGGCCCCTCTGTCCCTCCATGGGCAAGCGTCCTCGGCATCGTGACCCCGGGACTAGGCAGCGCCTCTCCCGGGGTCGGCCCCCTCGGCATTCAGTAGCGTCGATGGGCCCGGAGCAGTACGCCGCGGGGTACGGTCCTGCCGGCGACGGTGTCCACCGAGACGACACCGCGCACGGCTGGCGCTTTCAAGGCATCGACGAGTTCGGCCAGGGGCGCATCCCCCGCGAGTTGAACCCAGCGCCCCTTAAGCGTGCCTGCGTCGAGCACCGACCCGACCGTATGGTCGTTGAAGTCGATGATCCCTCCTTGAGCCGCTGCTTCCGAAGCCGTGTATGCGAGGAGATCGGCGGCGCTGAGAAGGCTGATAGGGCATCCATCCGCATCGACGCAGACCAGCGACGGCAGGTCTGCCTTGTAGGCTGCCAGGACGTCTCGGAGCGTGTCCTCAGGGCGCACGGGTTGGAAGTTCGGATCGCACCGGCTTAAGACGGTCTGGCCGACGAGGTTCGGGCCCGGCTTGTTGCGCGTGACCGCCGCGACGGTCGAGAAGTGCTTTAGCCAGCGCGACATGACGGGGGAGATCAGCCCGGTAAGGTCGACAATTTCGGCATGACGTGCACGTACGGGCTGGTGCAGAAGCGGTTCGTGATGGGCGATCCGGTTGCGCAGGTGGTTGATGTCCCGCACCAGCACCTGCACCCCGGCCCGCGTCGTGCCTTTGGGGGCGTTCGTGAGGACCCGGGGAAGGTTCACCTGCCACAGGCTGCGGTCGTAATCGTGCCTGAAGAGATTGGACCAGAAATCGAATGTCAGCGTCGCCACGACTTGGCCACGCGGCGGGTTGGGTTGCTTCTCGCGGGCCCTCGACCTGGCCCTGTCGAGGGACGTCAGGCTCTCAGGTGTCAGGATGGTCCGGAACCCGGCGTTCGTGGGCCAATCCGGACCATGCAGGGCGACGAGCATGTCGTCGATGGCGTTCCGGAGGGTGACCTCGGTCACGTGGAGGGGGTACAGGAACGCCTTGGCCAAGCGGGCATTGTAGAGGTAGAGCTCCACGGCATAGCGCTCGTTTCCCTTGGCCTCCTTCAGGTACGTAGCGAAGCGATCGGCAGAAACCGAAGCTCGGATGGCCGCCATCTCTGCAGGCGTGTACGGGAACGGAACTTGACTCTCGGCCATTCTAACCCTACCAATATGGCCCTCTAGCAGCCGGTGTAGCCCCTCTGTCCGGTCTTGGGACACGCGCTCCCGGCACCCCAAGCCCTGGGACAGGCAGTGCCTCTCCCGGGGCTTATTTTTTCACGACATGCGCGATTCGCGAACGCTTAAGCTGAGCCTTAGCCGAGGCAATGCCGACATGTCCAAGGGGGATCACGGGCGAACCAACGCAGTTCCGAGCTCCTGCCGACGCACGGGCCTCGACCTCAGCCCAGCAAGGCCTGTGCACCCGCGACGATCCCGCTCGCGATCACGCTTCCGCCCGCGCGCATGCCCAAATCCTTGATGATGGTTAGCGCCTTCCCGACCTTGCGCTCGTCGGGGTTCGGCTTGCCAGCCTCGGCCTGAGCCTCGGAGACCGCCTCCTGCATCTCCTCCCGGACCGACGCGGGCAGGTGTCCCAGCAGGCCCCAGGTCTCCGAGAGGAAGTCACGAACCTTGCGCACGTCCATGCCGCCCTCGGACACCTGGCTGACGGCAATCGTGTTCGTCCCGCCCGTGATGTTGCCGGCGACGCCGATTGACTGGTTCTGGGCGATGAAATTCTGGGTCACCGAATAAGCCTCCATGCGTTCCGACGCTGTAAATGACGTTCCGTCCCCAAGTACGCCGGCACTTTCGAGGGCTATCGTCCAATCGAGGATCAGGCGACGGACGCAGCCGAGCGCACGCAGGACATCCATGTTCTGAATGCGATACCGGGATGGAAAAGTCAGGGTGCTTCCGTAGGACGAAAGACCGACGGGGCCTGACGGACTGCTCAGGAAGCCGGCCGGCGAATTCAGCACGAGCTCCTCCAGATCGTAGACCGACTGCCTGAGGGGAAGGAGCGGTGGCCCGTCCTCGTGGATCAGCGGGCGCCAGCAACCATGCGCGGAATTGAAGAACTCGTGATGGCCCGAGACGATACGATAGGACGGCAATCCGACGCCGTCCGAGTAGCCATCGCTTTCGTTGTCCAACCAATCCGGCACGCCCGGGAGCGCCAAGCGCCTAGCCGCGATACGCGCCCGGCTCAGGATGCTGGCCAGCGGAACAGTGCGGTCGTGCGCATCGGACTGGACCTTCAGGATGATCGACTGATGCACGGCTTCGGGACTTCTCTTGGGTCGTGACGCCCCTCGACCAGGGGCCAAGGAAGGTCGTCGGACGAAGCGGCCGAGCGCATCGGCGATGGCACGTGATGGGCGTTTGGGCACAGGGTAGGCATGAGAACAAAACAGGCTCGTGAAACCTCAACGAGCGAGCCTGGCCCGGGTTGCGGTGCCAGGCCTCGAACATCGCGGATCGCGAAATTTCCAGGCCCGGAAACCCTCAATCACGCCTCGAACCCTAGCCGGTTGGGTTCGGCGCATCGAAGCGACGGCATGCGGTTCATGGCCGCGTACGCGTCAGGGTCATGTCGCCATTTGTGCGACGGGCGGTGAAGTATTGCCCACTCAAGGTATCAGGAGCATCAGCCAGGCTGATCTCCAGCCACGCGACGCCTTCGTGCTGGGTTGAGCGATAGTGGAACTCGGCCTTCGGCATGTTATCGTAGCTGTACCACAACCTGTATCGGTCCGCGTTCGGATCGGCCTCGGCGATGACCCTCTTGGAATGGGAGGTCGACTCACCCGTCACCTGCTTGATGGTGATGTCGAAGAGCCCCTGCCGGATCGTCACGGTGGTCGGGATTGGACCCGGCGTCACCCCGGTGGTGGGGTCTTTCCAGGTCGTCTGGAGGGTTCCGGTCCAAGTGCCGTTCAGGTCCGGGAAAAAAACCTTGTCGAGGAAGGGCAGCCAGCGCCACACCGTGCGCCATGTCCAGTTCGCGACGAGAACGAAGACCGTGCCGACGATGAATGTCACCGTCGAGATGGACTTGGGCAGCGACGTGGTACTTCCGGTCCACCACTCGCTGAAGCCCTGGACCGCGAGGACGGCAAGGATGGTGAGTGCGACGAGGACCTGAACCTGTCTGGCTCGTGTCAGAAGGGCCCACATCTCAAGCTCCCAGACGCACGAGCGCAGCATCCACGAAGTCCTTCGCATCTCCGAGGCTCCAGGCCTGGGCCTGACGGAAAAGAAACTTGATCCCGTTCACCTCGGTGGCAGTTTCCGTCCAGGTGGCATCACCCAGCTGCACCTGAAGACGACGGAGTACGCGCACCAAGCGGGTGTAGCGGTCCTCGTCGAAGAGGAAGTGCGTGTCCTCCACGACGTAGACGAGGCATTCCACGAGGAACGAGGGGACCCGCTTCGGGATCGCCCCCTGCTCGCACAACTCGTAGTTCAGTCGCTTGAGCATCCGCACGACCTTCTTGAAGCGGTGCTGCGTGCGGCTGCGCTTCGCCTTCCCGTTCTCATGGTGCTGCTCCGGAAAATTGAAGGTCCGCGTGCCATCGGCGGAGAGGATCGCGACGCCCTCGCAATAGTCGTAGCCCCCGTATCCGTCGTCGCTGACGTGGTGCAGACGGAAAGCGGGAACGAGATCCACGTCAGCTCGGCTGCCACTCAGGCCGTCGACCGTGACGGCTTTCTTGCCAACTGTGACGTTCCCGGCACCGAACCGACGACGGCAATCCGACGCCAGCGCATCCCTCACCGAACCTGCGATTTGGAAGGCCGACCGGCCCGTCGAGCTATAGCCCATGGCGCCAGCAGCCCGCTGAGGGTCCACCCCCTCCGCATAGACGGTGATGATCCCGGGAAGTTGGACCCTCAGGTCCATGTCAGCTTCCAGGCGCACGTTCGTGTTGTTGTAGTAGCTTCCCTGCGGCCGGATCTGGACGCTTTCCGCGCGCAAGGTCGCATTGCCGTCGACGACCAGCCTCGCCGCATCGGCGGCCCTCTGGATCTTCGTCTCCTCGCTGTCGCTCGGGGGCCGCTCCCAATGCCAAAGCCGGTCGTTCCAGGAAGAGCGCGTGCGCTCCTTGGCGATAGCTGCCTCGATGATCGAGCGGGTGTCGAACATGTGCCACTCCTCATGGCCTTCCGTGACCGGGTGGCGCGTTTCCATTGCCGTGCTGTCGTCGCCTCCGATGACCTGCCGCCTTGATTGGCACCGGCCAGGGAAGCTGCCATGCTTGGATCTGCGGGGCCCGCGACGGATTCGGACGCAGAAAGTTTTTTGCGTCCGAGAATCGCCGGGCACGCGCATAGGATAAGGAAGGCCCAGGGGGGGGCTGATGGGACCGGAGGCGCAGGCCGACGACGGGGCGGACGTACCCCGCTACGCGCCGGACGAGATCATCGACGCCGTTGGGCATCTCTCTCCCGCCGAGTTGGCGCGGATCGAAGACATCTCCCGCTACTTCGCGCCAAGATGTGCGATGCAGCCGGAGGATCTTCGCCAGGAGGCCTATGCGCGTGCATTCGGGACGCGCTCCTGCAAGGTCGGCACGGGAATGGTCGACTTCCTCGCCGGCATCATGAAAAGCATTGCCTCGGATGGTTACCGGTCCCGTAAGAAGGCGCGGGAGGACGGAGCTTTAGAAGTCGTCTACGTGGAGGCCTTCGGCGCAAACGGCGTTCCGGAGCCGGCCTTCGAAGCGCCTTCACCCGAGGAGGCAGCCCTCTCTCGTCGCTACCACGGGGACGCGTTGGCGAAGGCCCTTGCCTGCATAGACGGCGACGAAGAGTTGCAGCTCCTCGCCGAGGGGGTGTTCGACGGATTACGCGGTAAGGAACTCGAAGACTTGTTGGACAAGGATACCAAGGGACTCGCGGCGGTTAGGAAGCGGTTGGCCCGACGGCTGGCCGCCTCATTCCCGAACGGGGTGTCGGTATGAGCTGGGGCGGCGGCATGGACGACCGGGAAAAGCTTTCGCGCCTCGACGATCTCTTACTCGCCGAGATCCTCTCGACGCCGGACGACGTCATCCTCGCTGGGATCGCGCCCGGAAAGATCGATGCCCTGAGACAGGAAATCACCACCGCGAGCATCAAGGCCGGCAAGAGCAGGATGGCGGATGCGAAGGCTTCCCTCGTGATCGACCGCGCCCGGCCCGTAGTCGTCTCCCTCGATCAGGCACGTGGGGCGGCGGCCTTGAAGGCCGCACGCGCGCAGGACCGGACACTCGACCAGAAGCTGACGATGGCCGCCCGCAGCGGGGGCGCCGACTACGAGGCGGACCGTCCCGGCATTGAGGAGGATCTCGCAGAACTCGAAGCCTGGGACGACGAGGACCGGGGCGAACGGTGAGCCGCCGCCTGACCCTTCCCGAGCGGCTCCTGCAACGGTGTGGCGTCGAACGACCCGGCGAGATCGACGTCGAAGCCATCGCCTGGATGCTCGGCGCCAAGGTGAAATATCGGGAACTTCACTCCTGCGAGGCTCGCATCGTCGGCCGCGAGGATCGAGCGATCATCACAGTCGACACCCGCGTCACCCCAAGGCGCCAACGTTTCTCGGTGGCGCACGAACTTGGCCACTGGCACCACCATCGCGGAAGGTGCCTGATCTGTCGCACGGAGGACATCGGGACCTCCCGTCGACAATCGACGGATCCGGAGCGTGTCGCGAACGACTATGCGTCCGACCTACTGTTGCCTCGCTACCTGCTCGATCCGATGCTTCGAGGCGTGCCGAAGCCGACGCTGAAAGCCGTTCGCGAAGTCGCCATAGCGTTCGATGCCAGCCTCACCGCGACCCTCATCAAGATCATCGAGTCGGACCGTTACCCCATGATGATGGTGTGCCATGGCCCTAAGGGCAGGCGTTGGTTCCAGGCCTCGGCCAGCGTCCCCGCGCGGTGGTTCCCCAAGGACGATCTCGACCCCGAAAGCTGTGCCTTCGCACTTCTGTTCGGTGCGGGTCCGGAAGAAAGTTTCCCGCGTCGGATCGGGGCGGACGCCTGGTTCGACCGCATGGAAGCCCAACGATATGAACTACTGGAGCAATCCTACGCCCTGCCGAACATCGAGGTCATGACCGTGCTGCTGTTGATCGATCCGAAGATGCTCGGCGATAGGGATACGTCCCGACGCGCCTGATTAACGGCAAAGTGCAAAGCATTGGCCGCGCCCCTCTTATGGCCGGTGCCGGCAGGTAAGGCGGGGCGACTTGTCTTCAGGCCGCGTCATGCCGCGGCCACGACAGGCAGTTCGTCGAGCCTGGTGGTGTACCGGGGCGACCTCATCTCGAACTTGGTCGACCAGTCGCGCTTGGGGGCGAACCCGGCTGCGCCCGGGACGACGGCCCCGCGCCCGAAGCGGCGGTTGCAGGTGTCGAGAGCCTCCATCAGGGCGGCCCCCATCTCCCGGTCGAGCTGGCCGAGGCCGGGCATGGCGCGCTGAGACGTGGCCAACGACATCAGGTCGGTGGTGACGACGCCGGCCTTGGAGTAGCGGTACCCGTCCCGCCAGGTTTTCCGGACGCCGTGTGTGGCGGCCTTGACCAACACGAGGGTGTCGTTGGTCGCCTCGGGAAGCGTGACTACGGTCGAGACCGATCGCTGCGGCCGGTCGCGGTCATGCTCCGAGGTGTGGAAGAAGACCGTGACGTGGTTGGTCGCCAACCCCTCGCGCCGAAGCTTCTCGCCAAGTCTGGAGGCATGGGTGGCAATCGCCTGCTCCATGGTCGGGCGATCCTCGACCCGCTCCGAGAACGACCGGGTAACGGCGCATCCCTTCCGGGTCGCGGCGACCGTCTCCAAGTCGAGGCAGGGGGTGCCGCGGAGCTCGTGCACGAGGCGCTCGCCGACCACGGTCATCGTCTTGCGGGCGACCTTCGGATCGAGGTCTCGGACATCGGCGGCGCTGTCGCATCCTAGCGCCTCCAGCCGCCGGGCGTTGGCCGGCCCGACGCCCCAGATGTCGGGGACCGGTACCCGGATGATCCAGTGGTCGTACTGCTCCGGATCAGTCAGGTCGCAGACCCCACCGAGCTCCGGGTTCTTCTTCGCCACGTGATTGGCGAGCTTGGCCAGCGTCTTGGTGGGGCCGATGCCGACGCAGGTGGGGATGCCCGTCCAGGCCCGCACGGTCTCCCGCATGTCGCGGGCCAGGGACTCCCGATCCTTCTCGCGCACGTCGGAGATATCGAGAAAACTCTCGTCGATGGAGTAGATTTCGATGCGGGGGGAGAAGTCCCGGTAGACGGCGTTCACCCGGGCCGACATGTCGCCGTAGAGGGCGTAGTTCGAGGAGTAGACCCGGACGCCCTGGGCCTTGCACATGTCACGGATCTTGAACCAGGGCTCGCCCATCCTGATGCCGAGCGCCTTGGCCTCACTGGTGCGGGCGATGGCGCAGCCGTCGTTGTTGGACAGCACGATGACCGGCACCTTGGCCAGACGCGCGTCGAAGACCCGCTCGCACGAGCAGTAGAAGGAGTTTCCGTCGGAGAGGGCGTAGGCCCGGGCGCTCATTCGCAGCGGCGCTTTGCGCAGACGGACCCGGAGACGACGCCCCAGACCTCGATGACGGCGTCGGGGGAGAGCTGGAACTCCGGGAAGCGCGGGTTGGCGAAATGGAGGCTGACGCGCGGCCCCTGGCGCTTCCAGACCTTAAACGAGCGCTCGCCGTCGATGTCGACCACAACGATGTCGCCGTTGCGCGGGGTGAGCGAGCGGTCGACCACCGCGAGGTCGCCATCGAACAGGCGGGCGAGGATCATGCTGTCGCCGGCGACCCGGACCAGGAAGGTGGCCGGGCGATTGACAATCAGCAGGCGCTGGAGGTCGATCTCCTCCTCGATGAAGTCGTCGGCAGGGCTGGGGAAGCCGGCCCGGACGGGCTTGGCGAGAAGGGGCACCGGCATGGGAAAGCCGATGGTGACGCCGCTGATCTGCATGATGCTCCTCCGCGAATCCAGGAACAAAAGCAGAACACGTTCGGCGGGTTCCGTATAGCGGCTACGCTTGCCGGGGGACGCACATTCCGGTGTGAGGCGGCTTGGCCCTTAGCCTCGATGTTCCGTCGCTGGAACGCACTCAGGGCTCGCTCGACGTCGGCACGTCGGAGGTTCGGCCCTGAAGGGCTCACGCCCCCTGACTTGTGACCGTGGTGATCCGGACCATTCGTGAAGCTTGTGCGTTGAGGCATCCATGAAGGACGAGGATCATAACCCCCGGCATCACGGCGTCGAGGACGAGGCGACGGGCATTCCGGCCCAGGGCACCATGGACAGGGGCGCCTCGGAGCCCCTGGGACGGTCAGGCCTGCACCATTGGCGGCAGAGCACGATCACCGACCAGAGCCTGGACGAACGCGGGAGCATCTTCTTCGCGGCCGTCGAGATGACCCGCATGCCGATGATCCTGGCAGATCCGCGCCAGGACGACATCCCCATCGTGTTTGCCAACAACGCCTTCCTCGACCTCACCGGCTACGAGGAGAACGAGGTCGTGGGCCGGAACTGCCGCTTCCTGCAGGGGGCCCGGACCGACCCCGAACACGTCCGGGTGCTGCGCGAGGCAGTCGACCGGCGCGAGGCGGTCGCCATCGAGATCCTGAACTACAGGCGCGACGGCACCCCGTTCTGGAACGCGGTGTTCATGGGCCCGGTGCTCAGCCCCGAGGGTGAGGTGATCTACTACTTCGCAAGCCAGCTCGACGTGACCCAGAGGCGGGAGTCCGAGCAGCAGTTCCGGCAGGCCCAGAAGATGGAGTCCATCGGCCAGCTTACGGCCGGTATGGCGCACGACTTCAACAACCTGCTTCACGTCATCACCGGCAGCCTGGACCAGCTCCGCGCGAAACGGCAGGACGACCGCGCCTTCGAGCGATACCTCTCGGCTGCTACGACGGCAGCCGAGCGCGGCGCCAAGCTCACCCAGCAATTGCTCGCCTTCGCCCGGCGGGGCCGGCTTGAGCCGAAGGGCGTCGATCTCAGCGAGCTCGTGAACTCGGTCGCTGAGTTGCTGGAGAGCTCGGTCGGCAACAAGGCGACATTGCACCTGAACCTGCAACGCCGGCTCCCGACGGTGAAGGTCGACCCGACGCACCTGGAGATGGCCCTGCTCAACGTCGTCGTGAACGCGCGGGACGCCTCCCCCAAGGGCGGGGCGGTCACCATCACCACGCGCGAGATCCACCTCAACGGGAATGCCGCGGCAAGGCACTTGGAGCCGGGAGACTATGTCGTGCTCTGCGTCTCCGACGAGGGCGTCGGCATGCCCGCGCACATCCAGGCGCGGGCCATCGAGCCATTCTTCACCACCAAGGCGCACGGTCAGGGTACCGGGCTCGGCCTGGCGATGGCCCACGGCTTCGTGCAGCAGTCCGGCGGTCGGCTGGAGATCGAGAGCGAGGTGGGTCGCGGTACCACGGTCCGCATGATCCTCCCGCGGGACGCGAATAAGGGCGAGCGCCGCGACCGGACGGGCGTGGCGCCCGGCTACCGGACCAGGCCGCTCGATGCCACGACGGCACCGTCGCTGATCCTAGTCGTCGACGACAGCCGCGAGGCGGCGGACATGGCGGGCGAGGCCTTGCAGGACATCGGCTACCGGGTGGTAATCGCCTCCAGCGCCGAGGAGGCGTTGGAGCGTTTCGAGGAAGCCGCGGCGTCGGGCGACGGGTTCAAGCTCGTGTTCACGGACGTGATCATGCCCGGCGGCGCCAACGGCATCACGCTCGCCGAGCAGGTCAGGGAACGCGATCCGGCCGTGCCGGTGGTGCTGACGACCGGCTACAATGACGAGATGGCCATCGACGGTCCGCAGCCACATGCGATGGACGTCCTCGGCAAGCCGTACCGGCGCAGCGAGATGATCGACCGGATACAGTCGGCGCTTCGGCGCGGCGCACGCACGGGCCCCGGGAGGGAGACATCGGACTTCGGACACGCCCAGGCATAGGCACTCGTCTCGACGCGTCGGTTCGAGATCGGGCTTCGACCGGAGGAAGCAACCGGATCGGATGAGCGGATCGCCCCTGCTTGTTGCGGGAGGGGGGCGAGCCGAGATGGGCGAAATGGATCGATCCGCCTCGTGACAAGGGCTTCCAGATAGGCGCGGACCGGCCTCGGCTCGGCGATCCGAAGGGTTCACGTGTGATGTGACGCGAAGTTGTAGTATTCAAGATACGCCTCGACGCCGAAGCGACCTCGCCTCGGCTCCGCATGGTCTGGAGCCGACGTTGAGACAGGACGACCTCACCGCCCGACCGACAACCTTCGCGACCACCGCCCCCGGATCGAGCCAGCGCCGTTTCGCGGTCGTGGTCTGCCTCGCGTTCGCCGTCCTGTCCGTCGCGATGCTCCCGTTCGCCTCGCTTGCGATGGCGCCGATGCCTGGCTTCGTCCCGAGCTACCAAGCCGCCCTCATTGTCACCTACGCGGTCACGACCTACCTGTTCTTCTCGCAATACCGGCGAACCCGGTCGGCGCCCCTGCTGATCCTCGGAGCCGGCAGCCTCTACACGACCCTGATCGTCGCGACGCAGTTGCTGACCTTCCCGAACGTCTTCGGCGTCGGCCGCATCCTTGGGAGCGGGCCGGCCACCACCACGTGGCTCTGGACCCTTTGGCATATCGGCCCCCCGCTTTTCGCCATTCCCTACGCGATCCTGGAAGGCGATGGCCGGTATCCACCCGTTGCACCCGACAGGGTCGTCCCCATCGGCATCGCTACCACGGTCGCGACCTTCGTGGCCGTAGCGGCGATAACGGTGGGAGTCGTCGCATACGTCGATATGCTGCCAACCAGCGTCGACGGCGACAGCTACTGGCCGCTCACCACCTCCGGTACCGGCCCTGCCGTGGTGGTCCTCACCCTCGCAGCTCTGGCGACTGTGTGCTGGACCACCCGCTTGCGAACCGTGCTCCAGCTCTGGCTCGCCGTCTCGCTGTTCCTGCTCCTCCTCGACAACATGGTAACCCTGACCGGAGCCGCCCGCGGGACGTTCGGATGGTTCGCCGGCCGGATCGAGGCGCTCGTCGCCGGGATCATCATCCTGTGCGTCTACCTGCGCGAGGTCGACCACCTCTACCGGCGGGCGGAGCGGACCGCCGAGGAGCGCGAGCGCCAGCGTTCGGAGCTCAAGCTGGCGCAGGACAACCTCGCCATAGCCCTCGACGCCGCCGACATGGGGGATTGGGAGTTCGACCTCGTTTCCGGCGTATCCCGACGCAGCCTCAGGCACGACCGCATCTTCGGCTACGCCGTCCTTCAGCCCCGGTGGGGCAAGGACGAGTTCCTGGCCCATGTGGTGCCCGAGGACCGGCCGGACGTCGAGATCGCGTTCGCGCAGGCTCTCGCGACCCGCGACCTCGACCTCGAATGCCGCATCGTCCGGGCCGGCGACGCGGCGGTCCGCCGGATCTCCCTCAAGGGCAGGGCATACCGCGACGAGGCCGGCACGGCGACCGGAATGACCGGCATCGTCATGGACACGACCGCCCGGCACGACGCGGACGAGCGTCTGAACCAGGCGCAGAAGATGGAAGCCATCGGCCAGCTCACCGGGGGCGTGGCGCACGACTTCAACAACCTCCTGACGATCATCGTCGGCAACCTAGACATGATCGTCCGGCGGCCGGACAACGCCCAGCGGGTCGAACGCCTCGCCACCTCCGCGATGACCGCCGCCCGCCGTGGTGCCGAGGTGACCGAAAAACTGCTGGCGTTCTCGCGCCGGCAGGTGCTCCGGCCCGAGACCGTGAACCCGAACCGCCTGCTGAAGGACTTCCGGACGCTGCTGGAGCGCGCGGTCGGCGAGAGCATCACCGTCGAGTTCGACCTCGATGCCGGCCTCGACCCGGTCCGCCTCGACCCCGGCCAGTTCGAGAGCGCGATCCTCAACCTCGGCGTGAACGCCCGCGATGCCATGCCGTCCGGCGGCACGCTGCGCATCAGGACCGACAATCTCGCTACCACCACGGAACGCGATGCCGAACTCCCGGATCTCGCCCCCGGGAAGTATGTGCGCGTCTCCGTGACGGACACCGGGCTCGGCATGGATGCGGCCACGGCGGCGCGGGCCTTCGAACCGTTCTTCACCACTAAGGACGTCGGCAAGGGAACCGGTCTCGGCCTGTCCCAGGTCTACGGCTTCGCTCGACAGGGCGGCGGCCAGGTCGTCCTTTCCAGCGAGGTCGGCATCGGGACCACCATCTCGATCTACTTGCCACATTCCACCGACGTACCAGCAGCGGCTCGTCCTGAAGGACCCATGCCCTTGCGGCGCGCCACGGAGGGCGAGGTGATCCTTGTTGTTGAAGATGAGCCGGCCGTACTCGACATGGCAGTCGAGAGCCTGGGGGAACTCGGCTACAGGACCGTCACCGCGTCCCACGCCGCGGCGGCGCTGGAGCGGTTACGAGGCCCGGAGCGCATCGACATCATGTTCTCGGACGTGGTGATGCCGGGCGGGATGAACGGAGTACAGCTTTCCGTGGAGGCGCGGCGCCTGCGACCGGACCTTAGGGTGCTGCTGGCTTCGGGGTATACCGCCTCAGCGCTCGGGTCAGACGGGGTGCCGGCCGACCTGCCGCTCCTCAGCAAGCCCTACCGGCGCGAGGATCTCGCCGACAAGCTGCGCGTCATCATGGGTCGGCGGTAAGCCGAACCTATCCAAGCGTTCGAGATGATGGAATCATGGTTAACGGATTCCTTATCGAAATTTCCAAGGGGAGCGACCGCTCAGCGTCCGCTCTCGTCTCAGACCCGCATACCGATACCTTACGGGCGCTCCCCGAGTTGGATCTTGGCTCGACGGCGGCGCAACGGGCGCGATGACCTGACGCCGAGCCTCGCGGGAAGTTTTCGGCCTCGCCCAGGCCTCTAACCCACCGATATCGTCAGGCGGCGGTCCTGCGCAGCTTGGCACCCTTGTCCTCAAGCTCCTTGGCCGTCTGCGCGAAAAGCTCGGAACGCCTGCGAAGGGCCTCTTGCTTTCCCTTCTTCGCGGCGGCCTGTGCTTTCTCGTCCGCCTTCCGGGATTTTCCCCGGAGCTTGGTCGCCAGCTTTTCGAAGGCATCGGCGATCCTGCCGTTCGTTTCTGTCGTTTCCCGCTATACCCGGTCCGGCTGATCGTCCTTGGCCATGAGGTCGCCCCATCGTTGCGCCACCGACATGGGACGCGAAGCCTATTCGTAACGGTCGGGTCGGCCATCCCCAAGCGAGACGTAGCCATCGGTACCCAGGGTTACGAAAGCCCTGGCCGGTTCACGGACATCACGGAACCCATTGATGGAGCAGGGACGGGGAGCGTATCCGCCGCTTCGCGAAGATGCGTGATCGGTCCGAACCCCGACTTCGCAACCGGTGGCGGCAGTTGCGGCCAAGCTCTCCCGACAATCGGATGAAGGCTTTGTTAGTCAGCATTCATGCAGATTTTGCCAGAACCTCCCGACCGCATTGCCGGATTGACCGGGCTGCGCACCGTCAAGTGGAGGTGGGGAATAGGCATGATCGCTGGCAACCTTGGACGGGTATCGTACCGCACCGGAAACGATCCGGCGAAGCCGTCCACCAAGGTCGCGTCCATGAGCGGGATACCCGAGGCAGTCAGGGTTCATCTCGGTATGGAGCTCAAGGCACTTTATGCGTCGATCCTCGATGAGGATCAGCCACCGACCCTCCTCGGACTGATAGCTCAATTGGATGTTGGCTCGACCCCAGCCACCCCGGCCGTGCCGGATGCCTTCCGTGCAGGGCTTCTCGACGCCCTTCCGGGCCTGCGGGCCTTCGCGGTATCGCTGACCATCAACCCGACCGCGGCCGACGACCTCGTGCAGGAGACCCTGTTGAAGGCCTGGGCCAACCGACACCGCTTCGAGTCAGGCAGCAACCTGATGGCGTGGCTCTGCACCATCCTGCGCAACCAGTTCTACACCGTCTGCCGCAAGCGGAAACGCGAGGTGGAGGATGCCGACGGCGTATTGGCCGGCAAGATCTTAGCGCCGGCGGCGCAGGAGGCCAGCAGCGACCTGCGGAGGGTCTGGGAGCATCTCGGCAAGCTGCCCGCCGCCCAGCGCGAGGCGCTCATGCTCGTGGCGGCGCAGGGCATGACCTACGAGGCCGCAGCGGAACTGATTGGCTGCCAGGTCGGCACCATGAAGAGCCGTGTCAGCCGGGCGCGCTCCTTCCTGGCCGGTAGCCTCGGGATGGAGCCGCGCCATGCGGCTGCGACCTGAGGAACGCCAAGGACCGAAACGACAGGGGCCCGACCGGCCATGACCGGTCGGGCCCCTTACAGGTCGGCTCGGAGCCTCGCCGGAGCCGGTCTCGTCAGTCGATGACCTCGACGATGCGGCGGCTGCGGTCCACCAGAACCGGACGCTCGTTCACGATGGTGTAGCGGTAACCAGGGCGAGCCCGGTACTCCTCGGGCACGTCGTAGTAGGTGACCTCGTCGTCGGGGAGCACGGTACCGACCTGGACCGGGCCGCCCCAGCTGTACGAACGGACGCCGCGCTCGCGGACGTAGGAGCGGAAGCGCGGACGGTCCTCGACGCCGAGGATGCCACCCACGGTACCGGCGGCGGCGCCGACCGCGCCACCGACGATGCCGCCGATGGGACCGGCCGCATCGGCTCCGCGCTCTGCGCCCTCGGCCGCACCGCGAAGCGTGCCCTGGGCCTGGGCGGTCATCGGAAGGGCGAACAGCCCCGCGGCGGCGATGGCGAAGAGAAGCTTGTTGGACATGGTGTCGTCTCCTGATGCGCCTGAAAGAACCTCTGCCGCCGGGAAGCGGCCTTCCTTAGGGACGGCGAACCCCTCCGTTTCGACGGTTGGCCGCCGGTTTTCCGCCGAAGGAACCCGGAACCCCGGAATCGGTTGCGCCGAAATTTTTCGAAACGGGCCAGGCTCTCGTCCGGGCTTCACCCGCATGCGACATTGGCATGCGTTACTCGGGCGGTTCCCCATCCTCGCCCACGTCGTCGCCCGCGCCGCCGTTCGGCCTCACCGTGGCGGTGTCATCGACGGGACGAGCCGCGACAGGGGCGACGGACCGCGGGACGGGGGCGGACGGCATCATCGCGGCACCCGAGGCGACTACTCCGGCCATCGTCCTCAGGTCAGCCGGCTGCCCTGCATCCTGTGCCACGCCCTCGGCCTCGGCCTGGAGGCGAAGGTTGCACGCCTTCGAGGCGGGTCCGTCGTCCGGGGTACAGGCATCGTGCCGTGCGCAAGCCGCGTCCAGGGCGTCGATTGGCGTGAGCGGAGCGTTGTTGCCAGGACCGCAGTAGTTGCCGTGCAGCATGGCCTTTGGAGCCTCACCAGCCCAGGCGCCGGCGGGGATGGCGAAAAGGGTCGTCATCAGGGCGGAAGCCGCCAGTCTGGGCAAGGTCATGCGTTTCCTCGGTCCGTTCGCCGCCCTCGTATGCGGGCTCGCCCCTCCGGCTCGGTCGGGACAAACGTAATTCGAAAGTCGGGAAAAGGGTTCAAACGCCCATCCTGCGACTGTCCCGGCATCCGGGCGTCGAAGACCCCGCAGCGGTGTTTGCCGTGCCTTCCCGAAGCGCGGTGACCCCGCCGCGAAGCGCGCAGATATCGCGGTGGCGTGACGGGACAACTCGTAAAATCCGGTCCGGCGTGAAGCCAATTCGAAGGATGTGTTCACGGCCGGGCCGCCCTTATCGGGGATCAGACGGGGGGTGACCGGGACCGAGGCGAGCCACCTACACCTTGGAGGGTGGCGTCGAGGCTCTGGAGACGTCCGGCAAATCGCTGAAGGCCTGCATCATCCCGACGACCGCGGAGCGTGGGATCAGGAGGGAGACCACCAGGCTGTCGGCCCTCGCAAGGTTGATGACGACGGTGTCGCCTCCGTCAATCGTCCGAAGGTCGATGAATTCCCTGGACGAGACAAGCATCAAGTCATCGACGGAACGAACGGTCAAATCGACTTACTACCCAGCATATGCTCCTACTTTCGATCAGACAATCCAAACAAAAATTGATAGTTAAACTGTAATCACGCAATCGTGTTGATTATTGCGCGGCTTTCATTCGCTGTTCTACAGTGAGGCATGGCGACTTCAGGAACCTCTCGGTCGTGATCCATGGCGCCGAAAGACGACGTCGGGCATGTTGATACGAAGAGTGGGCGCCACTCCCCGTCCTCACTCGACGAGACGTTGGCCTCCGCTCGGTCACGAGTGAATGAAATCTTGTCCTGGATTTGCGTGGATCGCTTTTCGCAGGTCCGGCGTTGCCTTGCCTTGCGCGAACCAGCGGGTCTCGGGCAAATCGTTCCCGGGGACGGGCCCATGCTGAACGACAGGTCATTTTGCGTGATGTTGGTGACGCCGGACGGTCGTCGCGCCTTGCGGGCATCGACGGAGCGGGAGGTCGCCTTGATGGCGGAGTCCGTGCTGCGTCGGTTCGAGCGCCGGACCATGGCGGTCGGCTTCAGCGTTGCGGGACCTGACAAGGCCGCAGGGGCCCGGATCGCCTTCTACCTCAACGACGTCGCCCTCGAACTCGAAACGGCCTGAGGCGACGGGAGCGCGAGGCGCTCCCGTGTCCGAATTCAGCGCTTGAACTTGCCGTCGTACTTGAACTCGGGGGCCGCCTTCAGGGCGTCCTTACTGGCGTTCACGGAGGCCTTCCACTTCTTGGCGCCGGTGTCGTAGGTCAGCGCCACCGAGGACGGATCCACCACGACGTAGCGCTCTCCCATGCCGAGGAAGCCGCCGACCGACATGATGTAGCCGGTGAGCTTGCCCTTCTCGATGACGAGATCCTTGATCTCGCCGACGTTGCTGTTGGTGCCGTCGACCACGTTCAGGCCGATGAGGTTGTAGCTCAGGACCGCATCCTGCGGAACGGGGGCGAACTTCACGGTGGCCGGCGGGGTGGGCGCCTCGTCCTTGGCGAGGACGGGTCCCGTCAGGGCGGTGACGGCGGCGAGGGCGAGAACGAGGCGACGCATCGGGGAACTCCTTTGGTCTTGGAACGGGGCTCTGGAATGGCCAGCGTCTGCAAACCGTTCCGCGATTACCCTGGATATCCGAGCTGCAACGAAATCGGGCAGGCCGCCGTTCCTGGGCCCCGGGACCGCTCCGGTCGCGACTAAGGAACCTCGCCATGAGCAGCACGACGGACAAGATCAAGGGCCTCGCCAACGAGGCCGTCGGCAACGTCAAGCAGGGCATCGGCAACGTCACGGACAACGACAAGCTGAAGGCCGAGGGCAAGGCCCAGGAACTCAAGGGCGACGCCCAAAAGGCGACCGGGGACGTGAAGGACGGCGCCAAGCACGTCGCCGACAAGGTCGCCGGCAAGGACTGAGTGCCTCCGGGGAGCGGGTATCCTGCTGCCCTCGCGCGGCTCGCAAGGCCCGGACGATCAATTCAGAAACTGAGAGGCGAGGCCTTGCAGCATTACCCCTGCAAGGCCTCTTTTTTGGTTTTCGCAACAAGTCAATAATGACAACCCTGTTAATCTGACGTTCATTTCATCAGATTGCCGATAGAACTTGAATTTCCTGGGAACGGTATTCCCACAACATCCGTTTATCGCCTCGTACAGCCTGATGCAGCCGGAGAATACCATGTTGAAGCACGTTCGCGTCGCCGCCCTCGCCACGACGTTCGTCCTCGGCGGAGCCGCCATGGCGTTCGCCCAGTCCTCCTCGACCGTCGGCACCGGCGGCTCGTCCGCAGGCGGCGGCACCAGCTCCTCCACCGTGGGCACCGGCGGTTCGTCGGCGGGCGCCGGGACTGGTTCGGGCACCTCCTCGACGGTCGGCACCGGCGGTTCGTCCGCTGGCGGCGGCAAGAGTTCCTCGACCGTCGGAACCGGCGGTTCGTCGGCCGGGACGGGTAGCGGCTCCGGCTCGACCGTTGGCACCGGCGGTTCGTCCTCTGGCATGTCCGACGGTGCCGGCAAATCCGCCGGCTCGGCCGGCCACGACAAGAAGGGCCCGGGCAACTCGGAGAACGCGCCCGGCCACAACAAGCGCTGAACCCAGCCAGGTCCAAGGTCCCTCGGGGGCGGCTCGATGAGCCGCCCCCGATCCCCTTCCGAGGAGACTCATGCCATGGCGCGCCTTTTCCTGCCGTTTCTCGTCGGCGTCCTCGCTTTTCCCGGAGTGGTCGTGAGCCAAGCCCAGACCAGCACCGTGACCGCAGGACCGAATGGCGTTTCCGGCAGCTCGACGGTCACCACGGGGGCGAACGGCAAGCCTTGCAAGGTCGTCCACTCGGACGCCGGCAAGGGGAACGGATCGGTGTCCAGTTCCGTCACGGCCGGACCTGACGGCGTTCACAGTTCCTCCACCGGCGGCAACTCGGTCACCACCCGGTCGAACAATGGCGCGACCAGCAGTTCCACGGCGAGCTCGGGTTCCGGCACCACGATGACCACCACGGGCGACGGCGATTGCGTCGTCACCGTTCCCAAGGACAGGAAGTGAGGTCCCCATGACGACGAAGAAGATGCTTTCCGCCTTTGCGGTCCTCGGCCTGATGCTCTCGCCGGGCCTCGCCCTGGCTCAGTCCAAGGGCAGCGCGACCGGGGGCACCGCGGGTTCGGCCGCGGTGGGCGGAACATCCGCCTCGACCGTCGGCACCGGCGGGACCTCGACGGGCGCCAATGGCACAACAGGTTCCTCGCTCGCGACCGGCGGAAGCGCGGCCGGCGGCAAGACGATGGACCGTTCCCACGTCAGCGAGACGGGCAACGGCGGCCTGAACGGGCAGGCGAAGGCCATGGCCCATGACGGGGGGACCTTCTCGAAGTCGCAGACCAAGACAAAGGTCCGGGACGGCGAGAGCGTGGGGTCCCGCACGAGGACGATGACGCATGAGCCCGGTTCGAAGCCCGTGAAGTCCACGACCACGACCAACTCCGCCGTCGGGCAATAGCGCCGATCTATCCGATCTGTCCGACGCGAGGAGGTTAGCTCATCGCGTCGGCACAAGGGCTGCCGGAAGCGGTTTTGGCAGACATGGTTCCCGCCGGCACACATGGACGGCCCGAGCCCGGTTTTTCGGGCGGTTGGCCGGTTGCCTGAAAGGGCGAAAGCGGAATGCGGATACCCTATTCGACGTGAAGCCCGCCGGGGGATGTCCCGGCGGGCTTCACGTCGTTTTCGGGATCGGAAGGCTCAGTAGCCGTAGCGGTCGTAGCTGCGGTACCCGCCGTAGCGCCGGCCCTCGTCGTAGCGCGTCCCGCGATAGGACCGCTCGTATCCGCCGAACTCGCGATGGCGACGATACCCGTGGGCGGGGGCCCAGGACGGGGGACCGCCCCGTTCGAAGCCACGGCCGCCGCGAGCCCAGGGCGGATCGGCCATGGCGGCCGTCGACGTCCCGAGGATGCCCCCGGTGAGCGTCAGGGCGGAGAACAGGATAAGCGTCGATCTGCGAAACATGGTCTTTTCCTTCGGGTTTCAGGAGCCTCGCGACTCGAACCGGTTACGGTCCGGGCGGCGCGAAGGTTCGGCTTGGGCTTGAGGAAGGAGCCCCCTTCAGGGCCTTGACGCGCCACGGAATGACTGGCGCGCGCAGCGGGTCGCCCCCTGGGGATCAGCCCTTCTTCTTGTAGGCCTGAATGGCATTCTGGCAGCCCGGCGACAGCTTTGACATGTTCTTCTGGAAACAAGCCTGGGTCTCGGGGCCGTCCTCGGGCGGCAGACCCGCGCAGAAGGTTGTGAAGTCGCCGGCGCACTGCTGCTGCAGTACGGCCTTGTCCTCGTCGGACATCGGCGCGGCCATGGCGGCATTGGTTGCGGCAGTGGCGAGAAGGAGACCAAACCCAAGGCGAACCAGCATGATGTGCTCCTAGGACCCAGGATGGCGCGGGTCGGAAGCCAGAACGCCGTTGTCCTCAGAACCGTTGCGCGGACACACACCTTGGACGCGGAACCGTCGGCAATCACCTGAATGGGAGTGCCGCTCGACGGAGCGCATTTGTTTCGGGCGGACCAGGTTGGCCCGGAGGGTCTGGGAACCCCTGTCGAGGTGCATGGAATGCGACCCGCAGGAACACGGAATGCGGGATGCGCTCCCCCTTGTCCGCTTCCCTTGAATTAAGGAATCCTTGACCATTTTTCCATCGGGGCCGTCGGCAAGGTACCCGTCACCGTATGCGGGACCGGCCCAAGCGTTGGCGTTACGGTGGATCCCGTGCGCCCGCCCGTTGCCGGACGGGGCGGGTCGATGCGATCACCACCGTCACCAGGAGCGCGCGACCGATGAAAGCCAGGGACTCCCACCCTCACCCCTGACCCCGGAGCGCCGCGTACCGCGAGAAGGCCTCCGTCATTACGGAGGCTGAAATGCCAAGAACCCTTGTTACGGCCGACACCCATTTCGGGCATAAGAGCATACTCAGCCCTCGCATGCCTCGACCGCGTCCGTTCGAGACCATCGAGGCTCATGACGAGGCCCTGATCGCCGCCTGGAACAAGGCCGTCCGACCGGATGATATCGTCTGGCACCTGGGGGATTTCGCCTACAAGTGCGACCTGGAATACGCCGCATCCGTCCAGGCTCGCCTCAACGGTCGCATCTACCTCTGCCGTGGCAACCACGATGAACTGGCGGAGCGCCTGACCTGGGCGGGGCCCATCGTCGACGTGAAGCGCGTGTTCGTCCAGGACCCGGGAATGCCCCAGCCGCAGGCACTCTGGCTGAGCCACTACGCGCACGTGACGTGGCCCCACGCCTGGCACGGCGACCTTCACGTCTACGGCCATTCCCATGGCAGCATTCCGCCGACCCGAACGAGCCTCGACGTCGGCGTCGATTGCTGGGATTGGCGGCCGGTCACCCTGGGGGAGATCCTCGCGAGGATGGCGGGATCGCCCGTCGCCGACCTGCCGGGCCGAGGCAGCCCCGAAACCGAGCCGCCCTCGATCAGGCACGAGTGAGATCGCCGTAGAGCCGGTCGGCCGTCTCCCAACGGATGACCTTCATGAAGACGTCGACGTAGTTCGCGGCCTTCGCCCCGAAGTCCATCTGGTAGGCGTGCTCGTACATGTCCATTGCCAGGATGGGCGTGCCACCGGCCAGCGTCGTGGTGTGATCGGCCGCCCAGGCATTCACCAGTCGCTTGTCCCTCGGGCTGTAGGTCAGCAGCACCCAGCCCGACCCGCCCCCTTCGGCGCGGCCCATGGCGGTGAACTGCGACCGCCACCGCTCGACGCCGCCGAAGTCGCGGATCATCGCCGCCTCCAGGTCGGGACCCGGCTTGCTCTGGTCGCCGAGGTTGGAGAAGAACAGCTCGTGCAGGATCATCGAGTTCGTCGCGATCAGCTCCTCGCGCTTGAGCCCGTTGACCACGAACCCGGGCGTCTTCTCGTAGTCCATCGTCGCGAGCTGATCGGCGATGGAGTTGAGCCGCTTGACCGCCCCGAGATAGTTGTTTTCGTAGTGGCTGATCATGATGCGCTCGCTCATCCCGGCGATCTTCTGCGGGTCCAGCGGCAGGGGTTTTGCCGTATAGGGCGGCAGCTTGAGCGCCGGTTGTGCGGGCCCGTCCACCGCGGATGCAGGTCCGGCACCCAGGCCGATGGCGGCGAGGCCCGCGCCGGCCAGGAACAGGTGACGTCGGTCCAGGTCGGTATTCATCGCAGGTCGCTCCGAGATGGGTTTCTTGGGGGGGACGGCCGGTACGCCGGGTCGCGTCATTCCAGGGACCGGACGTCGAGACCGTCGAAGCGGGTGACGCTGTCGGCCTTGGTCCAGAACGCGACCTTGCCGGGGGTGGTGATCGCGCCGTCGTTCACCGAGAAGAGCTCGTGCCCGTCGAACGTCGCGATGAGCCGGTGGCCCCGGACGCTCAGGCCGAGCTCGTGCCAGATCCCGGCCGTCACCGGCATGTCGGCACCGGCGATTTGCTCGCGCCGTCCTGCGATGACCTTGTAGAGACGGACGTTGCCCTCAAGGGCGTTGGCACGGACCAGATAGTAGTTGTTCGTGTCGAGGAGCCGGACCGCGAGGCCGCCGGCCTGGTCGACCTTACCCGAGATCGCCTTGAACCGGGTTCGGGCCGAGACGTCCGCGGGCGCGGTCGCCATCCGGATCAGGAGCGGGAAGCGTCCGTCCGTCGGGTCCACGCTCGATTGCACGACCGCACGACCACCAGCGGCTTCCACATCCGGGATGACCTCCCAACGACCCGGATCGCCGGGGCCGGTCTGCATGGCGGAGAAGCCGGCGGGGATCGAGCCCATAGCGGCATCCGAAAGGTCGAGGGTCTGTGCGACCGCGAGGACCTGCCACCCACCGGCGACCGCAAGCACCGCCAGCGCAAGACCGAAAAATTTGGTCATGCGACGATTCCCGTGAGGTGGAGGAGGACGCCTGCGGCGGAGCAGGCGATCAGCGTCGGTACGACCCCCGCCCTGAACCGGAAGACCGCGATCAACGCCGCCACCGCCTGCAGCAGCGCCCACGGGTCGAGGCTGGAGAGGACGGGCAGGTCGAGCCGGAGCGGGCCGACCGACACCGGGCGGACCTCTGCGAAGATAGTGTGGAGCGCGAACCAGACCGCGAGGTTCAGGATCACGCCGACCACCGCCGCGGTGATGGCCGAGAGCGCCCCGGCGAGCGGCCGGTTGCCGCGCAGGCGCTCGACGTACGGCGCCCCGACGAAGATCCAGAGGAAGCAGGGCGCGAACGTCACCCAGGTGGTGAGCAGGCCCCCGAGCGTCCCGGCCAGCAGCGGAGGCAGGCCCCCAGGATTACGGAAGGCCGCCATGAAGCCTACGAACTGAGTCACCATGATCAGCGGCCCGGGGGTCGTCTCGGCCAGGCCGAGGCCGTCCAGCATCTCGCCGGGCCGGAGCCAGCCGTAGTGCTCAACTGCCTGCTGCGCGACATAGGCCAGCACCGCATAGGCGCCGCCGAACGTCACCATAGCCATCTTCGAGAAGAACACGGCGATCAGACCGTAGACGCTCGCGGGGCCGACGAGGGCGAGGACGAGGGCCACCGGTACCAGCCAGAGCGCCGCCCAGACGGCAAGGACGCTGAGCGTCTGGCCGAGGGTCGCGTGTTCGCGCAAAAGCTCATCGTCACCGAGCAGGTAGGGACCGGTGTCGACCTTGCCCGAGGCGCCGTGCCCGCCACCGACCCGAAACTGGGGCAGGCCCGCCTTGCCGCCGACATAGCCTATGGCCCCGGCGGTCAGGACGATGACCGGGAAGGGCACGTCGAGCAGGAAAATCGCCACGAAGGACGCAGCCGCCAGTGCGATCATGGCTTGGCTCTTCAACGCCCTCCGCCCGATCCGCAGGACGGCCTGGGCGACGATGGCCAGCACCGCCGCCTTGAGCCCGAAGAACAGGCCGGCGACGACCCCGACGTTGCCGTAGAGCGCGTAGATCCAGCTCAGGGCCATGATCGCGATCACGCCCGGGAGTACGAAAAGGCCGCCGGCGACGATGCCGCCGCGGGTGCCGTGCATGAGCCAGCCGACGTAGGTCGCGAGTTGCTGCGCCTCAGGACCCGGCAGGAGGGTGCAGAAGTTCAGGGCGTGCAGGAAGCGGTTCTCGGAGATCCAGCGTCGCTCGTCGACGAGGATGCGGTGCATCACCGCGATCTGGCCCGCCGGTCCCCCGAACGAGAGCGACGCGATCCGCGCCCAGACCGGAATGGCCTCGCGCAGGGTCACGGGGACCGGGGCGGCGGTTGGCGCAGGGGAGACGGCGGACCGGGTGAGCGTTGCGCCGGCCATGTCAGGACCTTCCCTTGGGCCTATTGGTCGGCCAGTTGTGGGTTTCCTCCGAAGCGTCCCGGCACCAACGATAGAAGGCGTCGTACAGCACCATCCCGGCGTCGAGCTGCTCCAGATCGTCCGCATGGATCCGTGAGAGGCCAAGGGAGGCGGCGAGGAGCCCGGCCGCCTCGGGAGCGAGGTCGGGACGGCCGGTGTCTGCACCTCGGACCAGCGTCGCGAGGCGCAAGAGCTGGTCGGTCGCCAGGCCCAGTTCCTGCACCATGACGTCGAAGGTACAGAGTTCGCCGCGGTGGCTCCAAAACACCCCGGCATCGTCGATGTCGAAGGCCTCGCCGTCGAAGCGCTTGGCGACTTCCATGACCTCGGAGGGCGGCACGAAGAGGAAGACCGCATCCGGGTCGACGAAGCGGCGGATGAGCCAGGGGCAGGCAATGCGGTCGACCTTGGGCCGCGAGCGGGTCACCCAGACCGTCCGGCCCTGCGGGTCGCGGTTCCTCAGCCTGTCGATGGGGATCATCGGCCGCTCGGCGGCGGCCCAATCCGATGTCCCGCCTTCCAGCGCTTCGGCGGACACGCCCATGGCCCTGAGCCAGGCGGCGACGCCATGGCTATGCTGTCGCCCGTCGCCGCAGATCGCGATCACGGTTCGTCCGCGAAGAGCGCCGCCCCATTCGGCGACCGCTTCCCACGGGCGGGGGCGCGACCCCGGGACCAGGCGTGGGTCGGACCGAATGTCGGACATGGGTCTCACGTCGATCAGGATCGGGCACGCGGAGGTGCCGATCAGACGGGCGAGCTTCTCTTGGGAGATGGTGTTGGGTGAGGCCACGGCGCGTCCTTGCAAACGATGCAGATTGGACGCGATGCTTCGGCCGAGGCCTCGTCGGGAGATCGCATCCCGATAGGGTCATACGCCGGGTTCGCGTCCACGATGTCAAGCCGGGAAGCTCACCCCACCCGGGCCGGCCATCGATGGTGAAGGTCGTCGATGACGAAGGCGTGGGCGTGCTGCAGGTCTCCGTGCATGTGCGCATGCCCGGGATCGAGGTCGGCATGGGAATGCTCGATCACGTCGGGATCGGACGCCGGCCATAGCCAAGCCGCCGCGGCGACGCCTGCCAGCGTCAGGCCCCCGAGGATGGTCAACGTGGCGGGCATCCCGAGGGAGGCGCCGAGCCAGCCGGCCAACGGGTAGGTAATGAGCCAGGCGGCATGGGACAGGGCGAACTGCGCCGCGAACACGGCCGGACGGTCCCCCGGGGTCGCCGACCTGCGAAGGAGTCTGCCCGTGGGGGTCTGGACGGCAGAGTAGGCGATGCCGAGCACCAACCAGGTTTCGAGGAGCAGCGGCCAGCCGATGGTGCCTCCGCATGTCATGGCGGCAACGCTCAGAAGGACCCCGCCCAACAGGGCCGCCGCCGGGATCATCACGGCCCGGTCGGACAGCCGGTCGAGCACACGGGGCAGCGTCAGGGCGGCGATCATCGACCCTCCGCCGAACATGCCGAGGGCCAGCGCCACGTCCGTCTGTGGTCGGTCCAAAAGGCCCTGCACGATCACCACGGTGTTGACGATGACCATGGCCCCGGCCGCGGCGACCGCGAGGTTCAGGGCGAGCAGGCCCCGAAGGCGCGGCGTCGACAGGTAGATCCTGAGGCCGCGCGTGGTCCGGTCGTAGATGCCGCCCTCCCTGTCGGTCCGGGTGGCGATCGGCAGTGTCACGGACACCACCAAGGCCGCCGAGAACAGGAAGCCGACGACGGTGCCGCCGAACAGGGCATTGTAGGGCACCACCGTGAGGAGAAGGGCGGCCAGGGTCGGGCTGAGGAGGTTCTCCAGGTCATAGGCGAACCGCGAGAGCGACAGGGCGCGGGTGTAGTCGCGCTCGTCCGGCAGGATGTCGGGGATGGTCGCCTGGAAGGTCGGCGTGAATGCCGCCGAGGCCGACTGCAGGATGAAGATCAGGACGTAGACCTGCCAGGTCTGGTCAACGAAGGGCAACGCCAGGGCGATGGCGGCCCGAGCGAGGTCCGTGGCCACCAGGAAGGCGCGTCGGGGCAGCCGGGCGGTGAAGGCCTGGGCCACCGGGGCGACGAGGACGTAGGCCACCATCTTGATGGCCAGCGCCGTCCCGAGGACGGTACCGGCGCGATCACCCGCGATCCGGAATGCCAGAAGCCCGAGGGCGACCGTGAGCAGGCCCGTGCCGATCAGGGCGATGACCTGAGCGGCGAACAGGTGACGGTAGGTACGGTTCGAGAGAACGCTCAGCATCGGGGGCTCACAGGTACTTCGCCATGGCCTTGAACTCGGCCAGGGCCTCGGTCGCACCCTTGGCGCCGTTCTCCATCCCATGGCCGAGGCAGTGCTCCATGTGGTCCTGGATCAGGACGCGCTTGGCGTTGGTGATCGCGCTTTCGACCGCATGGAGTTGCTGGGCGAGGTCCACGCAGGGCCGACCCTCCTCGATCATGGCGATGACGCCGGCCAGATGGCCGTGGGCGCGCTTCAGGCGCTTGACGATGTCCGGGTGCGAGGCGTGTTCCATCCGCGCATCCTATCCTCCCGGAGGGGATACGGCAAAACGAGGGCCGGGGTCCGGTCCGCCGGGCCTCGACCGATTGGCGCAGGCCTCATTCGGCCGGTGCGGGATGCGTTGCGACGGTGCCTTCCCGATGCTCGGCCCAAGCCTGCCGAAGGATCTGGACGGAGGAGGTCAGGAAGATCCCGGCCATGACCGCCGCCACCGCGAGGTCGGGCCATGCACTGGAGGAGCCCCAGACCCCGAGCGCGGCGACCATCACGACGACGTTGCCGATGGCGTCATTGCGCGAGCACAGCCAGACCGAGCGCACGTTGGCGTCACCGTCCTTGTAGCGCCGGAGGAGGAAGACCGATCCGAGGTTCGCGGCCAGCGCCATCACGCCGATCACGCCCATGACCTCTGCACTGGGCACGCCGAGGACCATCGTCTCGTAGACGGTGCTGCCGAACACCCAGAGCGCCATCAGGAACAAGGACAGCCCCTTGAACAGGGCGGCCTTGGAGCGGACGGCTAGGGACGCGCCGATCACCGCGAGGCTCAGGCCGTAAGTCACGGTGTCGGCGAGGAAGTCGAGGGCGTCGGCCTTGAGGGCCTGGGAGCCGGCGAGTTGGCCGGCCGCCATCTCGGTCACGAACATCGCACCGTTGATGCCGATGACAGTCCAGAGGACGGCCTTGTAGCGCGGATCGACGCCATCGAAGACCGGCACCCCGCCCGAGCAGCATGAGCCGCCGGCGTGTTCGTGCGTCGGCGTCTGCACGGGGGGGCCGGGGAGCGCGAGCCCTGAAGGTGCGCAACAGGCGTCGGCCTTGGTCGTCCCGCAGCAATGCTCGCTCATCACGTCTCCTTCCCATCGGTCGGAGGCGACGCTACAACCTCTAGCGGCTAGAGGTGCAAGCGGAAAAATCATGGACATCGCAATCGGGGAGCTATCCCGGCGGACGGGGGTGAAGGTGCCGACGATCCGCTACTACGAGCAGGTCGGGCTGATGCCGGTGCCGCCCCGGTCCGCCGGCGCGCAGCGCCGCTACGGCCAGGCCGATGTCGCGCGGCTGAACTTCATTCGCCACTCCCGCGAACTCGGCTTCGAGGTCGACGCCATCCGCGAGTTGCTCACGCTCACCGCCCGGCCGGACCTTCCCTGCGCGGAGGTCGACGTGATCGCGAGGCGGCATCTTTCCGAGGTAGACGCCCGGATTGAGCGCCTGACCGCCTTGAGGACCGAGCTTTCGCGGATGGTCGGCGAATGCGGCCACGGGCACGTCGGCGAGTGCCGGGTCATTGAGGTCCTGTCCGATCACGGCGAGTGCCTGGGCGCGGGTCACTGAGCCGACGGGATGGGACTCCGAGGAATAACGAGGAGGACCATTTAAACGTAAACGAGGCCGCCTCGTTTCCAAGGCGGCCTCGTTAAACTCTAGGTTAGAATGAAACCGAACTTTGGTTCCGAAAACGGAACATTGGGTCCGAGATCATCCCATCGGACCCGGTAAGTTCCGAAGGTCCTAGTAGGAGCCGAAC